>NZ_JBFALF010000013.1:0-272881 GCF_040656115.1 Nonomuraea sp. NPDC050202 | reverse complement strand
GTGCTGGGATTCGGGGTCAACACCTTGCTGGCCATGGCCCTGCTCACCGCGCCACCACGGCTGCACTTACCGCCGCGCCGCGTGATCGGGCCGGCACTCGTCATCACGATCGGCCTGGAGATCCTCAAGACCCTCGGCCAGATCCGCCGTGACCTCGAGGTGTGCTGCCCACTCGACGGAGGACGGCGGTCCCGCCGGGCGCTGCACCGTTCAGCCCGTCGAGGGGTGAGCTGCGATCAGCTCCGGCGATGGGCTTTGCTCAGAACGCCCATATCCGTCTCCGGGCGGGTGGCGTTGACTGACAGTGTCCGGTTACCTGGCTTCGGGCAGGATACGCCGGCGATACCGGAGCGGAGGCGGTCATGTCCGCCGAGACCGTGATGTGGGTGGCCGTCATCGTCGGGGTGATGGCAGTGGTGCCGGCTGTCGGTTCCTTGTTGTTGCGCAGGCGTCGAGATCGTCTGCGAGAGCGATTCGGCCCCAAGTACGAACGCACCGTCGCCGAGGCGGGTGACCGCAGGGCGGCCGAGCGTGAGCTGCGGGCCCGTCGAGAGCGATCAGGGCCACTCGACATACGACCGCTCGATCCCGACGCACGCCGCGGCTATGCCGACAGATGGGCCGCGGTTCAGGAGCGTTTCGTGAACGAGCCGAGCCCTGCGGTCAGCGAGGCCGATCTCCTGGTACGGGCCGTCATGGCCAAGCGCGGATATGCCACCGAGGACTTCGCGCAGCAGGCCTCCGAATTGTCGCTGGGGCACAGCCGTACCCTGGAGCACTACCGCCAAGCCCATGAGATCAGCGGGCGCGCTGCCCGCAGTGGGGTGTCCATCCGGGAACTGCGGCAGGCCATGACGCACTATCACGCCTTGTTCGACGCCCTCCTCGGCGGCGACCAGCGGCCTGTCCGTGCTCGGGCTGCCGCTCGATCACCCCTGACACGCCCGCGCGGAACGGTGGGTCCCCGCCGGTAGGCCGCAGGGCGCTCAGGAGGCCGCGAGCCGGGAACACGCGATGGATGGATCCACCCCGTGGTGCGCCACGGGAAAACTCACGGAGGTGTCAGGCCTATGGCGTTGCCTGGGCAAGAGAGCCAGAGCCGTCTTCTCACCGATGGCGAACCGGCTGCCGGGACGGCCGAGGAGAGCAGTGCCGACGAAAGCCACAAGGAACGCATCGACCGTGAATTGTCCGAGCTCCTGCAGGGCCTGCGGGTCATGGTGACAGGGGTGCAGGTGCTGTTCGCCTTCTTGCTGGCGATGCCGTTTCAGAGCGGCTTCGCCAAGGTGGACACCTCGGGCCTCTGGCTGTTCTTCATCGCGTTGACGGGGTCGGCGACAGCCTCGCTCTGTTTCATCACGCCCGCTGTTCAGCACCGGCTGCTGTTTCGTACCGGGCTGAAGGAGAAGATCGTGCATCGCGCCAACGAACTGGGGCTGGCCGGTGCCGTTTCCCTGGCGGTCGCGGTCACCGCCGCGATGGCTCTGGTGGCCGAGGTCGTGCTCGGCAACTGGCTCGCCATCGTGTTCGGCGCCGCGGCGGCGCTGGCCACCTGCTGGCTGTGGCTCCTGCAGCCGATCATCGACCTGCGCCGGCAGGCACCGGCCACCCCACCACGAACGTGAACACCTGGCGGTGGCCGAACCGAAGGCACGGTCGGCCAGAGCCTTCGCCCGCAGCCATTCGGCCAGGTGGCCGGGGCACTTCTGGTCAACGCCTCTCACCGGGATGCGGTTACGGAGGTTGTCAGCCCAGGGCCGTGCGCGCCCAGCCGAGCGCGGCGGTGGGGTCCATCCCGGGCGGGGTGCGGTCGGCAGGGTTGTAGCTGAGCCACTGGTCGATGAGCCGGCCCAGTTGTACGGGCACGTCCAGGGCGAGATGGCCGGCGCGTTCAGGCCGGATGCCGGATCGCATCAGGTGGCGCACCTGCAGCAGGCCGGCATCCGCGCCGACAGCGGTTTCGAGCTCGCGCCGCAGCGGCGCCAGGCCGGTCAGCAGCCAGCAGGCCAGGGCGCCGACGCCGTACAGGTCGGACAGAGTGCTGGGGGCGGCGTCGGCGGCGCCAAGTTGCTCGGGGCTGGTGAACCACTTCGTGCCGCCGGGAACCACGGTGGAGACACTCTTGCCCGCCTGGTGCGGCTGGGACATTCCCCAGTCGATGATCCTGATGTTGGTGAGGCCGTCCAGCACGATGTTCTGCGGCTTGATGTCCAGGTGGATGATGTCGCTCGCGGCGGCGGCCTGCAGTCCGGCCAGCACCTGATCCAGGACCCACAGGCCCCACGTCAACGAGACGCCGGCGCCTGGCCGCTGTTGGAGGTGGAGGTTGAGGCTGCCCGGCTGGTAGAGGGGCGAGATGAGATAGACCGCCTGCGACCAGGAAGGTGCGGAACCGCTGGGGATCGCCGTTGGCCTGGTGGAACACCTTGGCCACGACGATGGTGGCGTGGTGCTGGACGTCCACCACGACGCCCAGCCCGGCGGCGTCGCAGTACGACACCCCGGACAGATCGAGGATGAGCAGGCTGGTGCCGCGGAGCAAGGCGTGCTGCAGGCGTTCGCGTACCGTCTCGCGGGTGCCGAGGTCGAGCTCACCGCGCAGGCGCACGACAGTGGCGGCGGCGGGGACGAGCCACAGACCTGCCCGGGGACGGAGGTGGAGGGTGGTCATGAGGTGCTCCGATCGGGGGACAGCGCCGTGATCCGGGCCTCGCGGTGGACGAAGGCTCCGCGATCGGGCCGGATGAGGGCGGTGATGGTGCTGCGCAGGTGGTCGGCGGTACCCCCGCCGAGGGCGCCCAGCCCCGGAGCCGGTGGACTCATGGGTGGGCCGGGCCGGGCGTGGGTCAGCCGGGCCGCGCCGACGCCTGCAAGTGGAGACCGGGCGTCCGGTGCCAGCCGGTGAGCTCGAGCAGGCGTCGCACCTGTGGAGGCACCGAATACAGCGTCAGAACATGGTCACCGCAGCCGTCGTCGTGGATTGCGGCGGCGGCGCCGACGAGGGCGCGCAGGCAGCCGACGTCGATGAACTCCAGGCCACTCAGATCCACGAAGAAGCCGCCGTCTCCGCTCGCCGGCGAGGCCAGCGCGCGCCTCAGAGCGGGCAGGGTGGAGCGGTCGAGCTCGCCCTCGATCCGCAGGCCCGCGCGCTCGGCGAGCGGGGTGATGCGCAGGAGGCGGTCGGTGGCGGCGTTGATCGGGGTGAGCGCGATCACGAGCCGTTCGATCAGGGCGGCGATCACGAGTGCGGAGGCGCTCGCGGTGTGCGTGGTGTTCATGCCGGGCTCCTACGGGGGTGCGGGAGACAAGAGGGCGGCCGGTTCGAGGCGGCGGCGTGAACACGTTGCGAGGGCGCCGGCGTGAGCGTTTTCGTGCGTACAGTGCTTTGATCATCTAGCCGTCTGGCCGGAGCGGAAATCACCGATTCGAGCAAGGATTATCACCACCGGCGATCTACAGCCGGGCTCGCAGGGAACTCGTCCCGACCAATGCGGATCTGCCTGGGTCTGGGCCGCAACGCTTCACCCCCCGAGCCGGCACCCGGCGAAGTCGCTCCGGCAGCCGCCGCCCACACGACGAGGCTGTGCGATGCACGCGCTCTGACCGCTGTGCGCGCCGCGGGACACCGGTGATCGGTTCTGGAGATGGATCCTTCCCTGATCGCCTGTTTCGGTACGGCCCCCGCGGGTGTCGGCTGGAGAGGAACAAGTGTGATCGTCGGCGCCGGCAAACGGTCGGTGACCGGCTCCCTGCTTCGACCGGTCCGGAAGGACGATCCCGCGCAGACATCGATGCACAGCCACAGGGAGTTCGGCCATGGGCATCATCGCTTGGATCATCCTCGGACTGGCCACCGGACCGGCCGCCGATGACCTCGCCCGGCTCGCCCGGCAACGCACCCCAGAGCTCACGCGCTTGACGCGGCGGGGTGATGGGTGATGCCCGTCGCCGCGGCCATCGTGGCCAACCAGCACTCGCCGACGACTCACAGCAAGAGGTGACTCGACATGGACAACCGCAGCAACCCCGGAGGCCCTGATGAGCGACTCGACGAATTCGCCGAGGTACCGTCACCCCAGCCCGTAACCGTCCCCGTTCAGGAACACCACAACGACGACCAGTCGGCGACACCGTCCGACCAGCGCGTCTTCGACCAGACGGATCAGCCCCCATCCGCACCCGCAACGCCGGCACCGGCGACCACGACACCGAGCAGCTGAGACTGGCCTTGCGCTTCTACCGCGACGTCATGCACCGGCTGCTGCCACTCGCCGACGAGCAGGCGACCCGCTAAACCCCGCCCCATGCCGGCAAGGGAACGCCGAGGCCGGCAGACCCGCCGTGGAACTCGAGGCCTCAGCAAGAGATCCTGGTCCACGCTGCCGCGCCCAAGTGAGGTACAAGAGTGGCATGACGTCTAGGGTCAAGAATGCATGGTTGCTCGCGTGTACGCGACAGGGTGCGGCACACATGGGCACAGGCCGGCCCAGTTAGCGCATAATTCTGGCCACAGCGATATAAACAACGTCGAGCGTCGGCATTCAGGCCTGCGTCGCCCCCGGCGAACCACCACCGGCCTCTTCGGGGCAGCCGCCGAGGCCACACTCGAGCTCACCGCCCAGGACACCGCCGGCCTAACGCCTGACGCCGTCCTCACCCTTGCGCACCTGTCGGCCGACCCCGCTCCGCGTGCCACGGCCGACGACGTCGGAACGACCCCTGTGCCGCCTGCCGGCCGGATCGAGCGGTCCTGGCACCGCCCGTACTGGCGGCGGACCGATCTTCGGCCGGCAGGCATCCCATGACCCCACAGCTTCTCCTGCGAGGAGAACTTCCATGACCGTCATCGACACCGCCCCGCTCGGGGCGAGCGCATCGGCGCCGACCCTCGTACACCTGTCGGGGGACATCGACATCTTCACCACAGCCCGCCTGCGCCGAAGGCTGCTCAACACCCTCGACCACAGCACCGACCTGCTCATCCTGGATCTGTCCCAGGTCACCTTCTGCGGGGCAGGCGGGATCGGCGTGCTGATCGGCGTGCAAGGCCGCGCCCGGGCCCTGGGCATCACGCTGGCCCTGACCGGCCTTCCCCCGCGCGTGGCCCGGCTGCTGTGCATCACCGGCCTGGACCGCCGCTTCCCGATCAGGGCGTGACCGGGCTGGGCATGACGGTCGGCTTCCACCGGCTAAGGATGGCCGGCAGATCCGACGGCACAGGAGAGTCGGGTGTGGAGGCCGAACAGCACGGCGGTCGCGGAGAGGAGCAGGTGCCGCCGCCGTGCCGGGCTGATGGGCGGCGTAGTGTGGGTGTTGTGACGCATCAAGACGTGCCGACCGACCCGCCGCATGACGCGGTGGCTCCGGTGAGCGCGCTCGTCGACGCCTGCCGGCACTTCGCCACCCACGTACGGCTGCTGGCCGACCAGCTCGGTGCGGTGGAGCTCAGCGACGACGACGTCGAGCGGGTCCACAACGCCGTCCATCAAGTTTTCACCGCAGCGGGGCTGGCGGGCGCGCTCGCCACCGGGCTGCAACGGCACACCGGTGAGCAGGACTGCCCTCACTACAACGTGCTCACCGACGCGGAATGGGCTCCGCTGGCCGAGGGAGGCCGGCACGGGCGCAAGGCCGTCTACGGGTGTGAGCTGCAGCCCGGCCACGCGGGCGCCCACGCGGCACACGTCCAGCTGCTGCCCGGGCCGGATCGGTTCATCTGGATCCGCTGGGACATCCGCGCCCGCGAACTGGTTACGCTGCCCCCCTGCCCGGCCGAACGCGCCGATCCCGACCCCGACCCGCGCTCCCCCTACGCCGACGAGCCGGCGCCGTGCCTGCTGTTCGAGGGGCATGTCGGACCCCACCGTTACTAGCCCAGATCCAGATCACACTCGGCGGGTCGCCGGCAGGTGCGCCTCCAGTGCTTGATCCGGCTCGGGCTGCCGGCCAGGAGCCGTCTCACCAGGACGAGGCCGCGGTAGGGGGCGGGATGTGATCCCAGGCGTTCAGGTGCAGGCCCACGCACAGGGCGGCCCTGCCGGGCGGGCGCTCGAAATTCCCTCGGTATTTCTCCTGCACCTCGTTTCGTGAGGCGAGGAGAGACATCAAGTCGTCATCAGGGGAATCGGCGCTGTCATCGTTCGCGGTGATAATCAGGTCGGCGATTGCCTGTTTCCTGTTCTCGCCAGGAAGAGCAGCCTGGGACCAGGCCGCGTTGCGTCCGAGAGCAGTCGAAGGGAAGCGCCATGAGCCCGACAAGGAAGATCAGGTCCAGGATGCGGGCTGTTCAGGGTTGGGTCATGCTCTACTTCGGCCGCGCCACCGGAAACCAGCACCTGGAGTCGAAAGGCATGGCCAGCCGCACCGGAAATGATCCGGTACAGCGTAGCGGGAAAATCGGGAGAATGTTCAAGCGCTGACGGCGGCGGCCGTCAGCGACACCGAAACATACCGGCCCGGTCCAGCGTGTTCTCGCATGAGCGATCAGTGAATTGCCGGCACGAATCTGGAGTAGCCATGAATCATGTCATTGTCGTGGGCGCAGACGGTTCGGAGGCCGCGACCGCGGCCGTCGAGTGGGCGGCCGACGACGCCGCTCGCGCGGGGGCCCGGCTCCGCATCGTCCACGCCGTGGACCGCACGCCGTACGAGATCGCGAAGTTCTCCGTCCCAGGCGAGGGTGATGTCATCGTGCTCAGCGCGCAGAGCGTGCTGAGCGACGCCGAGGCGGTCGCGCGCAAGCGACAGCCCGGCATCGATGTCGGCTGCGAGCTGCTTCAGGGCCCCGCCGCCGCGGCATTGCGCAACCAGGCCGGCGACTCCGCCGAGATCGTGATCGGCGGCAGCGGGCTCGGCGGGTTCCCCGGGGCCGTGCTGGGCTCGGTGAGCACCCACGTGGCCGGGTACGCGCACGGCCCGGTGGTCGTCGTCCGATCCGGCCCCGACACTGCCCACGGGGAGGTCGTCGTCGGGCTCGAGGACTATCACGCCTGCGAACCCGCCCTCGCCTACGCCTTCGAGCAGGCGATGCTGCGCGCGAGCACGCTGCGCGCGGTCTACGCGTGGCAACCGCCGGCGCACGCTCACATCCCCGAAAGCGCCTATGACCTGGACGAGATCCACGCTACCCAGTGCCGGACCGCGGCCGTCATCCTTCGGGGATGGCAGCAGCGATATCCGCAGGTTCCGGTGATCGAGGACGTCTGTCGCGCTCACCCCGTCGAGGCTCTCGTCAGCGCTTCCGCCCAGGCGGATCTGGTCGTCGTGGGCTCTCAGGGCAGAGGGGCGATCGGCACCGTGATGCTCGGATCCGTCGCCCTCGGGACCTTGCACGGCGCACGCAACTCCGTCGCGGTGGTGCGGCCATGACAGCGCCTTGGCCGGCGACGTGCAACCTGAGCCGGCGGCCATCGGGCTGGGTCAGTCGGCGGGCTCGGGGTTGAGCAGCGGCTCGGGCGGCGCCGGGGGTACGCCGGGCTGGATCACCCTGCCGTAGACCAGCTTGTCCGACGGCGGCGGCCGCCTGCTCTTGCCGTCGTTTCCGCGTCTGGACACGGGCTCAGGCGAGAGCGGCGGCCGGTCAGCGGTTTCGTCGAGGTGTTTGTCGTCGATGTACAGGTTCATGTCGTGTCGCCTTTCAGCAGCCGTTTCAGGGGACTTGCTGGCATATCGCCGGTCGTCGCGGGTACGGGCGGCGTGCTCACCACCAGTCCAAGTGATCAGCGAGCCGGGGGAAACAGGTAATCCCAGCTGGCATCATCAGCTACGGCGATAGCACCTGCCGCAGGTGACCGTCGGCGCGGAACCGCCCGGCTCGGATCCGCTGGGACATCCGCGCCCGCGAAAGCTGCCGCCGGGCCCGGCCGAACGCGCCGGCCCCGGGCCCGCGCTCCTCCTACGGCGACGAGCCGGGGCCGTGCGCGCTGTGCGGGGAGCACATGGTGCTCAATCGCCCGTGTTGTCCTCGGGCTGCCTGCCACCCGCACCGGCGTCGAGGAGATGCGCCCCGGCGTCGTGCAGGGTGATGCCGTGGCCCAGCGCGTGGTCCGGAGGCGCCCCTTCCTGTGTCGCGCTGATCGCCTTGAAGCGGGTGTCGCGGGTCGGGCCGTCACCGACGAGGTAGCCGCGCAGCCGGCCGGCACGGTCGTGGACGGCCCACCGGCCGGCGCCCACTTGCGGCATGGCGTCGGGATTGTCCTTGAGCCACTGCGCGTTGGCCGCGTGATCGGGCTGCTCGCCGTCCTCTTTCGGAGGGGCGGGGGCCTCTGCGGCATACCCTTCGATTTTGCGAGCACTGCTCATGTCGCGTCTCGCTCTCTGATGATGGCTGTTGCTCCGAGACAAGAAGCATTCTCAGCCTTGCACACAGGGTATGGCACAGATCGCACTGCGCACGTGATCATGGGCGATCTCGAGCCAGCGCGTCGCCGGGCACAACGGCTCCTCATCGGGAATCATCCCTGATAGTTGACCGAGGCCCGCCGGCTGTCCCCGGCCGGGAGCGGTACGTCTACCGTGGGAGGAAGCGGCGTGACCCAGAGCACGTCCGATGGTCAGGGCCGGTGGTGGGCGACGCAGCCGGCGTTCTGGCGGGAGGTCTTCGACCATCTGGGCGCCGGCGTGGCTGTGCTGGACTCCTCCGAGCGGATCATCGCGGTCAACCCGGCTGCCGAGGAGCTGCTGAAGCGTACCGCGGCGGCGATGATCGGACAGGACTTCCACGATCTGCTGCACCGCCACGCCGGCGATGCCGCCCTTCCGGATGAGCCGTGCCGGCTGCTCACGGCCCTGACCCTGCACGTCCGCGCCCGCGAGGTGGACAGCTTCCTGGGCGGCGACGGGTATCTCGTCCCGGTCACCTGGATCAGCGATCCGGTGACCAGAAACGGCGAGGTGGTCGGCATGACCGTGCTGTTCACCGGCGACACGACCGACCGGGACGCCGCGGTCGGCCTCGCGGCGCATGTGACCGCCCTGGAAGGTCTCACCGACCGGCTGGCCCTGGCCACGGAGATCGCCACAGCGCTGGCGCAGACCCTGGACACCGAGGAGGCCCTCGCCCGGCTCGGCCGCCTGCTGGTGCCCCGCCTGGCCGACTGGGTCGCCATCGACCTGCGAACGGAGGAGGGCGTCCAGAGGGTGGCGGTGATCGGGCCCGAAGGCCGCGACGCCGAGCAGGAAGCGTGGCAAGGCCCCCTCCCGGCGCTGGACGAGCACTCACGTTCCTCTCTGGTACGGGTGCTGCACGGCGGCGAACCCGTCCTGATGGGGCCAGGGGACATCGCTCCCCCGCCCGATTCGCCCCTGGCCGCCGTCCAGACCGGATTCCTCCAGGCGCTGGGCGCCACCTCCGCGGTCATCGTGCCCTTGGGTACCGTCCGGCGGGTCACAGGCGCCCTCACCCTGGCCCGCACCGGCGCCGCTCGGCCCTTCGACACCGCCGAGGTGGCCCTGATCGGCGACATCGGCCGCCGCGTCGGCCTGGCCATCGACAACACCCTGCGGTTCGGCCGCCAGCGCCAGATCGCCGAGGCAATGCAGCGCAACCTGCTCGCCGCCCTGCCTCAACCCGGCCGGCTGCGCCTGGCGGCCCGCTACCAGCCCGCCCCGGCCGGCTCCCAGGTCGGCGGCGACTGGTACGACGCGTTCCTCCTGCGTGACGGCGCCACCGCGCTGGTCATCGGCGACGTCATCGGCCACGACCTGGCCGCCGCCGCGGGCATGGCCCAGCTGGAAGGCATGCTGCGCGCTCTGGCCTGGGACCGGACGGAACCGCCCAGCGCCATCATCGACCGCCTCGACCAGGCCGTCCCCGTCATCACGAAGGTCCCTCTGGCCACCGTCATCCTGGCTCGCATCGAGGGCCCGGACGAGGGTCCCTGGCAACTGCGATGGACCAACGCCGGCCATCCACCACCGCTGCTGGTCACCCCCGACGGACGCGCCGAATACCTCGAACAGGGACAGGGCCTGCTGCTGGGCACCGGCCTGAACGACGTCAGCCGGGCGGACGCCACCGTCCCCCTGCCTCCTCGCTCCACCCTTCTGCTCTACACCGACGGCCTGGTCGAGGTCCCCGGCACCGATCTGGACACCGGCATGGGACGGCTCCGCCGCCACGCCGCCGCCCTGGCCTGCCATCCCCTGGACGACTTCTGCGACCAGGTCCTCGCCCGCATGCCTCCTGGCACCGCCGACGACATCGCCCTCCTGGCCGTGCGCATCCCGGCCGCCTCCGACGGCCGCGGAACTTCGCGCCACGGCGTCGAGGAGCCCGTCACGCTGCCGCCTCGTCATCAGTTGTGGTGATGACCGCTTGCGGCATCAGCTGTTTCCGGCCGGTCCGCCGTGGCGTTGACTCGGCTGGACAGGACAGGGAGGTCAACCATGGCACCGATGCCGGACGTACGCCGGAGCGAAGCCTGCCTCACGTGAGGATCGCGCTGCTGGGACCGGTCGCCTGGCGCACGCCTCCACGCCATTACGGCCCGTGGGAACAGGTGACGAGCCTGCTCGCCGAGGGGCTCTGCGCCGCCGGGGCCGAGGTGACGCTGTTCGCCACGCTGGACTCGGTCACCTCCGGAGCGCTGGACGGCGTGTGCCCGCGCGGGTACGCCGACGATCCGGCGCTCGACGGGCGGGTGTGGGAGGCGATGCATGTCGCGCACGCGTTGAGCCGTTCCGGCGAGTTCGACGTCGTCCACAGCCACCTCGACTGGCTGCCGCTGGCCTTCGCCGGCCACTGCCGGGCGCCCTTGCTCACCACGATCCATGGATTCTCCGGCACGGGCATCCTGCCCGCCTACGCCCGTGCCCGGTCGGCCTACGTGTCCATCTCGGACGCGGACCGCGCCCCGGAGCTGGACTACGTCGCCACCGTGCACCACGGCATCGATCTGGACGCCTTCCCCTTCGACCCGGTGGGCGGCCGGCGGCTGATCGCGTTCGGCCGCGTCCATCCCGACAAGGGGACGCACACGGCCATCGAGATCGCCCGCCGGGCGGGGATGCCGCTGACCATCTGCGGCATCGTCCAGGACGAGCGGTACTTCGAAGAGGAGATCGTGCCGGAGATCGACGGCGAGCAGGTCAGCTTCCTCGGCCCGGTCGGGCCGGAGCGGCGCGGCCAGGTCCTCGGCGGCGCCGCCGCGCTGCTGCATCCCATCGCGTTCGACGAGCCTTTCGGCCTGTCGGTGGTCGAGGCGATGGCCTGCGGGACGCCCGTCGTCGCCTACCGGCGCGGATCCATGGCCGAAGTCGTGGACCCGGGCGTGACGGGCTTCCTGGTGGACTCCCTCGACGAGGCGGTCACCGCGGTGGCACGCATCGCGACGATCGACCGCGAGAGTTGCCGCGCGCAGGCGGAACGCAGGTTCAGCGCGGATCGAATGGTGGCCAGCTATCTGACGATCTACCGCGAAATGTTAGGACAAAGTTAGCCCCTGCTAGTGTCATGGTACGCGGACCACGCCATCAGCTGATCGGTCGCGTCGGCCGGGCCCCCGCCTGAGGACGGGCCCCCGGTGAAGTCTCCAGGTTCCACCGCACACGCACAGGCGGACGGACAGCCGTCTTCACCGAGCGGGCAGCACCCGAACGCACCATGGTGCGGCCTGATGACCGAAAGGCGAGGCAGTTGGTCCTCACATACGGATTTCTCAGCACCCACCCGCCCACCCAGTGCGGGCTGGCGACCTTCAACTCCGCCCTGGCCGCCCATCTGGCCCAGGGCGGCATGTTCGGCGGGATCGTCCGGGTCACCGCGGAAGGTGACGACGAACGGCCGCAGCCCGGGGTCGTGCACACCTGGACTCCCGGCGGGCCCGGCGGCTGGCAGGCCGCGGCCTCCGCTCTCGAGGACTTCGACGTGGCCATCGTGCAGCACGAGTACGGCATCTTCCCCGGCCCGGACGGCCAGGACGTCCTGCCGTTGCTGCGGTGCCTCACCGTGCCGAGCATCGTGGTCCTACACACCGTCCTGGCCAGGCCCACTCCCCCGCAGAAGGCCCTGCTCGAGGAGATCGTGGACGCCGCCGACGCGATCGTGACCATGACCGGCACCGCTCGCGACCGGTTGAGGGCCGGCTACCGGGTGGACGCCGGCAAGGTGTCCGTCATCCCGCACGGGGCCGCCGACCACATGCGGGTCCCGGCTCGGCGCCGCCCCCGTCCGCACCTGCTCACGTGGGGACTGCTCGGACCCGGCAAGGGGATCGAATGGGCGGTGCGCGCCCTCGCGCTCCTGGCGGGCCTCGACCCCTCGCCGATCTACACGATCGCCGGCAGGACCCACCCGAAGGTGCTGGAGCTCCAGGGCGAGGCGTATCGCGACGGACTGCACGATCTCGCCGCCCGGCTGGGCGTGTCGACGGCTGTACGACACGACCCCGTCTACCGGGATCAGGACTCGCTGAGCCGGCTGGTCCGCTCGGCGGACGTCGTCATCCTGCCCTATGACTCGGCGGAGCAGGTCACCTCCGGTGTCCTCATCGAGGCCGTGGCCGCCGGCGTGCCGGTCGTCGCCACCGCCTTCCCGCACGCCGTGGAACTGCTCACCGGCGGCCCGGGGCTGCTCGTTCCGCACGGCGACCCCGCCGCGCTCGCCTCCGCCGTCCGCCGTGTCCTCACGCAGCCCGGGCTGGCCGACGAGCTCACCGGGCGGACCCGCGCCCTGATCCCGACCCTGCTGTGGCCGGCGGTCGCGGCCCGGTACGACGGCCTCGGCCGGTCGC
Organism: Nonomuraea sp. NPDC050202; assembly: GCF_040656115.1. Classification (NCBI taxonomy): domain Bacteria; kingdom Bacillati; phylum Actinomycetota; class Actinomycetes; order Streptosporangiales; family Streptosporangiaceae; genus Nonomuraea; species Nonomuraea sp. NPDC050202. The sequence goes on along the minus strand of NZ_JBFALF010000013.1, from coordinate 260,150 downwards.
TCGTCGCCGCGCGGCCGGCCGCGATGCTGCCATGAGCGCCACCGACCCCGGTTTCAAGCACCTGCTCCGGATGAGCGACGACACCGGCCTGTTCGAGCATGCCCGGCACGCCGTCGTCCGCCGCGAGCACGGCTACTGCACCGACGACGTCGCCCGCGGCCTCATCGTCGTCAGCCGCGAACCGCGCCCCGCCCATCAGCTGACCCGGCTGACCGAGTGCTACCTGGCCTTCCTCACGCACGCGCAGGATCGTTCCGGCGCGTTCCGCAACCGGCTCACCTTCGACCGCCGCTGGAGCGACCTGCCGGGCGTCGGCGACTGGTGGGGACGGGCGATGTGGGGCCTGGGCACCGCCGCGGCCCGCAACGCCATCCCCTGGATCCGCGACGAAGCGCTGCACGCCTTCGTTCGCGGCGCCGAACAGCGCTCCCCGCATCCGCGCGCCATGGCCTTCGCCGGGCTCGGCGCGGCGGAGGTCCTGCGCACCACCCCGGACAGCACCGTGGCCGCCTCCCTGCTGATGGACGCCGTGGAGGCGATCGGCACACCCTCGGAGGACCCCTCCTGGCCATGGCCGCAACCGCACCTGACCTACGCCAACGCCGCTCTCGCCGAAGTGGTCATCTCCGCCGGGGACCTGAGCGATGACCGGCAGCTGCTCACCACCGGCCTGCGCATGCTGGCCTGGCTGTCGGACATCCAGACCAGGGACGGCCTGCTCGCGGTCGTGCCCGCCACCGGCTGGCGACGGGACGCGCCCCGGACCCGCTACGACCAGCAGCCGATCGAGGTGGCCGCGCTCGCCGACGCCTGCGCCACCGCGGCCCACGTGACCGGCGACGACGCGTGGCACGAGCGGGTAGGACGCTCGGTGGCGTGGTTCCGGGGAGCCAACGACTCCGGCCTTCCGATGTGGGACCCGGCGACCGGCGGCGGCTACGACGGCCTGACCGAGCACGGCCCCAACCTCAACCAGGGAGCGGAGTCGACCATCGCGCTGATCTCCACCATGCAGCATGCCAGGCGGCTCTCATGACCATCAGGGATCTGGCCACGCGGCTCGGCCCGGCCCTCACTCCCGATCCGCGGAGAGTGATCATCAAGCTCTTCGTGCCCGGCGAGGACGCCGCGCTCACCCGTACCAGGGCCGCCGCGCTGATCGACCGCATCGTGCTGCTGGGCGAGGACCAGACCACCGAAATGCTCCAGGAGACGCTGCGACGATTCGGCAACCGCCACCACGACCTCGAAACGACCTTCGCCCATCACCACGACCTGGTCCGCCATCGCGTCCCGCGCGACGTCGACCTGTCCCTGCCGGCCCGCCTCCTCGTGGGCGCCTACTTCAGCCACGAGTACGCCGTGGAGGGCGCGGCGGTGTGCAACCCCTCCATGGTCCCCCATCCCGACCAGTCCGGCCTGCGCCCCGGGCAGCTCCGCGTGGCGATCAGCCTGCGGCAGATAGGCGAGGGACACCTGTCGTCGATCGGCTTCGCCACGGCGGTGCTCGGCCCCGGCTCCGACCTGGCGATCGCCGACCGCTCGGGAACGCTGTCCGTCGGGTGCCGGCTCCGGACCCGTCATCGGCGCGACCTGCTCGCCGCCGGGCTCTGCGACGGCGCCTGGGACAACGAGGTGACGGCCGCCGTCCTGCGATCCCTGCCGGAACGCTTCGACGACAACGACTTCGAGCGCGCGATCGCCCGGCTCCCCGCCGACCTGCTCACCCGCGCCTCCACGCAGCCGACTCTGGAAGAGATGCGCCGCGCGACGCACTCCGACTACGCCGTCGCCTTCCCCGCCGATCTCCCCCTGCACCGGCGAGTGCTCTGGCCGTCGACCGCGGCCGAGTCCAACGGCATGGAGGACGCCCGGTTCGTACGGATCGTCGACCAGGACGGCACACCTTCGTACCGGGCCACCTACACCGCCTACAACGGCAAGCACATCCGCTCACACCTGATCGCCAGCGACGACCTGCGCCGCTTCTCGATCACTCCCATGCGCGGCTCGGCCGCCGTCAACAAGGGCATGGCGCTCTTCCCACGACCGGTCGGCGGACGGACGCTGGCGCTGTGCCGCTCCGACGGCGAGACCATCGGCCTCACGACCCTCGACCGGCACAACAGCTGGCAACCATCGGCGCCGCTGCACACCCCCCGCTGGGACTGGGAGCTCATCCAGGTGGGCAACTGCGGGTCCCCCATCGAGACCGGCTTCGGCTGGCTCGTCCTGACCCACGGCGTCGGCCCCATGCGCGACTACTCCATCGGCGCCCTGCTGCTCGACCTGCACGAGCCGCACCGTGTCATCGCCGAACTCCCCGGAACGCTCCTCACCGCCGACGGCACCGAACGCGAAGGCTACGTGCCCAATGTCGTGTACTCCTGCGGTGGCCTGCTTCACGACGACGCCGTGTGGCTGCCCTATGGGGCGAGCGACACCCGCATCGGTTTCGCCCGGGTGCCGCTCGACACCCTCATCAGCGCGATGCGTCCACCGGGAAGCCCGTCCTGGCGGGGTAGGCCGACTTCTTCCTGACCAGCCTGCGACGCCGAACCGGACCCTCAGCCGTCGCGGTGGGCGCGGCGACCGTTGCCACGAGGGCGACCCTCATGCATGCGTTCATGAAATCCTTCGCGAGCGGGGACCGTGCGGGATATCGCCTTTGGCGGGTCAGAACGAGAACCGCGATGAATGGCGTGGGGGTCCTGTCCGAGGGTCAGGTCGTGAAGCGGAACGTCCCGCGCAGGACGGTGCCTCGCCCGCTCCAGTAGCTTTCGTAATCGGCCTGGTAAGTGGCGTTCTCGAAGGCGGTGAGTACTTCACAGGTGGCGCCCGGGTGCCTGATGTTGTCGTCCCTGATGACGATGGGCCTTCCGATCACACCGGGGCGGGTCAGGGTCACCTCGACCCAGGCCGTCCCTGTGGTGTCGTCCGCCCGGACGCACACCTCGTTGGTGGGGTCGGCGTAGCGGACGATCCCGTCTCCGACGTCCCGTTGGAAGCTCGCGGCCAAGGCGGGCTGGGCGAGAATGACGCTCGCCACCGCGACGGCGACGCCGGCGGTGATCGTTCTGAGCGGGTTCATCGTTCCTCCTTCTCCGGACGGGAGTCAGCCCTCCGGCGCGAGCGATCCCCGGGCCGAGGCCCACTGATCGTCGCACCCGCCGGCAGCACCGTGGAATACGAGGGGAATATGCCTGGCCATTCGGCGAATGACACTGATGACCGCTCCGACCGAAAACGTTTACCGAATGAAGGCCGGCGCGTTCGGCGCCGATGCCGTAAGGAGATCGAGGGCTGAGCGAGAAAGATTCGCAATCGTTTCTTCACCCAGTGGGCCAGCGGAACAGGCCGTCCGGGTTTACAGTGCCTCCAGCCGAGGGGGCGCGATGGAGTTCGGGATACTGGGTCCGCTGACGGTATGGCGAGAGGGTGAGCAGCTCGATCTGGGCACGCCCAAGGCGCAGGTGCTCCTGGCGGTTCTGCTGTGCCAGGCGGGTCACCCTGTTTCGGAAGATCAACTCGTCATGGCGCTCTGGGGGAACACCCCTCCGAAAAGCGCCACCAAGAACGTGCAGACCTACGTCCACCGGCTCCGGCGGCACCTGGGCGACCCGGCTCTCGTGGTGCGGCAGGGCTCCGGCTACCTGGTTCCGGTGGCCGGGGACGAGCTGGACGCGGCGAGGTTCGAGAGCCTGGCCGCCTCAGGGCAGGCGATGGAGGCCGCCGGTGAGCCGGAGGAGGCGACCCACCGCCTGCACGAGGCGCTGAGCCTCTGGCGCGGGCCCGCGTTCGTCGGCATGACCGACGTCCCGATGCTGGCCGCGGAGGCCGCGCGGCTGGACGAGGTGCGCCTGTCGGTCCTGCAGTCGCGGATCGCCGTGGACCTGAGGCTGGGACGCCACGCCGGGCTGCTGGGCGAGCTGACCGCGCTCACCGGCGAGTACCCGCTACGGGAGCGGCTGCGCGCGCAGCTGATGCTGGCGCTGTACCGCTGTGGCCGGCGGGCGGACGCGCTCGCCGAATACGCGCGTGCCCGCAAGACCCTGATCGAGGAGACCGGCCTGGACCCGGCCGAAGAGCTGCACGACATGCATCAGAGGATCCTCACCCAGGACCCCTCACTCGACCTCGTCCCTCGCGTCAAGGTGACGATCACGGGGTCCCCCGCGCAGGCCTCACTCGCCGGCCTCGAACGTGCCGCGCGCCTGCCGGACGAACTGGGCATCGCGCCGGGCGAGAAGGTGCGGCACGCGCACCTGCGTGCCCTGTCCGACGACCGTCCCGCCCAGGTCACGGCCCCGATGCCGGAGCCTCAGGCGGCTCCCACCCCCGCCGAGTTGCCGCCGGACATCGCGGATTTCACGGGCAGGGACGACGAGGTGGCCCACCTGGCCGAGGTCCTCGCCCAACCGCGGCCGGGCACCGTCGCCATGGCCAGCATCGCGGGGCTGGGGGGCCTGGGCAAGACGACGCTCGCCGTGCACGTCGCGCATCGGATCGCGGATCGCTTTCCCGACGGCCAGCTCTATGCGGACCTGCGCGGCGCCTCCGCGGACCCCGCCCGCCCGGAGGACGTGCTCAGCCGGTTCCTGTTCGCGCTGGGCGTCAGCCCCACCGGCATACCCGAATCCCTGGAGGAGCGCGTGGCGCTCTACCGGAGCTGCCTGGCCGGACGCAGAATGCTCGTCCTGCTCGACAACGTCGCCGGGGAGAAGCAGGTACGGCCGCTCCTGCCCGGCGCCTCGGGCACGGCCGTGCTCCTGACCGGACGTGTCCGGCTGGTCGGGCTGGAGGGCGCGAGCCTGCTGGAACTCGACGTCCTGCCGTCGGGCCAGGCCATGGACCTGCTGAGAAGGATCGTCGGCGACGAACGCGTCCAGGACGACCCGGACGCGGCTCTGGAGATCACCCGGCTGTGCGGCCGGGTCCCGCTGGCGGTCCGCATCTCGGCGGCCAGGCTCCTCGGCAGAAGGCAGTGGAGTCTGGCCCACCTCGCCGGCGTCCTCGGGGAGGAACGGCACCGGCTGGACGAGCTGGTGGCGGGTGATCTCGACGTCCGCGCCGGGTTCGAGATGAGCTACCGGATGCTGCCCGCGGGCGCGCAGCGGGCCTTCCGGCTGGCCGGGCTGCTCGACGCGCCCGATTTCGCGTCCTGGGCGGTGGCGGCCCTCCTGGACGTGCCGGTGCGGCAGGCGGAACGTGAGATCGAAACCCTGGTCGACGCTCATCTGCTGCACCTCACCGGGACGGACGAGACAGGCCGGCTCAGGTATCGCTTCCACGACCTGATCCGGCTGTACGCGCGGGAGCGGGCGCAGCGCGAGGATTGCGAACCCGAACGCCAGGCCGCGCTCCAGCGGGCCCTGGGTGCGTGGCTGGCGCTGGCGGAGGTCGCGGCGGAGCGCGTCCCCGGCCCCTGCTACGCGCTCATGCACAGCCCCGCGCCGCGCTGGCGGCTGCCCGCGGCGGTCTCCGGACCGCTGCTGGCCGACCCGATGGCCTGGTTCGGCGCGGAGCACGCCGCGCTGATGGCGGGGGTCGCCCAGGCGTGCGAGACACGACTGACCCAGCTCGCCTGGGACCTCGCCGGGTCCACCGAGACGTACCTGAACGTGCGCGGCCTGTACGACGGCTGGCAGCGCATGCACGAGCAGGCGCTCGCGCTCTGCCGTGAGACCGGCGACAAGCGCGGCGAGGCCGTGCTGATGCGCGGCCTCCTGGAGGTCACCACCTGGAACTCACCGCCGGGCCCCGGACCGGCGATGACCCGGATGCGGGCCGGCGCCTCGCAGCTCCTCGACCTGTTCACCACGCTGAACGACCCGGTCGGCATGGCCGACGCCCTGGCCACCCTGGCCTGGAGCCTGACGGCCGACGGGAACGGCGGCGAGCAGGCGCTCGCCCTGGCGGAGCAGGCTCTGCGGACGGCCGCCGACGCGGGCTACCTCGGCGGCCAGGCGCGGGCCTACCACGTGATGGCGATCATCCACGGCGAGGACGACCCGCAGGCGGCGCACGAGGTCCTGGAGCAGGCGACGAAGGTGGCCGAGGCGCTCGGCAACGCCCACTACACCACGACGGTCACCCAGTTCCTCGGCGCGGCGAAGGCGTTCTGCGGTGACGTCGAGGGCGGCCGGGAACTGCTGGAGAGGTCCCTGGGCATGGCACGGCGGCTGAACTACCGCTATCTGGAGACGTTCTCGCTGCTCTACCTGTCGAAGTTGTTCGCCATGGTCGGGGACGAACGCGCCAGGGCGACCGCCGAGCTGACGCTGGCCCACAGCGAGGCCGGCAACTTCGGCCACTACCTCGCCGACTCGCTCAGCGTGCTCGGGCAGCTGGACCTGGCCGAAGGCAACCTGCCCGCCGCCATCGCCACCCTCGAACGCTCGGTCCGGGTGTGGCGCACCCGGGGCTCGATCCCCTACCTGGCGCGGACGCTTCTTGCCCTCGGCGACGCCCACGACGCCGCCGGCGGCCACCGGACGGCCAGGGCCGTCTGGGAAGAGGCCCGCGAACTGTGCCGCGGGATCTCCTACGAGGACGGCGTGCGAACGCTGGACGCCCGGCTCGCGGGTGAGGGGCGGCCGGGCCCGCCGGCGCCCGCCGGATGACCCCTGGAACACTGAGGGTGACCGCGCCGGCGGCAACGTGATCGAGCTGATCGCCTGGCCGACCTCCGAGATCTTCCTGGCGCTGGTCTGACTGCGCGCCAGGCGGGAAGTCGATGGGTGCAGTCTCGCCGTCGTACACCCCCGGGGGATGTAGGGGAAATCATGAGTGCTGACGTCCATGTCATCGCGACCTCGTCGCTGGGTGACCGCAGCTATCTGGCCACCGACGGGCAGGTGGCCGCCGTGGTCGACCCCCAGCGGGACGTCGATCGCGTGCTCTCCCTGGCCGGGCGCCTCGGTGTCCGCATCACGCACGTCGTCGAGACGCACCTGCACAACGACTACGTCTCGGGCGGGCTCGAGCTGGCCAGGCTGACCGGGGCGCGCTACGGCCTGGCGGCCGCCGACCAGGCGCCGTTCCGGCACCTGCCACTGTCCGACGGGGACGTCGTCGAGGTCTCGCCCACGCTGCGGCTGCGCGCCCTGGCCACGCCCGGCCACACCTTCCACCACCTGTCGTACGCGCTGGAGAGCGGCGAAGCGGCCGAGGGCGTCTTCACCGGCGGCTCGCTGCTGTTCGGCACGACCGGCCGTACCGACCTGCTGGGCGCCGAGCACGCCGCCACGCTGGCGCGCGAGCAGCACGCCTCCGTACGCAGGCTGTCCGACCTGCTGCCCGACGGCGCCGCGATCTGGCCGACGCACGGCTTCGGCAGCTTCTGCTCAGCCGCCCAGGCCTCCGGCGACGACTCCACCATCGAGCGCGAGCGGCAGGTCAACCCGGCGCTGCGGCTGGCCGCGGACGCGTTCGTCACGCAGGCCCTGGCCGGGCTCGACGCCTACCCCGCCTACTACGCGCACATGGGCGCGATCAACCTGCGCGGCCCCGCGCCGGTCGACCTGCGCCCGCCCGCCCCCGTCACCCCGGACGAGCTGCGCGGGCGGCTGGAGTCCGGGGAGTGGGTGGTCGACCTGCGTCACCGCACCGCTTACGCCGACGCCCACCTGGCCGGCACCGTCAGTCTGGGCCTGGACGGGCCGATGGCCACCTGGCTCGGCTGGCTGATCGACCGGGGCGCGCCGCTCACCCTGATCGGCGAGACGCCCGAGCAGGTCGCGCAGGCGCAGCGGGAGCTCGTGCGCATCGGCGTCGACCACGTCGCCGCCGCGGCGTCCGGCACGCCTCACAGGCTCGCCACCGATCCGGCTCAGGTGCGGTCGCTGCCCACGGCGACGTTCGCCGGGCTGGCCGCCGCGCTGGCCGGTGACGTGCCGGCCGGGCTGCCCGCCCCTGACGTGATCCTCGACGTCAGGCTCGGCAACGAATGGCAGGCCTCCCACATCGACGGCGCCGTGCACGTGCCGCTGCCCGAGCTCGCGGCGCGCGCCGGCGACGTGCCCGCCGGGGCCGTCTGGGTGCACTGCGGCAGCGGCTACCGGGCCACCGCGGCGGCCTCGCTGCTGGCCGGGGCCGGGCGGCAGGTCGTGCTGGTGAACGACGAATTCACCGGCGCCGCCTCCTCCGGCCTGGCCATGGCCTCCTGACCCGGCTCGGCCGACCTCCCCCTCGACCTGCGCAGCAGCACGCAACTCTTGTTATCAATATTCTGTTATCGTTGATTCATGGGTGATCGGGAAGAGGTCCGCCGGCGCATCATCGACGCCGCGACCAGGCTGCTCCACGACAAAGGCCGCGAAGGAGTGACGACACGCACCGTCGGCGCGGCGGCCGGTGTTCAGGCCCCCACGCTCTACCGCCTGTTCACCGACATGGACGGGCTGCTCGAAGCGGTGGCGGCCGACGGGTTCGCGCGCTACCTCGCGCGGAAGCACAGCCAGGTGCTCTCCGACGACCCCGTGGAGGACCTGCGCCGCGGCTGGGACACGCATGTCGGCTTCGGCCTGGAGAACCCGGCGCACTACCTGCTCATGTACGGCCGGCCCACTCCCGGCTCCCGCAGGCTCGTCACCGAGCAGGCGCTGGAGCGGCTTCGCATGCTGGTCGAACGCATCGCCATCGCGGGCCGGCTCCGCGTCGGCGTCGAGGCGGCCGTCGTCATGGTGCACGCCGCGGGCGTCGGCCTCACGCTCAACCTCATCGGCACCCCGCCCGAGGAGCGCGACGCCGCCCTGCCCGACCGGCTGCGCGAGGCCATCCTCTCGGCGATCACCCCGGCGGCCCCGCCCGACGCCCCGGACGTGACCGGGGCGCCGGACGTGGCCGGGGCGCCTGGCGTGGCCCAGCGGGCCGTGGGCCTGAAGGCCGTGCTCGACGAGGCGCCGGGCCTCTACACACCGGGCGAGCGGGCCCTCCTCGACGAGCTCCTGGACCGCGCCGCGAACCACGTCCCGGCCCGCTGAGGCCGCGCACGGACGCGCACCTCGGGCCGGAGCAGCCCGCGGCGCACGGACGCGCGCCTCGCGTCAGAGCAGCTTGTCCCGCGTGAAGGGGACGTCGCGCAGGCGGCGGCCGATGGCGTGGTGGATCGCGTTGCCGATGGCCGCGGGCACGCCCGTCCCGGGGGTCTCGCCGAAGCCGCGGGCGCCGAGCGCGGGGCTGCCCGGGTCCGGCCGGTCCACGAACAACGCCTCCACCGATGGCGTGTCCGCGCAGACCGGGACCAGGTAGGTGGACAGGTTCGGGTTGACGACCCGCGCCGTGTTCGGGTCCACCATCGTGTGCTCCATCAGCGCGAAGCCGATCCCCCAGGTCACGCCGCCGATGACCTGCCCGCGCGCGGTCCGGCGGTTGAGCACCCGTCCCGGGTCGTGCGCGGTCACGACCCGGGTCACGCGCACCCTGCCCAGCCTCGGCTGGATCCTGACCTCCACGAACACCGCGCCGAACGAGTACCCGGGCGCGTTGTCCTGGCGCCCGATGACCTCGACGGAGCGGCCGTGGCGGGCCATGACGTCGCGGTAGCTGTCCACGCGCCCGCCGTCGCCGCGGGCGAACAGGCGGCCGGCCTCGGCCACGACCTCCTCGGCGGGCACGCCGTGCAGCGGGGAGCGCGGGTCGGCGACGGCGAGCGCGATCACGGCCTTGCGCGCGCTCCGCGCCGCCTCGGACACCGGGCCGACCACGCTGGGCATCGTGGACGACCCAGCCGACAGCGACGCGGTGGGGTAGGTGGTGTCGCCGAGCAGCGTCGTGACGTGGCCGAGCGGCATGCCGAGCCCGTCGGCGACGACCTGGCTGAGCACGGTGTACGTACCGGTGCCGATCTCCTGGGTGGCGGCCCGCAGGGTCGCCCGCCCGTCCGGCCCGATGGTCAGGCCGGCTTCGGACCGGATCCAGCCGTAGGTGTGGGTCTCGGTGGCCATGCCCCAGCCCACGTACTCGTCGCCGTCCCTGGTCGTCCCCGGCCTGGGGCTGCGCCGGGCCCAGCCGAACGCCTCGGCCGCCACCCGGTAGCACTCCAGCAGGTGCTTGCTCGTGTAGGGGCCGTCGGTCCGCGGGTCGATCGGGTTGTGGTTGCGGATGCGCAGCTCCACCGGGTCGATGCCGAGCTCGTGGCTCAGCTCGTCCATGGCGGTCTCCAGGCCGAAGTGCGCGGTCGTCTCCGGTGAGCGCATGTAGCTCGACGTCGGCAGGTCCAGCCGCACGCCCAGTTGCCGCACGTGGACGTTCGGGCAGGCGTACAGGTGGACCGTGGAGTCGCTGCCGTTGTAGACGGCCTCGTCCAGGCGGGTCACCTGCGCCGTCGAGGTGTCGGCGATCGCGGTCAGCACGCCCTGGCGGGTGGCGCCGAGCCGGAGGTGATGGCGGTACTCGGCGCGGTGGCCGTTGGAGGTGTACATCTGCGCGCGGGACAGCACCAGTTTCACCGGCCGGCCGGCCAGGCGGGCCGCCGCCGCGGTGAGCAGCGTGTGCGGATAGGTGGGGCCCTTGGCGCCGAAACCGCCGCCCAGGTAGGGCGAGATGACCCTGACCTGCTCCGGCGCCCTGCCGAACGCCGTCGCCACGACGTTGCGGGTGAACATCACGCCCTGGGTGCTCTCGTACAGGGTCAGCTCATCGCCCGCCCAGACGGCGGTGGTGGTGTGCGGCTCGATCGGGTTGTGGTGCTGCATCGGGCTGCCGTAGGTCTGGTCGATGCGCACCTCGGCCTGTTCGAGCGCGGCGGCGGCGTCGCCGCGGGCGAACTCGTTGTCCTTTTCGCGAAACTTCTTCGGCAGGAACGCCTCGTCGAGCGCGTCCGCCAGCCGCGCGACGGGCTCCTCCGCCCGGTAGCTGACCTTCACCAGACCGGCGGCCTCCTGCGCCTGCTCCAGGGTCTGGGCCACGACGTAGGCCACCGGCTGCCCGTTGTGGTGCACCCGCGTGTCCTGCATGGGGATGAACGGCCTGTTGTACGGGAATCCCGGCAGCCTCAGCCCCAGCCTCGCCATGTCGGCGTGGGTGTAGACCGCGACGACACCGGGATGCGCCAGCGCCGCCCTGGCGTCGATCTCCACGACCTCGCCGCGGGCGATCGTGCTCATCACCAGGAAACCGTGCAGCGCGCCGGCCACCTCGTGGTCCGCCGCGTAGCGGGCCGCGCCGGTGACCTTCGCCCGGCCGTCCACCCGCGCCACGCCCTGCCCCACCAGCGCGCTCATCGAAGCCCTCCCAGATCGCTGAGGATGCTCACCAGCGCCCGCTGGACGAGCTCGACCTTGAACCTGTTCCCCTCGCGCGGCTCGGCGCCTCGGACCAGGAGCCGGCCCGCCCCGGCGATCGCCTGCGCGGTCAGCGGCCGGCCCCGCAGCGCGGCCTCGACCCCGGCGTCACGCCACGGGCGGGTGCCCACGCCGCCGAACGCCAGCCGCACGTCCTGCACCACGCGGCCCCTCGTCCGCAGCGCTGCCGCCACCGACACCACCGCGAACTCGAACGTGGCCCTGTCGCGCAGCTTCAGGTAGCGCGACTGCCCGGCGAGGGCGGTGCGCGGCACGTCCACCCAGGTGATCAGCTCGCCCGGGCGCATCGCGGTCTCCCGGTCCGGGGTGGCCCCGGGCAGGAGGTAGAAGTCGGCGACGGGGACGGCGCGCTCGCCGCCCGGGCCGAGCAGGTGCACGGTCGCGTCCAGGGCCGTCAGCGCCACCGCCAGGTCCGAGGGGTGCGTGGCGAGGCAGTGGTCGCTGCCGCCGAGGATCGCGTGTCCCCGGTTGTGCCCGCTGACCGCCGGGCAACCGCTGCCCGGGGATCGTTTGTTGCACGGCGAGGCCGGGTCGCGGAAGTACCCGCATCTGGTGCGCTGCAACAGGTTCCCGCCGATCGAGGCCATGTTGCGGACCTGCGGGGAGGCGGAGGCCAGCAGCGCCTCCGACAACACGGGGAACTCCCGCCGCACCCCGGGGTGCTCGGCGACCTGCCGCATCCGGGCCGCCGCGCCGACGCGCAGCCGCCTGGAGCCGACGGCGACCTCGCCGAGGTCGAGGTGGTTGACGTCGATGAGGTGGTCGTGGGCCTGCGCGCCGTCCCGCATCAGGTTCAGCAGATCGGTGCCGCCCGCCACGAAGGCCGACCCGGGGGTGCTCGCGGCGATCCGCACCGCGTCCGCCGGGCTGCCGGCGACCGTGTAACCGAAGGCTCTCACCGCCGCACCTCCTTCGCGGCGTCGGCGACGGCGGCGACGATGTTCTGGTACGCCGCGCACCGGCACAGGTTCCCGCTCATCCACTCGCGGATCTCCGCCTCGGAGCCCGCATGCCCCTCGTCGATGCAGGCCACGGCGGACATGATCTGGCCGGGAGTGCACGCCCCGCACTGGAACGCGTCGTGCCGGATGAACGCCTCCTGCACCGGGTGCAGCTCCTCGCCCCGCGCCAGCCCCTCCACCGTGGTGATCTCGGCCCCCTGCCGCATCACCGCCAGCGTCAGGCACGACTTGACCCGCTCGCCGTCGGCCAGCACCGTGCACGCCCCGCACTCACCCCGGTCGCAGCCCTTCTTGGTGCCGGTCAGGCCGAGCCGCTCGCGCAACGCGTCCAGCAGCGTCACCCTCGGCTCCAGGACGACCTTGCGCAGTTGCCCGTTGACCGTCATGGCGACCTCCACCGACGCCCCGGGGGCGACGGCGTACGCCTGAGCGGCGGCCGTCCGTGCAGCGGCGGGCGCGGGGGCGGCGGTGATGCCCGTTCCGGCCGCGGCCGTTCCGGCCGCGGTCACCGCCATGGCCTTGAGCACCGTACGGCGGGTGCGCACGGGTCCGTCCGGCAAGGGAGGGTGTCGCCGCCATTCGGCGATGCGCGCGCCCGTCTCCGGATCCGGGTCGTCGGTCAGGTCGTACGAGACGATGTCCGCGAGCAGGGGCGACGCGGTCCGGTCGGCGTGGCGGCGCGCGGGATGCGTCAGGAACTCGCGGTAGCCGTCCAGGTCTTCGATCACGAAGACGGCGCCCCACTCGTAGTCGCCGCCGTGGTCGCGGCCGACGAAGAAGGATCTGACCGATGGGATGGCCCTGCCCTGCTCGCGCAGGCTTTCGAGAGCCTCCGCCCGCTGCTCCGGGGTCGCGTCCAGCCTGAAGGTGAACCGGCTGCCGTGATGGATCATCTCGCCCCTTTCCTCGTAAGGCTGGCGCTAGCTGTGATAGCAGTGTCGCGTTATCGGCGTTACGAGTCAATAGCCGCTAACACATAAGTGTTATCGGGAGTTTGACTCCGGGAAGGGACCCGAGGAGGGGCCGGGTGATCTATCGTGGTGCCGAGTGGAGGTCTCGCCGATGCCCGACATCTCACCGTTATCCACGGATGATCCGCGGCGGCTCGGGGGCTACACCGTCGAGGGGTTGCTGGCCGGCAGCGGTGTCTACCTGGCACGCGACGACTCGGGCGACCCGGTCGTGATCAAGGTCTACGCGTCCGACGCCGCGCGCTTCCTGCAGGCCATGCGTGCGGTGCGCGCCCAGGACGCGTACTACACCGCTCAGGTCCTCGACTCCGGCGAGACCGACGACGGGCTGCCCTACCTCGTCACCGAGTACGTCGACGGCGAGCCGCTGGAAGCGGCCGTGGCCAACGGAGGGCCGCTACAGGGCGCCGCGCTGCACCGCCTGGCCATCGCCACGATGGCCGCCCTGGTGGCCGTGCACCAGGCGGGCGCGGTGCACGGCTCGTTCGGCCCCGGCGACGTGCTGCTCGGCCCCGACGGGCCCCGCCTGATCAACGTCGGCGTCGCGCCCGCCCTGGAGGCGACCAGCGCGACCGCGACCCAGCGCGTCGGCGGCCTGGCCTACACCGCCCCGGAGCACTTCGGCGGCGACGCTCCGCGGCGGGAGGAGGGCGGTGAACCCGCCGGCGCCCCGGCGGACGTGTTCGCCTGGGCGGCCACGATGGTGTTCGCGGCGACCGGCGAGTCCCCCTTCGACGGCGGCTCCACCTCGGCGACCATGAACCGCGTGCTGCGCCACGAGCCCGACCTGTCCGCCTTCGACGACCACCTGCGCGGCGTCATCGCCGACTGCCTGGCCAAGGACCCGCGGGCCCGGCCCACGGCGGGGGACGCGCTGCTCAAGCTGGTCGGCCACTCTCTGCTCACCGCCCGCACGGGCGACCTCACGGCCGTCGTGCCGCCGCCCGCCGGCCCGGAGGAGCCCGCCGCCGCGCCGAGGCGTACCGGGCGGTTCGTGGCGCTCGCCGTGTCGGGCGGGCTGCTCATCGCGCTCGCCTCCGCCGGCGCGGTCTACACCCTCCAGTCCGGGCAGGGCACCCCGGCCGCCGTCGCGACGCCCACCCCGTCCGCCTCCGCGACCGCCATCAGCACGCTGGCCGCCCAGGCCCCGCCGTCACCGCCGCCCACGCCCACCGCGCGGATCACGGTTCCCGGCCTGGGACTGGCCCTGCACGAGCACCCCGCCGACAGGCTCCGGGTCGCCGCCTACCAGACGGGCGACGACCTGTACGTACGCGCCCCCGGCACCACCCGATTCACCAGGAGCCAGGAGAAGCGGGCGCAGGAGGTCGCCGCCTCCCCTGACGGCGCCTGGCTGGCCCTGTTCACCGACGGCAAGCTGACCTTCGTGAGCCGGACGGGCGGCGGCCGCTTCGAGGTCGAGGTCGGCCCGGCACGGCGGCCCACCTGGTCCCGCGACGGCAAGCGCCTGCTCCTGACCACCACCAAGGGCACCGGCAAGGACGAGGACGGCACCCCGGTGCCCGGCGGGTTCGCCATCGTCGACGTCGCCGCCAAGTCCGTCACCCCCGTGGACACCGACGCCGAGACCCGCCAGGGGCGCGGCTCCTACGCCTGGCTGCCGGACGGCACCGGCGTCACCCTCTCCCACAGGTCCGGCGACGACTACGGCATGCGGATCTTCGACCTGGCCGGGCGCGAGACGCGCACGATGAACTGGGTCGGGTACACCGGGGGCGTCCGGATGTTCTCACCCTCCGGGAAGCTGTTCCTCACCCACTGCCCCAGCGGCGGCACGGTGTGCGTCTGGGACACCGCCGAGGGCGTGCGCCGCGCCAGTGTCGCGATCTTCTTCGACGGCGCCGAGTTCTGGGGCTGGTACGACGAGAACCACCTGCTGATCTACAACCCCAGCCAGGAACCCGACAGACTGGTCGCCATGGACCTGCGCAGCCGGGAGCGCCGGATCGTGCTGACCCTGCCCGGCAAGGACTTCGACGACTTCTCCTTCACGCTGGCCGAGAGGTGACCGCGATGGCTGAGGAGCCGGCCGGCCTCGGGTACGTCGTGGGCCAGGAAGCCGACTGGCCCACCCTGGAGCAGGAGGTCCAGGGGCGCGGCCCGGTCGGCGGCGCCGCCCTTCACCGCCTGGCCATCACCACCATGACCGGCCTGACGGCCCTGCACCGCGCCGGCGTCGTGCACGGGGCGGTCAGTCCGGAGACGGTGCTGCTCGGGCCGCAGGGTGCGAGGCTGCGCCACCCCGTTCCCGAGGCGCCCGCCCCCGATGAGGAGACCGTCGAGGCAGGCGCCCTCGTCTGGAGCACCCCTGAGCAGGTCGACGGCCTGCCCCCGGCTCCCGCTTCCGACCTGTTCGCCTGGGCCGCCACCATGGTCTACGCCGCGACGGGGCGGTCGCCGTTCGGCGGGGGCACGGTGACCGACACGGTGCACCGGCTGCTGCACGGCGCGGCCGACCTGGGGCCCCTGGACGGCGAGCTGCGCACGCTGGCCGCCGACTGCCTGTCCGCCGAGCCGGGCGACCGGCCCGCCGCCGAGGACGCGCTGTTACGCCTGCTCGGCTACTCCGGCGCCCTGGACACCGCCATCCCCACCGACCCGCCTCCGGCGGCCGGGCCCCCGCCGCCGACGCCCGCGCGCCGGCGCTCCCGCGTCCTGATCCTGACGGCGGTGGCCGTGGCCGTGGCGCTGCTGTCCGGCGGCGTCACCTACGTCCTGACCGGGGATCGCGAGCCCGCCGCGTCCACGCCCCCCGCGGCACCGGCCGCGCAGGACGCGACACCGGCCGCGCAGGCGAGGGCGACCCCCGCCGCGAGCCCGCCGGCGTCGCCGCCGCAGCCCACGAAACGCATCGCCCTGCCCAGCGGCGGCACCCTGTACGAGCACCCCGGCGACCCGGTGCGGCTGGCCTCCTACCGTACGGGCGTGGAGGGCGGCCAGACCGCCGGCTACGCGCGCACGCCCGGCACCGACACCTTCCAGCGCGTGGCCGGTGACAACACCGACGCCGTGGTCTCGCCCGACGGGCGATGGCTCGCGGTGGTCAACGAGCTGTCGGTCGCGGTGACCGAGCGGCAGGAGGTGACGATCATCGAGCGTGCCACCGGCGAGCGGTTCTCCCTGCCCACCGCGGACGCGCCGCAGGTCGGGCAGTTCCTCGACTGGTCACGCGACAGCCGCCGCGCCCTCCTGACCATCTTCAACGACCTGGTCGGCGAGGACGGCAAGCAGCGGCGCCTCACCGCCGGCTACGTGATCCTCGACGTCACCGCCAGGACCTCCACGTTCGTCCCCACCACGGACGCGCTGGACGCGTCGGACGCCGACGCGTCCGCCCCCGTCTACCACTGGCTCCCGGACGGGACGGGGGTCATGTCGGGCTACACGACTCCCGAAGGGACCCTCGGCGCGCGTTTCCACGACCTGACCGGCAGGGAGACGCGCACCATGCACTGGGTGGGCCGGCCGATCGGGGAGGAGTGGTTCTCCCCCTCCGGGAAACTGTTCACGACGACCGGCTGCGGGTCGTACACGACGTGCATCTGGGACACGGCCACCGGCGACCGGCGGGCGACACTGCCGGCGGGCCGGACCGCGTACGCCGTCGGCTGGTACGACGACCGGCACCTCATCCGGGCGACCTGGGCGGGCAAGGACACCTTCCGCATCACCGTGCACGACTTCGCCGGCAAGGAGGTCCGCCTGCTCGCCGAGATGAGGAGCCACGACAGGCACATCGTCAACCTGACGTTCGCCGGGAGGCGACGCGCGATGCCGCCCTCCATCATGCCGCCGCGCGACGGCGACCCCGAGTCCATCGGCGGGCACCGGATCGTCGGCAGGCTCGGCGAAGGCGGGCAGGGAGTGGTGTACCTGGCCGAGACCGGGGCGGGTGACCTCGTCGCGGTCAAGACGCTGCACGGCCTGCCCGACGAGGTGGACGCGGCCCGCTTCCGGCGCGAGGCCGAGGTGCTGCCCCGGGTCGCGTCCTTCTGCACGGCCCAGGTGCTGGCCACCGGGACGGCGGGCGGGCGCCCGTACATCGTCAGCGAGTACATCGAGGGGCCCTCGCTCCAGCAGGCGGTGCGCGAGCGGGGGCCGCTGCGCGGGCGTGAGCTGCGCCGGCTCGCCATCGGCACGATCACCGCCCTGGCCGCGATCCACCGCGCGGGGGTGGTGCACCGCGACTTCAAGCCGGGCAACGTCCTGCTCGGCGCGGACGGCCCCCGCGTCATCGACTTCGGCATCGCCCGCGCCGTGGGCGGCGAGGCCACGGGCGGCGGGCCGGTCGGCACGCCGGCGTACATGGCGCCCGAGCAGTTCGACGACGGTGCCGCCGGGCCCTCGGCCGACCTGTTCTCCTGGGGCGCCACCATGGCCTTCGCCGCCAACGGCCACCCGCCGTTCGGCGCGGACGCCGTCGCCGCCGTCGTGCGCCGCATCCTCAGCGAGGACCCCGACCTGGGCACGCTGGACGGCGACCTGCGCGGCCTCGTCACCGAGTGCCTGGACAAGGACCCGGCCCGGCGGCCGCGCGCCAGCGAGGTGCTGCTGCGGCTGCTCGGCCGGCCCGGCGGGCCGCCCCCTTCCGATCGGCTGCCCGGCCGGGCCCCCGGGCCGCTCCTGTCCGGGGCGGACGCCAGTCCGCTCCTGTCAGGGGCGGACGCCGGGCCGCTCCCCTCCGACCGGCTGCTCGCCGAGGGCGCCGCCAAGGCCGGAGCGGACTCGGCGCCTCAGCGGGCGGCGACGCATCCGCCTGAGCGTTCCCCGACGCGGCCGTCCGCGCTGTTCGGAGCACGTGCCTGGCGGCGGGCGGCCGCAGGCGCCGGCGCGCTGGCCGTCGCGCTGATCGTGACCATCACGGTCGTCCAGGTGTACGCGCCGGCCGGACCCGGCGCGGGCCCGCGGCCCGCGGCCACCACGCCCGCGCCGCCCCGGCTCAGCGGCGCCCCGGCCGCCCCGGCCGCCGCCGTGTCCGTTCCGGGATTGAACGCCGTCTTCCATGAACATCCGTCCGACCCGTACCGCCTGACCTCCTTCCACGTGGAGGAGAAGGGGAAGGTCAACAGGCCGGCGTACGTCCGGGAGCCCGGGACCGGCACCTTCCGCCGGCTGACCGAGTACCGCGACCCCATCGTGTCGCCCGACGGCACCACGATCGCCTCCGTCTACAACGTCCCGAAATTCGCGTCCGAGAACCACAACGACGTGGAGATCACCCACCGCGGGACCGGCGCCCGGCACACCATCCCGACCGTGGACCTGCCCCTCGTGGTGAGGACGCCGCAATGGTCCCCGGACGGGCGGCGGCTGCTGCTCACCGCCGTGCTCGACGAGGACGGGGCCGAGGAGGCCGTCGGGTTCGTCGTCGTGGACCTCGCGGCGCGCAGCAGCCGCCTGGTCCGCGTGGCGGCGCCCGGCACCGGCACGGCGGCCTACCTCTGGCTGCCGGACGGCTCCGGCGTCATCCGGCGTTCCGGCAAGACCGGCGTGCGTGCGTACGACCTCGGCGGCACCGTGCTGCGCAGCTACCGTGACGTGATCGCCAACGACAGCAGCGACCAGTGGTTCAGCCCTTCCGGCCGGCGGCTCATCACCGTGTGCCCCGGCAAGGCCACGGCGGCGTGCGTCCTGGACGCCGGCACCGGCGCGCGGCAGGCTCGCGTGGCGCTGCCGGGCAAGAGCGTGTTATGGGGCTGGTGGAACGAGGACCACCTGCTCGTCTACCGGGAGGGCCACGCCGGCGTCCTGGACCTGAACGGCAGGCAGGTCCGTCAGGTGGCCGACATCGAGCACGAGGGCCCCTGGTTGCTGCACTTCACCCGCACCAACTGACCGGCCCGCGCACCGCCGGGACCGTCGCGATGGCCTGCGCGTCACTCCCCTTCCAGCGCGGCGAGGACCCCGGCCAGCAGCGTGTCGTCGTGCTCGGCCGGCACCGCGCGCAGGTCGAGCAGGCATCGGCCGTTCTCCACGCGGGCGAGGACGGGCGGCTCCACCTGGCGTAACGCGGCGGCCGCCCGCCCGTCCAGCGCGACGGCGGCGCTCGGCAGGGACACCCCGGGCGCCCCGCCGCCGCCGATCACGCTCAGGCTGTCGACCGCCTCGGCGTCGATCCCCTTGTCCCGCAGCACGGCCGCCAGGCTCCCGGCGCGGGACCTCAGCGTGGCCTGATCGGCGTGCAGGCCCTCCCAGGTCGGGGTGGGCGGGCCGGCGACCGTGGCCTCCAGGGCCGCCAGCGTGATCTTGTCCACCCGGAGCGCGCGTGCGAGGGGATGGCGGCGCAACCGCTCCACGAGGTCGGCGCGGCCGAGCAGCAGCCCGCACTGGGGGCCGCCGAGCAGTTTGTCGCCGCTGGTGGTGACGAGGTCCGCGCCCTCGTTCAGCCAGCTCGTGACGTCGGGCTCGCGGGGCAGCAGCGGCTCGGGAGCCAGCAGCCCGGACCCGGCGTCGCCGACGAGCGGGATGCCACGCTCACGGCACAGCGCCGACAGCCGCGCCACCGGCACGTCGGCCGTGAAGCCCTCGATCCGGTAGTTGGACGGGTGCACCTTCAGCACCATGCCCGTCTGCGGCCCCATCGCGTCGGCGTAGTCCGCGAGCGCGGTGCGGTTGGTCATGCCGACCTCCCGCAGCCGCGCCCCTGTGGAGACGAGCAGGTCGGGCAGGCGGAAACCGTCGCCGATCTCGATCAGCTCCCCCCGGCTGATCACGATCTCGGCTCCCGCCGCCAGCGCGGTGGCCGCCAGCACGAGCGCGGCGGCGTTGTTGTTCACCACGTGAACCGCCTCGGCCGCGGGAACGGCGGCGGCCAGCGCGGCCAGCGCGGTGCGTCCCCGCCTGCCACGGCCGCCCGTGCCGAGGTCGAGCTCGACGTCGGTGACCCCGGCCGCCAGCTCCACCGCCTGGCGGGCGGCGGCCGACAGCGGAGCTCGGCCCAGGTTGGTGTGCAGCAGCACGCCGGTGGCGTTGATCACCGGCCGCAGGCCGGAGGCGGAGGCGGGCAGCGCCGCCAGCACGGCGCTCAGGACCTCTCCAGGCGCGAGCTCTCCCTCTCTGGCGCGCCGCTGCGCCGCGACGATCGCGGCCTTGACCCGGTCGTGGCCCAGCCGCCGCCGCGCCTCGACCAGCCGGGGGTCGGCGAGCAGCGCGTCCGTCCGCGGGATGGAGCGACGATGGTCTGCCATCCCCCTAGAGTACGATCATGACGAGGCTCACACAGTACGCCCAAGGCGGCGGCTGCGCCTGCAAGATCCCCGCGGCGGATCTGGAACTGCTGCTGAGCAGTTCGGAGATGCCGTTCCCGCGGCAGCCCGAAGCAGAGCTCCTGGTGGGCCTGGAATCCGGCGACGACGCCGCCGTGGTCCGCGTCCAGGACGGCACCGTGATCATCAGCACGGCCGACTTCTTCACCCCGGTGGTCGACGACCCCTACGACTGGGGCCGCATCGCCGCGGCCAACGCGCTCTCCGACGTCTACGCCATGGGCGGGCGCCCGGTGGTCGCGCTCAACCTCCTGTGCTGGCCCCCTGACCGCTTACCCTACGACCTGGCCGCCGAGGTGCTGCGGGGCGGCGCGGAGGTTGCCGCGCAG
Organism: Nonomuraea sp. NPDC050202; assembly: GCF_040656115.1. Classification (NCBI taxonomy): domain Bacteria; kingdom Bacillati; phylum Actinomycetota; class Actinomycetes; order Streptosporangiales; family Streptosporangiaceae; genus Nonomuraea; species Nonomuraea sp. NPDC050202. The sequence goes on along the minus strand of NZ_JBFALF010000013.1, from coordinate 239,296 downwards.
GCCGGCTGCCATCTGGCCGGCGGGCACAGCGTCGTCGACGGCGAGCCCAAGTACGGCCTGGCCGTCACCGGCATCGCCGACCCCGACCGGCTGCTCCACAACAACACCGGCCGCCCCGGCCTGCCGCTGTCCCTCACCAAGCCGCTCGGCCTGGGCGTGCTCAACAACCGGCACAAGAACACCGGCGAGGTGTTCCCGCACGCCGTGGAGACCATGACCCGGCTCAACGCCGACGCCTCCCGCGCGGCCCTGGACGCCGGGATCCGGTGCGCCACCGACGTCACCGGCTTCGGCCTGCTGGGCCACCTCCACAAGCTCGCCCGTGCCTCCGGCGTCACCGCCGTGATCCGCGCCTCGGCCGTTCCCGTGCTGGACGGGGCGGCGCGGGCCGTACGGGACGGGTTCGTCCCCGGTGGTTCGCAGCGCAACCTCGCCTGGGTGGCTCCGCACCTCGACCACGAAGGCGTTCCGGAGGAGACCCTGGTGCTCCTCGCCGACGCCCAGACCTCGGGGGGACTGCTCGTCGCCGGGGAGATTCCCGGCGCCCCCGTGATCGGCGAGCTGATCGAGCACACCGGGCACACCGTCATCGTCCGTCCCTGAACGGGCTTGGTTCTTGGGGTGAATTACGGGAGTTCGAGGTCGTTCGCGGGTCTATGATCAGCTTCGGAGGCGTTCAGGAGTCTGGTGACCCTCCTGGTCTTCAAAACCAGTGGCGCCGAGCATCTCGGCGCGGCGGGTTCGATTCCCGTCCGCCTCCGCTGATCAGCGAATCGGGGAATGGTTTGCGAGTGGATCGACGCGGTTCCGCGCCGCGGACCTACGCCGAAGAGCGCGCATGCACGTGATCGCGACGGCCGGGCACGTGGACCACGGCAAGTCGACGCTGGTCCGGGCGCTGACCGGCATGGAGCCCGACCGCTGGGCCGAGGAACGCCGCCGCGGCATGACCATCGATCTCGGGTTCGCCTGGACCACACTCGGATCGGGTGAGCGGATCGCGTTCGTCGACGTCCCCGGGCACGAGCGGTTCGTCACCAACATGCTGGCCGGAGTGGGGCCCTGCCCCGCGGTGATGCTCGTCGTGGCCGCCGACCAGGGCTGGCAGGCCCAGTCGGCCGAGCACCTGGCGGCGCTGGAGGCCCTGGGCGTACGGCACGGCCTCGCGGTCGTCACCCGGGCCGATCTGGCGGATCCCGAGCCTGCCCTGAGGCAGGTTCACGACCACCTCCGTAAGACCGGACTGGCGGGGATCGACAGCGTCGTCGTCAGCGGGCGGACCCGGCAGGGGCTCGACGAGCTGGAGGCCGCCCTGGCCCGGCTCGCCGCCGCGCTTCCCGAGCCGGACACCGGGGACGCCGTCCGGTTGTGGATCGACCGGGTGTTCACCATCACCGGGTCGGGGACCGTCGTCACCGGCACCCTGACCAGGGGAACGCTCCGCGTCGGCGACGAGCTGGAGACGGGCGGGACCCGGGTCAGGATCCGGGGCCTCCAGACACTCGGCGAGAAGGCGGAGCAGGTCTCCGCGACCGCCCGCGTCGCCGTCAACCTCCGCGGCGTCGACCGTGACGACCTGACCCGCGGCATGGCGCTGGTGACACCGGAGGCGTGGCTGCCGGCCCGGGTCATCGACGTGCGGCTGAATCCCGCGATGGGCCATCGGGCCGAGGAGGCGGTTCTCCACCTCGGATCGGCCGCCGTTCCCGTCAGGATCCGCCGCCTGGGCTCCGGCACCGCCAGGCTGACCCTCGGCCGTCCGCTGCCGCTCAGGACCGGGGACCGGGGCCTGCTCCGCGACCCCGGCAGGCGGGAGATCGTCGCCGGGGTCCACGTGCTGGACGTCCGCCCGCCCGCGTTGCGGCGCCGGGGCGCCGCGGCGGCCAGGGCGGCCGCGCTCGACGAGGTGCCGCTGCCCGACGCGGCGGCGCTGCTGCGCTGGCACGGCCTGCTGACGGGCGGCGAGCTCAGGGCGATGGGCTGCCCTCCCGCCGGGACGCCGGTGGCCGGCGACTGGTACGCCGACCCGGGGCACTGGTCGTCACTGGCACGCCGTCTCGCCGAGCACGTCTCGCGACGGCCCGCGCACGATCCGGGGATCACCGTGGAAGCCGCGGCCCAGCTCCTCGGGCTGCCCGATCGGCGGCTCGCCGAGGCACTCGTCGCACCGCCGCTGGTGGTCGAGGGCGGGCGCGTCCTGCCCGCCGACAGGGCGCTGCCTCCCGCGATCGCCCGGGCGGTCGCGAAGCTGGCCGCCGAACTCGCTGAGCACCCCTTCGCCGCCCCCACCGCCGAACGCCTGGACGAGCTCGGCCTCACGGGCAAGGCGCTGGCGGCCGCGATCCACGCGGGCGCGGTGCTGTCGATCGGCAAGAACGTCGTGCTCATGCCCGACGCGCTGGACAGGGCCGCGGCCACGCTCGCGGCGCTTCCCTCTCCCTTCACCGTCAGCGACGCGCGGACGGCCCTGGCCACCAGCCGCCGCGTCGCCCTGCCTCTCCTGGAGTGTCTCGATGCCCGTGGAATCACCAAGCGCGTCGACAACGACCGGCGAGCCTTCCGCCCGCGCGACTGAGGTGGACCGGCTGCTGGCGCAGGCTCGCTCGGGGTTCCAGCGCCTGCGGCCCGCGGAGGCGTGGGCCGCCGCGGGCCGCGGCGCGAAGATCGTCGATACCCGGCCCGAGCACCAGCGCAGGGCCGCGGGCGAGGTCCCCGGAGCCATCGTGATCGAACGCAACCACCTGGAGTGGCGGCTCGACCCCACGTGCGAGTCCCGCATCCCCGAGGCGAGCTCCCGGCACATCCAGTGGATCGTGATCTGCGCCGAGGGGTACTCGTCCTCGCTGGCCGCGGCGGCGCTGCGCGAGCTCGGGTTGCACAACGCCACCGATGTCGTGGGCGGGTTCGACGCCTGGGTGGAGGCCGGCCTGCCGACGGTCCGCCCCGCCCGCCCCACGGCGCCGCGCGGCCCCGGAGAGTGAGCTCCGGGCGGGCTCATCCGTGACGCTCTAGGACGGCACGGTGTCCAGATGGGTGCGCGCGGTCTCCGCGAACCGTTGGAGCTGCGTGTCGGGCACGGTGCCGCCGAGCAGGATGAACCTGTCCTTCGACATCGCCGCCACCTCCACCTCGCCGTCGTGGCGCGCGACGTTCTTGGGGCCTGCCACCGACTCGACGCTGCCGACCGCGCCGCATTCCGCGTGGAAGGACTTGAACGCGTCCATGGCGTCCACCCCGCTCACCACGACCTGCGTCACCGTGGCCCCGTCCGTCGCCTTGAAGGATCGCCAGCGGGTCACCGCCTCCGCCGGCACGATGCCCGGTTTCCCGCAGGGCACCAGGTCAGCGTCCAGGTCCTGCCACGTCCCCGCCGAAGTGCCCGCGACCGTCCACGTGCGGCCGTCCTCGAGCCGGCCCGGTTCCAGGAGGAGCGGGGCGGGCTCGGCCGTCTGCGCCGTCACCGTGCCCGCCGTGCCCGCCGTGCCCGCCGTGCCGCAGGCCGTGCAGAGCAGCGCGATGACGATGGCGATCGTGCGGTTCATGTCTGGTCCTCCCCGGGGTTCGTCACCATGATTACCGCCCGGGGGTCGCGGAGGTTCCGTGCAGATCGGCGACCTTTCCTGCGACGACCACGAACCCGGCCGTGAAGGCGGCCAGCCCGCAGGCGAGCAGCCGCGCGCTCAGCTCAGCCGGTACCGGCGGCCATCCTGCCACGAGCGGCGCCGTCGCCAGAGCCAGCAGCGCGGCGCGGCCGACTTTCGCGGCCGACACCGGGCTGGTCCCGTCCAGGCATCCGCACGGCACCCCGCCCCTGCGCCGCAGCAGTACGGCCAGGTACACGGTCAGCGCCAGATACCACAGCGCCACGGCCGCGGCGGCGAGCCGCAGCAGCCGGGCCTCCCCGGTCACCCACCCGGCCAGTACGGCGGCGCCCGCCAGGCCCTCGGCGGGGCCGATCAGCGGCGTGAGCCGCATCAGGAACGGAGGAAGCAGGCCGTGCGCCTTGATCACCCGGGTCAGGTCGCCGCGGCGGCGGACCGCCGCGGCGACCAGCAGCACGGCGCCCGCCAGGGCGAAGCAGGCAGGCAACGTGTCAGAGATCGTCATCTACGTCCACAGGAGCGCGAGTGCCAGCAGGAACCCCGTGGCGCACAGGCGCCCCACCCATGCCGTCGAGGCCAGCAGCTTCGTGTCCCACCGGCGCGGGTCGCCGCTGAGCGCGCGGGAGAGCGGCATGAGCGTCCTGCCCACGCCGAAGCCCAGCCCGGCCAGCAGGCCCGGCCCCAGCCCTCCGGCCAGCACGATCACCAGGACGAGCAGCTGGGGCAGCGCCGTCGGGGTGAAGGTGCGCACCCCCGTGCCCATCTCGAAGCCGAACTGCAGCGGCCCGGAGAAGTCGGCGCGCGGGATGACGTCCTGCGGCACGAGCCGGCGGTTCTGCGGCAGCGACAGCGGCCGCCCGGCCAGTTCGAAGAGCATGATGACGGCGACGACCGGCGCGAGCAGCCACAACCGCGCCGTTTCCGGGATGACCGAGGCCAGCCCGCCGAGCGCTCCAGTGATGAGCCCGGCCAGCAGCGCGCCGAGCATGAGTCCGGTGCTGAACACCGGCAACTTGCCTCGCCAGACCGACGAGGTCAGCAGGTCCGCTGAGTTCAGGCTTCAAACGGAGCCGGACAGCGAGAACCCGGCCGTCACTCCCATCAGCGCCCAGGCGAGCGGGGTGAACGACGGGGTCCAGAGCTGGTGGGCGGCCGCCACCAAGGCCGTGCTCAGCGCGATGCCGAGCGCGACCCGGGTGGCGGCGTAGGCGTTGCTCACCCTGGGCTACAGGGCCCAGGAGCAGATGTAGAAGTAGGTCCCGCCGCAGGTGGCGACGTTTCCGTCGGCGCAGCGGTAACTCCTGCCGCTGTGCGTCCACCGCCAGGCGTTCCTGGCGGCCAGGCCGCCCGCACCGCACGCCTTGATGGCGTAGCTGTTGTAGCAGGTGCCGGAGGAGCGCAGGAACCAGCCGTCGGAGCCGCAGTAGCTCCTGGAGTAGGTGCCGCCGACGCAGACCTTGGTGTTGTTGTTGTAGCCGGAGTGGCTGCCGTAGTTGGCGCAGTTGGTGTACTCGGTGCCCACCGCCGCATGGGCGCTGTTGTTCCTGCCCGGCAGGGCCGACAGCACGTTCAGGGCCAGGGCGCCGCCCAGCGCGCCCATGGTCTTGAAGACGGTGCGGCGGGAGGGCGCCGACCAGTTCGGACGGCGGCGCCCGCCGGGGTCGGGCTCGTCGTCCACGGAGGGCACGTCGGCCCAGTAACGGTCGACATCGACTGTCATGCGCTTGACCTCTCTGAGTGGCTGACGGCGAGAAAGGCGTCGAGGTCGTCGTCGGAGCCGACGACCCTGCGCCATTCCTCTGTCCCGTCGGCGGAGTACTTGACCAGCGTCGGAGTCGCGCCGACGGCGACCTTGCCCAGCAGGGCGGAGTCGATGAGGGACAGGACCTGGCTGTCAGCCACCCACTCGGCGCAACGCTCGGCGGCGGCCAGCAGCACGGCGTGCCCGGGCAGGTCCGGCCCGGCCACGGCGGCGAGGCGGTGGGCCCGTTCCCGGCAGTTGGGGCAGTGCTCGGACACGACCAGGACGAAAGTCGGCCGGCCGTCGTCGGAGCCGAACCTGTCCACCGATCTGACGGCGGGCGCCGCCGGAACGGCCGCCTGCGCCTGGAGCAGCTTGCCCTGCAGCTCACGAACCATGTTCAGCAGCGCGGCGAAGGCGAAGAGCAGCAGCACCGTCCCCAGGAAGGACAGAACCGCCAGCGAGTCGAGGAACGCTCTCATCGAGCTAGCTCAGCCTGCACGAGATGGACTCCACGACGTCGATGAAGCGCACGTCGTCCGGGCGGGCGGCGACGACGGTCGTCGCGGTGGTGTCGTTGACCACGAAGGCCGAGCGGGTCTGTACGGCGCCCGCCGCGTCCCGCTCGTCCACCCGCCACATCGAGCCGCCGCGCACGCGCTTGCCCTTGGAGCGCGGGACCGACTCCGAGGCGTCCGCGAGCGGCTTGACCTGGACGTTGCAGACCTGGTCGATGGTGTTGACCGCCAGCAGGTTGCCGAGCGTCATGCCCGATCCCGCCCGCGGCAGCATGGTCAGGCCTTCCGGCGTGTCCTGGATGTCGAACCTGGCGAGGATGTCCATGAAGGTCTCGAACGGGACACCCGTGCCGGTGAAGAAGGTGGAGACCTCGTGATGCGGTCCCACCCACACCATGTTGGTGCCGCTCTCCGGGTCCTCCATCGACAGCAGCCGGCCGCCGTTCCACTGGGCCTCGCGCACGGCGTAGCGCGACCAGGCGCCCATCTGCTTGGAGACGATCTCGGCGGATCCCGCCGGTGTGACCTGGAAACGGATGCCCTCGGTGGGGCCGTGTGCCCAGATGAGATAGGCCCAGCCGCCGATGAACGGCTGGGAGTTCCCTTCGACGACGAGACTTTGTCCGTTCGGTGCACGCACGTGCATGGTGTTGCCTTCCGCGAGGGGAAACGGGCACGCCGAAACAGCGTCCACATGGGCGTTGAGCTACGAGGAGGGTGCATGCGTGCCGGGCGCCTTGCCGGGCACCACCAGAATGATGATCGGCAATATCTCATGATGATCGACAGCCGGTCAAGATCTTGCTCAAGCGGCAGGACGAGGGGTACTTTCCGGGAAGTGCGGGGGTCGAAGCCGGGCGGGTCCAGGTCCGCCTTCAACTCTTGTCCGTGCACTTCACGCAGCGTCGATCACTGCGGGGTGTCCGGATCGAGCCACGTCGCCTCCGAGCACAGGACGCGTGCGGCCTCGTGCGGCTCCGCGTCTCGCACGACGTACCAGTTCGCCCGGCCGTTGTACCGTTCCGGGCGGAGGATCGTGACGATGCCCGAGGCGAAGATCTGCCGGGTGCGGGGGTCGCGGGCATGAACCTGCCGGCCGGGGGCGTGGCCGCGGGGGCCGCTCCGGATGTGCGTCCTTTTACCTGGAAGGCCGGGAGCGAGGCCAAGGATCATCTGGTGTGCTCCTCAGCAATCGTGCCGTCTTCGCCAGCTCCGACCTCGACGAGGTCCGCGGCGAGGTCGCCAAGGTGTTCTGCCCGCACCGGCTGGACCTGGCCGGGGACGCGGACCTGCTGTCGGCCCGGTTCAACTCCGTCCAGCTCGGCTCGGTCCGCGTCAGTTACCTCGACTACGGGGCCGACGTGCACATCGAACCGGGCGACCTCGACACGTTCTTCCTGGTCATGATCCCGCTCGCCGGCCACAGCCTGATCCGCGCCGGCCGCGAGGAGATCGTCTCCACCCCGTCGCTGGCCTCGCTGCCCTCGCCGACCCGCCACCTCGACATGCGCTGGGCCGCAGGCTGCCCCCAGCTGCTGGTCAAGTTCGAGCGCACCTCGATCGAGCGCTCGCTGGAGCAGATGCTCGGCGAGCAGCTCGACGGTCCGGTCGTCTTCGACCTCGGCATGGACCTGACGACGGGCTGGACCCGGTCCTGGCGGGACATGGCCGACCTGCTCGTCAAGGAGGCCGAGCGCGACGACGGGCTGGCCGGCCATCCGCTGGCCGTCGCGCACCTGGAGAACGCCCTGATCACCCTGCTGCTGACCATGCAGCCCTCCAACTACCGGGAACGGCTGACGACGCCCAGACCGCCCGCCCTGCCGAAGGTCGTGCGGCGGGCGATGGAGTTCATCGAAGGGCACGCGCACCTCCCGCTCACCACCACCGACATCGCCGGCGCCGTCGCGGTCAGCAGCCGCTCCCTCCAGGAGGGCTTCCGCGCGCATCTCGGGCTGACCCCCATGGCCCACCTCAGGCAGGTACGGCTGGCGCGGGTGCACGACGAGCTCAGGACGGCCGATCCCGCCAGGGCCACGGTGACCGCGGTGGCCGCCCGATGGGGCTTCCTGCACCAGGGACGCTTCGCCGCCCAGTACCGCGAGCGGTACGGGCAGCCGCCGTCGGAGACGTTGCGCAGGGGCTCCGCGTCAGGTGGATGAGATCCGCGCTCAGCGGATGGCCCGGGCGGACGCGCCGGCCGTACCTTCTTCTCAGGCGCCGATCAGAACCTCCACTCACGACTCCGAAGGGACCTCTCACCATGCGCGACATCCTCATCGTCGGCGCCGGCCAGGCCGGCCTCCACCTGGCGATCGGCCTGCTCCAGCACGGCTACGACGTCACCGTGGTCTCCAACCGCACCCCCGGGTCCATCCGCGACGGCCGGGTGATGTCCGGCCAGGCCATGTTCGGCACCGCGCAGGCCCACGAGCGGGAGCTCGGCCTGGACTGGTGGGCCGGCGTCTGCCCGCCCATCGACGGCATCGCGCTCACGGTTCCGAGCCGGGAGGGCGGCAAGGCCCTCGACTGGGCGGCGCGGCTGCACGTCCCGGCCCGCTCGGTCGACCAGCGGCTGAAGATGCCGGCCTGGCTGGGCGAGTTCGAACGGCTCGGCGGCAGGCTCGTCCTGCACGACGCCACCCCCGAGGACCTGGAAGGCTACGCGGCCCGGTACGACCTGGTCCTGGTCGCCGCGGGGAAGGGGCAGATCGCCTCGCTCTTCGAGCGGGACCCCGCGCGTTCCCCGTACGCGGCCCCGCAGCGCGCGCTGGCGGTCACCTACGTCAACGGCCTGGCCCCCCGCCCCGGCCACTCGGCGGTCTGCTTCAACCTGCTTCCCGGCGTGGGCGAGTACTTCGTCTTCCCCGCGCTCACGCACACCGGCCCCTGCGAGATCATGGTGTTCGAGGGCGTGCCGGGCGGCCCCATGGACTGCTGGGGCGACGTGCGCGGCCCCGCCGAGCATCTGGCGCGCAGCCGGCAGATCCTGGAGACCTTCTTCCCGTGGGAGGCCGAGCGCTGCGCCGGGATCGAGCTGACCGACGCCAACGCGGTCCTGACCGGCCGGTTCGCCCCCACGGTCCGCCGTCCCGTCGCCGTCCTGCCCTCCGGCGCGCCGGTGCTCGGCGTCGCCGACGTGGTGGTGCTCAACGACCCGATCACCGGGCAGGGCAGCAACAACGCCGCCAAGTGCGCGGCCACGTACCTGCGGGCCATCGTGGAACGGGGCGGGCAGCCGTTCGACGCGGACTGGATGCGCCGCACCTTCGACCTCTTCTGGGCGCAGGCCCAGCACGTCACGAACTGGACCAACGCCCTGCTGGCGCCGGCCGAGCCCCACCACCTGGCCCTCCTGGGCGCCGCCGGGCAACGTCCGGAGATCGCCTCCCGGTTCGTCAACGGCTTCGACGACCCGGCCGACTACGCCGAGTGGTTCATGGACGCCGGCCGGGCCGAGGCCTACCTGAGCAGGGCCGCGGCATGAGATCGCTGCGTGACGCCTTCGGGCAGTTCGCGACCGGGGTGGCGGTGATCACGACGGCGACCGCCGGCGGGGAGCGGGCCGGCGTGACCGTCAACTCCTTCACCTCGGTCTCGCTCGATCCGCCGCTGGTGCTCTGGTGCCTGTCGAGCCGGGCGCCCAGCGCGCCGCTCTTCCTGCGGGCCGGGCGGTTCGCCGTCAACGTCCTCGCCGCCGGTCAGGACCACCTGTCCAGGCGCTTCGCCACGCCGTCCGCCGACAAGTTCGCCGGGGTGGAGCTGCTCGCCGCTCCCCTGCCGATCCTCGCCGGGACGCTGGCCAGCTTCGTCTGCCGGACGGAGCGCGTCCACGACGGCGGCGACCACCACATCTTCGTCGGCGCGGTGGAGCGCTACCAGCGGGCCGAAGGGGAGCCGCTCGTCTTCCACTCCGGCCGCTACCGGGAGTTCTGGCCCGAGATGGCCCTCAGCGGGGGCCGCGTGGCGGACTGCGCCTGAACGCCTGGAGCGGGCTCAGAACACCTGAGCCAGGCACCCCAGCGCGACGGGCCACCACCATCGCGGCCACCAGCAGCACTCTCATCGGTTCGGGGATGCGCACCATGATGTCCCTCCAGTTTCACGAGCAGTACCGGACGAGCCATTCGTCCGCGTCGTAGGCCCACTGCGCGGGGTCCGGCGCGATGGCCGGGCGTTCTTCGACCGTGTCCTCCAGCCGGACCCGCTCGGGCAGCCGGCCGAAGCGGGCACGCCGCGCGCCGGTGTGGTCGACAGGCATGATCTTCCGTTCTGGGCAGGTGGGGAAACCGGTGACGCGGATCGCGTCACCGGTTCATATGGTGATGATGACAAGGCGAGCGTCACCTGTCAAGGCGGTGACGAACAGGGACGTCTCATGGCAGGTGGACGCGGCGGCCGTGCCAGCGGGAGCGGAGCCATCGGTCGTGGCTCGCCACCACGATCGCGCCCGGCCCGCCGGCGCCCAGGGCTTCCTCCAGCTCGTCCGCGAGCCGGGGAGACAGGTGGTTGGTGGGTTCGTCGAGCAGGAGCACCCCGGGTGGGTCGGCCACCAGCAGCGCCAGCGCGAGCCGGCGGCGCTGGCCGACCGACAGCTCCCCCACTCGCAGGTCCACGTCACGCCGGCTGATCAGGCCGAGCGAGAGCAGCGGCACGGACTCGGCGCGCTCCTGGCCGAGGGCCCGCTCGTACGTCTCCCGCACCGTGCGGTCCGGCCGCTCGAACACGGAGTCCTGAGCCAGCAGCCCGACGGTCAGCCCGGGCCGCCGCCGCACCGTTCCTTCCGCGTCCAGCCGTCCGGCCAGCACCGCCAGGAGCGTGGACTTGCCCGCACCGTTCGGCCCGGTGACCAGCAGCCGCTCCCCCGGCGCCACGTCGAGCCGGGGGATCGAGAGCCGTCCGGGAACCCGCACGTGCCGGAGTGACAGCAGCAAGGCCTCGTCGTCCCCGGCATCGGCGGCATCGGAGGTAGCAGCGTCGGGGGTGGCGACTTCGAAGGCGGCGACTTCGGAGGTGGCGGCCTCGGAGGTGGCGGCCTCGGGGGTGGCGGTGGCGGCGGTGACCAGGGGGCGGGGCCGGAAGCGGAGCGGGGGTGGTGGCGCGGGGACCTGCTCGCGTTCCAGCTCGGCGAGCCGGCGGGCCGCGTTGCGCACCCGCCGCGAGATCTGGTGCTGCACCCGTCCCGCGCGGTGCCCGTACCCCATCTTCTCGTTGTCGCGCCGCAACCCGTCCAACGCCACCTGCCGTGACGTCACCGCGACGGCGCGGCGCAGCTCGCCGAGCTCCTCCTGCTCCTCGGCGTGGCGCCGCTCCCAGCGCTCGCGTTCGGCGCGCTTCTCGGCCAGGTAGGCGCCGTATCCGCCTCCGTACCGGACGGGCCCGTCCACCGCCGGGTCGAGATCGACCAGGTCCGTGCAGACGGCGTCCAGGAACGCCCGGTCGTGGCTCGCCACGACCACCACCCCCGTCATCGCGCGCAGCCGCTCCTCCACGAACGCCGCGGCGGTGTCGTCCAGGTGGTTGGTGGGCTCGTCCAGCAACAGCGCGGCGGGCTGCCTGATCAGGAGCGCCGCCAGGGCGAGCCGCCCGCGCTGCCCGCCGGACAACGACGCGAGGACGCGCCCGTGCGGCACGCCGCCCAGCCCGAGCCGGTCGAGAACGATCTCCGCGCGGCGGTCGGCGTCCCAGGAGTCGCGCTGTTGCGCCTGGTCGAGCCGGGCCCCGTAGGCTTCCAGCAGCGCGGCGTCGTCCGGGGCCTCGGCCAGCGCCCGGGTGAGCCGGTCGAGCTCGGCCAGGTCCGTACGGGCCTCCCGCAGGGCGTCGTCGAGCACGCCGCCGACCGTGGTGTCATCGGGGAACGGCGTTTCCTGGTGCAGGAAGCCCAGGTCGGCGGGCCGCACGACAGAGCCGGAGTCCGGCTCGTCCACCCCGGCCAGCAACCGCAGCAGGGTGGACTTGCCCGCGCCGTTCTCGCCGATCAGCCCGATCCGGTGCCCGGGTGCGGCGGTGAGCGAGACGCCGTCGAGCACGCGCCGCGCGCCCAGCGTCCGTACGAGATCGCGGGCGAGCAGCGCCTCACTCATCGGCGGGCCCTCCCGTCTCCAGCTGGCGGCCGGGAAAGGATGGATGACAACAGTCGACGAACGCCTCGGACATGTGAGAAGACCTCGCAGGGGAGCACGGGCGCGCCGAAGCCGCCCGCCGAAAGGGGCAGGGGATGGTGGAACGACGACCGAGGCCACGTCGGCGGCGGTCACGTGCGCCTGCCGGGGCCGGTCAACCTCCGGTATCACCCGGAGATGTCGTCGTCACCTGCCATGCCTGGTCCTCTCCTGCCTCTCGATCGCCCTTCACCCTAGCAGCGGCCGGGATCGACGCATGGCGCGGGCGAAGCGCTCGACGGGCCTCGCCGGCGTACACGCGGCGGCCCGTTTTCCTGCACCGCCGCGTATACGCGTCCTCAACGTTTCGCATGCGGGCGACGCCTAGGGTGTGCGCCATGTCGAACCACCAGACATCTCGCGAATCACCCGAAACCACCGCCCGGACGGCCCCGCTGTCGCCCGGCACGCACGTGGTGGACGTCGGGGGCGTCGCCCAGCGCTACCACGTCGCCGGTACCGGGCCCGTCGTGCTGGCCCACCCGGGCGGGCCAGGCCTGTCGTGGGACTACCTGCGGATGCCGGCCGCGGAGAGCCACCTCACCATGGTGTACGTCGAGCCGATCGGCACGGGCGCCTCCGGCCGGCTGCCCGCGCACCCGCACGGCTACACCCGTGAACGCTACGCGCGGGCCCTGGACGGGCTGATCGAGCACCTCGGCGCGGGCCGCGTGCACCTGCTCGGCCACTCCCACGGCGGCTTCGTCGCCCAGCACTACGCCCTGACCCGTCCCGACCGGCTCGCCGGCGTCATCCTGTACGGCAGCGCCCCGGTGACAGGCCCCGAGCACCACGCCGAGGCGGCCCGCAACATGGAGGCGTTCGCCCGGCGCAACGCGGGCAGGCCGGGGTTGCGTGACGTCCTCGACACGTGGGAGTCGCTGGGCGCGCTCGCGGACGACGAGGGCACCACCCGGGCCGCCCGCGGCATACTGCCCGCCTACCTCGCCGACTACTGGGATCGCCGGGAGGAGTACGCGCCCCTGTTCTCCGTCACCGGCACCTACATCTCCGGCCTGGACGACCGGCTCGCCCCGGACCTCGTCGACGACCGGGACCTGCTCGGCTCGATCAAGGCGCCCGCCCTCGTCATCGCCGGCCGCCACGACGTCATCTGCGGCCCGCGCTGGGCGAAGGAACTGGCCGGCGGGATCCCCGGTGCCGAGCTGGTCCTGCTGGAGAACAGCGGCCATCTCGGTCACGTCGAAGAGCCGGACGCCTTCGCCCGGGCCATGACGGCCTTCGTGGCGGCCACGGCCGCGTGACAGGCGAGGCCGCGTGACAGACCCGGCCACGCGACACACCCGGCCACGTGACGGACCCGGCCACGTGACGGACCCGGCGGCCGGGGTACGGCCGCTCCGGCACGCCTGCGGGATCCCCGCGCCGTGGGGTCAGCGCGCCTGCTGAGCGCCGACGCCGCGCAGCAGGGTCTCCACCACGACGTCGGCGGCCTGTGCGGCGCTCAGCTCGGACAGGTTCTCGGCCGCATGTTCCAACAGCGGCGGCAGGACCGTGGCCACCCAGCCGGGCGGCAGGTCGGAGCGCAGCAGGCCCTCGTCGGTGGCGCGGCGCAGGAAGGCGTCCACCTCGTCGACCAGCCGGCGGCGGCGCTCGCGGATCGTCTCCTCGCGGAGCATGCGGCTGGTCTCCACGGGCCACCTGCGGTTGACGGCGATGATGCCTTCGGCGTAACGGTGCAGCGCGACCGCGACCGGGGCCTCGCGCAGCCGGGCGGCCTCGATGGCCTCCTCGACCGCGTCGTAACGTGCCCCGTAGACGGCGGCCATGAGGTCTTCACGGGAGGCGAAGCGGCGGTAGACGGTGCGCCGGTCGACTCCTGCCGCAGCGGCGATGGCGGCGATGGTCGCCGAGGGGTCGTCGGCGAGCATGCGGGCGCCCGTGCTCAGGACGCGTTCCAGATTGCGCGTCGCGTCTGCTCTCACCTGCCCAAAGATACTCCGCTCCGTAGCACATGGAGCAATTTACTGCCACGCCGATGCGAAATTTGCTCCTTCAAACGCTACTCGGATGCTGCACTTATGCCGCCGGCGCTACCGCCCGCGCGGCATGGGCAGTCGGGCGGCTGAAGCGCGAGGACGGGGAGCAGTCGAATGACTCAACGTTCCCTTCCGCGTCGCGTCGCCGGCCCGACGCCGCCGGCCGTGGGGCCTGTCACCAGGGAGGTTTCGCCTGGGCGGCACGGCCACCGCCCGCCGCGTTTCACCGTCATCTGACTGATGTGCCGGATTCCGCTTCCCGAAACAGTAAGAAACGCCGCATTACCTGTGACACGACACGGAGGACTCCTCATGATCGATAGGCGAACCTTCGGCAAGGTCGTCGGCCTGGCCACCGGCGCGACCATCGCCTCGCTGGCCGGCTTGCAGGCGCTCCCGGCCGCCTCCGCCACCACGCGCGGCACGCCCCCGAGGTTGCCGGCGCTCACGCCCGGCACGCACACCTCCTTCGCCCCGTTGAAGCAGGTCAAAGCCGGGCTGCTGGACGTCGGATACGCCGAGGCGGGCCCGGCCGGAGGGCCGGTGGTGATCTGCCTGCACGGCTGGCCGTACGACATCCACAGCTTCGTGGACGTCGCCCCCTTGCTGGCGGCGCAGGGGTACCGGGTGATCGTGCCCTACCTGCGCGGCCACGGCACGACGCGGTTCCTGTCGTCGAAGACGTTCCGCAACGCCCAGCAGTCGGCGATCGCCCTGGACATCATCGCGCTGATGGACGCCCTCAAGATCGACAAGGCCGTGCTCGCCGGCTTCGACTGGGGATCGAGGACCGCCGACATCATCGCGGCCCTCTGGCCCGAGCGCTGCAAGGCCCTGGTGTCGGTGAGCGGCTACCTCATCACGAACCTCGAGGCCAACCTCTCCCCACTGCCGCCGAAGGCCGAGTACGCCTGGTGGTACCAGTACTACTTCGCCACCGAGCGGGGCCGCAAGGCCATGGAGGACAAGGACAAGCGGCACGACCTGAACCGGCTCGTCTGGGACACCGTCTCCCCGACGTGGGACTTCGACGACGCCACGTTCGAGCGCACGGCCGCCGCCTTCGACAACCCCGACTACGCCGCCATCGTGATCCACAACTACCGCTGGCGGCTGAGCCTGGCCGAGGGCGAACGCCGCTACGACGCCGTCGAGCGGCGGCTCCAGGCGCGCCCGCGCATCAAGGTGCCGACGATCACCCTGGACGCCGAGCGTGACCCCTTCACGACGCCGCCGGGCGACGGCTCGACCTACCGGGAGATGTTCACCGGCCCCTACGAGCACCGCCTCCTGAAGGGCATCGGCCACAACCTGCCGCAGGAGGCGCCCACGGCCTTCGCCCAGGCCGTCGTGGACGTGGACCACCTCTGAGCCTGCCCCTGCGAGCCACCCCGGGCCCAGGTCGCCGGGCCCGCGTACGGAAACCCGCGCACCCGTGCGCACCACGCGAAAGAAGGATCACACCATGGACATGAAGCTCGAAGTCGTCGTCGTGCCCGTCTCCGACGCCGACCGCGCCAGGGACTTCTACACCCGGCAGCTGGGTTTCCGCCTCGACGCGGACTTCCCCATCCACGACGGCTACCGCATCATCCAGGTCACTCCCCCGGGTTCGGCCTGCTCGATCATCTTCGGCGACGGTCTCACCGACGCCGAGCCCGGCACGGTGCAGGGGCTGCACCTGATCGTGTCCGACATCGAGCAGGCCCAGAAGGAGCTGTCGGGCCGCGGGGTCGAGGTCACCGGCCCGTTCCACGACGCCACCGGCGCCTTCCACCAGGCCGGCGAGGCGGGCCGCGTCATGGGCCTGCACCCGGAGCGTGCCAGCTACGGCTCCTTCGCCTCGTTCGCCGACCCGGACGGCAACCGCTGGTTCCTCCAGGAGATCACCGTACGGCTGCCCGGCCGCTGACCAGCGGCGTTCCCGTGGACCCGGCGGCCACACCATGGAGGATCAGTGACCGCCAAAGACACCCGTACCCATGACGTGGTCGTGATCGGCGCCGTCCAGCACGGCCCGGGCTACCGCGGCAGGGCGCGCGTGCTCATCGACCCCGATCGCCGCACGGTCGTCGGCTGCCACTTCGCCGGGGCGGGCGTCGCCGAGCTCCCGCACTCCGCCACCCTCGCGATCACCGGCGAGATCCCGATCGAGCGGCTCTGGCCCGCCGTGCCGCACTTCCCCACCATCAGCGAGGTGTGGCTGCGGCTGCTCGAGAAGTACCGGGGCCAGGACGCACGTCTGTAGCACATGGAGAGATTCCCGTCACAGTAACGAAGAGATTTGCCATATAAGTGCTACATTGATGAGGCAGTTACTTCTGATGACGGAGGAATCCCCATGGCCAGGACATGGCTCATCACCGGAGCGTCGCGCGGCTTCGGACGTCGCCTCGCCGAAGCCGTCCTCGAAGCGGGCGACCGGGTCGTCGCCACCGCACGCAGCCCCAAGCCGCTCGACGACCTGGTGACCCGCCACGGCGACCGGGTGCGGGCGGTCGCGCTCGACGTCACCGACGCCGCCGCGGCCTCCCGGGCGGTCGAGGAGGCCACCGGCGCCTTCGGCAGCCTCGACGTGGTCGTCAACAACGCCGGCTACGGCAACAGCGCGCCGATCGAGGAGATGGCCGAGGACGACTTCCGCGCCCAGATCGAGACCAACTTCTTCGGCGTCGTGAACGTCACCCGGGCCGCCCTGCCCGTCCTGCGCGCCCAGCGATCGGGCGTGTTCGTCCAGTTCTCCTCCATCGGGGGCCGCGTGGGCGGCACCCCCGGCATGGGCGCCTACCAGAGCGCGAAGTTCGCCGTGGAGGGCTTCTCCGAGGTCCTCGCCAACGAGGTCGCGCCCTTCGGGATCAAGGTCGTCATCGTCGAGCCGGGCGCGTTCCGCACCGACTGGCAGGGCTCCTCCATGGAGATCCACCCCGTCGGCCCGGACTACGAGCAGACCGTGGGAGCCATCCACCGCTACCGGCGCGAGACCGACGGCACCCAGCCCGGCGACCCGGCCCGCGCCGCCAGGATCATCATCGACGTCGTCCGCGACGACGACCCGCCCCGGCGGCTCCTCCTCGGCAGCGACGCCGTCGCCAGCGCTCAGCAGGCGGCCGAGATCCGCGCCGCGGAAACCGAGAAATGGGCCGACGTGAGCCGCTCGGCCGACTACCCCGCCGACGAACGCTAGCCACCACGAGGGAACGCCGGCCAGGACGGCGCCTTCCAGACGGGGCGGCCCGAATCATCCGAACCGTACCCTCCCGGTGCATAATTGGGTCGAGCCGAATTACCCAGGTCTGGCTCACTTGACCTGCGCGGGGTGGTGAATGTCGAGCGGCGCTCCCCGGCTCAACCTGCGTGGCAGACGCGGCGAGTGCGAGGCGCTGGATCGGCTGCTCGCCGAGGCCAAGGCGGGCCGGAGCCAGGTGCTGGTGCTGCGCGGCGAGGCGGGGGTCGGCAAGTCCGCGCTGATGGACCACCTGGTGGCGAACGCGACGGGATGCCAGACCCTGCGGGCGGCCGGCGTCGAGTCCGAGATGGAGCTGGCGTTCGCCGGGCTGCACCAGTTGTGCCTGCCGATGATGGGACAGATCGATCGGCTTCCGGGCCCGCAGCGGGAGGCCCTGGCCGTCGCGTTCGGCCTCAGCGCGGGCAGCGTGCCGGACCGTTTCCTGGTCGGGCTGGCGGTGCTCAGCCTGCTGGCCGAGGTGGCGGAGAAGCAGCCGCTCGTCTGCGTCGTGGACGACGCCCAGTGGCTCGACCAGGTCTCCGCGCAGACGCTGGCCTTCGTCGCGCGCCGGCTGCTCGCCGAGCAGGTGGCGCTGGTGTTCGCGGTGCGCACCTCGGCGTCCGATCCTGGCGACGACCCGTTGCGGGGGCTGCCGGAGCTGGCGATCAGGGGCCTGGGCTACGACGACGCGCGCGCGCTGCTCGACTCGGTGGTGCCCGGGCGGCTGGATGAGCGGGTCAGGGACCGGATCGTCGCCGAGACCCGCGGCAACCCGCTGGCGCTGCTGGAGCTGCCGCACGGGCTCACGGTGGCCGAGCTGGCCGGTGGGTTCGGCCGTCCCGACGCCCGGCCGCTGGCGAGCAAGATCGAGCAGAGCTTCCTGCGGCGCATCGAGGAGCTGCCGGCCGCGACGCAACGGCTGCTGCTGGTGGCGGCCGCCGAGCCGGTGGGGGACGTCTCGCTGCTGAGACGGGTGGCCCAGCGGCTCGGCATCAGCGCGGACGCCACGGCGGCCGCCGAGGCGGCGGGGCTGATCGAGTTCGGTACGCGGGCCCGGTTCCGCCATCCGCTGGTGCGCTCGGCGGCCTACCGGGCGGCGGACCTCGAAGAACGCCAGGACGTGCATCGCACGCTGGCCGAGGCGACCGATCCGGAGTCCGACCCGGACCGGCGTGCCTGGCATCGCGCCCACGCGGCGGTCGAACCCGACGAGGCCGTGGCCGGCGAGCTGGAGCGCTCCGCCGACCGGGCCCAGGCGCGCGGCGGCCTGGCGGCGGCGGCCGCGTTCCTGAAGCGCGCGACCGAGCTGACACCCGATCCGGCCAGGCGCGGGGCGCGGGCGGTGGCCGCGGCGCAGGCCACCTTCGAGGCCGGGGCTCCGGACGCGGCGCTCGAGCTGCTCTCCGCCGCGGAGATGAGCCCGCTGGACGAGCTCAGGCGCGGGCGGCTGGCCCGGCTCCGCGCCCAGATCCTCTTCGCCCGCAGGCGCGGCGGTGAGGCCGCGCCGTTGCTGCTCGACGCGGCCGGCCAGCTGGAACGGGCCGACGAGGGCCAGGCGCGCGAGGCGTACCTCGAGGCGATCGGATCGGCGGTGTTCGCCGGCCGCCTCGGCGAGCCCGACGGGCTGCGGCGGGTGGCCGAGGCCGCCCGCACCGCACCGCGGGGACCGGAACCGTCCCGGCTCGCGGACATGCTGCTCGACGGCCTGGCGACGCGGTTCGCCGACGGCTACGTCGCGGGCGCGCCGCAGTTGAAGCACGCGCTGCGGGCGTTCAGGCAGGACGCCGGCCGCAACGGGGACGACATCATGCGCTGGCTCTGGCTGGCCTGGCCGGCCGCCGGCGACATGTACGACGACGTGACGTGGCACGAGCTGACCACGCACGCGGTCCGTACGGCCCGCGAGGCCGGCGCGCTCAACTTCCTGCCCCTGGCCCTGACCTACCGCGCCGCCGTGCACGTGCACGCCGGCGAGTTCGACGCGGCCTCCACCCTGATCGAGGAGTCCGACGCGCTGCTGAAGGTCACCGGCAACTCGCACCTCGGTTACGCCTCGGTGCTGCTGCTCTCGTGGCGTGGCGCGAACACCGAGCCGGTCGGCGTGGTCGACGCCGGCGCCGACTGGGCGCGCACCTGGGGCGAGGGACGCGCGATAGGCGCCCGCCCCTACCTGCACGCCCTCGTCTACAACGGTTTCGGCCGCTACCAGGACGCCCTGGCCAGCGCGGAGCAGGCGTACGAGTACGACGATCTGGGGCTCTTCGGGTTCTCCCTCATCGAGCTGGTCGAGGCCGGAGCCCGCGGCAACGCCCCCGCGGCGGCCGCGACCGCGCTGCGCCGGCTCGAGGAACGAGCCGTCGCCAGCGGCACGGACTGGGCGCTCGGCCTGCTGGCCCGGTCGAGGGCGCTGCTGTCCGGCGGCCGGACCGCCGATGAGCTGTACCGCGAGGCCATCGAGCACCTCCAGCGCACCCGGGTCGCCGTGCACCTCGCGCGCACCCACCTGGTGTACGGCGAGTGGCTGCGCCGCGAGAACCGGCGCGCCGACGCGCGCGAGCACCTGCACACCGCCCACGAGATGTTGCAGGGTTTCGGCGCCAGGGCCTTCGCCGACCGCGCCCGCCGCGAGCTCGTGGCCCTCGGCGAGTCGGTACGCCGGCACGCGGCCGAGGAACGTCAGGTCCTCACGGCGCAGGAGGCCCAGATCGCCCGGCTGGCCGCCGGCGGGAAGACGAACTCCGAGATCGGCGCCGAGCTGTTCATCAGCCCGCGCACCGTCGAGTGGCACCTGCGCAAGGTGTTCGCCAAGCTGGACGTGGACTCGCGGAGCAAGCTCCGCGGGGTGCTGACCGGCTCCTGACGGGCGGATTCACGGGTCCACGCGCGTCCCGGGACCGGAGCGCGCGCGGCGCCGTACGAGGCGGGCCGCCACGACGATCGCGACGAGCACGGCCAACGCGAGGGCGACCCGGCCGGGGCCGAGGGATTCCAGCCATCCCGCGATGGCGCCCTGCACGGCGGTCGCCGCGCCGACGATCAGGTCATCGGGCGTGCCGCCCGCGTAGACGCGCAGCTCGTACCAGCCGTAGTAGGCGACGTACAGGCCCGCCGGCACCAGCAGCCCGCCGCTGATCCGCGACACGTACGGCAACATCGACCGTGCCCTGGCCACCGCCGCCGACCGGGCCAGCGCCACCACCAGCGACAGCACGGCCACGACCAGCCCCATGCCGAGCCCGTACGCGACGAAGACCAGCAGCCCGCCCAGGATCCCGCCGGCGGCCAGCGAGGCGGAGGTCACGGCGAGGAACGGGCCGATGGTGCACGACAGCGAGGCCACCGCGTAGCTGAGGCCGTACCCGTACAGCGAGGGGAGCGAGGCGACGGGCCTCCCGGTGGCCAGCCGGGGTGTGCGGACCAGCAGCTCGCGGCCGGCCAGCAGCCACACCCCCAGCCCGCACAGGGCGACGCCGATCAGGATCGTCACCCACGGCAGGTACCGGCCGACCGATACCGCCAGCGGCGTCACCACCAGCCCGAACAGCCCGAACACCGTGACGAACCCCGCGGTCATGGCCGCCCCGAGCAGCAGCGCCCGCGCCACCGGCCCGCGCGCGAAGGCGCCGCCGGCGCCGGGCTGATCGTCGGCGACCAGCATCGTGAGGTACGCAGGCAGCAGCGCGAACCCGCACGGGTTGAACGCCGCCACCAGCCCCGCCGTCAGGGCCAGCGCCAGCGGCAGCTCACCGGTCATTCCCGCCCCCGGCGGCGTGCGCTACGCGGCGCGCAGTTCGGCGACATGGCGGTCGAGGTCGTCGGAGCCGAGCGGCCCCGAGGCCTTCCCGGTGGATCCGTCCGGTTTCATGAACACGAACGTGGACTGCTGGCTGACGCCGAGCCGGGTCCACACCGCGCCCTTCTCGTCCGAGAGCTGCACGAAGCCGCCGGTCCCGGTGCGCCGCACGAAGTCCTTCATGGCGGCTTCGCCGTCCAGCCCTGCGACGCCCACGAACGCGACGTCGGCGTACTTGGCGGCGGCCGCCTTGACGGCCGGGGCCTCCGACTGGCACTTCGGGCACCACGGGGCCCAGAACCAGAACACGACGGGCTTGCCCGCCAGGCTGGAGCCGTCGAAGGGCTGCCCGTCCAGGGTGGTGGCGGTGAACCGCAGGGTCTCCGGAACGTTCGCCTGCCCCCTGGAGGCCGCCGTCGCGGGCTCAGACGTGGCCGGGGCGGAGGTGGGCGGGGCGGAGGTGGGCGGGGCGGAGGTGGCCGGTGTCACGGCGGCCGGGGCCGGCGCGGCGCCGCCGCCCGCATCCCCGGCCGCGCCGCACGCGGCCGTCAACAATCCCGCCGCGACCACGGCGGCCACTGCACGAATCCTCGTCATGCCGGGAGCATAGACACGGGCGCCGGGTCCGGATCTTACGAGCCCATGACGCGTCGCATGTCGGCGACAGCGCGCAGCGTCCCGCGCACGGTGCCGGTCACCTTGGAGCGTCCCGTCCTGGCCAGGTAGTCCACGTCGACCTCGGCGATCCGCCACCCGGCCGCGGCGGCGCGCAGCACCATCTCCAGCGGGTAGCCGAAGCGGCGGTCGGTCAGCTCCAGCCCCAGCAGCGCGGAGCGCCTGGCCGCCCGCATGGGGCCCAGGTCGCGCAGCGGCGCACCCGTACGGCGGCGCAGGATCGCGGCCAGGACGGCGTTGCCCAGCCGGGCGTGCGGCGGCCAGGCCCCGGCGGCCTTCGGGACGCGCCGGCCGAGCACGAGGTCATCGCGCCCGTCGAGCACCGCCGCGGCCACCCGGGGCAGCTGGGCGGGGTCGAGCGAGGCGTCGGCGTCCATGAAGCAGACCAGCTCGGCCGAGGAGGCCAGCAGTCCGGCGTGGCAGGCGGCGCCGAAGCCGCGCCTGGGCTCGTGGACCACCTCGGCCCCGTGGTCGCGGGCGACCGCCGCGGAGCGGTCGGTGGAGCCGTTGTCGACCACGATGGGGCGGTAGCCGGCGGGCATGCGGCCGAGCACCCGGCCGAGCGCGGCCTCCTCGTTCAGGCAGGGCAGGATCACGTCGATCGTCATGACCGGGCGAACTCCTTCATGCCCGCCTCGAAGCCGATCTCGGCGCGGAAGCCGAGCTCGGCCGCGGCCCGTCCGGGCGAGGCCACGATGTGCCGGACGTCGCCCAGCCGGTACTCGCGGGTGATCCGTGGGCCGGGTCCGCCCCGTTCCGCGGCCAGCGCGCGGGCCATCTCGCCCACGGTCCGGGGGGTGCCGGAGGCGATGTTCCAGGCCCGCAGCTCGCCGGGCCGGACGGGCGCCGACACGGCGGCGAGGTTCGCCCGGGCCACGTCGCGCACGTGGACGAAGTCGCGGAGCTGGCGGCCGTCCTCGAACACCTTCGGCGCCCTGCCCGCCTCCAGCTCGGAGCGGAAGATCGCGGCCACTCCCGCGTAGGGGGTGTCGCGGGGCATGCGCGGGCCGTACACGTTGTGGTAGCGCAGCGCCGCCACCCTGCCGCCGGTCTCCCTGGCCCAGTTGGCGGCCAGGTGTTCCTGCGCGAGCTTGCTGGTGGCGTAGGCGTTGCGCGGGTCGGTGGGCTCGTCCTCCTCGATCGCCGCGCAGCGCAGGGGCTCGCCGCACCGCGGGCAGGCGGGCTCGAACCGGCCCCGCTCCAGGTCGTGCGCGGCCCGGGGCCCGGGCCTGACCTGGCCGTGCGTGGCGCAGGTGTAGCGGCCCTCGCCGTAGACGACCATCGAGGAGGCCAGGACCAGGCGGGCGATCCCGTGCCTGGCCATGGCGGCCAGCAGGACGGCGGTGCCGTACACGTTGACGGAGGCGTAGTCGGGCAGGTCGGCGACGTGCACGCCGAGCCCCACCTTGGCGGCCTGGTGCACGACGGCGCCGACGCCCGGCAGCAGCGTGTCCAGCAGGCCCGCGTCGCGTACGTCGGCGCCGTGCCGCAGGTCCAGGCCGACGACGTCGAGCCCCGCGGCACGCAGGGTCTCGGTCACGTGCCCACCGATGAAACCGGCCGAGCCGGTGACCATCACTCTCACGCCGCCGACGCTAACCCGGCGCCTCGGGCGGCCTGAAGCGACGTTCGCGGTTCGTAAGGGTTCTTACGGACCTCGAACGGCGGCCGGTGCGGCGGTCCCGGCCGGGCTCCGGCGTGCGAGGCTGCCGCCTGTGAGCCGGTACCTGCTCGCCACCGGCGGGGTTCTCGCGGCCCTGGCAGCCGTCCTGATCAGGATGGTGGCCGGGCCTTCCGGGCTGGGCTGGTACCTGGCGGCCTGGGCGCTGTTCGCGTGCGCCGTGTGGCTGGCGCGGCGGGTTCCCGGGCACCGGCTCGGCGCGCTGGTCGTGGCCGGGGGCATCGTACTGGCCGCGACCGGGCTGGCGGCGCCGCCGAGCACCAGCACCGACTCCTTCCGGTACGCCTGGGACGGCCGGGTACAGGCCGCGGGCCTCTCCCCCTACGATCACCCGCCGTCCGCTCCCGAGCTCGCGGCGCTGCGTGACGGCTGGCTCTTCCCGGCCGGCTGCGCCGCCCGCCATCCCCTGCCGGACGGCGGCTGCACGCGGATCAACCGCCCCACGGAGCCGACCATCTACCCGCCGGTGGCGCAGGGCTATTTCCTGCTGGTCCACTGGCTGTCGCCGCAGGGGGCACGGCACAAGGCGCTGCAGCTCGGCGGCTGGGTGATGGCCGTGCTGGCGCTGATGGCGCTGTACCGGGTGGCGGGCGCCCGGCGGGCGGCGTACTGGGCGTGGTGCCCGGCGGTGCCGGTCGAGGCCGTCAACAACGCGCACGTGGACATGCTGGGCGTGCTGCTGGTGGTGCTGGCCTTCTGCGCCGTCCGCGCCGGCCACGCCCGCGGGGCGCTGCTCGGCGCGGCCGTGGCCGCCAAGCTGCTGCCCGCGACGGCGCTGCCCGGCGCCCTGTCCGGGGTGCTCGCGAGCCGCGGGGGGTGGCGCCGCGCCGCCGTCACGGTGGCGCCCGCCGCGCTCGTGGTGGCACTGTCCTACCTGCCGTACGTCCTGGCCTCGGGCGCCTCCGTGGTGGGCTACCTGCCGGGCTATCTGGAGGAGGAGCGCTACGACGGCGGCGGCGACCGGTACGCGGTCCTGCGGCTGGTCCTGCCGGACTCGTGGGCCCCGTACGCGGCGATCGCGTCGCTCGGCCTGGTCGCCCTCCTCGTCCTGCGCCACGGCGACCCCGACCGGCCCTGGCAGGGCGCGCTGCTGGTCAGCGGCTCGCTCCTGCTGCTGTTCACCCCGGGCTACTCCTGGTACGCGCTGCTGGTCGTCGCGCTGGTCGCCATGGACGGCCGGTGGGAGTGGCTGGGCGCGGCCCTGGCGGGCGCGGTCGCCTACACCGCCGGCCCCGGATCCCTGTTCTACGCGGCCGCCGCCGTGGCCGTGCTGATCGGCTGGGCCGCCCGAGCGCGCCACCGGGCCGTCCGGCCACCTGCCCCCGCATCCCGTGAGGACTGAGCACACTGAGCCCCCAGATCGTGATCATCGCCAAGGAGCCGCTGCCCGGGAAGGTCAAGACCCGGCTGACCCCGCCGTACAGCCCGGCCGAGGCCGCCGGGCTCGCCGAGGCGGCGCTGCGTGACAGCGTGCGCGCCGTGGCCGCGGCGCCGGCGACCCAGCGGGTGCTCGCCCTGGACGGGCTGCCCGGCCGCTGGCTGCCGCCGGGATTCGTGGTGGTCCCGCAGCGCGGGGCGGGCCTGGACGAGCGCCTGGCGGCGGCCTTCGCCGACGCCCACCGGCTGCGCCCGGACCCCGTCGTGCTGATCGGCATGGACACCCCGCAGGTCACGCCCGCGCTGCTGGGCGAGGCGGGCCGGGCGCTGGAGCGGCACGACGCGGTGTACGGCCCGGCGGCCGACGGCGGCTTCTGGCTGCTCGGCCTGCGCCGGCCGGACCCGGCGCTGCTGCTGGGGGTGCCGATGTCGCATCCGGAGACCGGCAAGCACCAGCTCGACCGGCTCCAGCGGGCCGGGCTGGACGTGCGCCACCTGCCCGAGCTGACCGACGTCGACACCGCGGCGGACGCCGCCGCCGTGGCCGCCGAGGCGCCCGCCTCCTGCTTCGCCGCCGCGCTGCGGGAGCTGGGCCGGTGATCGGCGAGATCTACGCCGACGCCCTGGCCGGCGAGAGCGTCGAGATCGAGTACGTCGACGGGACCCGCGCGCCGCTGGAGGCCGCCCGCTGGTTCGAGCCGATCGAGGGCGACGAGGAGTTCCTGAGCCGCTGCTCCAGCCCCACGCTGGACGTCGGCTCCGGCCCTGGACGGCTCACGGTGGCGCTGACCCGGCGCGGGATCCGCTCGCTCGGCATCGACATCACCCCGCGCGCCGTCGCCCTGACCCGCCGCGCCGGAGGCTTCGCCCTGCTCAGGGACGTCTTCGACGACATCCCGCACAGCGGCCGCTGGGCCACCGCGCTGCTCGCCGACGGCAACATCGGCATCGGCGGCAACCCCGCGGCCCTGCTGCACCGGGTCAGGCATCTGCTCCGGCCGGGCGGCGCCGTCCTGGCCGAGGTGGCGCCGCCCGGCACCCGGAGCCGGGTCGACCGGCTCCGGCTGCGCCGGGGACCGCTGGCCGGGCCGTGGTTCGGCTGGGCGACCGTCTCGGCGGACGACATCCGGCGCGTCGCGCTGGCGGGCGGGTTCGCCGGGGCCGACTGCTGGAGCGCGCACGACCGCTGGTTCGCACGGCTGTCTTAGGGCGGGCCGGGGAGGCCCGTCGGGCCCGGTACGTGCGGGATCGCCGTGGAATCGCCGAACGTGTATCGTCGGGAACCATGTTCCGCCCCCTGCGTGCCGGCGAGCCGAACCGGCTGGGTGACTACCGCATCATCGCAGGTCTCGGCGAGGGCGGTCAGGGCGTCGTCTACCTGGGCGAGGGCACCTCCGGCGAGCAGGTGGCGATCAAGGTGCTGCACGCCAGGCTGGCGGGCGACAGCGAGGCGCGGGAACGTTTCTTACGCGAGGTCGACGCGGCCATGCGGGTGGCGGCGTTCTGCACGGCCCGCGTGCTGGACGTGGCGGTCGACGGCGACAGGCCGTACATCGTGTCGGAGTTCGTCAACGGCCCGTCGCTGGAGGACTCCGTCCGCGAGCACGGGCCCAGGTCGGGGGGTGCGCTCGACCGCATCGCGGTCAGCACGGCCACCGCGCTGGCGGCCATCCACCGGGCCGGGGTCGTCCACCGCGACCTCAAGCCGTCGAACGTCCTGCTGGGCTCCGACGGCCCCCGCGTGATCGACTTCGGCATCGCGCGCGCGATCGACATGACCCTCACCGGCGGCTCGGTGGGCACCCCGACGTACATGGCTCCCGAGGTGATCGCCGGGGAGCCGGCGCAGCCCGCGTCCGACGTGTTCAGCTGGGCGGTGACCGTGGGCTTCGCCGCGACCGGGCGCCCGTCCTTCGGCCGGGACACGGTGCCCGCGGTGATGTACCGCATCCTCAACGCCCCGCCGGACCTGGACGGCGTGCCCGAGCCGCTGCGTGCCCTGCTCGCCCGCTGCCTGGCCAAGGCGCCGCAGGAGCGTCCGACGGCGGCGGAGGCCCTGCATCTCCTCCTCGGCCACGACCAGACCGTGACCAGGCCCGTCACCGGGCCGTCGGCGCCCCACCCGGCCGCGGCCCCGCTGGCCGCCGCCGCCCCGTCACCGCCCGCCGCCGCCCCGCCGGCGGGCGCCCCGCCGGCCGGAGCGGCGCAGGCGTGGAGTCCCACCGCCGTGACGCCGGCCGACCCCCCTTACGCCGGGCCTCCTTACACCGGTCCCACCGGGACACCTCCGCCGGGAACGCCGCCCGCGGGTGAGGCGCCGCCCGGCGCCCCCCGCAAGAGGTCCAAGCTCGTGGTGGTCGGCGCGGCGGCCTCCGTGGCGGTGCTCGTGAGCGTGATCGTGGTGGCCCTGCGATGGGGAGAGGGCCCCTCTCCGACGGCGTCCAGGCCCTCGGCGACGGCGAGCACGACGTCCGCCGCGCCGCCGGCGACGCCCGGCGTCACCGCCCGGCCGTACGGCAGGAGGTTCGGCAGGGCCACGCTCGGCGGCGAGGTCAACACGGTGGCGGTGAGCACGTACGACGGGCAGCGCGCCGTGCTGGCCGGCAGCACCAAGGGTGTGGCCAAGGTGTGGAGGTTCGACACGCGCGCCAGCGAGCTCGCCACGGTGCAGAACTCCGGCGGCGAGGAGACGGGCGCCGCCATCGACGTGGGCGAGGTGGACGGGAAGGCGGCCACGTTCAGGCGGTTGCAGAACGGCGGGGTGGTCGTCTCCGGCGCGGAGGGCGACGAGCCGCTCGGCCCCACCTACCAGGGCCACCAGAGGATCGTCTACGCGCTCGCGCCGGTGCAGGTGGCGGGCAAGACGGTGGTGGTCAGTGGCGACGAAGCCGGAAAAATCCGTGTATGGGACCCGAAGACGGGCAAGGACTCCGGGCCCCAGCCCAAGGCGGCCGGTGGCGACCCGGTGTTCGGTGTCGCGACCGGCACGATGGACGGGCATCCGTTCGCGGTGGTCGCGGCGGCCGACGACACCGCGCGAGTGTGGGACCTGGAGACCGGCGCCATGGGCGCCACCTTCCGCGGGCACGGCAACGACGTCTTCGCCGTGGCGACCGCCGTGATGGACGGCGGGCCGGTGGGGATCAGCGGCGGCGCCGACCGCCAGGTCCGCGTCTGGGACCTGCGCGACGGCCGGGAGATCACCTCGTTCTCCGGCCACACCGCCGAGGTCGCCTGCCTGGCGGTGGGCAGGGTGAAGGGCCGCGCGGTGGTCGCCTCCGGCGGGTTCGACGGGACGATCCGCGTCTGGGACCTGCGCAGCGGCGAGCAGCTCGGCGACCCGCTGAAGGCTCCGGGCGGGCGCGTCTACTCGGTGGCGATCGCCGAGGACGACGGTGAGACCTGGCTGGCCGCCGGCGACCGCGGTGGCAACATCACCGCATGGACCCTCGGCCCGGCCTCCCCCTAGCCGACCGGCTCATCCGGCCACCTCGAACAGCGCGTTGAGCTGCTGGTTGAGCTGCGTGAGCGAGGAGGCCGGGGCCTCGCCGAGGAAGAGGGCGTCCAGGGCGGGCCGCATCAGGGCGGTGATGTCGGCCGCGTTCGAGGTCACCGGCAGGGGGAACGTGGTGCGGTTCCTGATGTGGTCGGTGAAGGCCGACACGTCCAGGTTCCGCTCGTCCCTGTTGTACTGGATGGCCAGCTCGGTGCCCGCGGGCCGGGCCGGGAACACCACGCCGGTCCGGCCGATGATGTTCTGGCACTGCTCCCCTGACAGGAACTTCACCCACTTGGCGGCGTTCTCCGGCTGCTTGGAGAACGTCGTGATGGAGTCGGCCAGGCCGTTGAACATGGAGGCGCGCTTCCCCGTCGGCCCGATCGGGGTCGGCGCCACGCCGATGTCGAGCTTCTTGCCGCTCGCGTCGGTGAGCTTGGTGAACGACGAGATCGTCCACGAGCCGCTCAGGCCCATCGCGGCGATGCCAGACTGGATCTGCGTGTCGGCGGTGACCGCGTTGTTGCCGCCGATCGCGGCGAAGCTGGCCATGTAGCCCTTCCGCACCAGGCCGAAGTACCAGCCCAGGGTGTCCTGCACGACCGGGTCGTCCAGGTTGAAGCGGGTGCCCCAGGGGTTCCGGTCCGTGGCCTGCCAGCCGGCGCTGCCGGTGAAGGCCGACCACTGCGTCTGCCCCCAGTTGTCGCCGCCGCTGCCGTTCGCCGCCAGCCCGTACGTCTTGACTCTCGTCCTGTCGAAGCCGGGCTCGTCGCCGCGCACGCCGTTCTGGTCGATGGTCAGGCGCGCGATCGTCTTCTCGAAGGTGCCGCCGTCGCGCGGGTTCCAGGTCAGCTCGTCCAGCGTGGCCGGGTCGATGCCGGCGGCCCTGAGCGCGTTGGCGTCGTAGAAGATCGCGATGGTGTCCCAGTCCTTCGGGGCGCCGTAGCGCTTGCCGTCCTTGCCCTTCCACAGCTCGGCCAGGCCCTCCTGGTAGTCGGAGTCCTTGATGTCGCTGGTGGGGCCGAGGTCGTCGAGCGGGCGCAGCACCTGCAGGTCGACGAACTGGGGGAACTTGGCGAGTTGGTCGGTGAAGACGTCGGGGGCGGTGTCGGCGATGAAGCTGGCGGTCAGCTTGGACCAGTAGTCGTCCCAGCCGTACTGGGAGATGTGGATGCGCAGGCCGGGGTTCTGCTGCTGGAAGGCGTCCGCGCACTTCTGGTAGCCGGGCTGCTGGGCGGAGTCCCAGAGCCAGTACTCGATGGTGCCGGGCGCGCCGCCGCTCCCGCCCCCGCCGCAGGCGGTGGTCAGCAGGAGGGCGGTCAGGAGGAGTCGTCTGAGCATCACTTGATCCCGCTGAAGCCGATGGAGTTGACGATGCGGCGCGCGAAGACGAGGAACAGCAGCAACATCGGCAGCGCCGCCACCAGGGTGGCCGCCATCAGGCCCGCCCAGTCGGGCCCTGCCTGCGGCTTCTGCGACTTGAACACGCCGAGGGCCACGGTGAGCACGCGCGAGTTGTCGGTGTAGCTGACCATGAGCGGCCAGAAGTACTCGTTCCAGGAGGTGATGTAGGTCAGGATCGACAGCGTGGAGATCGGCGCCGCCGAGATCGGCAGGATGAGCCGGAAGAAGATCCGCGTCTTCGAGGCGCCCTCGACCAGCGCGGCCTCCTCGACCTCGCGCGAGATGCCGAGGAAGAACTGGCGCAGGAAGAACACCGCGAACGGCGTCATCAGCATGCTGGGCAGCGCGATGCCGAGCACGGTGTCGACCAGGCCGAGCTCCTTGATGAGCACGAAGTTCGGCAGCAGTGTGAAGATCGCGGGGATCATCAGGCCGGCCAGGAAGACGGCGAAGACCTTCTCGCGGTGCCGCCAGCGCAGCCGGGCGAAGGCGTAGGCGGCCATGGCGGAGAAGAACACCTGCCCGGCGGTGACCATCGTCGCGACCAGTACCGAGTTGAGCAGGTAGCGCCAGAACGCGATCGGCTGCCCCGCGCCGCCCGCGTCGATCGCCTCCTGCCCGGTCTGGATGCCGAAGACGCGCTCGAAGCCGCCCCACGAGAACTGCACGGGCAGCAGGCTGTCGCCGCCCGCGTAGAGCGCGTTGTTGTCGGACAGCGCGGTCCGCAACATCCAGTAGAACGGGAACAGGCTGGCGAGCATCACCAGGATCATGAACACCCAGGCGAGGGCGCGGCGGATGCCGAACGGCGGCTTCGGCGGCTTCCGGGCGGCGCTCCCGGCTGGGGCGGTCGCGGTCGCCATGTCACCCTCCTGCCAGGTCGGAGGTGCCGGCCCGGGTCAGCCGGTACTGCACGAACGTGATGACCATCAGGACGACCAGCAGCGCCACGGACATCGCCGAGGCGTAACCGAACTGGAAGCGGCTGAACGCGACCTCGTAGATGTAGTACTGGAGCACCCTGGAGGAGTCGACCGGCCCGCCCCTGGTCGCGATCGCGACGGTGTCGAACACCTGGAACGAGCCCACCACGCTGATGATCAGCACCACCGCCATGACGGGCCGCAGCAGCGGCAGCGTGATGCTGCGGAGCATGCGCAGCTCGCTCGCGCCGTCCATGCGGCCGGCCTCGTACAGGGTCTCCGGGATCGTCTGCAGGCCGGCGAAGATCAGCAGCGCGGTGTAGCCGACGTGCCGCCAGACGTTGATCAGCGCGATGGTCGGGATGACCCAGGCGGAGTCGGCCAGGAAGCCGATCCGGTCCATCCCGATCAGCTCCAGCACCTTGTTGCCGATGCCGAGCTGGTAGTCGAGGATCCACAGGAAGACCAGCGCCGCGACGACGTTCGAGACCAGGTACGGCGTCAGCACCATGCCGCGCAGCCAGGTCCGGCGCGTCAGCCGCTGCATCATCACCGCGATGACCAGCGCCAGCGCCGTCTGGACGGCGATGTTGACGACCACGTAGTACACGGTCACGCCCAGCGCGTTCCAGAACACCGGGTCCTGGACCATGCGCACGTAGTTGTCGAGCCCGTTCCAGCGGGCCGGGGTGAGCAGGTTGAACCTGGTGAAGCTCAGGTAGATTCCCCGCAGCGTCGGCCAGAGCAGGAAGACCAGGAAGCCGATCAGCGCGGGAAGGATGAACAGGAGCGCCAGCCGCGTGTCGTCTCGCGCTCGCTTGGCGGTGCCGGTCGTCGCCGGTGTGGTGGGGGTGGCCATGGTGCCTCCTTCGCCGGTCACCGTAGACCCTTGCGGCGGGCGCTTTCTACCCTGTCCTGCGCGTTCGACCGATTCTCCGGACTTACCGTGAGGTGCTCAATATTTGGCGCGAGTCTCTTGCGCCTGACACGCCCTGTCAAGGCTGTCTTACTACCGGCGTAGGGCGTCGGCGCCGGGCCGGGCAGCGAGGTGGTCATGCCTGCGGGCAAGCGCGCGCGGCCGGCGGCTGATCATGCTGTCAGCGGCCGGTGGAGCCGGCGAGCAGGCCGTCCACGGTGTCCTGCGCGGACGGCCGCATGGTCGCGTGCCAGTCACCGGCGTCCTCACCGAGGAAGTAGAACCGCTCGACGGACGCCAGATGCTTGAGCAGCCCGAGAAGGCTGGTGCCCGACGGCACCGCGGCCGTCCGTACCTGCGGTTCCGGCACTCCGGTGACCTTGGCCGCGACCGCCTCGCGCAGGTGGTCGAGGAAACCGCGCAGCGTGGCCTTCTCGCCGGCGCCTGTCCGTGGCGGCGTGGTGTCCTTGGGGCGTCGCCGTGCACCGCGTCCCGGCGTCGAAGCGCTCCCTCCGGTCACGGTGGTCATCGGGCGCCGCGCTGGACGAGCAGGACGTGATCGACGACGGTGGCGGTCCGGCCGGCGGGCCCGGTGGCCTGGCGGCGCGGCGTGTCGGCGCGCAGGACGGACCAGCGCGCGGGGTCGAGATCGAGCTCGGCGGCGACCCCGGCAGGCGCCGGGTAGTGGATGCCGGGGTCCTGGTTCCAGGACCAGGGCGCGGTCGAGCCGTGGTCGACGATCAGCAGCAGCCCGCCGGGGCGCAGGGCCCGCGCGGCGGTACGCAGGACGCGGCTGCGCGGCAACGCGAACGGCGTGGAAGTACTGGGCGGAGACGAGGTCGAACTCGCCGGCGGGGAAGCTGCCGGTCAGGTCGTGCCGCTCGGTCGTGACCCGATCGGCGAGGCCGAGTTCGCGGGCGCGTTCGCCGACCCGCTGGACGGCGGTGGCGGAGATGTCCACGGCGGTGACGTGCCAACCCCGCCCGGCCAGCCAGAGTGCGTCGCCACCCGCGCCGCACCCCAGGTCGAGGGCGGCGCCGGGGCGCAGCGGCGCGGCGGTCTCGGCGAGCAGCGGGTTGACGCGGGCGTTCCAGTCCCGCCGGGCACGGTAGTGCCGCTCCCAGAACCGCGCGGCGTCCTGGTCGCCTACGGTGCCGGTGCCGGCGGTGCCGGGGCCGGTGCCGGCGGTGCCGGGGCCGGTGCCGGCGGTGTCGGGGCCGGTGCCGGCGGTGTCGGGGCCGGTGCCGGGTCGTCGGGTGGAGTCCATCTGCGTTGCCTTCCGTACGGCCGGCGTGCCGCGCGTGCGGCAAGATCCGCGCCCGCGACGCCGGTGATGTCCCGACAGCATCACCATCGCCATTCCCCATGTGCAAGAAAATTTGCAGATCTGCACCATCGGACGACTGACCGAGCCGCGGACATGGAGGAATGGACCGTTTACCCTCCGTCACATGCGCCTTGCGGAGATACTGAACGCGTGACAAGTACACCCCCCGAAAAAGGCAAATGGTTCGAGCACGCACTGGAATGGGAATCGAGTCCAGAGCATGGCGACCGGCCCGCGCGGTGCCTGATCACCCAGATCACCCAGACCGTGAGTTCAGCGCTTCCCCAGGTGTACTACCGGCGCGTGGACGACCCCGGCGGATATCGCCCGAGCTCCATTGACATCGACCTTTTCGACCACATCCTGCGTCGCTGGCTCACCCCCGAAGAATCCGCGCTGGCCCAAGGGCAGGCCCGATTCCTCCAGAACGGCTACCTCTCCTCGGACCTCATCTGACGAGGTATCACCAGGACGTCTCGGGCGACGACATCGTGCGGCCGGGGCGCCCAGAGATCGTCTTTCACTGTGGGTGAAAAGGAGGTGACATATCGCAGTACTTGCCGCGATGCTGGGAGTCGTCGATGAGATTCGTCAGCGGCGCCGGTCAGTATGGGTATGACTACGACTTCATATGAGACCGAAGGCCCCGAGGCCGGCCGTGACCGCACAGTGTCCGACAGCCCGCATCGAGGTGCCGTGTCCCGCTCACAGCTCGACTCCACCGCCGACCCCGCGGCCGCCGTCCCAGGTCGCACCCCGGCCGTGATCCGGCTGCTGGTGCTGGCCACGTTCGTGGTCATCCTCAACGAGACGATCATGATCAACGCGATCCCGCGGCTGATGAGCGCGCTGCACATCGGTGAGCAGACCGCGCAGTGGCTGTCGACCGCCTTCATGCTGACGATGGCCGCGGTCATCCCGATCACCGGCTGGTTCCTGCAGCGGGTCTCCACCCGCGGCGCGTACGTCACCGCCATGGGCCTGTTCCTGCTCGGCACGGCCCTGGCCATCGTGGCGCCCACGTTCGAGGTGCTGCTCGGCGCCCGCATCATCCAGGCGTCGGGGACGGCCGTGATGATGCCGCTGCTGATGACCACGTTGATGCAGGTGGTGCCCGAGTCGGACCGGGGCCGGGTGATGGGCAACGTCACCCTGGCGATCTCGGTCGCGCCCGCGATGGGGCCGACGGTCTCGGGGGTGATCCTCCACTTCGGGTCGTGGCGCCTGCTGTTCGCCGTGGTGCTGCCCATCGCCGCCCTGATCACCTGGGGCGGCCTGCGGCGGCTCAGGAACGTCGGGGAGCCGCGGACCGGCACCATCGACTGGTTCAGCGTGGTGACCGCGGCGACCGGGTTCGGCGGCCTGATCTACGGCCTGAGCCGGTTCGAGGGCGGCGACGTACGGGTGGCCGCGGCGATCGTGGCGGCCGGCCTGGTCACCATCGCGGTCTTCGTGGTGCGGCAGCTGTCGTTGCAGAAGCGCGGCGTGCCGCTGCTGGACCTGCGCACCCTGCTCCACCGCACCTACACGGTCGCGCTGATCCTGATGTCGGTGGCCTTCATGGCGATGCTCGGCTCGATGATCCTGCTGCCGCTGTACCTGCAGAACGTGCGCGAGCTCAGCGCCCTGGAGACCGGGCTGCTGGTGATGCCGGGCGGCCTGGCGATGGGGCTGCTCGGCCCGACCGTCGGGCGGCTGTTCGACAAGTTCGGCGGGCGGGTGCTGGTCATCCCCGGCGCGGTCGGGATCATGCTGGCCCTGGCCGGCTTCACCCAGGTCTCGGTGACGACGCCGTTCTGGCAGCTCCTCGGCATGCACGCGCTGCTGATGGTGAGCCTGGCGGCGACCTTCACCCCGGTGTTCACCCTCGGGCTCGGGGCGGTGCCGCCGCGCCTCTACTCCCACGGCAGCTCGATCCTGAGCACGTTGCAGCAGGTGTCGGCGGCCTTCGGCACCGCGCTCGTGGTCACCGTGATGAGCGCGCGGGCCGACGCCCTGAGGTCCTCGGGCGTCACCGAGGCGCTCGCCAGCCTCGGAGGCATGCGGCTGGCCTTCATCATCGGCGCGGTGCTGTCCGTGGCCGTGGTGATCACCGCCCTGCTCCTGCCGGCCCGCGCCGACCACGCCGCCGAGCTGGAGGGCTAGGAGCGGGCTAGGAGAACCAGTTGGCGCCCAGCTCGTGGATGGTCCTGCTCCCCTTGGGCACCAGCAGCGCCTCGCTCAGCACCTGGTTGACGCTCTTGGGGGCGTTGACCATGGCGAACAGGAAGAAGGAGCCGCCGTCCGCCGTGCGGAAGCCGAAGACCGAGCCGTGGCCGGCGAACGAGACGTACAGCCCCTTGTAGACCTCGGGGAACGCCTTGCGGCTGTAGCTGTCCTTGGCCAGGCGGTAGCCGGAGGCGCCCTCCTTCTTCTCGTTGTTCCAGAAGTTCTGGTACTCCTTGGTCACGGCGCGCGCCATGGTGTCGTCCGTGTCGGTGATGTAGCCGTCGGCGTCGAGCCGGGGCTCGGGCATGCGCTGACCCCAGTGGATCGGGGTCGCGACGGCCAGCCTGAAGGGCTGGCCGGGGGTGCGGAGGAACGCGAGCACGTGCGGGCGGGCATGGCCCTTGGTGTCCTTGTAGGTCGCCTGCGCGATGAACCAGTCGCCGATCCGCGGCTGCCGCTCCGGCCTGGGCAGGTAGACCACCGGGGTGCCGGCCGGGTTGATCGGCTTGTGCTCCGGCTTCCAGCCGAAGTCCTCGTGGTTGCGTTCGAGCACACCCTCGTGCAGCGCGCCCTCCACGAACAGCGCGTCGAGCGTCGCGTTCTTGCGCCACCACTTGCGCTGCTTGATCGTCGCGTTGTACCTGCTCACCCACTCCCGCATGGCCTGCTTGGCCTGGGGGATGGTGAGTGCCGCCCTGGCCGGGGTGGTGGCCGTGGCGGACGGCGCGGGGGACGGCGACGTGGCCGCCGGCGAAGGGCTGAGCGAAGGGCTGAGCGAGGGGCTGGGTGAGGGGGCGGCCACGCGGACGGGCCAGCCAGGCGGCCCCGGAACCATGCCGCAGCCGGACAGGCCCACGACACAGGCCGCGATCAGCAACGAGCCGCGCACCGGCACCGACCCCCAAGACCGAGTAAAGACAACGCCAAAAAGAACATATCGGACACCCGAAGGTCACGGCCGTCCCGGGGACACCGCTGCGTTCTCGCGCTTCCAGAGGCGGTAATCGCGCGGCGACACGCCGGCGACCCGCTTGAACGCGTTGCTCAGCGCGCTCACCGAGCCGTAACCCACCTGATGGGCGATCGCCGCCACCGTCTCGTCGCCGCGGCGCAGGCGGTCGGCGGCCAGCTCGATCCGCCAGCCGGTCAGGTACTCCAGCGGCCCCCGCCCGACGACCTGCTTGAACCGGGCGGCCAGCGTCGAGCGGGACACCGCCGCCGCCCCGGCCAGCTCGGAGACCGTCCAGGCGTGGGCGGGCCGGGCGTGCATGGCGCGCAGCGCCGGAGCCACGACCGGGTCGGCGAGCCCCGCCAGCCAGCCGGACGTCTCCCCCGGCCCGGCGGTGATCAGGTGCAGGCGCAGCAGGTGGATCAGCATGACCAGGGCGAGGTGCTCGGTGACCAGGGTGGCGGCCAGCGGGCGCTCGCGCAGCTCGGCGTCGATCAGTTCGAGCGCCCAGCGCACGGTCGCGGCCTCGGCGGTGGCGCCGGGCACGTGGATCACCGGCGGCAGCACGTCCAGCAGCAGCTCCTGGGCGCGCTCGCCGAAGCCGAACCGGCCGCCGACGAAGACCACGTCCTCGCCCTCCCCCACGCGGGCCACGCCGCCGGTCGCCGCGGCGAAGACCGGGCCCGCGGGGAGCGGGCGCAGCCCCTGCTCGCTGGCCAGGGTGAAGGCGCGCGGCTGGACGAGCAGGAAACAGTCGCCCTCGGCCAGCGGGATCGGCTCGGGCACGCCGTCCACGGTGAGCACGCAGTGGCCGCGGCGCACCGCGTTGAACTTCACCCCCGCGGGCGGCCCGAACGACAGGGCCCACCGGCCACCGGCGACCAGCCCGACCGACAGGTGGCTGGTCGTGCCGATGAGCGTGAGGACGTCTTCGAGCGGGTCGGTCTGCTGGACGTTCACGCAACTATGGTGGACTCACAAGTATTTCAAGTCCAAATCGTCGTCCTTACGGTGGTGGTCATGACGCGCATCACCACCCCTTTCAACGCCAAGACCACCGCTGCCGAGATCCTCACCGGCATCGACCTGTCCGGACGCAGGATCATCGTCACCGGCGGCGCCTCCGGGATCGGCCTCGAGACCGTCCGGGCGCTGCGGGGCGCCGGGGCCGAGGTCACGGTCGCCACCCGCAACCCCGCCGGCGGCGGCGGGCGGGCGCTGGACCTCGGCGATCTGGCGTCGGTGCGCTCGTTCGTGGCCGGGTGGAGCGGGCCGGTGCACGCGATCGTGGCGAACGCCGGGATCATGGCCCTGCCCACCCGCCAGGTCGCCGCCAACGGCTGGGAGCTGCAGCTGGCGACGAACTTCCTCGGGCACTTCGCGCTGATCGCCGGGCTGCACGACAACCTCCGGCAGGCCGGCGGCGCGCGGGTGGTCACGGTCAGCTCGGGCGCCCAGTTGCGCGAGCCGTTCGACTTCGACGACCCGCACTTCGAGCGCCGCCCTTACGACCCGTGGGCCGCCTACGCGCAGTCGAAGACGGCCGACGTGCTGCTCGCGGTCGCCATCGCCCGGCGCTGGGCCGCCGACGGCATCACCGCCAACTCCTTCGAACCCGGCTACGTGCATACCAACCTGCAGCGCCACATCGACGACGACGCCAAGCGGGCGATGGGCATGATGGACGACGAGGGGAACCTGCTGACCCCCGGCTACTTCACCACCCCGGAGCAGGGCGCGGCCACCGCGGTGCTGCTCGCCGCCTCCCCCCTGATGGACGGGGTGACCGGCCGCTTCTTCTCGCACGACAACCAGGAGGCCGAGGTGGTGCCGGGCGGCCCGGACGTGATGACCGGCGTCGCCGCCTGGTCGGTGGACCCGGCCGCCGCCGACCGCCTCTGGGACCACGCCCGCGAGGCGAGCGGCGGCTGACCGGCCGGGCCGGGAACGAGCGGCCCGGCAGCAGTAGAGTAATGTTCGGTGATTGTGGGAGCTGAGAACAGCAGGCCGGTCGAGTACCGGCAGAGCCGGTTCCGTACGCCGCCAGGGGCCACCGAGATCCTGCTGGTCAGGCACGGCGAGTCGGAGCCCGCGCGCCCCGACCGGCCGTTCCCCCTGGTCGACGGCCAGGGCGACCCGGGGCTCGCGCCCGAGGGGCACGAGCAGGCGGAGCGGGTGGCCCTGCGGCTCGCCGCGGAGCGCATCGACGCGATCTACGTGAGCTCGCTGCGGCGCACGTCCCAGACGGCCGCGCCGCTCGCCGCCCGGCTGGGCCTGACGCCGGTGATCGACCCCGAGCTGCGCGAGGTGCACCTCGGCGAGTGGGAGGGCGGGCTGTTCCGGCGCATGGTCGCGGAGGGGCACCCGATCGCCAAGCGCATGTCCGCCGAGGAGCGCTGGGACGTGATCCCCGGTGCCGAACCGGCCGAGGCGTTCGCCGAGCGGGTGCGCAAGGCGCTCGGCAGGCTCGCGGCCGCCCATCCCGACCGGCGGATCGTCGTGGTCACCCACGGCGGAGTGATCGCCGAGGCGCTGGCCGCGGCCACCGGGTCGCGGCCGTTCGCGTTCCTCGGCGCCGACAACGCGTCGGTGTCACACCTGGTGCTGACCGGGGTCCGCTGGATCCTGCGCCGCTTCAACGACACCGCGCACCTCGACGGGGCCTTCTCCACCACGGCCGCGCTGCCCACCTGACGACGCGATCAGCAGGCGGTGCGGCTCCAGCAGGCCGTCCGGGAGGTCGTCGGGGGAGCACCAGCGGGCCTCCAGGATCTCCATCGGGTTCAGCCGCATCGTGCCGCCGCCGGCGTACTCGGCCGCGTACGCGATCTCGACCCTGAGCCGGAAACCGCTCCTGAGGTGCACCATCTCCCCCACGCTCACCTCCAGGCCGGTCTCCTCGCGCACCTCGCGCACGACCGTCTGCTCGAAGGTCTCCCCCCGCTTCGCCCCACCCGTCGGCAACCCCCACTGCCGGTGCTCGGGCCAGAAGCGGTGCCGCAGCAGCAGCACGTTGCCGCTGCGGTCGCGGACGACACCGGTGACGCCGACCATGAACTTGGCCTGGGACAGGTAGAGCAGCCGCCATTGCATCGACCCGCGGATGCCGAGCCAGAGCCGGGCGATCAGCCTCTTCACCGATGTCCTCCATGATCAGGTCAGCCGTTGCAGCGTACCGGGCCCTCCGGCTGTCCCTCCGCCGTTCCGAAGACCCGCTCGCTCACGCCGCCCACGCCTCCTTGCCGGTGGTGACCGGGCCGCCGGTCCTGGCCGCCTCGCCGATGGCCAGGCTGATCAGGTGGTCCTGGCAGGCCTCGGCGAGCGGGTACGGGGCCGGGCCCTCCTGCCGGGCCCAGGCGCCGGTGCGCTCCAGGATGTCGGCCACCGCGATGTCGTCGTCGGACAGCCCCGCGCCGTCGAACGGGTTGCGGTAGACCACCCGGCCGTCGAAGCTGATGTGCTTGAGGTCGCGGAACTCCAGGCTGAGGTCCACGCCGGTGTCGCGCCGCACCAGGGGCGACTCCACCGGCGTCACCGGGTCGAGCAGCCGGACCACCCGGTCGTCCACCAGCTCGCCGATCGAGCCGCGCACCACGATGCGGCGCATCCGCAACGGGTTCCACCACTGGTTGTCGGTGAAGTCGTACAGGCCCATCCGGCCGCCGAAGTCGAGGGTGGCGATGGTGGTGGTGAGCCGTCGCGGCGTGCCGTCGCCCGTCCATCCGCCGGGCCCCAGCGGATCGGCCAGCGGCGCCTCGAACGCGCCCGCGCGCACCTCGGCGGCCTCGAACCCGATGCCCAGCAGGCCGCGGATCATGGACACCGCGTGGTAGAGGTGGGTCGAGGAGACCTGGACGGAGGTCGGCTCGCCGATCACGCCCTCTCGCACGAGCGCCAGCCGGGCCGCGTGCCCGGGCATCAGCAGGTACTGCTCGGCCACCTGCACCAGACCGGTGGCGCCCACGTCGCGCCACAGCTCGCGCAGCCCGGCCAGGTCCGGCGCGGGCGGCGTCTCGGCCAGGAC
Source organism: Nonomuraea sp. NPDC050202 (assembly GCF_040656115.1). Classification (NCBI taxonomy): domain Bacteria; kingdom Bacillati; phylum Actinomycetota; class Actinomycetes; order Streptosporangiales; family Streptosporangiaceae; genus Nonomuraea; species Nonomuraea sp. NPDC050202. The sequence continues at coordinate 199,275 of NZ_JBFALF010000013.1, read as the reverse complement.
CGGCGTCCCGTGCTCGACCACCGCGCGGATCGCGTCCGGCATCGCGGGCCACGGCACCGCCGCGGTGACGTAGTCGGGCCGCTCGTGCCGCAGCAGCTCGCCGACCGAGCGGAAGGCCGGCACGCCCCACTCGTCGGTGATCTGCCTGCCCCGCTCCTCGCCGCGGGTCACGACGCCGCTGACGCGCAGCCGGTCGGGCATCGCCGCGGCCAGCCGCAGGAAGAAGCGGGTCCGCCGCCCGCTGCCGATCGCGCCGAACGTCGTGGTCATGAGTGCCAGACCTCCTCGGGAGCCGGAACGCTTCGGCAGCAGCGTACTCGGGCGCGTCGGCGCGGGCACGGAGTAGTCACCGCGGCCCTCTACAGCTTGTAGAGTAAGCGCGATACCGGGTGAAAGGGTGGATCGTGCTGCGTTGGTTCCGGGTCCTGGCGGTGGCCGAGGCGTGCTCGTGGGCGGGGCTGCTCGTCGGGATGTTCTTCAAGTACGTGACCGAGACGGGCGAGCTCGGCGTGAAGATCTTCGGGCCGATCCACGGGGCGCTGTTCGTCCTGTACGCGGCCGGGGTGATCCTCTCGGCCCGGGAGGCGGGCTGGAGCCGGGGCGCGGTGGTGCTCGGGCTGGCCTGCGCGGTGCCGCCGTTCACCTCGCTGTGGTTCGAGCGGCGGATGGCGGCGCGCACGGCGGCCGGGCAGCTCGCCTGACCCGGTCAACGGGCCGGGCCCGCTCCCGGCAGCGTTGACCTATCAACGGGCCGGGCGCGTTCCCGGCAGCGTTGTCCCATTCAACGGGCCGGGCGCGTTCCCGGCAGCGGTGTCCCGGTCAGCTCGGCGCACGCCGCGAGCAGGCCGTCCTGGAGGTCCGGGTCGTGGGCCGCGGGATGCGTGTCGGCCTGCGCCTTGTGGTAGAAGTACGCGCCGCTCACCGCCGCGGCCGGCTCGCCGCTCACGGCCAGCCAGGCCTGGGTCAGGTGCGCCTGGCTCAGGTCGTCGGGCGCGCCGGGCCCGCCCATCTTCGTCGCGACCCAGCCCGGCGTCACCGCGTTGGAGAGCACCTGCGGCCAGTGCCGGGCGACCGTGAAGGCCAGGAGGACGTCGTACAGCTTGGAGTCCGCGTACGCCTGCGCCGGGATCCAGGCCCGCTTCTCCCACTGCAGGTCGGACAGGTCGGGGTCGCCGCTGCGATGCATGCCCGAGCTGAGGTACACCAGCCGCCGCGGCGGCGTGATCAGCGCGGTCAGCAGGTACGGCGCCAGCACGTTGATCGCGAACACGTGGCTGAGCCCGTCGGCCGTCGCGATCCTGCGGTGCTCGCGGTACCCGACCGCCGCATTGTGGATCACCGCGTCGAACGGCCCCGACTCGTTCGCCTGCCGCGCCACCGACCGCATCTCCTCGATGCCGGACAGGTCGCCGGTGAGCGCACCGGCGGCGCCGGGCGCGGCGGCCCTGGCGTCGGCCGCCCGCTGCGCGTTCCTGGCATGCAGCACGACCTCGTGCCCCTCGCTGATGAGCAGTTGCGCGGCCATCAGGCCGAGCCCGTCGGCGGACCCGGTGATCAGGATGCGTGACATGAGTCTCCTCGTTCGGCGGTTCCGTGGCGCATGAACACGGCAGCAGCATCCTTCCCGCGGAAGGCCCGTCGATATTCGGCCTGCGGCCGCCTCGTCCGGTTCCGCGAGGCGCCCGGATCGTAGTCCGGCTCTAGAGTTGCACTAACCTTGCCCGCGTGAGCGACGGCAAGAGGCCCGGCAAGAAGGCGCAGAAGTCCGCGGAGACCCGGCGGCGGGTGCTGAGCGCCGCCGGAGACCTGTTCGTCGCGCAGGGGTACGGCGCGACCACGTTGCAGGAGGTCGCCGACCGGGCGGGCGTGGCCGTGCAGACGGTCTACTTCGTGTTCGGCAACAAGCGCCGGCTGCTCAAGGAGCTCGTGGACGTCACGATCGCGGGCGACGACGAGCCGGTGGCGACCCTCGACCGGCCCTGGTTCCGCGAGGCCATGGCCGCCGCCACCGCCGGGGAGCACCTGCTGCGTCACGTGGCGGGCACGCGGGCCGTGCTGGAGCGGGTGGCGCCGATGACCAAGGTGCTGGAGGTGGCCGCGGCCACCGACCCCGAGGTGCCGCAGATGTGGCCGGAGGCGGAGGACCCGCGGCACGTCGTGGCGACGGCCGCAGCGCGCAGCCTCATGGCCAAGCCGGGCGCGCGCCGGGAGGTGCCGGTGGAGGACGCCGCCGACCTGCTCTACGGGGTGCTGAGTCCCGATCTCTACCTGCTGTTCGTCCGCGAGCGCGGCTGGGCGCCCGAGCGGTTCGAGCGCTGGGCGTACGAGACCCTGCTGCGTGACCTCGTAGAACATGAGTGACGCTCATTCGTAAGGGGCTTTGACACAGCCTTGTCACGATCGCCGTAACGGTAGGTCGCCTTCCCCTCATGCTCTGTTATGGTCCCCTCTTGTCCGCAATTGGGATGACCTTTACCTACATAGGAGGAACATGAGGGGCAAGAACAGAGCGACCGCCCTGACCGCGGCCGTGGCGCTCGCCGCCGCTCCCCTGCTGGGCGTCGCCGCCCCGGCGACGGCCGAGAGCGCGGCCACGCAGACCGTCCGGAACCAGGCGCTCGACTGGCTCTCCCTCGACGCGCTCAGCGGCTCGAAGCTGGTGCAGCGGGTCAAGGAGCTGCTGGGCAAGGGGTACGTGCCCCAGGCGCTGAGCGTGACCAACGCGGCCAACCCGCAGTACACGTCCCTGTGGGTCAAGGACACCGCCCGCAAGGTGAACGTGCTGCAGGGGTTGTCCGCCACGGAGCTGCCGCAGCGCATCGCCGAGCAGGCGAAGCTGGGCTTCCAGCCCAAGCTGGTCACCGGCACGGGCACGGGCGCGAGCGCGGTCTTCGCGGTGGTCTTCGAGAAGACCGCGCAGCTCGTCAAGTCCGAGCTGGCGCTGACGAAGGAGACCCTGCTCAAGGTCAACGCCGAGCTGGGCGCCGCCGGCTACAGCCTCGCCTCGCTGGACGTGTACGGCACGGCGGAGAAGCCGCTCTACGCCGCCGTCTGGGTGGCGGGCGCGGCCACGGGCACCCTGCAGGTGACGCTCGGCCAGACCGTGGAGCAGCGCGGCCAGGAGCTGCTGGCGAAGGCGAAGCAGGGCCTGCGCCCGGTGCTCATGGCCGTCGGGCCCGGCAAGCAGTACTCCACGGTGTGGGGCAAGGGCGCCACGACCGGCGTCAAGGAGTACCTGAGCCTGTCGAAGGTGACGTACGCGGTCAAGGCGGCGCAGCTCAAGACGCTGGGTTACCGGCCGCAGATCCTGAGCGCCGAGGACGGCGTCATCGCGTCGGTCTGGAGCAGGAGCTAGCCGGCATCGCGCGGGAGGGCCGAGTCCGGCACAGGATCAGTGTGCCGGACTCGGCTCCCACGATAGTGCAGGTCAGCGGCGATCGCGCGGCCGGGACATAAAACGGTTACATGCGAGCGATCAGGAGTTGCAACCCCACCAAGAGCGTCTCTACATAAACCCTGCATGCTCCCCTGATGCCTTGGACCGTGGCATGGCAGAATGTGCGGAAGCGTTTACATCGCCTCCCGCGTCAACCAGAAGGAGACCACTCCGTGCCACGGCGACCCGTCGCGGTCTTCGCAATCGCGCCCTGGGCCTTTCCCGGCGTCTTCCCGCCCGACGTCATCGCCCGGCTGCGCCACTCCGCGGACGTGACCGACGCGGTGCGGCTCACCTCCTTCGACGGCTCCGCCGCGGCCGAGGCGCTGGCCGGGGTGGAGGTGCTGCTCACCGGCTGGGGCTGCCCGCGTATCGACGCCCGGACCGTCGCCGCCGCGCCCCGGCTGCGGGCCGTCCTGCACGCGGCCGGCAGCGTCAAGACCCTGGTGGACCCCGCCGTCTTCGACCTCGGGATCACCGTGTCCTCCGCGGCGCAGGCCAACGCCGTGCCCGTCGCCGACTACACCGTCGCCGCGCTCGTCCTGGGCGCCAAGCTCGCCTTCAGCCGCGCCCGCCACTACGCGGGCGGGCGGGACCGGGCGCTCTGGCAGCCGGGCGACGGCACCGGGCTGTACGACTGCACGGTCGGGGTGATCGGCGCCTCCCGCATCGGCCGCCTCGTCCTGCAGCGGCTGCGCGCCTTCGACGTACGCGTCCTGCTGTCGGACCCCACGGTCACCCCCGCCGAGGCGGCGCTGCTGGGCGCCGAGAAGGTGGACCTCGACGACCTGTGCCGGCGCAGCGACCTGGTCACGGTGCACGCGCCCGCGCTGCCGGAGACCCACCACCTGCTCGACCGGCGCAGGCTCGCCCTGCTGCCGGACGGCGCAGTGCTGGTCAACACCGCGCGCGGCTCGCTGGTGGACACGCAGGCGCTCACCGACGCGTGCGCGTCCGGCCGCGTCTCGGCCGTGCTCGACGTCACCGACCCCGAGCCGCTGCCGCCCGGCCATCCGCTCTTCGAGCTGCCCAACGTGCTCATCACCCCGCACCTGGCCGGGGCGCAGGGCCGCGAGCTGCGCCGCCTCGGCGAGTTCGCCGTCACCGAGCTCGAACGGCTCCTGGCCGGCGACCCCCTGCGCGGGCAGGTGCTGCCCGAGCAGCTCCCCTACACCGCCTGACCCCCTCAGGCCTCGGGGGCGTAGGTCAGGTGGAGCACGCCGGTCTTCCACGTCTCGTTCCTGACCAGCTTCAGCGGGTGGGACGGGGTGTCCTCGAACAAGCGCTGCCCGCGGCCGACGACGATCGGGTGGACCAGCAGGTTCAGCTCGTCGAGCAGCCCGTTGGCCAGCAGCCACCGCACGGTCGTCGCGGAACCGGAGATCTGGATGTCGCCCTCCACCCGCTCCTTGATCTCGCGCAGCCGGGCCGCGACGTCACCGGAGACGATCGTGGTGTTGGCCCAGTCGGCGCGCTCCAGCGAGCTCGTCACGACGTACTTGGGGGCCTCGTTGAACCTCGCGGCGATCTCCGGGTCGGCGTCCGTCGCCGTCCAGTACGACGACCACTCGTCGTACAGCTTGCGGCCCATGAGGAAGCCCGCCGCGCTCTCCATGCCCGACTGGACCATGGCGCCCATCTCGTCGTTCCAGTACGGGAAGTGCCACTGGTCCGGCGACTCCACCACGCCGTCCACGGAGATGAAGAAACTTGAAACGATCTTAGCCATTGCCGCCCTGCTCTCTTCAGTTCGCTGGCTGGGAGGCTAGGCGGGAGCGGCCGCCGCGGTCTTGTACAGAAACGACAGCCGGCCTCCGCGGCGGCGGGAGACGGGTCCGGCGATCACCGTACTCCCGCCGCGCGATTGTCAGATGTGCTCACCGACGAGCGCGAGGCACTGGAAGGCGGCCAGGCCGAACTGCGCGCTGGCGTTCGTGCTCAGGTCCGCCTCGTCGACCGGGTTCAGCACGGCGGGCCCCTCGATGCGCCTGGCGCCGAACGGGTGGCTGTCCGGGTAGCCGGCGTGGCCGGTGCGCAGCTCCTGCCAGGCCCGCTTGGCCAGGGCCTGGTCGCCCAGTTGCCTGGCCGCGTAGGCGGTGGCCCGCGAGTAGGCCTGGCGCAGGTTGAGGTTGCCCCAGTCGGCCCCCGTGACCTCCTTCTGCTCGGCCTTGGTGGCGTTGTAGAGCCGGCAGAACTCCAGCCACTTGGCCTTCACGGCCTGGTCGTCGATCAGGCCGATCAGCTCCGTCATGACCTCGATGAGGCCGAAGACCGAGCTGAGGCTGCCGACGCTCACCGACTTCTCCGTCATCGGGTTGAAGCGGCCGTCGGCGAGGTTGTACGTGACGCCGCCCTGCACCCAGCCGTTGGGCAGCGCGGCGATCGTGGTGGCGCCGTTGATCAGCTTGGTGCGGGCGATCGGGTCGCCGCCCCGTTCCCACTCGGCCAGCCAGGCCATGGCCAGGGAGCCCCAGTCGGTGGTCTGCCCGACGCCGAGCGCCTTGGGGTCGGGGTCGAACGTGCCGTCGCCCAGCTTGCGGCCGGGGTCGAGGACGAGGAAGCTGCGGTCGGAGTCGATCAGATCGTGCATGACGTCGCCGATGCGCTCGTCGGCGGTCAGGAAGTAGTAGAAGCGCTTGTAGCCGGCGTTGCTGATGCGCACCTGCTTGGCGCTGTCGGCCCAGTGCAGGATGCCGTGCCGGGTGCCCAGGCCGCGCCACTTGCCGAGGTGGTACATGTCCACCTCGCTGGTGTGGCGGGTCATCGCCTCGGCGAAGCGGAACGCCTTGGCGTCCCCCGTGCGCAGGTAGTGGTACCACAGCCACAGGTCCGTGGACAGCTCCGAGTTGTCCCAGGCGTAGCCGCCCACGTCGTAGCGCCACACGTGCCGGTCGCCGTCGTAGCTGTGCATGATGTCGCCGTAGTCCCAGAAGCCGTACCAGGAGCGCTGGTCCACCTGCTCGCGGTGGTACTTGTGCATCAGGTCGAGCTTGTCCTCCAGCGCGGCCTTGGCCGGGACCGAGCGGTCGGCGGGCGACCAGGAGCCGAACACGCCGGCCGCGTGGTTGTGCCGCGGCGGGCTGATCAGCAGGGGCGGGGTGGCGTTGGCGGCGGCGAGCTGGGCGAAGCGCTCCGCGGGCGGGGTGGCCGCCAGCGCCCAGAACGTCAGCTCCGTGGTGCGGGCCACCCCGTACGGGGTGCCGAAGCCGGGCTCGTAGTCCTCGTAGGTGATCTCCAGGGCGTCGAGCTGCTCGGGGTAGGTGTCCTGGCCCATGCCGTCGTGGTAGAAGCGCAGGTCCATGGCGCCGGCGCGGGGCGACCACATCCAGACGGTGGCCTGCGCCTCGTCGGTGGCGGCCCCGGTGATCTCCAGCTCGGTCGGGTGGAGCTGCCAGAAGTTCCGCATGCCGAACGCCAGCCCGCCGGTCGGGCCGCCCACGTAGGCCAGGCCGGAGGCGCGGCGGCCCCCGTCCACGCGGATCCACGAGTGGCCCGGCCCGGTGCGCTTGTGGATCTCGAAGCCGTGCGCGGTGAGCTGGCTCAGCCGGTAGTCGCCCCAGGCCGGGATCCACTGCAGGCGGGTGGTGACGCGCTGGTCCCAGGTGGCCGGGTCGGGGGTGGCCTTGCCCTGGTACTGGGCCTGCCGGACCGCCTGGCCGGGGTCGCGGCGCAGGCCGGTGATGCCGCGTACGGCCTCGGCGAGCACGCCGTCGCCCTCGCCGGCGAAGCGGATGTGCCGGTCGTGCGGCTCGCCGCGCATCGGCACGGCGAAGCGCACGCCGAGGCCGTTGATGAAGTCCTTGTTCTCGTTGCCGTCGTAGACGAAGGTGTGCACGACGCGGACGGCGTCCGAGCCCGCGTACAGGTAGCAGCGCACCGTGAACGGCAGCCACTCGCGCCGCCCCTTCTTGTGCCTGCCCTCCACCCTGACCACCGCCCGCACGGGACCGTTCTGCTCGACGTGCACCGAGGAGACATGGCTGGTGAACGACTCGCTCCTGCCCGGCTCCTCGGGCTTGTCCTGGCGGGAGGCGACCAGGCGGCCGTCCTTGGCGATGACCGTCCCGCCTCGCGTGATCGACTTGACGACGTGCTCGCCGGAGCGCGCGAACGCCACGGTGATCACGCCGGTGTCCACGGTGACCTGCCCGCCGTCGGTCTTCACCACCACCGGCTCGGCCGGCTGGGCGGCCGTGCCGGCGCCGAGCCGGTAGCTCTCGGCCCGCGGCTCTGCCCCGCTGATCGCGTGGGCGGTCCACTTCACCGAGCCGTCCGGCCAGTAGCCGATCGGCCACGACTGCACCGGCACCTGCGCGCCCGCCTCGGTGGTCAGCGTGAACTGCTGGCCGGGCGCGAACGCGCCGCGCGGCCACGGCACGCCCCACGTCGTGCCGCCGGTCACCTCGGCCGGGGCGCCGCCTTCCAGCCACTTCAGCGAGATCGGGTCATGGCCGCTCACCTCGGCCGGCGTCGGGACGGCCTGCGCGGCGGCCGGGCTCGCGCCGCGTAAGGCCAGCGCCGCCGCGGCACCCGCGGCGGTCGTGGTGAGCATGGTGCGTCGGCTGATGTCAACCACAGGGTCTTCTCCTTGCGCGGGCCAAGCCCGGTAAGCGCTTTCCCATCGCGCGCCCGGGCCCGGCTGTTCCTGGAATGAGGGGGTCAGCTACCGGCGTAGGTGATGTTCGGCCGGGGCGGCCTGGCCATGCCGGTGCCGAGGTAGTAGTCCACGTGGTGGTCCTGAAGGTAACCCTTGACGGTCATGTCGTTGCGGTAGGCCGGATTGTGGGCCGGCGTGTAGAGCCGGGTGGCCGTCGGCCGGTCCGTGGTGAAGACGACCAGCTCGTCGTGGTCGGAGGAGGGCATCACGACCTCCTCGCGCCAGTCGCCGAGGATGTCGCCGATCAGCGCGGGATACTGGGTGCCGACGTTGACCGCGCCGTGGTTCCAGGTGGTCACCTGCCGCGACACGCCGCCGGTGGCCGGGTCCCACTTCTCGATCTTGCCGTCGTTGAACAGCTCCATGCTCAGATCGCCGTCCCAGAACACGCCCAGGTGCGGCCACGGCCCCGTCGCCTGGGTGAGCGTGTTGCCGCGGGCGTTGTAGACGCCGGAGAAGGACCAGACCTCCATGCCGGAGAAGCGCGGGTCGATGTCGCCCGCCATGCCGCGCCCGACGTCGCCGACGCCGGCCTCGACGTGCCGCCAGAGCATCGTGCCTTGCTGCGCGCCGTAGTAGTACTCGCGCAGGCCGCTGGGGTTGTCCTGCTGCACGCCGTACCCCTCCAGGCCCGGCCGGGACGGGTCCAGGTCCGCGATGTGGAAGCGGTCGCCGTGCACGACGCCCTCGTCGGCCAGCGAGTACCGCAGGGTCCCGTCGCCGTTGAGCACGAACCCGATCTCGGCGACCTCGTCCCTGCCGTCGCCGTCCACGTCGATGATCCGGGTGTTGTGCCCGTCGGCGTGGTCGGCGCCGCCGCGCAGCCACTTCCACTGGTTGGTCAGCCTGCTCCCGTCGAACCTCCAGGCGGTGAACATGAGGTTGAAGCCGCCGTCGCCGACCCGGTTCTTCATGTACGCGACCAGGCTGGGCGTGACCCCGTCGAGGTAGCCGACGCCGAAGCGGGCCGGCATCGGGCCGTCCGCCAGGTAGTCCGTGGGCACCGGGGCGGTGGCGCGGGGCGCGCCGGTCCGGCCGTCGAGGATGGCGATGGCCTGACGGGTGTCGTCGGGGGCGGTGTACCTGGTGCCGTCGCCGAACGTGACGCCGTCGGCCACGCGCACCGCGACCTCGGCGCGGCCGTCGCTGTCGAGGTCGTAGACGGTCACGCCGTCCCAGTGGCCCACGTCGATGACCGACGAGCCGCCCTCGATGTTGTCCTGGTCGGTGCTGTTCGGGCCCATGTTCGCCGACCACAGGAAGGTGCCGTCGCCGCGGTAGGCCTCGATCGTCTGGGGGCTGGTCTGCCGGTCCACCACGTAGTCGTAGGCGCCGTCGCCGTCGAGGTCGCCGACCCAGGCGAACTTGATCGGGCCGCCGGGCCGCAGCGGCACGCGTACCACCGGCTCGACGGCGTGGCCGGCGGTCAGCGTGAAGGACCTGCTCGCGGGCTGCCAGACGCCGTCGATGATCGACCGTACGTAGTAGCTGTTGCGCCGCGTGAGGTCGGCCGTGGAGTCCACGAAGTTGGTGCCGCCGGTCAGCGGGTCGGTGTTGAGCTTGACGGCCGCGCCGCCGGCGGTCGACCGGTAGACGTTGAAGCCGATCCCGTCGGGGTCCAGGCCCAGCAGCCGCCAGGTCACCAGGACCTCGGTGCTGCTCCTGCGCACGGCCACCACCCCGCGGTCCAGGTTCTCCATCGGGCGGGCGGCGGCTGCTGCTGCGGCTGCGGGCGGCGGGGTGGCGAGCGGCGCGGCGCCGAGGAGGAGCAGCGCCGTGGCGGCGGCGGCCCGTAACCGGTTCGTGGACTTCATGATGACCTCCTTGGTCACGAGGGGGGTGCCGGGCGCGCGTCCGGTGCGGTCGCGTAACCCGGTCGAAACCCAAGAGGGTTGAAGCGTTTACATAGACGGGATAGGACCATGAACGGGGAGTGAAGTCAAGGTTTGTGTCATGCCTGGCCCAGAGGGTTTGACGGGCTACGGTGCGTGGGCCATCATCGCCTGCAAGCGGTTTACGTGAAGGAGGCGGGATAAGGATTCGGATATCGGTCCGGCCGCACCTCGATATTGGACCCGCCGGTCATGGCTCTGGTGTGCTCGGTTCCCGTGACTGTCGCCGCTCCCGTCTCCCCTCCGCCCTCCGCGGACCCCACCGGTCGCCGGGTCGTCGTCACGGTGGTCGCGATCCAGCTCGCCTGCTGCCTGGGCTTCTTCTCGGTGATGGCGCACCTGGTCGCGCACCTGCGGCACGACCTCGGCCTGATGGCGGGCACGGCGGGGCTGATCCTCGGGGCGCGGACCGGCCTGCAGTTCGCGCTGCTGCTGCCGGTGGGGGCGCTCACCGACCTGATCGGCGCGCGCCGTACCGGGGTGATCGCCTGCGTCCTGCGCGCGGCGGGCTTCGCCCTGCTCGGGACCGCCGAGAGCGTCGGCGCGCTGCTCTGCGCGGCCGTGGTGATCGCCGTGGGCGGCGCGCTCTACAACCCCGCCGCCCAGAGCCTGCTGGCCGGCGCCGGGCCCCACCAGGCCGGGGGCTTCGCCGCCTACGTCACCGCGCAGCACGTCGCGACCGTCGCGGGGCCGCCCGTGGGGCTGGTCCTGATCTCCCTGGAGCCCGGGTTCGCGCTGCTGACCGGGGCGGCCGCCGCCATGTGGGCGGTCTCCGGCGCGCTGTTCCTCCTGCTGCCCAGGACCGAGCGCCGGCCGGTGCCCTTCGGCGGGGTGCTGCCCGGCGTGCGCGCCGTGCTCGGCGACCGCTCGTTCCTGCTCTTCGCGCTGATGACCGCGCCCACGACACTGCTGGCCAACCACATCATGACGGCCGTGCCGCTGCTCGGCTTCGCGCCCGGCGCGGCCACGCTCTGCTTCTGCGTCCTGGCCGCGATCGCCGCGGCGGCCCAGCCGTTCGTCGCCGCCGGGCGGCGGGGCGAGCGGCCCTGGGTGCTGCGCGCCGGGCTGCTGTGCGCGGCTGGGGCGTTCTTCGTGCTCGCGCCGCTGGACGGCACCGAGCTGGGCCCGCTGATGGTCGCGGCCGTGCTGAACGGCGTGGCCAACGGGCTGATCCAGCCGTCGATCTTCCAGCGCGTCACCCGGCACGCGCCGCCCGAGCGGTTCGGGTCGTACTACGGGGTGCTGGCGTTCTGCGCCGGCATGTTCTCCTTCGCGTGCGAGATCGTGGTCGGGCAGCTGTTCGACCTGGGGCCCGCGGGCGCGACCGCGGCGCTCATCGGGGTCGGCGCGTTCGCGCTCGTGGCCGCGTTCGGCACCCGGGGGCCGTGAGCTCCTGGCGGCAGGCGGGCGCGGCGGGTCATGACTCCTGGTCGGGGGCGAGGGGCGGGCCGCCGGGCAGGGCGCCGGGGTCGCGCCAGGTGGCCAGGAACCGCTCGGCCAGCGCGCACGACCCGGCGAACGGCCCGTCCGGATGCTCCAGCGCCTCTGCGGTGAGCCGGGCGATCCGCTCCTCCACCACGGCACGCGCCGAGTCGGCGTCGCGGACACTGCCGGTGCGGTCGGCGAGATACCCGATGGTGGCGCCGGCGCTGCAGACGAAGTCCGCCAGCGTGACCACGCCGCGCTCCCGCAGCGTACGCAGCCCCGCCTCCGTGTAGGGCACGTTCGCCGCCGGGGCGATCAGGCCGGCGCGCACCCGGGCGGCACGCCCGGCGGTCAGCGTCCCGGTGCGCGCGCCGGGCACGAGCACGTCCGCGGCCACCTCGTACAGCGCTTCCGGCGGGAGCACGGGCAGCCCGAGCCGGCCCACGCAGGCGTCGCCGTGCTGGGCACGCAGCCGTGTCAGGGCGGCCACGTCGAGCCCCGCCGGGTCGGCGACGCAGCCGTACAGGGTGGACAGCGCGACGACGCGCCCGCCGCGCAGCACGGCCTCGCGGACGACGGCGCCGCCCACCTTGCCGAACCCCTCCACCGCCAGCGTCCGCCCCGCCAGCCCGCCGAGCGCGGTCTCCGCCGCGACCACCACGCCCAGTCCGGTCACCATCGTGTCCACCAGCTCGCCGCCGATCTCCTGGTGCATCAGCGAGTCGGGACGGTAGTCGGGCAGCGAGGCGAAGTCCTGCGTGCGGGTGCCCAGGTCCGAGGCGGTGAGGAACTCGCCCTTCTCGATCAGCGGGGTGATCTCCTGGCAGTAGCGGGCCAGGGTGGCCTCCCGCTGCTCGTCCGTGGCCCGCAGCACCGCCTTGGCGCCGCCGATCCGCTCCCCCAGCACGGCCAGCTTGTACGTCATCGCCCGCGCCAGCAGCCCGGCCTCGCCGGGGGTGACGTCCGGGGCCAGTCGCGTGCCGCCCGCGCTCGTCGGGCAGTCGAGGTCGAAGGCGACGTAACCGTCCACGGAGACGAGCTCCACGATCCTCATGCGCACCCCTCATCCCGGCTCGATACCGCGAATATCGGCGAGGCACGGCCGTGGGTCAAGGTCCACAGCGCTACAGGAAGCAGGGAGACAGGCTGTCCGTCCCGTGACCGCCGAATCGTGTCCGGTCCGCGCCTTCGAGGTGCGATCGCTGCTGAGATCTTGCCCTTTGTAGCGGTTGTGTAGGAAGTCTCTGGCGGCCGCTCACATCCTTGATCGCAGCGGGCGCCACCGGTGCGCCCCCGGAAGAACCAGGGAGATCCCTATGGTCAAGACGGCCCGTCGCTACGCGAAGTACGCCATCAGCACCCTCTCCACCGCCATCTTCGTGCTGAACGGCTGACGAGGACGAGTGAACCCCCGGGAGGGTGTCTCCCGGGGGACACCCACGACCGGAGGGACGAGCCGTGTTCGGGACCGCGGTACGCCAGCTTGGCTACGCCTGGTCGATGATGTCGGGGCGCAGGTTCCGCTTGCGGGACGTGAACGCGCTGGTCGACGACATGCGCGAGACCCTGGAGACGTTCGGCTCGCCCGGTGAGGGGGCGGACGACATGCTCGCGGGCAACGACCCGGAGCTCCAGGAGGACCTCACCCGGCGGCGGCTGCGGCTCACGGTGCGGCACGCGGCGGCCGAGAGCCCCTACTACCGCCACTGGTTCGCGGCGAACGGGGTGGACCCCGCCTCGATCACGCCCGGCACCCTGTCCTCGATCGCCCCCACCACCAAGGCCGACCTGCGCGGCCGGCCGGCGGCCTTCGTCTCCGACCGGGCCAAACCGGCCGTGCTGGCGCACACGACCGGCACGACGGGGACGCCGACGCTCGTCTGGTTCTCCGCCTACGAGATCGAGCTCATGTCGTCACTGTCGGCGCTCGCGCTCATGATGGCGGGGAACCTGCGCTCCGACGACGTGTGGGCCAACGCGATCAGCTCCCGCTCCATCGCGCAGATCCTGACCGAGCGGGCCGTCACCCGTACCGGGGCGGCCTTCGCCCACCTGGGCGCCATCGACCCGGCGGCGACGCTCGACCGGCTGGCGACGCCGCTGCACGTCCCCGGCAAACGCGCGCAGATCACCCACCTCAACCTGACCGCCTCCTACCTGGCGGCGCTCGTGCAGGAGGCGGACCGCGGCGGCTGGAAGGCCGGCGACTTCGCCCTCACCACGATCTGGTCGGGCGGCGAGGTGCTCACCGACGCGCTGCGCGAGCGGGCCGAGCAGGCGTTCGGCGCGGAGATCCACGACGGCTACTCCATGACCGAGATCGCGCCCGTCTCCGGCCGCGTCTGCCCCGACGGTCACCTGCACCTGCCGCCCGACCAGGGTCTGATCGAGATACTCGACCCCGTCACGCTGGCCCCCGCCGCTCCCGGGGAGATCGGCACGATCGTGGTGACGCCGTACTCGACCTTCCGCGACACCACGCTCCTGCTCAGGTACGTCACCGGCGACCTGGTCAGGACCCTGCCCGAGGGCGAGACCCCCTCCTGCGCGCTCGCCGCGCTGCCCGCCGCCTCCCGCGTGCTCGGCCGCGTGTCGCCCGGCGGGCTCACCACGCGGGACGTGCTCGACCTGCTGCAGGCCGAGCACGCGTTGCCGCTGCCCACCCGGTACGCGCTGGAGGGCGGCCTGCTCTACGTGGTGGCGGGCAAGCACGACCCCGGCCTGCTCGGGCGGCTGGAGGAGCGCGCGCACGGGCTGCCGCTGACCGGCATCGTCCTGGTCGAGACCGCCGAGGACCTGCCCGCGCCCTGCCGGCTCCGCGCCGACCTGCTGGAGCTCAGCTTCGAGCGAGGACTGTGATGATCCCGAACGTGCTGGCGCTGTACGCGCTCGTCGCCCTGACCGTGGCGCTCGCCGTCGGCTACCTGGGCCGTTACGTCATACCCCGCCCGCCGGTCGGCCGGATGGTCGGGGCGGACATCGCGGTCATGGTGACCGCGCTCGTCGTGATGCCGTTCGCGTACCTGCACGTGCCCGTCGGGGTCGTGGTGTCCATCTTCGGGCTGGTGGTCCTGACGCTGACGCAGCTCATGCTCGCGCCCGTGCTGGGCGGCCGATGGGCGATGATCGCGGCGCTGGTGTTGTGCGCGGCCGACGTCGCCGCGTACGCCGCGGGCCTGCCGCTCGCGCTGCTCGTGGTCAACGACGCGCTGCTGATCCTGCTGGTGGTCGGCGTGGTGAACCTGTGGGCGCAGGCGGCCGTCACGCCCGCGCAGATAGCCGCCCTGGCCGCGGCGCTCACCGTGTACGACACCCTGGCCACCGGGCTCACCTCGCTCACCGTCGACTTCGTCCAGCGCATGCAGGGGCTGCCGTTCGCGCCCGTGCTGGCCACCTCCTACGGCGCCAATCCGTCGCTGATCGGGCTCGGCGACTGCCTGATGTTGTCGATCTGGCCGGTGGTGGCGCTGCGGGCGTACGGGAAGGTGGCCGCGTGGTCGGCGGCCGGGCTGGAGGCCGTGCTGCTGGCCGTGTCCATCGCCTTCGTCCTCACCGGCGGCCGGCCGATGCCGCTGCTGACCGTGCTCGGGCCGCTGATCTTCGTCCAGTGGCTGTACTGGCGGCGCCGGCAGGCGCGCAGGACGCCGGCGCCGACCCGGCCCGAGGTGAACCGGGCGCTGGAGCTCGCGGACGCGCCCGCCGGGGTGTGGGTCGCGCTGTCACCGGCGGGCGCGCCGGTCGCCGAGGGCGCCACCCCGGGGCTGGCGCGGCGGGAGGCTCGGCTGGCCGGGGCGCAGGGCTCGCCCGTCGTCTGGCGCCTCCACGAATGATCCCGCCAGCACAGTCACCCCGCCGGGCACTCCGCCGGGCACTCCCAGTGCGGTCACTCGGCCAGGCACTCCCAGTGCGGTCACTCCGCCAGGCACCCCCAGCGCGGTCACTCCGCCAGGCACCCCCAGTGCGGTCACTCCGCCAGGAACTGCGCCACCTGCCTGGCCTCCGCCGCGTCGCCGAACAGGGCGAGCGAGCCGCGCCACGCCGCCGCCGACTCCTCGGGGTGGCCCAGCAGGGCATGGGCCCGGCCGAGCTCCCTGAGCGTGCGGGCCCGCCACACCTGGGGGCCGTCGCCGCCGAGCCGTTCCAGCGCGGCACGCAGGTGCGCGAGAGCCTGGCCCGCGTCGCCCTGGCGCAGGCGGACGACGCCCAGGGCGTGCCCGGCCAGCGCCTCGCCGAGCGCGTCTCCGCACTCCACGAACAGCCGCAGGCTCGCCGCCAGCGTCTCGGCCGCCTCGTCGAAGCGGCCCAGCGCGCCCAGCGCCTCGCCGAGGCGGCGCAGCACCTTGCTCATCTCGCCCCGGTCGCCGGTCGCCTGCGCGGTCAGCAGGCTCTCCCGGTAGCACTCGACGGCCTCGGCCGTCTCGCCCTGCTGGTAGAGAGCGGTGCCGAGGGCACGCAGCAGGTTGCCGCGGATGGTGTGGTCCTCGTCGCGGGTCACCTCCACCCGCGCCCTGGCGATCTCCACGGCGCGGGCGTGCTCGCCCCGTTCGATGTGGATCCAGACGGGCCAGGTCCACGCGTACGCCAGCCCGGCGGTGTCGTCGTGGGCGGCCAGCAGGTCGAGCGAGGCGTACGCGTCGGCCAGCGCCTCGTCGAGCCGGCCCATCCCGTGGCGGGCCGCGGCCCTGCTGATCAGCGCGTACGCGGCGCCGTGCAGGTCGCCGGCGTGGCCGAGGTCCGCCAGCAGCGCCGTGCACTCCGCGTCGCCCCGCTCGAAGCGGCCCCGCTCGATGTGCACCGCGGCCAGCAGGAGCCGGGCCCGCAGCGTGGCGCACGCGTCGCCCATCCCGATCACGATCCGCTGCACCTGCTCGGCGTCGTCCAGGAAGCGGTCCATGAGCAGGTAGCCGGTGAGGTGGTGGGCCAGCTCCGTGGCGGCGGCGACCAGGCCCAGCTCGGCCGCCGTGGTGAGGGCTAGCATCAGCGTGCGCCGCTCGGCCGCCAGCCACGCCGCGCTCGCCCGCACGCCTGCCGCCGGCCACACCTCACCCACCCGCACGTCGGCCGCCGACCACAGTTCATCCGCACTCGCCCCGGCCACCGGCCACGCCTCACCCGCATGCGTGCAGGCCGCCGACCACGCCCCTCCGGTCCGTACCCCGGCGGCCGGTGCCGGCTCCGGCTCGCGCGGGTACGGCGGGGACAGCGGGATCGGCATGCGGCGCGTCGCGGCCCTGGTACGGCGCAGGCACTCCAGCACGTGCCTGGTCAGTGCCTCGCGCCGGCGCGCCGGGGACTCCTCCGCCTCGGCCCGCTCCCGCGCGTACACCCTGAGCAGGTCGTGCAACCGGTAGCGGGGCTGCCCGGCACCGTCCACCTCGGTCGAGGTGAGCATCCCCCGCGCGACCAGCGTCTCCAGCGCCGCATCCGCCTCCAGCCCGTACGCCGCCGAGCCCGTCCCTTGCCCGTACAGCGCCACATCCGCCCCGCGCCCGTGCGGCGCCGCATCCGGCCCCGGTCCGCCCGGTGCCGCGCCCGCCTCCGGTCCGGGCGGTCCGAGCAGGGCCGCGACCGACCACTCGGCCACGCTGTCCAGCCCCGCCAGGCCCAGCAGCCGGAACGCGTGGCGGGCCGATTCCGGCAGCGCCGCGTAGCTCGGCTCGAAGGTTGCCCGCACGTCCAGCCCGCCGACGACCAGCTCGTCCAGGCCGCGCCCGGCCAGGCGGGTGGCGAACTCGCTGACCGGCCAGACGGGACGGGTGGCCAGGCGGGCGCCCGCGACCCGGATGGCCAGCGGCAGGCGTCCGCAGGAACGCAGGATCTGCTCGGCCGCGCCGGGCGCCGTGCCGATGCGGTCGGGCCCCGCCACGCGTTCGAGCAACATCCGGGCGTCCTTCTCGCCGGGCAGGTCGAGCGTGAGGCGTACGGCGCCCTCCAGGGCGGGCAGCCGCGAGCGGGAGGTCACCAGGACGGCGCCGCGCGGCGTGCCGGGCAGGAGGTGGCGCAGCTGCGCCTCCTCGACCGCCTCGTCCAGCACGACGAGCACCGCCCGGTCGGCCAGCCGCTGGCGCAGCAGGCGGGCGCGTTCCTCGGCCGAGGCGGGGATGGCCGCGCCGTCCAGGCCGAGCGAGCGCAGCAGCACGTCGAGAAGCTCGCCGGGCTCGCGGGGGCCGCGTTCGTCCTGACCGAGCCGGACGAAGAGCTGCCCGTCGGGGTAGTCGGAGCGCAGCAGGTGCGCCAGGTGCACGGCGAGCGTCGTCTTGCCGATGCCGGGCAACCCGGACACGATCACGATGGGCGGGCTGAGCCGCTCCTCCCCCGCCCGCAGCAACGCCGTCAGCTCGGCGATCTCCGCCTCGCGCCCGACGAAGTCCGCGGTGTCGGCGGGAAGCTGGCACAACCGCCGGAACGATACGGGCACCGCGGGCCGGGACCCGGCCTCCTCCTCACCGCCCGGCCACCGGTGCGGCTCCGGCGGCGCGCCGGGATCGCCGTCATCGGGCGGCGGAACGGCACGCCGGCCCCGCGATTCCGGTTCCGTTCGCGCGCCGGCATCACCACCCCGTGCCGCGGCAGGCGGGCGGCGCGGTTCCGGCCGCGCGTCGAGATCACCGTCCGCGCCCGCCGAGGCGGCACGCAGGCGGCGCAGCTCCGCCCGCGCGTCGGGATCGTTGTTCGCGCCCGAGGAGGCGGCACGCAGGCGGCGCAGTTCCGGCCGGGTGCCGAGGTCGTCGTCGCCGGCCAGCAGTGCGGTGTGCAGGCGGCGCAGCTCCGGTCCCGGTTCGATGCCCAGCTCGGCGACCAGGAGCGCGCGGGCCTGCCGGAAGGCGTCGAGGGCCTCGTCGCGCCGGCCGCCGCGGTGCAGGGCGACCACCAGTTGCTCCCACAGGCGCTCGCGCAGCGGGTGCGCGGCGACGAGGGCGCGCAGCTCGGCGACGAGGTCCTCGCGGCCGAGCGCGAGCCGTACGTCGATCCACTCCGACCTGGCGACCGCCAGGCGTTCCTCCAGCTCGGTGATCCGCGGCGCCATCGCCCCGCTGAGCGGCACGTCCTCGGCGGGCGCGCCCCGCCACAGCGCGATCGCCGCCGCGTACTCCCGCTCCGCCGCCGCCAGGTCGCCGCCCGCCCGCTCCGCGCGCGCCCGCCGCAGCCCCTCCTCGAACACCTGCAGGTCCAGCCGTCCCGGCGGCACCTCGCAGACGTACCCCGACCCCTCGGTACGCACCTCCAGGCCGCTGCCCTCCAGCAGGCGGCGGAGCTGATGGACGTACGTCTGGACGTTGGCCACGGCCGAGCGCGGCGGATCGTCCCAGAGGGCGGAGATCAGCCGCTCCGTGGAGACGGTCGCGTTCGGATGGAGCAGGAGAGCCGCGATGACCGCCCGCTGCTTGCGGCTGAGACGGAGCCGGCCCGCGGGGCCGTTGAGGCGGATGGTGCCCAAGATCCCGAAGTCCACCGGTCCTCCCTCGTGCTCGATCCTGAAGATCAGCTTTCCGGAAGGCAGTACACCGCTCGTTACGGTTTTTGACAATCGTGTAAGCTCCGCGCCGGGCGCGTCAGGCGTACGGGTCGAAGGGGATCCCGGCCGGCTTGGCCTTGGCCAGCTCCGTGCCGAACGAGGCGTCCTTGAGCCCGAAACTGGCCGAGCCGAAGTCGTGCGCCACCAGGCGGTCGCGGAGCCCCGCGGGGTAGTGGTCCCAGCCGACGAGCGGCGGGAACTGCCACGTGCCCTTGTGGTTCTCCGGCTGCTCCCCGGAGTTCGCGAAGCGGAACGCGTGGGTGGAGAGCCCGTCCTTGTGATAGATGATCTTCGGGTGGGTGCCCTCCCAGGGCAGCTGCGAGCGCGCGCGGACGTTGTAGGCGCCGTGCTCGGACGCCGCCACGTACTGGGCGGTGCCGTTCTGGACCCAGACCACGACGTGCTCCCAGTCGTGCCGGTGCCCGCAGCAGCCGGGCAGCGCCTGGTCCTTCTCGAAGTAGAGCCCGTACAGGTAGGCGCACCACCCGTTGTTGCACTTCGAGCGCGAGTAGGAGTTGGTGTTGTCGAGGTCGGACAGGTCGTGGCACTGGCCGTTGACGGCTCCGCCGAGCGCCAGGCCGGGGGCGAGGGTGCCGTCACGGCCGATGGCGGGCGTCGGGTAGCAGCCGTCGCCGTCGTAGTCGAAGGCCGGCTGGTACGTGCGGTCGGCCGGCGGCGCGGCACCGTCGAGCGCCTGGGGAGGGGCCGCGTACGCGACGCCGGGAAGGGCCAGGACGATCACGGCGGCGACCGCCAGCGCCCGCGACGCGAAGGATAAGGGCCGGATCGTGATCGGGAGGCGCGTGAGGGGCATGGCGAGGCTCCTGACAGTGGTCGGTGATGGTCTGTGGTGTCCGCAGTGTTCGTCTCACGAAATCGCCTCGCTGACCAGGGCCGGGATGATCTCCCCTGAAACGGCCCGATGACACCGATCACCCCGGGTGCCATAGTGAGGCCATGTCGTACGCCGGCACCGGGAACCAGGATCGCGGCGGGCGCGAGACACCCGCGGAACACGTCCAGCGGCTGCTGAGCGGCTTCTGGCACTCCCAGATCATCTTCGTCCTGGCCCGGCTGCGCGTCGCCGACGAGCTGGCCGCCGGGCCGCGCCCGGCGCAGGACCTGGCGGCGGCCGTCGGCGCCCATCCCGGCGCCCTGCTGCGCCTGCTGCGGGCCGCCGCCACGGTCGGCCTGATGACGGAGACCGGGCCCGACCGCTACCGGCTGACGGAGGCGGGCGAATGCCTGCGCTCCGACTCCCCCACGGCCATCCGCGAGCTGGCCGTCGCCTACGGCTCCCCGACGGTGTGGCGGCTCGTCGGGGACTTCGAGCAGTCGGTCCGCACCGGCGGGCCGGTCGCGCCCGCGGTTCTCGGCCACTCGTTCTGGGAGCACCTGGCCACCCATCCCGAGGAGGCGGAGCACTTCGCCCTGGGCATGGGAGAGCAGTCGGCGCAGGTCGCCGCCGACGTCGCGGCCGCCGTGGACCCCTCTGCGCACCAACGCCTCGTGGACGTCGGCGGCGCCTACGGCGTGCTGCTCGCCGCGCTGCTGGAGAAGGCCCCGGCGGCGACCGGCGTGCTGCTCGACCGGCCGCCGGTGATCGAGGCGGCCCGGCAGCGGCTCCAGGGCTCCCCTCTCGCGGGCCGGATCGACCTCGTCGGCGGCGACTTCCTGGAGGAGGTCCCGAAGGGCGACCTGTACCTGCTGAAGTGGATCCTGCACGACTGGGACGACGAGCACGCGGTCCGCATCCTGGCCACCTGCCGCCGCGCCGCCGCTCCGGGCGCCCGGCTGCTGCTGGTGGAGATGCTGCTGCCCGAGCCGTGGGCGCCGTCGCCCGTGCACCTGTCCGACCTGGCCATGCTGGTGCTGCTGGGTGGCCGCGAGCGTACCCGGTCGCAGTACGGCGACCTGCTGGGCGCGGGCGGGTGGGAGCCGGAGGAGGTCACCTCGACCTCGGGACGCTACAGCATCCTCCAGGCCGCGGCCATGCCCTAGACGCGGCCCTGGACGCGGTGGCGGCCGGCAGGACGTAGGGTCCATCCCAGCGACCAGTTCCCCGGCCGTACCGGCGACGGCCCTCGCGAGAGGGAAGCCCGCATGACCGTCACTCCCGAGCAGTTGCGTGCCCTCGCGACCCGGGCCGAGGCGCTCACCGCCGAGGTCTGGGCACTGTGCGGCGGCTCCGCCGACGGCTCGCCCGAGCCTGACCCGCTCGTGGAGGCGCGCCAGGCCGCGGGCTGGCTGGCCAGGGCCGCCGAGGACCTGCAGCGCGCGGCGGCCGAGCTGGCCAGGCTGCAGGTGCGGCCGTGCGGCCTGCCGTGGGGCGTGTGCCAGGAGCACGGCAACACGCTCTCCTCCCGGGCGGGCGTCTCGGAGTGCCGGGTGTGCCGGCGCACCTGGAGCTACGACCGGCTCGGCCGGCCGTGCGAGGAGCCGGCCACGTGGAAGGTGATCGACCTGGCAGGGACGGTCACGCGGATGTGCGACGGGCACGTCCTCGGCGCCCGCGCCGCCGCCCAGGGCGCCACGTTCGTCCGCATCGACCAGGTCGCGGGCCAGGCAGGCTGATCCCGCCGTATCCCTGCTCTTCCCGCCCTCCGGCCCGCGACGTACACTTCGTAAAGTACGTACTTGACGATCGTTGCGGAGTTGACGCCCGTGAAGCCTTCGGAGAGCGAGTTCGTCGACCGGATGGGGCTGGTCATGGAGCGCCTGGGCGGCACGCGCACCATGGGCCGCCTGTGGGCGTGGCTCATGATCTGCGACCCTCCCGACCCCTCGCTCACCGACCTGGCGGCGGAGCTCAGCTTGAGCAAGACCGCCGTCAGCACGGTCGCCAGGCAACTGGAGGCGGGAGGCATCATCGAACGTGTCCCCGCGGCCACCCGCGAGCACCGCTACCGCGCGGTCAACGGCGGGTGGGCGCAGATCCTGCGGGTCCAGCTGGACCTGGTCAAGCAGAGCCTGGAGACGCTGGAGTACGGGCTGTCGATCCTCGACGAGGACCGCACCGGCCAGCGCGACCGGCTGGAGGAGACCCGGGACTTCTTCGCCTTCACCGTGCAGGACGGGGACGAGATGCTCCACCGCTGGCAGGAGTACCGCGACACGTCATCCTGACGTACGTCTCCATCGAGGGATCTACAACAAGGAGAGGCGATGGCCGACATCGTCGAACGGTACGACATCCCCGTACAACACTTCTGGCTGCACGGGCCCCGATCGGGCCCGGCGGTCGAGTTCGCGGCCGACGCCGGAATGTGGAACGTCTACGGTTACCAGGAGCTGCACGACGTGCTCGGTGACCCGGCGGCGTTCTCCTCCGACACCATGCGGGTGGTTCCCGAGTCCATGCTGCCGTCCAAGGACGACTTCTCGCTGGACGGCTTCATCACCCAGATCGACCCGCCCGAGCACGGCAAGCTGCGCAAGCTGGTCAGCAGCGCCTTCACCCGCAAGGTCGTCGCGGATCTCGAGCCCAGGATCGCCGCGCTCACCCACGAACTGCTCGACGCGGCGCGCGATCGGGAGCGGTTCGAGCTCGTGACGGACCTGGCCTATCCCCTGCCGGTGATCGTCATCGCCGAGCTGCTGGGGATCCCCGGCAGCGACCGCGCCCTGTTCAAGCGGTGGGCCGACGCGCTGTTCCAGCGCGACGCCAAGGTCTCGGTCAACCAGCCGGCGGACGAGCGGGAGGCGGAGCTCCAGGCGGTGATGAAGCCGTGGAAGGAGATGTCCGACTACCTCGGGGGGCACGCCGTGGAACGCCGCCGGCAGCCGCGCGCCGACCTGCTCACCAGGCTGGTCGAGGCCGAGGTGGACGGCGAGCGCCTGCCCGACGAGCAGGTGGTCAACTTCGCGATCGTGCTGCTGCTCGCGGGGCACATCACCACGACGATGCTGCTCGGCAACACGGTGTTGTGCCTGGACGCCTACCCCGAGCAGCAGGACCGGGCGCGCGCCGACCGGGCCTCGATCCCGGCCGTCATCGAGGAGTCGCTGCGGCTGTTCACGCCGTTCGCGGCGCTCGGCCGCGCCACCACCCGCGAGGTCGAGCTCGGCGGCGTGACCATCCCGGCCGATCAGATGGTCATGTGCTGGCTGGGTGCGGCCAACCGGGACCCCCGGCAGTTCCCCGACCCCGACGCCTTCGACCCGCATCGCGATCCCAACCCGCATCTCGCCTTCGGGCGCGGCATCCACTTCTGCCTGGGCGCTCCCCTGGCCCGGCTGGAGGGGCGGGTCGCGCTGAACATCCTGCTCGACCGGTTCGATGGGCTCCGTACGGATCCTGATGACCCGGTGCAGTTCATCCCGACGCCGACCCTGACCGGCGTGCGGCGGCTCTCGCTCGTCCAGAGCTGAGGCGGTGCGGGGTGCGCCGCGGAACCTCGTGCGGCGCACCCCGCCACTCCCCGGCCCGAGCCGGGACGCGTCAGAACGCGAAGCCGCCCGGGCGGCCGTTGCGGTCGGCGATCAGGCCGGCCAGGGTGGCGACGGCGATCTCGGGCGGGGTGCGCGAGCCGATGTTGAGCCCGATCGGCCGGTGTACCCGGGCGACCTCCTCCGGCGGCACCCCGAGCTCGGCCAGCGCCCGTACGTGCGGCGCGCTGTGGCGGGCGCTGCCCATGATCCCGACCCAGCGGACGGGGAACTTGAGCACGTCACGCAGGATCGGGCCGATCTCGTCGCGGTGGTGGTCGGTGAGCACCACGTCCGCCGTGCCGTCGAGATGGTCGGCGAGCCGCTGCGCCGGCGCGAATCCGGCCAGGTGCCGCTCGGGGTCGGGCTCGTACAGGACCGGGCGATAGCCCAGCTCGGCCCCGAACCTCAGCAGGCAGCCTGCCACCGGGGAAGCGAAGACGGCGACCAGCGTCCGCCCGCCCTCCGCGGCGGGAGCGTCGCTGTGGGCCACCTCACACGCCGGGTCCTCATCGTGAGTGTGGGTCATACCCCCGTACGTTACGCGGCGGGGCTCGGCGTGAGCAGGTCCTCCAGGCCGATGCGGGCCAGGAAGCGCGCCCGTACGCGGTCGGCGACCTCGCTCACCTCCGCCGACCCGTCGTCGATCGGATCGACGTGCACCCGGAACGGCCGCTTGCCGTGCGGGGCGTCCACGACCTGGACGACGGCGTCGGCGACCAGGGACACGTCGGCGCCGGGCGGCTGCAACGCGGCCAGCCGCTCCCCCACCTGCTCCATCAGCCCGCCGTACCGCTCGTCGTAGGCCGGGACGACGCGCTGGTCGGCCGGGTGGCCGGCGTTGGCGAAGTGGTCGGTGCCCGAGGTGAACGCGCCGGGGATGACGAGCGTGGTCTCGATGCCGAAGCGGGCCACCTCGGCCGCGTACGACACCGCGAGCGCGTCGGCCGCCGCCTTGGCGGCGAAGTACGGCGCGAGGTACGGCGGGGTGCCGCCCCTGGTGGAGCTGGAGCCGATCCACAGCAGCAGGCCCTGGCCCCGCTCGCGCAGGTGCGGCAGGACCGCCCGGTTGAGCCGCTGGCTGCCCAGCACGTTCGTGTCGTAGACGGCGGCCAGTTCCTCGGGGGTGAACGCCTCGGCGGGGCCGAGCACCATGTGGCCCGCGTTGTGCACGACCACGTCGATGGCGCCCGCCTCGGCCAGCACGGTCCCGACCGCCGCGGCCACGGACTCCTGCGAGAGCACGTCCAGCTCGACGGTGCGCAGGTCCACGCCGTGCTCGCCGGAGTACCGCGCGGCCTCGGCGACGCGGGCGGCGTTGCGGCCGGCGGTGGCGCGCATGGCCGCGTACACGGTGTGGCCGGCGCGTGCCAGCGCGCGGGCCGACAGCGCGCCGAAGCCGGAACCGGCGCCCGTGATCAGGATGGTCTTGCTCATGGGAGATCTCCTCGTCAGAACGTGATGACGCGACGGCCGCCCGCGGAGCCGCCGCCCATGGCCTCCAGCGCGGCCGGAGCCTCGTCGAGGGCGATCGGCGTGACCTGGGGCAGGATGCCGTGCTGCGCGGAGAAGGCCAGCGCGTCGCGCAGGTCGTGCGGCGAGCCCGACGGCGAGGCCATGACGTGCAGCCGGTTGAGCACCATCGGCTGGGCGGCGAGGGTGAGCGGCGTGTTGTCGTAGCCGCAGAGCACGAGCGTGCCGTCGGGGGCGAGCCCGGTCAGGACGGCGGAGGCCGCCTCGTTGGAGGGGGCGGCGTTCAGGATGACGTTCGCGCCGCCGTCCCAGGCCTTGAGCGCGGCGGCGGGGTCGGTGTCGCGGGTGGCCACGTACAGCTCCGCGCCGAGCTCCTTGGCGGTCGCCTCGCCGGTGGCCGAGCGGCCGATCACGGCGACCCTGGCGCCCATCGCGGCGGCGTACCTGATGGCCAGCGCGCCGATGCCGCCGCTGCCGATGACCGCCACCCGGGAGCCGGGCCCGGCACCTGCCCGCCGCAGGCCGTTGAACGCGGTCAGGCCCGCGCACATGAGCGGCGCCGCGGCCACCGGGTCGAGCCCGGCCGGGAGCGGGGTCACGTACCCGCCCTTGAGCAGGGTGTACTCGGCGTAGCCGCCGTCGGCGACGATGCCGGTGACGCGCTTGGCCGGGCAGAGGATCTGGTCGCCGGACACGCAGTAGTCGCAGTGGCCGCACGAGTCGTACAGGAACTGGGCGCCGACCGCGTCACCCACGGACAGGCCGGTGACGCCGCTGCCGAGCGCGGCGACCGTGCCGGTGATCTCGTGGCCGGGGACGACGGGGAAGCGGGCGAAGGGGTAGTGCCCGCGCAGCAGGTTGAGGTCCGTGAAGCACAGGCCGCAGGCGGTGACCTTGACCAGGACCTCGCCGGGGCCCGGCTCCGGGATCTCGCGTTCGATCAGGGACAGCGGGGTCTCGACCCCGGTGGCGAGTGCTGCTCGCATGACGGTTCCTCCCGCGGCCCGGGTGACGCCCCCGTACCGCTGTCACCAGACTGCCCCACCTGCTCCTGAACAGCCTGGGGTGCTCAACCCCAGCTTCTGAACAGCCCGAACGCCGGGCCGGGGGTGTCGCGCCAGACCTCGGCGGGGTCGAGCGTGTGCAGCTTCGGCACGGCGCCGGCGTCGTCGGGGACGAACCAGAGCAGCCGCTGGGCGGCGTCGGCGGTGACGATGCTGTTGCAGGTGACCTTGAGGGTGCCGAGCGCCGGGTTGACGACCCGCTTGTACTCCTCGTGGCGCACCTTGACCTCGCGCGCCTGCCACAGCCCGGCGAACTCGGCGCTCGCGCCCAGCAGGTGGTCGACCAGAGCGCGGGAGGCCGCGTCGGCGGGGCCGCGGCGGGCGACGGCGGCCCGCAGATCGCTGACGAGCAGCCGGGAGTGGTAGTCGTGGTCGTCGGGCGGGTAGAGGTCGCGGGTTGCCGGGACGGTGAACCAGTGGAACAGGAAGCCGGCCCGGACGCCGGTCAGCCCCGCCTGCGGCCCGACGAGCACCTGCGCGGCATGGTTCTGCACCACCACCTCGTGCAGGTCGGTGATCACCATGGCGGGGGTGTCCTGGAGCCGGTCCATGAGCTGGCGCAGCGCCTCCTGCATGCGCACGGGCTCGGCGCCGAGCGGCGCCGGATGGCCGGCCAGGTGGAACAGGTGCGCGGTCTCGTCCGGATCGAGGCGCAGGGCGCGGGCCAGCGCGTGCAGCACCGGCTCCGACGGGCACTGGCCGCGGCCCTGCTCCAGCTCGGTGTAGTAGTCGGCGGACATGCTCGCCAGCTCCGCCACCTCGTCCCTGCGCAGGCCGGGCACCCGCCGCCGGGTGCCCGGCGGCAGGCCGACGGCCTGCGGGGCGAGCCGGTCCCTGCGCGACTTGAGGAACGCGCCCAGCTCTCCGAGATCCACCGTTACCTCCCGGTTGCTCAGCGGCTCGATTCCCTGATGACGAGCTCGAACGGGGCGACGTACTGGCCGGTCGGGCGCAGCGGCGCGGCGATGCGCTGGGTCACCAGCTCGACGGCCTTGGCGGCCATCCACCGGTGGTCGGGCGCCACCGTGGTCAGCGACGGCACCGCGTACGCCGCCGCCGGGATGTCGTCGAAGCCGGCGACCCGCACGTCGCCGGGGACGCGCAGGCCGCGGTCGGCCAGGCCGCGCAGGATGCCCAGGCAGACGGTGTCGGTCACCGCCACCACGCCGTCCACCTCGCGGCCGGAGTCGACCAGGCGGTGCGCCGCGGCGCGGCCCGCCTCCATGCTCATGTCGTCGAGGGCGAACAGCAGCGGCGGGTCCACGTCGAGGCCGCGCTCGGCGAGCGCGGCACGGTAGCCCCGGTAGCGGCGCGTCACCACGTTCACGCCTTCGAGGCTACCGCCGGTGACGATGGCGATCCGGCGGCAGCCCTGGTCGGCCAGGTGCGCGGTGGCGGCGTGGGTGCCCTCCTCGTTGGGCATGGCGACGTGGTCGAAGCGGCCGCCGAAGTCCTGCTCGCCCAGCATGACGACGGGATAGTGGGCGTCGGCGGGCTCCTCCAGCCGGTCGAGCTCGACGGCGCTGAGGATCAGCCCGTCGAACTGCAGGGTGCGGGAGCGGGCGATGGCGTCGGCCTCACCGCCGGCGTCGGCGCCCGACTCCTCGACCGCGACGTGGAAGCCGCGCCGCCGGGCCTCGCCGATCACGTGGGAGGCGAGATGGCCGAAGTAGGCGGCCTCGATGTCGGGCACGGCGAGGCCGATCACGCCGGTGCGCCCGGACTTGAGCGTGCGGGCGGAGACGTTGACGCGGTAACCCGACTGCCGGATGGCCTCCAGCACGCGCCTGCGGACCGGGTCGCTGACCCCGGCACGGTTGTTGACCACGTTGGAGACGGTCATCTTCGACACCCCGGCCAGCCGGGCGACGTCTCCCATGGTCACCATGCCGTGCCCCACGCTCCGCTCTCCCCGCCCTCCTCGTCGAGCTTATCGCGCCCCACCTGCGCGCCCGGTCAGCCCAGCCGGCCCTCGACCGTGACGAAGGAGTGGGCGGGCAGGTGCACGCGCAGGCCGGTCGCCGTGGCCGTGACCTGCTCGTGGGCGCGCGGGGCGATGGTGTCCGGCGCGTCAGGGGTGTTGTGGGCCTGGAGGCTGCCTGCGGTCAGGATGCGGGCGCCGAACTCGGCCACCGTGCCGCCGCGCAGGTCCAGCTCGACGTCGGCCGCGTCCGCCGCGTCCAGGTTGGACAGCGAGATCAGCACCCGGCCGTCCTTGCGGCTGGCCGACACGGAGACGGTCGCCAGGCTCGTCCCGCCGACCTCGCGCGCCGGGAGCGCGGCCTTGAGGTCGACGCGCAGCGAGGCGGCGTCCTGGTGGCCCTTGTTCATCTCGAACACGTGGTAGGTGGGGGTGAGCACGAGGGCCTTGGTGTCGGGGTCGGTGAGGATCATGGCCTGGAGCACGTTCACCGTCTGGGCGATGTTGGCCATGATCAGGCGGTCGGCGTGGCGGTGGAAGATGTCGAAGTGCAGGCTGGCGACCAGGGCGTCCCTGAGCGTGTTCTGCTGGTAGAGGAAGCCCGGGTTGGTGCCCGGCTCGACGTTCCACCAGGTGCCCCACTCGTCCAGCACCAGGCCCACGTTCCTGCCGGGGTCGTAGCAGTCCATGACGTTGGAGTGGCCGGTGATCAGCTCGTCCACGCGGGCGGCCTGGACCATCGTGCGGTAGTAGTCGTCGGTGTCGAACGCCGTGGCGTCGCCCTTGTCCTGCCAGGTGCCGGGGATCGTGTAGTAGTGGAACGACAGCGCCTGCATGAAGGGCGCGGGCCGGTAGGCGCAGCCCAGCTCGCCGAGCTGCTTCATCAGCGTCTCGGTCCAGGCGTAGTCGGCGGAGTTGGCGCCGGCGGCGATGCGGTAGAGCTTGTTGCCGCCGTGGTCGCGGCAGTAGGTGCCGAACCGGCGGGCCTCGGCGGCGTACTGCTGGGCGCTCATGTGGCCGCCGCAGCCCCACGCCTCGTTGCCGAGCCCCCAGAAGCGGATCTTCCACGGCTCCTCGCGGCCGTTGGCCTTGCGCAGCCTGACCATCGGGGAGTCGCCCTCGCGGGTGAGGTACTCGACCCAGTCGCTCATCTCCTTGACCGTGCCGGAGCCGACGTTGCCGCTGATGTACGGCTCCGCGCCGAGCAGCTCGCACAGCGCCATGAACTCGTGGGTGCCGAAGTGGTTGTTCTCTTCGACGTTGCCCCAGTGGGTGTTGACCATCGCCGGGCGCTCCTGCTTGGGCCCGATGCCGTCCATCCAGTGGTACTCGTCGGCGAAGCAGCCGCCCGGCCAGCGCAGGTTCGGGATGTCCAGCGCGCGCAGCGCCTCCACCACGTCGAGGCGGATGCCGCCCTCGTTCGGCAGGTCGCTGTCCTCGCCCACGTAGAAGCCGCCGTAGATGCACCGGCCCAGGTGCTCGGCGAAGTGGCCGTACAGGTGCCGGCTGATCACCGGGCCGGTCACGTCGAGGTTGATGACAGCGGGCACGACGTTGTCGCTCATGGGGAGAGAACCATTTCTCGCACGGGATGTGTATCGATAAATGCGAGGCAACTTTATCGATACACATGCCCGTGTCAAGGTGCTCACCACACCCGGTCTCCGGCCGGGCGCAGCCGGCCGGCCAGCACGCCGAGCAGCAGCACCGCGACGACGATGGACGTCAGGGCGAGGCGGAGGCCGGCCGGCCCGCTCAGCGCGCCGATCAGGGCCGGTGCGGCGATCGACGCTCCCGGCAGCTGGCCCAGCTCGACCATCGACACGCCCTCGCTCGGCGACAGCCCCTCCTGGTGGCCCGCCAGCGTGTAGAGGGCGGGGTTGACGCCTGCCATGCCGACCGCGAGCAGGACGAACCCGGCCACCGCCGCCATCGGGGT
The DNA here is from genome assembly GCF_040656115.1 of Nonomuraea sp. NPDC050202. Classification (NCBI taxonomy): domain Bacteria; kingdom Bacillati; phylum Actinomycetota; class Actinomycetes; order Streptosporangiales; family Streptosporangiaceae; genus Nonomuraea; species Nonomuraea sp. NPDC050202. The sequence goes on along the minus strand of NZ_JBFALF010000013.1, from coordinate 169,524 downwards.
GCCGAGCAGCAGGCAGAGGCCGAACCCGCCGGCCGCGAACAGGGTGCACGCCCGCACCATGCGGACGATGCCCAGGCGGGCGGTGACCCGGTCCACGGCCAGCAGCGTCACCGTTCCGGCCGTGGTGGCGACGGTGTAGGCGACGCCGCCGGCGACCGGGCCGGCGCCCATGGTGTCGGAGACGTAGACGGCGTTCCAGAGGACCGCCGCCTCCGAGACGTACCCGGACAGGAACGCCATGGCGGTCAGCGGGAGCACCCTGCGGGTGAAGCGCCCGCGCGGCCTCCCCGCTCCCCCGCCCGCCTCGTGCGGCAGCCACCGGGCCGTCGCCGCCAGGCAGAGCCCGAGCAGCGCGCTCGTCAGCGCGAACTGCGCCCACGGCCGCACGTCCAGCGCCGCCGCCAGGGTGCCGGTCAGCCCGCCGGCCAGCGTGCCCGCGCCGAAGCAGGCGTCGAAGCCGCCCATGAGGGGCCTGCCGTAGCGGCGCTGGACCTCCAGCGCCAGCGCGCCCATGGGGACGGCCATGACGAGGGAGACCAGCGCCCACGTCGTCAGGCCGAGCACCACCGCGGCGAAGCTGCCCGAGGCGGCGAGCGGGGGCACGGTGAGCAGGACGAGCGCGGCCCCGGCGACACCGAGCAGCCGGTTGGAGACCCGGCCCGCCAGCAGCACGATCGCGCAGAGGCCGGCGAGGTTGCCGATGCTCGGCACGGTGTTCGCCAGGCCCCAGAGGGCGTCGTCCGCGCCCACCTGCCGGCGGATCTCGGGGACCCTGGCGGCCCAGCCGCCGATGGGCATGCTCATGATCACGTAGAGCAGGGAGACGGCCACGCGGGCCCGGACCGGTGCGGGCATGCCTGGGCTCCTCCGTGTCCGTCGCCGCCGGCCGGCGCCCCGGCACGGTATGCGGGGACCGCACGGCCCGTCAACCATGCGATGCTGTGGACGTGCAGCAGTGATCCCGGCTTCCGGTGAGGGATTCCGATGGGCTTGGAGGTCGAGAGCCGGCCGTCCGACTCGCCGTACGTCGAGCGGGTGTGGCGCAGCCGCAGCGACGACGTCGGCCGCATGACGTCGATCGCGTCGGCGACCTGGGACCTGGTCTTCTGGGAGCACGGCGGGCAGGTCAGCGCGGCCGTGCAGGGGCCGGAGACGAGGGCGAGCCCGGCGCCGGTCCCCGAGTACGCCACGTTCTTCGGCATCAGCTTCGCCACCGGCGCCTCGATGCCGCACTTCCCGATGGAGCGGCTGGTCGACGGCAACGTGCCGATCCCGGGCACGACGCGCAGGTCGTTCCAGCTCAAGGGCTCCACCTGGCGGTTGCCCGGCTACGACGACGCCGAGTGGTTCGTGCGGCGGCTCGTGCGCGAGGAGATCCTGGTCCTCGACCCGGTCGTGGCCGCAGTGCTCGGCGGCAGGCCGGCGGGCGTGTCGGCGCGTACGGTTCAGCGGCGCTTCGTGGCGGCGACCGGGCTCACCCAGGGCGCGGTCCGCCAGATCGGCCGCGCGCGGCAGGCGGCGGTGCTGATCCAGGAGGGCGTGCCGGCGCCCGACGTGGTCCACCGGCTCGGCTACTTCGACCAGCCGCACCTGGCGCGGTCGTTGTCCCGCTACGTCGGGCGGACCGCGACCCAGCTGGCCGGCAGGGCCTCGCCGGAGCCGCTGTCGCTGCTGTACAAGACCTGATCACAGCCGGTAAAGCACCCCGGCATGGCGTCTATAGCAAGGTTAGCCTAACCTTAGGCCCATGACCGAGGAGATCTCTCTCCGCGGCGCGGAGCTTTGCCTCAGCTACCACGGCACCCCCGTGGTCGAGGACGGTCGCATCACCCTGCGGCCGGGCCACGTGACCGCTCTGGTGGGCCCCAACGGCAGCGGCAAGTCGACGCTGCTGCGCGCGCTGTCCAGGCTGCACCGCCCCGACAGCGGCGTCGTGACGCTCGGCGACGGCGCCGACGCCCTCGCCCTGTCCGCGCGCGACTTCGCCTGCCGGGTGACGCTGCTCGCGCAGAGCCGCCCCACCCCGGGCGGCGTGTGCGTGCGCGACGTCGTCGGCTACGGCCGCCACCCCTACCGGCGGCGCTGGCGGGCCGCGGATCCCGACGGCACCACCCACGTCGAGCGGGCGATGCGGCTCACCGGCGTGACGGGGATGGCCGAGCGGCCGGTGGACGAGCTGTCCGGCGGCGAGCTGCAGCGCGTCTGGCTGGCCACCTGCCTGGCCCAGGACACCGGCGTCCTGCTGCTGGACGAGCCCACCACGTTCCTCGACCTGCGCTACCAGGTGGAGCTGCTGGACCTCGTCCGCGACCTGGCCGACGAGCACGGGGTGGCGATCGGCGTGGTCCTGCACGACCTCAACCAGGCCGCCGAGATCGCCGACCACGTCGTGCTGCTGCACAAGGGGCGCATCCGGGCGGACGGCCCGCCCGCCGAGGTCCTCACCGAGGACCTGCTCACCGAAACGTACGGCATCCGCATCGAGGTCAGCCACGACCCGAGGACGGGCACCGTGACCACCCGGCCCATCGGCCGCCACAGCAGAACCGTCCCAGCAACCACATGACAGGAACAACCATGCGCAGTGCCCTGACGGCCCCCCTGACCGCCATCGCCGCCATCATCGCCCTCGCCGCCTGCGGCACGACCGAGGCCCCCGTGACCGAGCAGTCCCCCGCGGCCGGCACCACGGCCTCGGCCAGCGCCGGACCCATCACCGTGACCGACGCCCGCGGCAAGGAGGTCAAGCTCGACCGCCCGGCCACCAGGGTCGTGAGCCTGGAGTGGGCCGAGACCGAGATGCTGGCCGGCCTGGGTGTCATGCCGGTGGGCGCGGCCGACGTGAAGGGGTACGCCACCTGGGACACCGCCGTCAAGCTCGACTCCTCGGTCAAGGACGTCGGCATGCGGCAGGAGCCGAGCATCGACTCCATCAGCGCCCTGTCGCCCGACCTGGTCGTCATGGAGTCCGACGACGAGGAGCTGGCCGCGCAGCTCGAGAAGTTCGTGCCGGTGATCGTGGCCAAGGGCAGCGACGCCACCGACAACCTCAAGCGCATGCGCGACGACCTCGACATGATCGCCAAGGCCGTCGGCAAGACCGAGGCCGCCACCAAGCTGATGTCCGACTTCGACGCGGCGCTGGCCGACGGCAAGGCGAAGATCGCCGCCGCGGGCGGCGCCGGCAAGCCGTTCGTCATGGCCGACGGGTGGAAGCAGGGCAGCACGATCTCCGTCCGCCTGTTCGGCAAGGGCTCGCTGGTCTCCGAGGTGGCCACCCAGCTCGGCCTCAAGAACGCCTGGACGGGCAAGGTCGACGACCAGTGGGGCCTGGGCACCACCGACGTCGAGGGCCTGAACGTGCTCAAGGACCCGGAGATCCGCTTCTTCTACAACGCCTCCGACGGCGACGACGTCTTCGCCGACGGGCTCAAGGACAACGCCATCTGGAAGTCGCTGCCGTTCGTCGAGAAGCAGCAGGTCACCAAGCTGCAGGACGGCATCTGGACCTTCGGCGGGCCCCTGTCCTGCCGGCAGTTCGCCGACGCTCTGGTGAAGGCGTACACCGGTTGAGCACGGACGTCCTGACCCCGGCGCCGCCCACCACGCCGCTGCGGCGGCTGGGCACCGCCGGGGTCTTCCTCCTCGCGCTGGCCGCCACCGTCCTGGTGGCGGCCGTGCACGTCACCCAGGGCACCTCGTCGATCGGCGCGCTCGACCTGCTGGCGCTGCCGTTCGGCGGCTCCGGCAACGCCGACGAGGCCGCGCGCGTGCTGCTGGCCTCGCGGCTGCCCCGGCTGCTGGCCGGCGTCTGCGTGGGCGTCGCGCTGGGCGTGGCGGGCGCGCTGCTGCAGTCCGTCGCCCGCAACGCGATGGCCTCGCCGGACACGCTGGCCGTCAGCTCGGGCGCGTACCTGGCGGTCGCCACCGCGGCCGCGTTCGGGCTGGCACTGCCCGTGTCCATGTCGGGCGGGCTCGCGCTGATCGGCGGCCTGGCCGCCGCCGCGCTGGTGCTGGCGCTGTCGGCGGGCGGGCGCACCGGCACCACCCGGCTGATCCTCGCCGGTACGGCCACGTCGCTGGCGCTCAGCTCGCTGACGAACCTCGTCATGATCCTGTTCGAGCAGGAGACCACCGGGCTGTTCGCCTGGGGCAGCGGCTCGCTCGTGCAGAGCGACCTGGACGCCGTCACCCAGCTCGGCCCGCTCGTCGCGCTCGCGCTGGCCGGCGCGGTGCTGGCCGGGCCCCGGCTGGACATCCTCGGCCTGGGCGACGACACCGCCACGGTCCTCGGCGTGAACGTGCGGCGGCTGCGCCTGTGGCTGACCCTGCTGGCCGTGCTGCTGTCGGCAGCGGCGGTGACGATCGCGGGGCCCATCGGGTTCGTCGGGCTGTGCGCGCCGGTCGTCGTACGGCTGCTGCCCAAGTCCATCCCCGGGCTGCACCGGCACCGCATGCTGCTGCCCCTGTCCGGGGTGGCGGGCGTGCTGATCATGCTGGGCTCCGACATCGTGCTGCGTGCCGTGCTGGGCGCGCAGGCCGGGGTGGAGGTGCCGCCCGGCGTGGTGACCACCGTGATCGGCGCGGCGGTGATGATCTGGCTGGCCCGCCGCTACCGCGACGCCGGCCCGACCCGCAAGCCGCCCGCCGTGCGCACGGGCGGGGCCCGCTCGCGCACCGCCTTCCTCACCGTGGTCGCCCTCTGCGCCGTCCTGGTGGTGGGCGCGGCCGTGCTCGGCATGCTGGGCGGTGACCGGTGGCTGCTCACCGGCGACGTGGCCAACTGGCTGCAGGGCCGCAGCGGGCGGGCCCTGACGTTCGTGCTCGACCAGCGCTGGCCCCGGGTGGCCGCCGCGCTGCTGGCCGGCGCGGCGCTGGCCGTGGCCGGCGCGGCCGTGCAGGCCGTGTGCCGCAACCCGCTGGCCGAGCCCGGCATGCTCGGCGTCACCACCGGCGCGGGCGTCGGCGCGATCTCGCTGCTCACGCTGGCGCCGATGGCCGGCATCTGGTCGATGTCCGCCGCGGCGGGCGCGGGCGCGCTGATCGCGTTCGCCGTGGTGTACGGGCTGGCGTGGCGCGGCGGGCTGAGCTCCGACCGGCTGGTCCTCATCGGCGTCGCCATGCAGAACGCCTGCACCGCCATCACCGTGCTGATCATCGTGCTGTCCGACCCGTGGAACACCGCCAAGGCCCTCACCTGGCTGTCCGGCTCCACGTACGGACGGGTCCCCGAGCAGCTCATCCCCGTCGTGCTCGCCCTCGCGATCGTCACCCCGCTGCTGGTCTGGCTGCGCCGCGACCTCGACCTGCTGGCCCTGGACGAGGACACGCCGCGCATCCTGGGCGTCCCCCTGGAGCCGGTACGGCTGGGCGCGCTCGCCGGGGCCGTGCTGCTCACCTCCACGGCGGTCTCGGCGGTCGGGGTCGTCGCCTTCGTCGGCCTGGTCGCCCCGCACGCCGCCCGCGCCCTGGTCGGCGCCCACCACACCCGGGTGCTGCCGGTCGCGGCGCTGCTCGGGGCGCTGCTGGTCAGCCTCGCCGACACGCTGGGGCGGACCGTGATCGCGCCGGCGCAGGTGCCGGCGGGGCTGGTGACGGCGCTGATCGGCACGCCGTACTTCGTCTACCTGCTGTGGCGGGCGCGCGCCTGATCGCCCTTGGCGTTCAGGCGCGCGCAGCGCCCCCGGTCTTCAGGAGAAGGGCCGGGCGATCTCGTCCAGCGCCAGCACCGTCAGCTCGTACAGCGACCGCGTCTCCGAATCGGCGCACCACCACTGCGTGGCGATCCGCATCGCGGCCAGGAACGCGACCGTGATCACCTCTGGACCGACGTCCCCCGGCCGCCCGCGCCCGGCCACCGCCTGGCTCAGCTCGTGCTCCAGCCGTACCCGCCCCGCGAGCTGCCTGGCCAGCAGCGACGGGTGCCGCGTGGCCAGGCGGGCGCGCAGGTGCCACTCGCGGTCGGGCCCGCCGGTCTCGGCGTAGAGGCCCTGCAGCGCTGCGCGCAGCGCCTGCCAGGCGGTCCGCTCGGCCGGTTGCTCGCGTACGCGCAGCACCAGGCTGTCCAGGCGCGCTTCCTCGCCGTACAGCAGCGCGTCCTCCTTGCCGTCGAAGTAGTTGGAGAACGTGCGCCGCGAGATGTTGGCGGCGTCGGCGATGGCTTCGACGGTGACGTTGTCGAGGCCGTGCTCGATGGTGAGCCGCAGCGCGGCCTCGTGCACCGCCTGCCGGGTCTCGGCCTTCTTGCGCTCCCGCAAACCTGCTGTGCTGCCCATGATGACCCACAGCTTACCCAACGGGAATAAATGCCCAGTGCGCAAAGTTGCCCCCCGTGCATGTAAGGTGTCCGGGTTGATCCCTTCTTTCTAGAAATGGAGATTGCGCGTGAGTGCACAGCCGGCAGCGCCGTCCGCGGCGGAGCCGATGACCCACCGCCAAATCCTCGAAGCCCTCAGCGGCCTGCTGCTGGTCCTGTTCGTCGCCATGATCAGCGGCACCATCGTCTCGGTGGCGCTGCCCCAGATCATCGGCGCGCTGGACGGCAACCAGTCGCAGTACACCTGGGTCGTCACGGCATCCCTGCTGGCCTCGACCGCCTCCACCCCCATCTGGGGCAAGCTCGCCGACCTGTTCAACAAGAAGCTGCTGCTCCAGATCTCCATCGTGATCTTCATGGTCAGCTCGCTGGCCTGCGGGTTCGCGCAGAACACCGGCCAGCTCATCGCCTTCCGCGCGGTGCAGGGCCTGGGCATGGGCGCGCTGCAGATCCTCGCGCAGGTGATCATCGCCGCCATGATCTCGCCCAAGGAGCGCGGCCGCTACAACGGCTACCTCGGCGCCGTCATGGCCGTGGCGACGGTCGGCGGCCCGCTGCTCGGCGGCCTCATCGCCGACACCTCCTGGCTCGGCTGGCGCTGGTGCTTCTTCATCGCCGTGCCGTTCACCATCGCCGCCTTCGCGCTGCTGGCCAAGACCCTGCACCTGCCGACCGTGCGGCGGGCGAACGTGAGCATCGACTACTGGGGCGCCACCCTCATCGCCGCCGGCGTCAGCATCCTGCTCATCTGGGTCACCTTCGTCGGCAACGACTTCGACTGGCTGTCCTGGCAGACCGCGGCGCTGGCCGGCGGCGGCGTGGTGCTGCTCGCCCTGGCCACGTGGGTCGAGTCGGTCGTCAGGGAGCCGGTCGTGCCGCTGCACGTCATCCGGCGGCGCACCCCCGCGCTGGCCATCCTGGCCAGCCTCGCGGTCGGCATGGCCATGTTCGGCGGCTCCGTCTTCCTCGGCCAGTACTTCCAGATCGGCCGCGGGTTCAGCCCCACCGAAGCGGGCCTGCTGACCATCCCCATGATGGCGGGCGTGCTGCTGTCGTCCACGATCAGCGGGCGGATGGTCTCCAACACCGGGCGGACGAAGCCGTACATCCTCGTCGGCCTGGTCGTCCTGCTGGCGGGCTTCGGCGGCCTGGCCACCATCGACCACGAGACCTCGCTGGTGCTGATCTCCGTCTACATGCTCGCCGTCGGCATCGGCGTCGGCATGTCCATGCAGAACCTCGTCCTGGTCATCCAGAACACCGTCCCGCTCAGCGAGATCGGCGCCGCCAGCGGCGCGGTCACGTTCTTCCGCTCGCTCGGCGGCACCGTCGGCGTGTCGGTGCTCGGCGCGGTGCTGGCCAACCGCGTCGCGACCAGCATCTCGGAGGGGCTGGCCAAGGCCGGGATCCCGACCGGCGGTGACGCCGCCGCGGCCGGTGGCAGCCTGAACATCGCCGCGCTGCCCGGCCCGATCAAGGAGATCGTCAGGTCCGCGTACGGCGACGCCACCGGCCACATCTTCCTCGTCTCGACGGCCATCGCCGCCGTCGGCCTCGTCGCCGCCGCCTTCCTCAAGCCCGCCAGGCTCCGCGACAGCCTGGACCTGCCGGCGCCGCCGGCCAAGGAGGAGGCCGTCACCGGCGCGTGACCCCCGACCAGGAAGGCCGCGTTCCCGTATCGCCCGCGGGGACGCGGCCTTCCTCCTGCCCGGCCGGCTCCGGGGCACTCACAGAACGGACCGCACCGCGTCCTCGGACCGGCCGATGACCGCCGACCCGTCGTCGGCCGTGATGATCGGGCGCTGGATCAGGATCGGGTTCTGCGCCAGGGCCCTGATCCACCGGTCACGCGCGAACGCGTCCCGCGGCCACCCGTCCAGCCCCAGCTCGGCCGCCCGCGCCTCCCCGGTCCGCGTGATGTCCCACGGCTCCAGGCCGAGCCTGGCCAGCACCTCGCGCAGCTCGGGCTCGCTCGGCGGATCCTCCAGATAGTGGCGCACCTTGTACTTCGCGGACTCGGCGTCCAGGACGGACAGCGCGGAGTGGCACTTCGAGCACGCGGGGTTGATCCAGATCTCCATGGCAGACGACCGTATCGGGCCCTTCGCCCACCGTCCTACCTCGACGGGAGCTTTCCCAGGAAGTTGTCATGGAAAGGGTCGAGATCGGGTCAGCACTCTTCCCGCCGAGGCCGGGTCGCCATCCGCGCACGCCGCCTCCTGGCTAGAACGAAACGGCATCGATCTTCACCGAGGGAGGTTCCGTGACCCGACGCATCGCCACCGGCCTCGGCCTGGTCACCGCCCTGTGCGTGCCGGGACAGGCGGTCGCGGAACCTGCTCCTCCGCCCGCGCCGCGCCCGCTGAGCCTGGTGCTGGACGGCGACTCGTTCTCGCTCAGGGACGCGTTCGCGATCCTCGACGGCCGTCCCGTCTCCGCCACGCTCGCGCCGTCCGCCCGCGCCACCATGGCCAGGGCCCGCGCGGGCGCGATGGCCGCCCTGGACGACCAGCGGGTGTACGGCTGGAACCAGGCGCTCGGGCCGCTCAAGGACCGGCCGCTCTCGCTCGATCAGCAGGTGCGGTTCCAGCGCAACATCCTGCGCTCCCACGCCGCGGGCGTCGGCGACCCGCTGCCCGACGACGTGGCCAGGCTGGCCCTGATCCTCAAGGCGAACCAGCTCGCCAGGGGCCGCTCCGGCGTCCGCCCCGAGGTGCCCCAGCGGCTGCTGGACCTGGTGAACGCGGGCGTCGTGCCGCGGATGCCGCAGATCGGCTCGCTGGGCACCGGAGACCTGCAGCCCCAGGCCGCGGCCGGCCTGGCGGCGATCGGCGAGGACGCGCCGGTGCGATTCCGCGGCCAGGAGGGCCCCGCCTCCGAGCTCCTGCCCCGGGCCGGGCTGGCCAGGGACTTCACCCTCCAGGCCGGGGAGGCGCTGCCGATCGTCAGCGGCAGCACCGTGCTGGCCGCCACGCTGGCGCACGCCGTGCACCGCGCCACCGCGCTGGCCGACCAGGCGGAGGGGGCGTTCGCCCTGTTCATGGAGGCGACCAGGGCCGAGCGGAGCTCGCTGGACGCCCGTACCCACGCCGAACGGCACATCCCCGAGCAGAACGCGGTCGCCGCGCGGCTGCGCGCGATGGTGGCGGGCTCGCGCTGGATGACGGACGAGGGCCGCCGTCGCCTCAGCCCCGAGCCGCGGGTCCAGGACGCGGTGTCGGTACGGGCGGCGCCGCACATCCTGGCCGGGCTGCGGCAGGCGCTCGCCGACGCCCGCCGCGCCCTGACGCGGGAGGCCAACTCCTCCACCTCCAACCCGCTGGTCTTCAGGCGTGACCGGGGCCGGGGGTACGAGTTCGTGATGGGCGGCAACTGGGACGGCTCCGTCATGGGACACCTCGCCGACACCCTGAACGCGGAGATCGCCGACGTCGGCGTGCTGTCGCAGGAGCTGTCGGGCCGGCTGCTGTCCCCCAGGTGGAGCTACGGCCTGCCGGCGAACCTGGCCGGCCCGCCGGTGGGCCTGAACTCCGGCCTGGTGCAGGTGCAGACGGTGGCCGCCGCGCTGATCCCCGAGATGCAGGCCAGGGCCACCCCGGCGGGCACCCTGTCGCGCCCGGTCAAGGACGGGCAGGAGGATCACAACACGATGGCCATGGCCTCGGCCCGCCACCTGCACGAGAACCTCGACCGGCTGGAGATCGTCCTGGCCGTGCAGTACCTGATGGCGGCCCAGGGCATCGACCTCATCGCCGGGAAGATGGCGGGCCTGCCGCTGGGCGCCGCCACGGGGAGCCTGCTGGCGGAGCTCAGGCGGTACGTCGCGCCGCTCGGCGACGACCGCTACCAGACGCCCGACCTGGAGCGCGCCATCTGGCTGGTGCGCAACCGGCGGCTGGTGCCGTCCGTCGCCATCCGGCCGTAGCCGAAAATGTCGCGATCTTGCCCGTTTCCGTCCCGTATGCTGCTGGACGCGGGCGGCAAGGTCACTGGCTGTGCGCGGACGGGCCCGTAGCACAGTGGTGATGCGCCGCAACTCAATTGCTGGAGGATGCCGGTTCGAGTCCGGTCGGGTCCACTGCCGGGGCGGGGTGAGGAGCGGCGATGGAGGCGGAGCAGGTGGAGGCGTGCCTGCGTCTCCTCGGGCTGGCCAAGCGGTTACCGGCCGACCATCCCGACCGGCGCAGGATCGAGCATGCGGCCACCGGGCTGATCAGGGACGGGCGGCACGAGCGCCGCGCCGCCGCCCGCGCGGAGGCCACGCGCCTGGACGGCGAGTTGCTGGCGGCGACCGCCATGGGGGCCGCCGAGCGCCAGATGGACGCCCCGACGCCGACGCCCGCGCCTGCCGCCGCCTTCCTGCCGGGCAGCCTGCGACGGCCTCGTCACTGCTACGTGTGCAAGCGGCTCTACAGCCGGGTGCACCACTTCTACCACCGGCTCTGCCCGGACTGCGCGGTGGACAACCTCGCCCGGCGCACGGCCCGCGCGGACCTGGCGGGGCGCAGGATGCTGCTGACCGGCGGGCGGGTCAAGATCGGGCATGAGCTGGCGCTGATGTCGCTGCGGGACGGCGCCGAGGTCATGGTGACCACCCGCTTCCCGGCTGACGCCGCGCGGCGGTTCGCGGCCGCGCCGGACGCCGGGCGGTGGTGGGGGCGGCTCAGCGTGGCCGCGCTGGACCTCCGGGATCCGCGGCAGGTGGTGGCGCTCACCGACCGGCTGCTCGCGGAGGGGGCGCCGATCGACATCCTCGTCAACAACGCCGCCCAGACCCTGCGCCGGCCCGCCTTCTCCTACGCCGCGCTGGCCGCCGCCGAGGCGACGCCCCACGACACCGACCTGCCGGTCTGGACGGCGCCGGGGTTCACGCCGCCCGGCACCGGCGTGCCCCGCCCGGCACTGCGCGCCGCCCCCGGCGCGGACGGCCACGAGGCCCCGCGAGGGCACGCACGCATGCAGACGCACGCAGGATCCCACCGGACCCCCGCACCTGCCGGACCGCTCCCGGACACGGCCGGGCCGCTCCCCGACGCAACCGGACTCCTGCCCGACACGGCCGGGCTGCTCCCCGACACGACCGGACTCCTGCCGGACACGGCCGGGCTGCTCCCGGACGTGGCCGGGCTGCTTCCCGACCCCTCCGCCACCAACTCGTGGTCGGCCCGGCTGGGCGGGGTGGAGCCGGTGGACCTGCTGGAGGCGCAGCTCGTCAACGCGGTCGCCCCGTTCCTGCTGGCCGACCGCCTCCTCCCGCTGATGCTCGCCTCCCCGCACCCCCGCCGCTACGTCGTGAACGTCTCCGCCGTGGAGGGCCAGTTCGCCACCGCGAACAAGACCGGCGGCCACCCGCACACCAACATGGCCAAGGCGGCGCTCAACATGCTCACCAGGACCAGCGCCGGCGAGCTGGCGGCGCGGCACGTCTACATGTGCAGCGTGGACACGGGCTGGATCACCGACGAGAAACCGCTGCCGGACCGCGAGCGGCGCGCGGGCACGGGCTGGCGCACGCCCCTCGACGTGGTGGACGGCGCCGCCCGCGTGTACGACCCGATCGTACGAGGGGAGGCGGGCGATCCCGTGCACGGCGTACTGCTCAAGGACTACCGGGAGGTGCCGTGGTGACCGAGTGGGCGGGCATCGGCCCTGTCGCCCCTCGCCCCATGGACGACCTGGCGCCCCTGCTGGAGTGGCTGCGCACCGGCCGCCAGGTCGGGGAGCGCACCGACTTCCCCGCGGGCACGGCCATGCCCGACGGCCGGCTCGACCTGTGCAAGCAGGCGCTGGGCCCGGACGGCGTGCGGGCGGTCGTGTCCGCCCTGCGCCCGCACGGCCCCGTCAGGCACCTGCTGCTCGGCACGGACGGCCTCGGCGACGCGGGCGCGGCCGACGCCACGGAGGGCGCGATCGGCGCCGGGGTGGAGACCGTGTACCTGGGCTGCAACGGTATCGGCGCGGCGGGCGCCTGCCGGATCGCCGACCAGCTCATCGCCTCCCCCGGAGTCGTACGCGGCCTGTGGCTCAAGCGCAACCCGCTCGGCGGGGAGGGCGGCCGGGTGGCCGGGCGGCTGATGGCGCGGGGCAGCGGTCTGGCCACGCTCGACCTGGTGCAGACCGGCCTCGACGCGGCGGCGACGGCGGCCCTGGCGGAGGGGGTGGAGTCGGTGGCGGCGCGCGGTGACCGCATCGGCCGGCTGTACCTCGGCGGCAACCCCCTCGGCGCGGTGCAGGTGGCGCGCATCGTCCGTACCGGAGCGGTGGACGAGCTGTACGTCTCGGCGGCCGGCCTGGGCGACGCGGGGGCCCGCCTCCTCGCGCGGGCGCTGCGCGCGGCGCCGCCTGGGCTCACCCACCTGTCGCTGGCCAGCAACGGCATCGGCCCGGAGCCCCTGGTGGAGCTGGTCGCCGCCGCCGCGGCGGCCGGTGTCACCCTGCTCGACCTCGGCCGGGTACGCGCGGCGGGAGCGCTCGGCGCGACCGGCAACCGGCTCGACGAGCCCGCCACGGCGGCCATCGCGGACATCCTGTCCTCCGCCCCCCACCGCCTCGCGCACCTGATCCTCCGCGACACGGGCGTCACCAGCAGGGGCGCGCTCGCGCTGGTGGCGGGCGCCCGCCGGGCCGCCTCACCCACCCGGTACGCGCTCGGCCCGGGCATCGCCTCCCGCGCCAAGCACGAGCTGGCCGAGCTGGCGAAGGCGGTGCCGCCCCTGTCACCGCACCCGGACGTGGCGGCCATCGCCAGCGTGCACCGCACCCGCAGGCCGCGCTGACGGCCGGCCTGAAGGCCGGGCGGGTGAGAGCGGCGCGAGCCGAGCCGGCGGGCCGCTCCTGATCGCCGCGTGAACGGTCGTGTCCGTCGGACCGGCCTGGTGGATCTTCGTCAGATGCGGCAGTCAGGCCGGACATGAAAGTTTCACCATGGTCAATCCGGGTTGTTATGCCCTGACCGGCCACGACGCCGACCACGCCCAAAGGATCTCCGGCGCTTCATTGACGACCGGAAAGCGCTTTCCTAGATTCACTGTCATTCACTCCCGTGCTTGGCGTTCACATATGTGGACGACAGGCAACAGACAGCACCTACAGACAACCGCAGTAGGTAGGAGCACTCATGCGCACATCACGACGTGTCCTCACCCTCCTCACCAGCCTGGCCGCCGCGGCCGCCGGGCTGACGGCGGCGACCTCGGCTCCGGCCGCGGCCGACACCCCGCTGGTCGGCTGGGCCACGCAGGGCGGCGGCACCACCGGCGGCGGCAGCGTGCCGGCCACGACCGTCTCCTCCGCCTCGGCGCTGACGAGCGCCCTGTCGTCCGGCTCCGCCGCCGTGATCAGGGTCTCCGGCACGATCTCCTGCTCCGGCATGCTCCGCGTGACCTCCAACAAGACCGTCATCGGCAACTCGGGCGCGACCATCTCCGGGTGCGGCTTCAACGTGTCGCAGGCCTCGAACGTCATCATCCGCAACCTCAACTTCAGGAACTGGGGCGACGACGGCATCAACGTCCAGTACTCGACCCGCGTCTACATCGACCACAACTCCTTCAGCAACGGCGGCGACGGCGCCCTGGACATCAAGCGCTCCAGCGACTACATCACGGTGTCCTGGAACCGGTTCTTCGACCACGACAAGACCATGCTGCTGGGCCACAGCGACAGCAACGGCGCCGAGGACCGGGGCCGCCTGCGGGTGACCTACCACCACAACTGGTTCGACGGCACCAACCAGCGTCACCCGCGCGTCCGCTTCGGCAACCCGGTGCACGTCTTCAACAACTACTACGGCAACGTCGGCAGCTACGGCGTCGCCTCCACCCAGGAGGCCGGCGTGCTCGTCGAAGGCAACTACTTCGAGAACACCGACGACCCGTTCCACCTGGGTGAGGGCAGCTCGCCCGCCGGCAGCCTGGTGGCCCGTAACAACCACTTCGTCAACTCCGGCAGCGGCCAGAGCGGCGGCAGCGTCCGGTCGATCCCGTACTCGTACTCGCTCGACAGCGCCTCCAGCGTCAAGTCGATCGTGACGGCGGGCGCCGGTGCGGGCCGCATCTCCATCTGACCGCCCCTCGGGCCGTGAGCGCGGCCGGCCTCCCGCGCTCACGGCCTTCACGGCGCCGCGAGGCCCTGATCGCAGGCGGGCCGGAGCGGGTCGCCGTACGGTGGTGAGCATGTCCTCCACCGAAACCGTGCGCGCGGGGTCCGGCAGGGCCACGCGGCGAGCGTCCGGAAGCGCCTCCGGAAGGGTCCCCGGCAGCGCCTCTGGAAGCGTCTCCGACAGCGCCTCCGGAAGGGTTCCCGGTAGGGCCGCCGGCAAGGCCGGGCGGGCCCACGACACCCGCGAGGCGATCCTCGACGCCGCCGAGCGGCTGTTCGCCGAGCGCGGCGTGGGCGAGGTCTCCAACCGGCAGATCGGCCAGGCGGCCGGGCAGGCGAACAACTTCGCCGTCGGTTACCACTTCGGCACCAAGGCCGACCTGGTGCGGGCGATCGTGCGCCGCCACACCGCCGTGACGGAGGAGCGCCGCCTGGGCATGCTGGCGGAGATCGCCGAGCCGGGCGACCTGCGCGCGTGGATCTCCTGCCTGGTCCGGCCCGCCACCGGCCAGCTCGACGCGCTGGGCGTGCCGAGCTGGCGGGCCCGCTGCCTGGCCCAGTTCGACACCGTGCCCGCCCTGCGCCAGATCGTCGTGGACGAGTCCGTGGCGACGCCGTCGATGGGGCGCGCCCTGGAAGGCATGTTCCGGCTGCTGCCCGGCCTGCCGGAGGCGGTGCGTGCGGAGCGCGGCGACATGAGCCGCCTGCTCGTGGTGCACACGCTGGCCGAGCGCGAGCGGGCGCTGCACGAAGGCGGGCCGGCGGCGGGCACGGGCTGGGAGGCCACCGCCGCCGGCCTCATCGACGCCGGCACGGGCTGGGAGGCCACCGCCGCCGGCCTCGTCGACGCGCTGGCCGGGCTCTGGCAGGCCCCCGTCACCACGCGGCCCGCTCCTGGGTGAAGGAGCTGCGGAGGCGGCCGGGGAGGCCGAGCGGCAGCCCGCCCAGGTCGCGAAGTGGCGGAACGAGGCGGCCCGGCCGGCTCGCGGCTGGCAAACCTCACTTCCGGGGCAGGAGGCAGCGGGCGGGCATCGGAGGATGCTGCGCCCATGGATGCCGAACGAGAACGACTGGCGCAGTCGGCCGCCCCTGACGCCCCGTGGCGGCGGTGGGGGCCGTACCTGAGCGAACGGCAGTGGGGCACGGTCCGCGAGGACTACAGCGCGACCGGCGACGCGTGGAACCACTTCCCGCACGACCACGCCCGCTCCCGCGCCTACCGATGGGGCGAGGACGGGCTCGGCGGCGTCAGCGACGACAAGCAGCGGCTGTGCCTGTCGATGGCGCTGTGGAACGGCAAGGACCCGATCCTGAAGGAGCGGCCGTTCGGGCTCACGAACGGCGAGGGCAACCACGGCGAGGACGTCAAGGAGTACTACTTCTACCTCGACAGCACGCCCACCCACTCCTACATGCGGTACCTGTACAAGTACCCGCAGGCCCCCTTCCCCTACCACGACCTGGTCACCACGAACGCGGCCAGGGACGCGCGCGCCTTCGAGTACGAGCTGCTCGACACGGGCGTCTTCGAGGACGGCCGGTACTTCGACGTGTTCGCCGAGTACGCCAAGGCCGCCCCCGACGACCTGCTGATGCTCGTCACCGTGGCCAACCGGGGCCCCGAGGCGGCCACTCTGCACGTGCTGCCGACGCTGTGGTTCCGCAACACCTGGTCGTGGGGGGCCGGCACGGCCAAGCCCGCGCTGCGGGCCGCGGAGCCGGGGGTGATCCGGGCCGACCATCCCGGGCTGGGGACGTACCGGCTGTACTGCGCGGCGGACGCGCCGCTGCTGTTCACCGAGAACGAGACGAACCACGAGCGCCTGTCCGGCGGCAGGAACGCCTCCCCGTACGTCAAGGACGGCATCGGCCGCCACGTCGTGCGCGGGGAGAGCGGGGCGGTGAACCCGGAGCGGGCGGGCACCAAGGCCGCCGTGCACCACACGCTGACCGTGCCGGCCGGCGGCGAGGTGACCGTACGCGTCCGGCTGGCCGCGGGCGAGGTGGGCCCCGACCCGCTCGGGCCCGGCTTCGACGAGGTGCTGCGGCGGCGCAGGGCCGAGGCGGACGCCTTCTACGCCGCGCTGGCCCCGCCGGACCTGGGCCGGGACGAGTCGCTGGTGCTCCGCCAGGCGCTGTCGGGCCTGCTGTGGAGCAAGCAGTACTACTCCTTCGACGTCGAGACCTGGCTGGCCGAGCACGGCGCCGACCCGTGGACCCGCACCGGGCAGCGCAACCACGGCTGGTTCGACATGACCGCCGACGACGTGCTGCTCATGCCGGACAAGTGGGAGTACCCCTGGTTCGCCGCCTGGGACCTGGCCTTCCACGCGGTCGCGCTGTCCGTGGTGGACCTCGACCTGGCCAAGCATCAGATCGAGGTGCTGCTGGGCGAGCGGTACCTGCACGCCAACGGCCAGGTGCCGGCGTACGAGTGGGCGTTCGGCGACGTCAACCCGCCGGTGCAGGCGTGGGCGGCGCGCTTCGTCAACAGCCTGGACAGGCGGCTCGACGGCCACAGCGACCTGGACTTCCTCGAGCGGGTCTTCCAGAAGCTGCTGGTGAACTTCACCTGGTGGGTCAACCGCAAGGACCCCGACGGGCGCAACGTGTTCCAGGGCGGCTTCCTCGGCCTGGACAACATCGGCGTCTTCGACCGCAGCGCCACGCTGCCGACCGGCGGCACGCTCGACCAGGCCGACGGCACGGCGTGGATGGCGTTCTACACGCAGACGATGGTGCAGATGGCCGCGGAGCTGTCGGACCGGGCGCCCGCGTACGAGGATCTGGCCGTGCGCTTCGCCCAGGCCTTCCTGCGCATCTCCGCCTCGACCGACCGGATCGGCGACCTGAAGGAGGAGATGTGGGACGAGGCTGACGGGTTCTTCTACGACGTGCTGCGACTGCCGGACGGCGAGGCCACCCGGCTGCGGGTGCGCTCCCTGGTCGGCCTGCTGCCGCTGTGCGCCACCACCGTCTTCACCCCGCGCGCCGGCGAGTCGGAGGCGCGGCTGTTCAACCGGGTCAGGGAGTTCGCGAGCCGCCATCCCGACCTGGCCGAGGGCATGTCGGCGGCCGACCGGCCCGGCGTGGCGGGCCGCCGGCTGTTGTCGCTGCTGGACGAGCGCAAGCTGCGGCGGCTGCTGGCGCGCATGCTCGACGAGGACGAGTTCCTCGGCCCGTATGGGATCCGGTCGTTGTCGCGGCACCACGCCGAGCACCCGTACACGTTCCACGTGCAGGGCCGCGAGTACAAGGTGGCGTACCTGCCGGCCGAGTCCGACAGCCGCGTGTTCGGCGGCAACTCCAACTGGCGGGGGCCGGTGTGGTTCCCGATCAACGTGCTGCTCATCCGGGCGCTGCTGCACCTGTACGCCTTCTACGGCGACGACTTCACCGTGGAGTGCCCGACGGGCTCGGGCCACCGGATGACGCTGTTCGAGGTGAGCAAGGAGATCTCGGACCGGCTCGTCCGCACGTTCCTGCGCGGCCAGGACGGGCGGCGGCCGGTGTACGGCGGGCAGCGCGTCTTCCAGGAGGACCCGCACTGGCGGGACCTGATCCAGTTCCACGAGTACTTCCACGGCGACAACGGCGCGGGGCTGGGCGCGGCACACCAGACGGGGTGGACGTCGCTGGTGGCGGTGCTCATGATCGTCTATGGCCGCCTGTCCGCCACCGATTTCTAGCGCGATTCGGATTCCCTCCGCCCCACCCTCCCAAACTGGGGCGGAGGCCGTTCAAAACCGATAAATGCGCATAAAACCGTATTTACTGAACTCTTGACTCACCAGCCCCACGCTCGTGACCTTTCCCATAGAATCCCTGTATGCGGGGTAGACACCGGCGATTACGGACATGCACAATCCGACAGACGTCGTGACCAGAACCGGGGCTGAAACTTATCGGAGCCTCTCTCCGTTCTGCGGATAAGAAAAACGGCAACTGTGAGGAAATGTGCCCGTCACTTCATCCCTCAGGTTTCTTTTCGCGCTGACCGTGACCGCTGCCGTGGCGCTCTTCCCGACGGCTACGCAAGCCGCTCCACCTTCCGACGTCAAGCCCGTCCGCGTCGTCATCCTGGTCGACGAGTCAGGCAGCCTCAAGGACCAGGACGTCACGCGCGAGCGGGCCGCCGCCCAGCTCATCGCGCTCAGCGAACTGTCGGAGCAGTCACAGGTGGCCGTGGTGGGCTTCGGCAGCTCCAACGGTCCCGGCCAGTCCGCGGTCGACATCGTCTGCCCGCTCACGGGAGTGCAGACCGCGCAGGACCGCGAGTCGCTGAGCCGGTGCGTGGAGAAGCTGCGCCTGCGCACCGCGCAGGAGGGCAACGACACCGACCACGCCGCCGCCCTCGAACAGGCGCTGGACATCATGGGCCGGCCCGACGACCAGCAGCGCGCGAAGATCGTGTTCCTGCTGACCGACGGCGTGCTCGACGTGCGCAACAGCCCCCAGTACGGCGCCGACGCCCAGGCCCGCAACGCCAACGCCCAGGCGCAGATCACCCGCAGCCTCGACGACGCCAAGCAGGGGCAGGTGCAGATCTGGCCGCTCGGCTTCGGCGCCGCCGACAAGTCCGCGCTCGACGCCTTCGCGGCCGGCGGCTGGGTCCAGCCCTGCGGCGAGCAGCAGACCGCCACCCCGAGGGCCCGCGTCGTCGCCACCTCGGCCGACGTGGAGCGCTCGCTGCTGGAGGCGTTCGCCTACGCCAGGTGCGCCGGCATCGAGAAGTCCGTGACCGACTCGCTCGACGCGGGCGCCACCATCGATCTGAACGTCAACATCCCGATCATCGCCACCGACGGCTCGATCGTGGTGGTCAAGCGCGACAAGCGCATCCAGGTCACCTACTTCGACCCCGAGGGCACACAGGTGCCCAAGCAGGGCGAGCTGAAGGAGTCCACCTTCCAGGCCGCCGGCGAGGCCGGCCCGGTGGAGTCGCTGCGCATCCGCAACCCGCTGCCCGGCCAGTGGCGCATCCAGCTCAAGTCGCCGCCCGGCGTCAGCCGCCAGGAGGTCAGCGCCACCGTCGTCTGGCAGGGCGCGCTGCGGGCCTCGATCTCGCTGAGCAACCCCCGGCCGCGCCCCGGCGAGCAGGTGAACGTGCGGCTGCGCCTGCAGACCAGGACGGGCACGATCACCGACGCGGCGGCGCTGGAGGGCCTGCGCTTCAGCGCGCGGATGTCCGGCGAGGGCTTCCAGGAGGCCCCGGTCGAGCTGGGCGACACGGGTGAGGGGGCCGACCGGGCCCAGGGCGACGGCGAGTACTCCGGCCAGATCGTCATCCCGGCCACGGCCACCGGCGCGCTGTCGTTCGTCGGCAAGGTGAGCGGGCCCGGCGTGGCCGGCGACGAGCGGCCGTACGCGACCCGCATCGCCGGGCCGGCCGACCGGCTGCGCGCCCAGGTGGAGCTCGGCTCGGCCACCGTCGAGCCGGGCGGCACGCTCGCCGGCACCGTCCGCGTCACCAACGAGGCCGAGCCCGTCCAGCTCGGCCTGCGGCTCGTGGACGTCCCCGGCACCGTGAGCCTGTCCGCCCAGCGGCTCCAGGCGCCCACGGGCAGCTCCGAGCAGGGCTTCGAGCTGCGCGTCAGCGCCGACGCCGGCGAGGGCGCGGTGAGCGGCGTGCTCCAGGTGCTGGACCCGGCCGGGCAGGTCGTGGCCGAGGAGTTCGTGGACGTGAACGTGCAACCGCCGACGCCGCTGTGGCAGCGGGCGCTGCAGGCGCTGCTGATCCTCCTCGCGATCCTCGCGGTGGCGCTGCCGTTCCTGCTGGCCAGGCGGCGGGCGCGGCGGCGGGCGGCCGATCCGAGCGAGCTGACGCTGCACCTGTTCGACCGGCCGGGCGAGCCGTACATCAGCCGGCTCCAGGCGCCGCTGGGCGAGGGCCCCGAGTTCACGTTCGAGGTCAGCGACGGGCGGCTGGTCCGTACGTACGGGACCGGCTACTCCGTACGCCGGGGCCAGGGCCGTACCGTGCTGGTCCGCGACCCGTCGGGGCGGGAGCTGGACCCGCTTCTCCCCGGCCCGCCGATCGCCCTGCCGAACGGCATGTTCCTCGGCGTGGACGACGGCCGGGCCAGGGGCGGCGGCGCCGAGCAGCCCGCCTACGGCTCCGCCGAGCCGTACCAGAGCAGGACCCACCGACCGATGCCAGGCGACGACCTGTTGTGAGGGATGCATGAGGATCTTCGATCCGATGATGTTCGTGGGGCTCGGCGGCACCGGCTGCCGGGTCGGGGTGGAGCTGGAGCGCTGGCTGCGTGACGAGCTGTGCGGTCCTGACGGCATGGATTTGATCAGGAACTTCAGCTGGCAGAACTACCAGCCCTACGAGCTGCCCTCCTGCCTGCAGTTCGTCTACGTGGACCTCAACGAGGACGAGCTGAACCGCACCCGCCGCCGGGTGGTGCCGACCGAGCGGGAGCTGCCCGCGGCGGGCCGTACCGCGCACCTGGTCCACGACGTGGTGCCCAAGTTCGACTCCTACCCGGAGGTGGCCCGCAGCCTGCGGGCCACGCTGGGCGACCACGTCAAGGACTGGCTGCCGCCACGCGAGCAGGAGCCGCTGGTCGCGCCGCTGATGCGGGGCGCCGGGCAGCTCCCGACCGTGGCCAGGGCGGCCCTGTTCGAGCGCATGCGCCACGGCACGGGGCCGGTCGTGCAGGGCATCGAGGACGCCATCGGCGCGATCAGCAACTCCGGCAGCGAGCTGGCCGCGCTGGGCGGCCGGCTGCGGCGCACCTGCGACGTGTTCGTGGCCTTCTCGGTGGCGGGCGGCACCGGCAGCGGCATCTTCTACGACTACCTGCACCTGATCGGCGACGCCTTCGCCCGCAACCACATCAGGGCGCGGATCCACCCGCTGGTCGTCATGCCGTCGGCGTTCGTCGAGGGCAAGGGCGGCGGGCGCAGGGCGCGGCTGAACGCCGGGGCGAGCCTGCTCGACCTGTTCCGGCTGGTCGACGACCAGAACGCGCCGCACGCGGGCACGCAGGTGGACGAGCAGGGCATCGTCGGCGAGCTCGGCGTGCGCTACCCGGCCAAGGGTGAGGTGCGCCTGGCCACCGGCACGGTGCAGACGGCGTTCCTGTTCACCATGCCGCCCGGCGTCGCGCGCGACGACCTGCACCGCTCGATCGCCTCGCTGATCGTGTCCCTGGCCGGCACCCGGCCGAGCACCGCGGGCGAGGCCGCCGGCGGCATGGAGGACCGCGGCGAGTCCACCTTCGCCGACGACTTCATCAACCGGGCCGTGGAGCGCGAGGTCCCGGCCGCCTCCGGCATCGGCAACAGGGGCGTGTCCACGGCGTTCGTCTCCTCGATGACCGTGCCGGTGGAGGAGCTGGCCGACCTGGTCAGCTCGCGGCTGCTGGCCCGCGCGGTGACGCAGCTCGAAGCCGTGCCACCGGGCGCGGCCGAGAGCAACGTGGAGGAGATCCGGCGCCTGTTCACCACCACCAACCTGGAGCCGCTCAACACCCGCGAGCCGCTGCCGCTGCCCGAGGCCCGCACCGCTACCGGCGCGGCGGAGATCCAGAAGTCGCTGGCCAACCGGATGCGCGCGATGGAGGACAACCTGGCCTCGCTGGAGCGGCAGCTCAGCCGCGCCGTGCCGGCCATGGCCAAGGACATGGACGTGCGGCGCGGCGCCATCGAGGGGCTCGGCCACGTCGATCCGTTCCGGCTGCGGCGGGTGGTCACGGGCCTGCCCGGCGACGTGCACGAGGCCGACAAGCTGGGCTTCGCCGGGCTGCTCGACCAGCGCAGGGCGCAGCCGCGCAAGCCGTACGAGAACATGACGGAGGCGCCGCCGCAGCCGCGGCCGATGCGTGACCGGCTGCTGCGCAAGGTGCAGTGGAGCGACCCCGAGGTGCAGGCGTCGCTGCACGACCAGGACGCCTGGTACCTGTGGCGCAGCCAGGCGCTGTGGCACCGGGCGTGGGCCGACCAGATGCCGCGCTGGGAGCCGCTGCGCAAGCAGCTCATCCGCGAGGTCCGCGACTTCACCGAGGTGTTCGCCGAGCACGCCGACGCCGACCCCGAGCGGTTCGCGCGCCGCGCCGGCGAGCTGTACGAGAACCGCGTCGGCGTCTACCACCTGCTGCCGCCCGCGGGCGCCGAGTCCTTCTACGACGCGGTCGTGCGCCGCTTCGTGGACGTCTTCGTGGCCCGGCAGCTCCTGCGGCCCACCGACGGCGAGGCCGGCGTGGTCAACGCGCTGATCGGGCCGGAGGGCTGGCGGCACGCCTACGACATGGCCTGGCGCACGGGCAAGCCGGCCGACGCGCTGGCCTGGGTGCGGGAGCGGCTCAAGCTGGAGGTCAAGAAGCTCTTCAAGGACCGCGACGAGGCCGCCATGCTGGGCGAGCAGCCGCTGCTGCCCTCCCTGGCCGACATCCTCGCCCAGGCCGCGAAGGGCGGCGGCGACGACCCGCACGTGCGGCAGTTCCAGCTCAAGCTGGCCGACCTGGTGCCGGGCGGCTTCACCCCCGACGGCACCGGCGACCTGAAGGTGCTCGTCTCCTACCCGGCTCCGGCCAAGGACACCGAGCTCGAACGCTTCCTGAAGGAGCGGATCGATTTGCCCGGCGTGCCCGACTTCCGCAACATCGACGCCGACTCGGTGACGGTCGTGCAGGTCCGTACCTCGATGAGCGTCACCCAGGTGCGCGAGCTGCGCGAGGTGCTGCACAGCTGGGCCGACGCCCTGCAGCACGAGCGGCCGCAGGACCACCTGAAGTGGCGCCAGCGGCTCGGCTACGACTTCGGCTACCTGGCCACCACCGAGGAGCACCGGGTCCGCATCCTGCACCGGCTGCTCTGCCTGCTCTGGAACGGGCAGGTCAGCGTGGTCGAGGGCGAGCCGCACTCGCCGTCGCGGATCAGGATCGACGTCGAGGGCGGCTCGATGACGCTGCCGCTGACCGGCTACGGCAAGGCGTCCTCGTGGCCGAGCATCCTGCGGGCCTACGAGCAGTGGGTGATCGGCGGCGACGAGGAGTTCCGCGGGCTGGTGAGCGAGCAGCTCATGAACGCCCTGCCGAAGGGCCTGGCGGGCACGCTCAGCGTCCCCCACCCGCTCTACCAGCAGGTCATCGGCATGGCCGCCGACCAGCTCGGCCTGCTGGAGATCATGATGCCGAAGCTGCCGTCCGGCGCCCGCAACCGGGCCGACCAGCTCGTCGCGTTCTGGGCGAACACCCTGCCCGCCGCGCTGGACCTGCCGTTCGAACGGGTCGCCGAGGCCGTCGCCTACAACCTGCGCGACCTGGACGCGCTCGCCGGGGAGTGAGCATGGTCGTGGTGCTCGACCTCCGCAAGGAGGAGGTGGCCAGGCTCGGCTCCCGGGTCCTGGTGGTGACCGACACCGAGCGGCTGGCCGCCGGGCAGCAGGCGCTGCAGGAGGTGTTCAGCTCGCGCCTGGTCAGGTCGGTGCTGGTGGTGGCGCTGGGGCCGGAGCCGCGCCTGCCTCCCGCGCTGAGCGGCGAGAGCCGCAGGGTGCTGTGGGTGGGCGACCCCTGCGGCATCCTCTGGAACGCCGACACCGGCGAGGCGGCGCACGGGCCGGAGGTCAGCTCGGAGGCCATCCTGATCGACCTGCTGTCCCAGCCCGAGGTGTTCGACCAGGTGGTCGGCGAGCTGGGCGAGATCCCGTACGGCACCGCCTCGCCCGGCTGGCGCATCGTGGCGGGCCGCATCGACCCCGAGGTGCTCGCGCAGGCCTTCACCGACGTGGCGGACCGGTTCGCCGGGCCGGTGCAGCAGGACACCGGCGTCTTCGGCTCGCCGCTGGCCACCGCCCTGCCGGTGCTCAGCGGCACCGCGGACCTGCCCGCCGACCTCCTCGACGCGCTCGTCCCCGACGGCCGGATGGACCGGCTCCACCGGCAGGCCCGCGACCGGCTCGACCGCGCCACCCGGGCCCTGGACGACCTCGGCTACTTCAGCATCGCCCCGGCCAGGGCGGCGATCGTGGACGAGGTGATCGCCGCCGGGCGGGCGCTGGCCGAGTTCCGCGACGCGGTGGAGCGGCTGTTCGCCGAGGTCGACCACGGCGACGAGGACGCTCCCGACGTGCTGGCCGCCAACGGCGTCAAGTTCGCCACCCCGGCCGGCATGGGGCACGCCGAGATCGTCGCCGAGCTGCGCGCCGACGTGGAGTCGGCCCTGGCCGAGCGCAGGAGCCTGATGCGGCTGGTCTCGCGGCTGCGCGCGCTGGCCGACCAGAGCGCGCCCATCGGCAGCGCCGCCTTCGTCCCCGGCTGCCGGCGCAGGTGCCCCGACGAGCTGCTCAACGTCCTGCACGCGCCCGCCGAGTTCCCCCGGGGGCTGGTGAACCGCTTCGTGCTCTGGCGGCACTCGCGCGACTGGTGGCGCGAGCAGCTCGCGCTCGGCCCGGCCAGGACCGCGCTCGACGAGCTGCGCTCGCTGCTCGAACGGGTCGCCGCCAGCGAGTGGACGCTCGGCGAGGCCCGCATGCACACCTCCGACGCGGCCCGCACGATCGCGGCGGTGCTGGCCGAGATCTGCGCGCAGGTGTCGGCGACGCTGTCCGACTGGAGCATGGCCGAGGCCGGGCAGGCCACCGCCGGCGAGGCCCTGGACGAGGAGGTCACCGTCCGCCTGCGCGACCGCGGCGGCCAGCTCCGCGAGGTCATCACCGGCGACCTGCTCGACGCGGTGACGGGCTGGCTGGAGCCCGGCTGGCCGGCGCTGGAGCACGGCGACTTCCGCGACGTCCGGACGGGCCTCGATCGGCGGGTCGACGAGACGCTCC
The DNA here is from genome assembly GCF_040656115.1 of Nonomuraea sp. NPDC050202. Classification (NCBI taxonomy): domain Bacteria; kingdom Bacillati; phylum Actinomycetota; class Actinomycetes; order Streptosporangiales; family Streptosporangiaceae; genus Nonomuraea; species Nonomuraea sp. NPDC050202. Next base: position 144,325 of record NZ_JBFALF010000013.1, on the reverse strand, counting down.
GGCAGTACCGCTACCACCTGGCGCACCGGGGCGTGCAGGAGAAACCCGACTTCGGCACCGCCGACGCGGGCCGCCAGGAGCTGGTGGACGCGGTGTGGCGGCAGTCGCAGCAGGTCGTACGGGCCCTGCAGGCCCCGCCCGGCGGGCAGATGTTGCAGCTCTGCGGTGATCGTGACCTGTCGCTGCTGCTGCGGCAGGCGTACGCGGTGCGGTTCGCGCCCAGGGCCGTACGGGGCCAGGGCAACCCGCCCGGAGTCGTGTGGACCCGGTCGGGCCAGTACGCCGGCACCCTTCGCCTGGTGCCGCTGCGTCCGGGGACGGTGGAGGAGAACTGGAGTGGTGATGGAGCCTGAGCCGCTGGACTTCGACTCCCCGGAAGGCGACCCGGTGAGCTGGGAGGTGGAGGCGGAGCCGTGGCAGAACCCGTTCGAGCGCCGGGTCACCCACCTCGCCTCGGGCACCAAGCTCGTGCAGCGGCGGGTGCCGCGCGCGGAGGGCCGCGACCGCGAGTACCTCTACGACCTGCTGGAGAACGAGGCCCGCATGGGCGCCAGGCTGCTCTCCCGGCTGCGCCGCGCCTACCCGCCCGAGCTGCCCCGGCTGATCGGCTACAGCCTCGACGAGGAGGAGCCGTTCGTGCTGCTCTACGACTACCGGGGCGAGCCCGTCAGCCGCTACTTCGGCGCGCTGCTGATCAGCGAGCAGCGCACCCTGCAGGCGAGCCTCTTCCGCGCCGTGCGCATCCTGTCGGCCTGCGACATCGTGCACCGGTGCATCGAGCCCGCCACCGTGCGCTGGGACGGCGCCACCGTGCAGCTCACCGACCTCAGCCACGCCACGCTGATCGGCACCCGACGGCTGCGGATCGGCGAGGCGCCCTACGCCTCCCCCGCCCAGCGCGCCGGCGAGGGCCTGGCCGCCACGGCCGACGACCTCTGGAGCGCGGGCATGGTGATCTGCCGTACGGTCACCGGCCGCGAGATCGCCGACCTGCCCGACCTGTCGGCCACCCCCGCCCTGCAACCGCTCAAGGACGTCTTCTCCGGCTCGCCCCCGTCGGCGCAGGAGGTGCTGGCCCGGCTGCGCATGCCCGACCCGATGCAGAGCGTCGCCGTCGAGCAGGACCTGGGGCTGGAGGAGGGCCGTGCCGCCTTCGACCGGGCCCGCGAGGCCAGGCGCGACCCGGTGGCCGCCGAGGAGCACGTCACCCGGATCCAGCCCGTTCCCGAAGAGGAGGAGGGCAGGCAGCTGCCCTGGTGGGCCCGGTGGCTGCCGCTGGCCGTCCTGCTCGCCCTGCTGATCGTCCTCTGGGTGGTGACCCGGTGATCCTCTGCCCCATCTGCCTGCACGAGTTCGCCTGGAGCGAGGACGAGCTCTTCGAGCGCACCCCCGCCGGCCAGTACCAGCCGCTGTCCCTGGGGCACGTGACCGGGCCGCGCCGCGAGGACCTCCTGCGGGCCGCACACGTCCGCTGTCCCGCCCCGGTGTCGGACCCCGGCCTCGAGCACCACCTGCCCTACACCTACGTGCGGCACGGCCGCCCCCTGGTGATCGGCCTGGTCGGCGGGCCGGAGACGGGCAAGACGCACCTGCTGGCCGCCATGATCGGCGCCATCGAGCAGGGCGGGCTGCGGCCGTACGGGCTGACCACCGACGCGGTGGACATCGAGCGGCACGCCGAGTACGTCAACTCGTACGTGCGTCCGCTGCTGGTCGAGCGGGCCGCGCTGAACCGCACCACGCACCGGGCCACCGCCGAGCCCGTGGACGCGCTGCTCGTCAACGACGGCCGGCACACCACCGCGGTGGCCTTCTTCGACATCGCCGGCGAGCTGCTGCGCAGCGCCACCCATGAGGCCACCAGGTTCGTGCCGGCCATCGGCGGGCTGCTGTTCGTGATCGACGCCGCCACCAGGTCGGCCAGGATGGGCGACGAGTCGTTCCGTGCCGTGCTGGACCGGCTGCCCAAGACCGGCGGGCGGCTGGACATCCCGGCCGCCATCGCGGTCACCAAGAGCGACGCGGTGCGCTTCCAGGCGCCGATCGACACGTGGCTGTACGCCGAGCCTGACGGGCTGGACCCGGCGGCGGTCCTGCGGGAGAGCCGCGACGTCTACGCCTACCTGCACCGGCGCGGGGCGCAGGCGTGGCTGAGCCCGTACGACAAGTGCCGCAAGTGCACCCTGCACTTCGTCTCGGCGACCGGCGCCGCCGCCACCGAGGGGCGCTACCGGCGGGGCGTCCGGCCCCGGCGCGTCCTCGAACCCCTGATCTCGCTCTTCGCCATGACCGGCGTCCTGCGCGGCTACCCGGAGGTGGGGCTCTGATGGGACGTTACGCCAGCGTCGACTGGATCCAGTTCGAATGGGACGAGCAGCGCACCGGTCTCGGTCCCGTGCGTACCTCGCTGGAGCGGACCGGCGGCTGGTACCACCAGCTCGGGCCCTGGCTGGATCCGGGGCCCGAGCCGGGGGTCAGCCTCTGCCGGTTGCTGGTGGAGGGGCGGGTGGTGGTGCTCGCCAGGATGCGGACCGGCGGCGCCGACAGCCGGCGCACCATCCGGGTCCAGGCGTACCTGGGCGGCTCCGCCTCCCAGCCGATGGCCATGCCGAACGTGCGGCAGACGCTCGCCCTGGCCGCCGGCTGGGCCGCCCGGCTGCCCGACGGCAACGAGCCGCTCGACCTGGGCAAGCTGATCAGCTCGTACGACGGCGCGCGGGCCGCGCTGGACCGGGAGTCGCGGGCGGTGGCGGCGGCGCTCGCGCCGGTCGTCTCCGAGTGCCTGCGGAGGCCGGGGGCGCCGCTGTCGGTCGCCTCGGGCGGGAACCCGATCGTGCAGCTCTGGGGGCTGGTGGACATCCTGGACCTGGCGCTGGGGCACTATCCGGAGACGTTCTCCACCTACGAGAGCGATGATCTCAAGCAGGGGGCCGAGATCATCTTCCTGCGGCAGTGGCCGGGGCCGTCGTCGCAGAGCTCGTACCGGACGCGGGTGGACCCGCGCTCTCCCGATCAGGGGGACAGGTGCGCCGAGATCGCCTCGATGCTGGTGGACGCGTACGCGCGGGATCAGCTCGTGGGGCTGGTCAAGCGGCTGCGGATCAGCGACAAGACGCCGCTGGAGGAGCGGCTGCGACGGCTCGCGTCCGTCACGGGCGACTCGACCGCGCTCGTGGCCCGGCCCGCGGCGGTGGAGGAGAGCGGGGACGAGCTGGTCTGGTCGCCGCAGCCTCCCGCGCGCTCCCAGCCCGCCGCGCGGGCCTCGACCCAGGGCGAGCCGCCGTACCAGGCCGCGCCGCCCCCGCAGGCACCGCACCCGCAGGCACCCCCCGCACAGGCACCACCCCCGCAAGCACCGCCCGCACAGGCGCCGCACCAGCAGGCACCGCCCGCACAGGCGCCGCATCAGCAGGCACCGCTCGCGCAGGCGCCGCTCGCACACGATCCGTCCTCGCAAGCAGCGGGACAGACCGCGGAGTCGCAGCGTCCGCGGACGGCGGGCCAGCGGCACGCCGACGCCGGGATGGCGCGCGAGGCGCACGCCCCCGAGCCGCGCCCCGCACAGGACGCGCACACCGCCGAGCCGCGCCCCGCACAGGACGCGCACACCGCCGAGCCGCGCCCCGGACCGGACGCGCACACCGCCGAGCCGCGCCCCGGACCGGACGCGCAGGCCGGGGGTGTGCCGGGCGGTCCGGCGGTCGTGCAGCAGTATGCGGAGCAGGACGCGTTCGAGATGCTCTGCACCGACCTGCTCCAGGCGGCCTCCGCCAAGGAGGTCACCACCATCCTGCAGGAGATGCGCGCCTGGGCGGCCAGGCGGCAACCGGCCGAGGTGCGCTCGCGCCTGCCACGCCTGATCCCCGTCCTGGAGCGGCGCCTGCCGGAGGGCCGGATCAACCCGGTCCTGCGCGGCCTCCTCGACCCGGACGCCCAGGCCCACGCGCCGAGGCCGAACTGGCTCGACCCCAAGTGGCTCGTCATCGTCGCGATGCTGGCCCTCCTGGTGATCCTCGTGGCCGTGACCCTGTTCGTCCTGGTCTGAGGGATCAGCTCCTTCTGGTCCGAGGGATCAGCCCGAGCCGGCGGCCCGCGGCGGCGAAGGCGGAGGCGATGCGGTCGAGCTGCGCGTCGGTGTGCAGGGCCGTGGTGCTGACGCGGATCAGCGCCTGCCCGTCCGGCACGCTGGGCGGCACCATCGCGGTGGCGAAGACCCCCTCCTCGAACAGCTCCCGCCACAGCCGGCAGCACAGCACGACGTCCCCCACGTGCACGGGGATGATCGTGGTCTGCGAGGCGCCCGTGCCGAACCCCAGCCCCGCCAGGTCGGCCCGGAGCCGGGCGGCGGCGGCCAGCGCCCGGTGACGGCGCTCCGGCTCGGTCTCGACGATGTCCAGCGCGGCCAGCGCCGCCGCGGTGCTCGACGGCGACAGCGCCGCGGAGAACACCATCGACCGGGCGTGATGCCGCAGGTAGACCATGATCTGCTCGGGTCCGGCCACGGCGCCGCCGGTCGTGCCGAAGCACTTGGAGAAGGCCATCGTGTGCAGGTCCACCGCCGGCAACAGCCCGTGGTGCTCGGCGGCCCCGCGGCCGCCCGGCCCGAGCAGGCCGATGTCGTGGGCGCCGTCCAGGACCAGGCGGGCGCCGTGGCGGCGGGCCAGGGCGGCGGTGCCCGGCAGGTCGCAGAGCGTGCCGGTGGTGGAGAACATGCCCTCGGTGATGATCAGCCCGGCCCCGGCGGGGTCGCACCCGGCCAGCAGCCGCTCCAGGTGGCCGAGGTCGTTGTGGCGGTACCGGCGCAGGCGGGCGCGCGAGAGGCGGACCGCGTCGATGAGGGAGGCGTGGATGAGCTGGTCGGCCAGCACGGTGTCGCGCGGCCCCACCAGGGCGCTGAGCGCGAGGTTGGCGAGGAAGCCCGTAGGCGTCACCATGGCCGCCTCCTGGCCGAGGAACGCGGCGAGCCGGCCTTCGAGCCTTTCGTGCAGCGCGAGCGACCCGTTGACCAGGCGCGATCCTGAGGTGCCGGTGCCCAGCGCCCGGATGGCCCGGCAGGCCGCCTCCTTCAGCCGCGGGTCCGCCGACAGGCCGAGGTAGTCGTTGGAGCCGGCCGCCACCAGCACGCGCCCGCCGACGACCACCTCGCCGGTGGCCAGCCGCTCCTCGACCGGGCGGTAGTAGGGGTAGGCGCCCAGCTCGGTCACCGGCTGGAAGTCGTCGTGGAGGCGGCATCTGTCGAACGCGTCGAGCATCGGCGTTTCACTGCCCTTCTCGGAGGCGACGTGTGAGGCGAAAGTCTGCCGTGACCGGTGCGGTCCGTACCGCGCTTCGTGTCATCGCATCCGCCACGGGTAGCTGTCCCGCCATGTCCGAGCTGCTGACCGGGGACCTGTACGCGTTCGAGAGCCTGCTCGCCGGCGAGGAGCGCGCGACGTTGCTGCGCGTGCGCGAGTTCCTCGCGGAGAAGGTCGTGCCCATCGCGAACGAGTGCTGGGCGCGCGCGGAGTTCCCCGTTGACCTGGTGAAGGAGTACGCCGAGCTGGGCATCGCCGGCCTGGCCTACCCCGAGTGCCCCGGGCCCAAGCCGAGCGGCCTGCTCAGCGGCTTCCTGGCGCTGGAGATGGCCCGCGCCGACCCGTCGATGGCCACGTTCTTCGGCGTGCACACCGGCCTGGCCATGGGCAGCATCGCCGCCTGCGGGTCGGCGGAGCAGCGGGAGCGGTGGTTGCCGGGGATGAGCAGGATGGAGCAGATCGGGGCGTTCGCGCTCACCGAGCCGGCCGGCGGTTCCGACGTCTCGGGCGGGATGCGGACCACGGCCAGGCGCGAGGGCGGGGAGTGGGTGCTCGACGGGGCCAAGCGCTGGATCGGCAACGGCACGTTCGCCGACCTGATCGTCGTCTGGGCCAGGGACGTGGAGGACGGGCACGTCAAGGGGTTCGTGGTGGAGCAGGGCACGCCTGGCTTCACCGCGACGAAGATCGAGAACAAGATGGCGCTGCGCACGGTGCAGAACGCCGACATCACGCTGTCCGGCTGCCGCGTCCCCGAGGAGAACCGGCTGCGGAACGCGGGCTCGTTCCGCGACACGGCCAGGATCCTGCGCAGGACCCGCAGCGGGGTGGCCTGGCAGGCGGTCGGCATCATGCTCGCCGCGTACGAGATCGCGCTGCGCTACGCCAAGGAGCGCGAGCAGTTCGGCCGGCCCATCGCCACGTTCCAGCTCGTGCAGGACCTGCTGGTCAGGATGCTCGGGAACGCCACCGCCTGCCTGGGCATGGTGGTGCGCCTGGCGCAGTTGCAGGACGACGACGTCTTCCGCGACGAGCACTCGGCGCTGGCCAAGGCGTACTGCACGAGCCGGATGCGGGAGGTCGTCGGCTGGGCCCGCGAGCTGCTCGCCGGGAACGGGATCATCCTCGACTACGACATCGCCCGGTTCGTCGCCGACGCCGAGGCGATCTACTCCTACGAGGGCACCCGGGAGATCAACACGCTCATCGTCGGCCGCGCGGTGACCGGGATGAGTGCCTTTGTCTGACTACCCACCGTGAACTCCCCGCGATCACGGTCACGAACCGTGTGCTGACAAAGAGTCAACATTACTTTCGGGAGGTTTCTTCGCATCCGTACCTTGAAGTCCATCTGCCCCATCGGCATAGTGGACGGACCACAGGCGCACCCAGTCGTGGCGGGCAACCTCGGGGGCGGTAGCAAGGTCACGACTGCCCGGCGCACGCCCCCACGCGCGGAATTGGACATTGACGGATGAGCTCGCCCCCGCCTCTTCGCAGCAAGCTGCTCAGGATCCTCCTGCTTCCGCTGGTCTCCATGGTGGCCCTCTGGGGGTTCATCGCCTACTCGAGCGTGGCCGAGATCGCGACGGTCTCGCAGATCCAGAGCCGGTGGGAGTCCATCGGCGCGCCGGTGCTCCAGCTCATCGTGGAGTTGCAGAAGGAGCGGCAGCTCTCGGCGGAGGCGCCGGGCAGCACCGCGGCGTACAAGCCGCTGACCGAGCAGCGGAAGGTCACCGACAACCAGGTCAAGCGGCTGCGGGAGGTCATCGCGACCCTCGACGCCGACGCGGTCGGCGAGACCCCGGCCCAGGTGCAGGCGATGGTGCAGGCCCTCGACGGGCTGCAGTCGCTGCGCGCCTCCGCCGACGGCGGCGTGCTGGCGCCCACGCTGACGATCATCGAGGCGTACAACAACCTGATCGCCGTCGCCAACCAGCAGTTCACCGACCGCGACGCGATGAGCGACGCCTCGGCCTACCAGTCGGTGCGCGGCATGACGGCCTACAGCACCTCGGCGGAGTACCTGTGGCGGGAGCACGCCGTGCTCACCACCACGCTGGTGCGCCGCAACATGACCCCGACCGACCGCGCGGCGTTCGTCGCCGCCATGACCGCCCGGCGGCTGGCCCTGGCCAACGCCGAGCGTGACGCTTCGCCGGAGCTGCGCGCGGCCTACGACCAGCTCGTGGGCAGCGCCCCCTACAAGCGGGTGGTGTCGGTCGAGGACGAGCTGTTCTCGTACGACACCGGCGGGCCGCCCCCGGTGTCGGCCGGCGAGTGGCGCGGCGACGCCGAGGCCGTGCTGGCCCAGATCAACCGTGACACGCAGGCCGAGCTGATCCGCGCGGCGGCGTCGGGCGAGGCGCAGAAAACCGCGGCGTACTGGCGGATCGGCGTCGTGCTGCTGCTCGGCCTGGCCATGGTGATCCTTTCGGTGTGGCTGTCGTACCGGTTCGGCCGGTCGCTGGTCGTCGAGCTGCGGCGGCTGCAGGGCTCGGCGGTGGAGCTGGCCGAGCAGCGGCTGCCCCGGCTGGTCGAGCGGCTGCGCCGCGGCGACGACGTGGACCCGGCCACCGAGGCGCCCGGCCTCGACCCGGCCGAGACCGCCGAGGTCGACCGCGTGGTGCACGCCTTCTCCGCGGTACGCCGCACCGCGGTCGAGGCCGCCGTCGGCCAGGCGGCCCTGCGCAAGGGCGTCGGCCAGGTCTTCCTCAACCTGGCCCGGCGCAACCAGGCGCTGCTGCACCGCCAGCTCGCGCTGCTGGACACCATGGAGCGGCGCGTGGACGAGCCCGAGGTCCTGGAGGACCTGTTCAAGCTCGACCACCTGACCACCCGCATGCGCCGGCACGCCGAGAACCTGATCATCCTGTCCGGTTCCTCCCCCGCGCGCCGCTGGCGCGACCCCGTGCCGCTGTTCGACGTGGTACGGGCGGCGGTGCTGGAGGTCGAGGACTACACCCGCGTGACGGTCGCGCCGATGCCCGACGCCCCGCTGCTGGTCGGCGCCGCGGTCACCGACGTGATCCACCTGGTCGCCGAGCTGGTGGAGAACGCCACCGTGTTCTCCCCGCCCAACACGACCGTGCAGGTACGCGGCGTGACGGCAGCCAACGGGATGGCGCTGGAGGTCGAGGACCGCGGTCTTGGCCTGAACGACGCCACCCTGCGCGACCTCAACGACCGGCTGTCCGACGTGCCCGAGTTCGACCTGGCCGACAGCGACCGGCTCGGGCTGTTCGTGGTGGCGCGGCTCGCGGCGCGGCACGGGATCAAGATCGTGCTGCGGCGGTCGCCGTACGACGGGACCACCGCGATCGTGCTGCTGCCCGCCGGGCTGCTCGCCGAGGCCGAGCCGCTGGCCCTCACCGCGGGGCCGGCCACCGCCGCTCACACCTCCGGGAACGCCCCTGGCCGGACCGCCGGCCACGATGCCGTCAACGGCCGCGCGACCCGGCCCGTACGCGGCACCTGGTTCGAGCCCGGCCCCATGCAGAACAGGACCGATCCCGCGCCCGAGCCCCCGCGGGCGCTGCCGCAGGAAGGCGGCCCGGCGCCGGTGTCCGGATCGCCGCTGAGCGGTCACCCGGACCTCGAGCAGCTGATCGGGTTCGGGAACGATCTCGCCGGTGGGGCCGTGCCCGGCCCCGCCACGACCTCCGGCCCGCCCGCGGGCTGGAGCGTCACCGTGCCGCCCCAGGAGGCGGACGAGGACCTCGACGGGCTGCCGATGCGGATCCCGCAGGCCAGCCTCGCTCCCCAGCTGCGCGTCGACGCGCGGCCGGAGCGGCGCGGGCCAGGCGGGCGCTCGCCCGAAGAGCTCGCAAAGCTCATGTCGTCCATGCAACGCGGCTGGCAGGAAGGTCGCCAGCACGCGGAGCAGGAGCCCGGCATGTGGAATCGAAAGGACGACCAACCCGATGCCTGACCCCAGAAGCGAACTGAGCTGGCTGCTCGACGACCTCATCCAGCGCGTGCCCGGCATCCGGCATGCCATCGTGCTGTCCGCCGACGGGCTGTCCATGGGCAGCTCCCGCGGCTTGACCAGGGAGGACGCCGAGCACCTGTCCGCCATCTCCGCCGGCAGCCACAGCCTCGCCATGGGAGCGGGCCGGCACTTCGGACTGGGCGGCGTACGGCAGACGATCATCGAGATGGAGGAGGGCTTCCTCTTCGTCACCGCCGCGGGGCAGGGGGCGCGGCTCGCCGTGCTGGCCACGGCCGACGCCGAGCTGGGCATGGTCACGTACGAGATGGCGCTGATGGTCAAGCGGGTCGGCGAGCACCTGTCCGCGCATCCGAGGGGAGCGGCACCGGCACCCGCCTGGAACGGCGCGAGACCGTGACAGGGGAGGATCCCGGCCCGCTGATCCGGCTGTACGGGCTGACCGGCGGCCGGGCGCGTCCGCAGGGTGAGTCGTTCGACCTGATGGCCATCGTCATCACGGTCGGCGACTCCCCCCAGCCCGGGGACCTGATCCCCGAGCATCGCGCCGTGCTCTCGCTGTGCCGCAGGCCCACCCCCGTGGCGGACGTCGCGGCCCACCTCAGGCTGCCGATCAACATCACCCGCGTGATCCTCGGCGATCTGCGGCGGGACGGCCTGGTCAGCATCGAGCGCCCGCGCCCCGTCGCGCAGACGATCGACGAACGTATCTACAGGGAAGTGCTGGATGGGCTACGCAGTCTCTGACCCTGGTACGACCAGGGCTCCCTCGGCCCTGGCCATCAAGATTCTCATCGCGGGCGGCTTCGGGGTCGGCAAGACGACCATGGTCGGCACGATCAGCGAGATCCGGCCGCTGCACACCGAGGAGCTGCTGAGCGATCGGGGCATCGGGGTGGACGACACCTCGGGCGTGGAGTCCAAGACCACCACGACCGTGGCGCTGGACTTCGGCCGCATCACCATCCGCGACGGGTTGTGGCTGTACCTGTTCGGCACGCCCGGGCAGGACCGGTTCTGGTTCATGTGGGACGAGCTGGCCCTGGGCGCGCTCGGGGCCGTCGTGCTCGCCGACACGCGGCGCCTGCAGGACTGTTTCCCAGCGGTGGACTACTTCGAGCAGCGCGGGATCCCGTTCGTGGTGGGGGTGAACTGCTTCGACGGCGCCCGCCGGTACGAGCCGGAGAAGGTGCGGCGGGCGCTCGGGCTGGGCAACCACATCCCGATCGTGCTGTGCGACGTGCGGCGGCGCGTGTCGGTGAAGGAAGTGCTCACCACGCTCGTCACGTACGCGGTCAAGGGGGTGTGACCGGCGCCGACGCTCAATCCGGCGTGACCTGCTGTCCCGGTGCCGGCGCGGCCTCGCGCAGCGCCGGTGCCGGGCGGGCGGCGGCCTCGGTCGTCGGGCCCGGCGTCCTGGCCGGCAGGAGGCGTCGCTGCTCCTGCGGCCGGTCCGGCGTCCTGGCCGCTAGGAGGCGTCGCTGCTCCTGGGGCCCGCCGCGTACCGGGAGGACGCGCACGCCCGGCCCGGTGCTGGCGCCCGCTCCCCCGGCCGCCGCGCTGCCCGGGCCGGCGATCCAGCGCTGCCCGTGCAGGCCGGCGACGTCGATGCAGTCGCCGCGGGCGAGCGGATCGCCGGCGGGCAGGGCCACGCGCAGGCCGCGCTCGGTGAGGGTCCGCAGCTCCGGCGCCGGCGTCTCGGTGCCGGGCGGCCGGAACGCCGGCGAGGTCCTGCCCTGGCGCCCTGCCGCGTAGCCGGGCGGGCGGCGAGGGCCTGCCCTGCCGCCCTGCCGCGTAGCCGGGCGAAGGCTCGGCCTCCTGTTTCGTGCCTGGTCAGCCGGGTAGTCGGGAGGCGCACACATCGGCGGCCCCGTGCCACCAACCCCTCGGCGACCCCCGGCGCCCGGAGCAGCCGGCGAGGGTCGTGAGGAGGGGGCATTGAGCGAGATCCACGGCATGTGCGAGCCCAGGTTCCGCGCGGTGCGGGAGGCGTTCGCGCGCAACTTCGCCGAGGGGCGGGAGCTGGGCGCCTCGGTGGCCGTCTACCAGCGCGGGCGGGCCGTCGTCGACCTGTGGGGCGGGCAGGCGGGCCGGGACGAGGCCTGGCGGCAGGACACGATCACGCTCCTGGCCTCGGCCACCAAGGGGCTGGTCGCCACGGCCGCGATGCTGCTGGTCGATCGCGGCCTGCTCGACCTCGACACGCCGATCGCGGAGTACTGGCCGGAGTTCGCGGCGGGGGGCAAGGCGGACATCCCGCTGCGGTGGGTGCTGGGGCACCGGTCGGGGGTGGTGACCGTCGATCCGCCGCTGACCATGGTGGACCTCGAAGGGGGCACGGCGGTGGGCGAGGCCCTGGCGGCAGCCGTACCCGCGTGGCAGCCGGGCCGGGCGCACGGGTATCACTGCCTGACCATGGGATGGCTGGTCGGCGAGGTCATCCGGCGGGTCACGGGGCTGTCGGTGCAGCGCTTCTTCGCCCAGGAGATCGCCGGCCCGCTGGACCTCGACCTGCACGTCGGCCTGTCCGGCGCGTGGGGACGGCGGCTGGCCGGCCTCGTGCCGCCCACCGGGGAGCAGCTCCTCCAGGGGCGTGCCAACCCCGAACTCGCGGGGCTGAACCGGGCCATCTGCGACCCCGCGTCCCTGTTCCACCGCTCGACGTTCGGCAGCATCTCGCTGGCGGGCAACCCCCTGGCCGCCGCCGGCGTGCCCCAGGCCGAGATCCCGTCCTGCGGCGGTGCGGGCAACGCCTCGGGGCTCGCCCGCATGTACGCCGCCCTCGTCGGCGAGGTCGACGGCATCCGCCTGCTACGCCCGGAGACCGCCGACCGGGCCCGCACCGTCGAGGCGTGCGGCATGGATCTGGTGCTGCGCTGCCACACCTCGTACGGGCGGGGCTTCCTGCTCCCCGGCGGGCCGATGTGGCCGGGCGACTGCTCCCCCACGGCCTTCGGCCACCCGGGCGTCACGGGCGTCTTCGCCTACGCCGACCCGGATCACGAGCTCGGCTTCGCCTACGTGCCCAACCGCATGACCGAGCTCATCGAGGGCGGTGACGACCGGGTCAGGCCCCTCATCGAGGCCACCCACCGCTCCGCCTGCGCCTGACCGCCCCCTGACCGCCCGGATCAGGCCGGTCAGAGGTAGGGACCGGCGCCCGGGCCGGGTGCGGGGCCGGGCGGGCGGGGGAGGTCGGGGCGGGCGGCCTGCTGGAGGGTGAGCCCGACCCTGATGCCTTGGAAGACGCCTTCCAGCCACCCGACGAGCTGGCTCTGCGCGATCCGGATCTCGGACTGGGTGAGCGTCTCGGAGGAGGCGGGCAGCAACCGCCGCAGCTCGTCGCGCAGCTCGGGCGCCACGGAGTCCCCGATCTCCTCGACGACCCGCGTGTGGATGTGCTGCAACGTGTCGCGGGCGTGCTCGTCCAGGGTCAGCCCGCGGGCCTCGTCGAGCAGCGACCGCGCCATGGTGCTCACGCGCAGCAGCCGGGCGGGTTCCTTGACCCGTCCGATCTCGACCTCCGCGGCCGACTCCGCGGACGGGCCGCCGTCGCCGGGCAGCCCGTCGGGCGGGCGCGCGGCGCCGTCCGGCGAGCGCGGTCCCGGCGGACCGGCCGAGGAACGCGCGTCCGATGAGCGCGGGCCGGAAGGCCCGTACGTGGGGCGCGGACCCGAGGCCCCGTACGGCGCGGGCCCGTCCGGCGGGTGCGGGCCGGTTGGTGGTGTCATGTCGGCGTCCTGAGAGGTCGCGGATCGCTCGAAAGCGCGGTCATGACGCACCCTGCCCACGTTCGCGCTGCTCACGCCCTCCGGCACGCGATCAGGCCCGCAGTGGCAGCTCGTCCAGGACCTTGGCGGCCAGCTCGCGGGCGGGCTGCTCGTAGGCGCGGGCGAGGCTGCGGGTGACCTGCTCGGCCCGGATGGCGGGCCAGTCGGGCGGCAGGTGCTCGGCGGGCAGGTGCGGGTCCTGGCGGACGAGTTGCAGCCAGTCGGTGTGCAGCAGAAGCTGGCGCGCCAGGTCGTCGGGCAGCGCGGGCTGGGGGTCGGGGGTGTCCCAGCGGTCGAGGAAGGCGTGGTAGCGGGCGGCGATCTGCCCGGTGTCGAACGCCTTGCGCACGAGGTCGGCCGACTCCGTCGGCTCGGCGGCGCTGGCGGTCAGCACGGTGACGTGGTCGCGCAGGCCGAGGCCGGCCACGATGGCGCGGACGTCCTTGACGCCGGGAGCGATCCACATGCCGCTCTGCAGCAGCCCGAACCCCGCCCAGATGAGCTGGGAGCGCAGGTCGTGGCGGGTGGCGCGGCGGTCGTCGGGCAGCGAGAAGCCGACCAGGGTCCAGGCCCCGTCCCAGCCGCGGTTGACCGCGCCGGTCTCCCACATGCGGCGCCGCCCGTCCTCCAGGACGGCCGTGGCGTGCGCGGTGAGCCCGAAGTACGTCTTGCGCCCCGAACGGTGCCGCGCCAGCAGCCCCCGCTTGACCATGCGGGTGAGCGTCGAGCGCACCGCCTCCTCCGTCACGCCGAGGCGGGCGAACACGTCGATGACGCTGCCGGAGTAGACCGCGACGTCGCGGCCCAGCACGTAGACGCCGAGGAAGCTGAACATCAGCGACTGGGGGCGCGTGGACGGGGCGTGAGGCAGGTCGTCTCCCTCGCGAAAAGTCACAAGCCGAGGGTAGACGGATTCGAGATATTGGGCAAAACTTTGACGCAGGTCGCAAGTTTGCCCCACGTTTGCAGACACGAGGTGACGTGTATGGATTTGTCAGGGAAAGTGGCTGTGGTCACGGGCGCCGGCCGGGGGCTCGGCCTCGCGTACGCCGAGGCGCTGGCCGCAGCCGGTGCGGCCGTGGTGGTCAACGACGTGGACGCGGGAACCGCCGGCGAGGCGGCCGCGGCGATCCGGGAGGCGGGCGGCCGGGCGGTGGCCGCGCCCGGAGCGGTCGGCGGCACGGAGGTGGCCGAGAGCCTGGTGGCCACGGCGGTGGCGGAGTTCGGCCGGCTGGACGTGCTGGTGACCAACGCCGGCGTGCTGCGCGACCGGGTGTTGTGGAAGATGTCCGACGACGACTTCGACACCGTCATCGACGTCCACCTGCGCGGCACGTTCAGCTGCGCCAGGGCGGCGGCCACCAGGATGCGCGAGCAGGGCGAGGGCGGGCGGCTGATCCTCATCTCCTCCCCCGCCGGGCAGCGCGGCAACTTCGGCCAGACGAACTACGCCGCGGCCAAGGCCGGCATCGTCGCCATGGCCCGCACCTGGGCGATGGAGCTGGCCAGGGCGAACATCACGGTCAACGCGGTGGTGCCGGTGGCCGCCACCGAGATGACCAAGACCATCCCCGCCTTCGCCCCCCACCTGGAGGAGGCCGAGCGCACCGGCGCGCCGCTGCCCGCCTGGCTGCGCAGGGACGAGGGCATGGGCACGGTCCAGGACGTGGCCGGGCTGATCGTCTACCTCGCCTCCGACGCGTCCGGGGAGGTGACCGGGCAGGCGATCGGGATCGGCGGCGACAGGCTCGCCCTCTGGTCGCACCCGGCCGAGAAGGCGGTGGCCTACGCCGACGGCGGCTGGAGCGCCGACGCGATCGCGGCCGCCTGGGGCGACTTCGAGCCCGAGACGTACGGCATCCCCGCGCCCAAGGTGCCGGCCCCATGAACCTCGACGAGCTCACCGCCATCGACGTGCACACCCACGCCGAGATCTCCAGGGACGGCCACACCTCGCTCAGCCCCGAGCTGTTCGGCGCCTCCGCGGAGTACTTCGGCTCGCACGAGCGGCCGACGATCGACCAGATGGCCGCCTACTACCGGGAACGGCGGATGGCGGCGGTGGTGTTCACCGTGGACGCCGAGCACGCCACCGGTCACCCGCGCATCTCCAACGAGGAGATCGCCGAGAGCTGCGCCGCGCACGCCGACGTGCTGATCCCGTTCGCCAGCGTCGACCCGCACAAGGGCCGGGCGGGCGCCCGCGAGGCCCGCCGGCTCGTCGAGCAGCACGGGGTGCGCGGGTTCAAGTTCCACCCCAGCATCCAGGGCTTCGACCCGAACGACCGGCTCGCCTACCCGCTGTACGAGGTCATCGAGGAGCTGGGCGCGATCGCGCTGTTCCACACCGGCCAGACCGGCATCGGCGCGGGCGTGCCCGGCGGGGCCGGGGTGCGGCTCAGGCACTCCAACCCGATGCTGGTCGACGACGTGGCCGTGGACTTCCCCCACCTGAAGATCATCCTGGCCCATCCGTCGTTCCCCTGGCAGGACGAGGCCCTGGCCGTCGCCACCCACAAACCGGGCGTGCACATCGACCTGTCCGGCTGGTCGCCCAAGTACTTCCCGCCCCAGCTCGTCCGCTACGCCAACACCCTGCTCAAGGACAAGGTGCTGTTCGGCTCCGACTACCCCGTCATCACCCCGGACCGCTGGCTCAGGGACTTCGCCGCCCTCGACATCAAGCCCGAGGTCCGACCCAAGATCCTCAAGGACAACGCCGCCCGCCTGCTCGGCCTCGCATCGAAGGAGACCCAGGGATGACCACCACCGCCGACGGCCTGGCAGAGATCAAGGCCCTGGCCGGCAAGGACCTCGGCCACACCGGCTGGCTGGAGATCGGCCAGGACCGGGTGAACACCTTCGCCGACGCCACCGACGACCACCAGTGGATCCACACCGACCAGGAGAGGGCGAAGGCCGGCCCGTTCGGCGGCACGATCGCGCACGGCTACCTCACGCTCGCCCTGGTCATCCCGCTCTTCACCGAGCTGCTGGAGATCAGGGGCGTCAAGATGAGCATCAACTACGGCCTGGACAAGGTGCGTTTCCCCGCCCCGGTCAAGGTCGGCGCCAGGATCCGCCTGGCCGGCCGGGTCGCCGAGGTCGAGGACGTGCCCGGCGACGGCGTCCAGATGCACGTGGACTTCACCATCGAGATCGACGGCGAGCCCAAGCCCGCCTGCGTCGCCCGCGCCATCTACCGCCACTACGCCTGACTTCCCGCCACGCCCCCCACGAACGGGATCACGCATGTCCGACCCCACCCAGCTACGCCGCGCCGTGGCCTCCAGCTTCCTCGGCAGCGTCATCGAGTACTACGACTTCCTCCTCTACGCCACCGCCTCCGCCCTGGTGTTCGGCAAGGTCTTCTTCTCCGACCTGAGCCCGCTGGCCGCCACGGTCGCCAGCCTCGGCACGTTCGCGACCGGCTACCTGGCGCGGCCGCTCGGCGGCGTCATCTTCGGCCACTTCGGCGACCGGCTCGGCCGCAAGCGCATGCTGGTGCTGACCATGACGCTCATGGGCGTGGCCAGCACCCTCATCGGCGTGCTGCCGACGTACGAGCAGATCGGCACCCTCGCTCCCGTCGCGCTCGTGCTGCTGCGCGTGGCGCAGGGCGTCGCGGTCGGCGGCGAGTGGGGCGGCGCGGTGCTCATGTCGGCCGAGCACGCGACCGGCCGCCGCGGCCTGTGGGCCAGCTTCACCAACGCCGGAGCGCCGTTCGGCATGCTGCTGTCCACGGCGGCGCTCAACGGCAGCGCCGCGATGATGGACGAGCAGGCGTTCCTGAGCTGGGGCTGGCGCATCCCGTTCCTGCTGAGCATCGTGCTGCTGGCGATCGGCCTGTTCGTGCGGGCCAGGGTGGCGGAGACGCCCGTCTTCGCCTCGGCCGCGTCGTCGGGCCCGGCGCGGCGCTCGGCGCCGCTGCTGGACGTGCTGCGCCACCACCCCAGGGCGTTGCTGCTCGGCATCGGGGTCGGGCTGTCGCCGTTCGTGCTGCAGGGCACGCTGACCACGTTCCTCGTCTCGTACGGGGTGCAGGCCGGGTTCGCCAGGCAGCAGGTGCTCAGCGGGCTCACCCTGACGTCGGGGCTCGCGGTCCTCGGCATCATCGGCTGGTCCGCGCTGTCGGACCGGGTGGGCCGCCGCCCGATCGTGCTGGCCGGCGCGGTGGCCGCCGCCGCGTTCGCGTTCGCGATCTTCCCGCTGGCCGACTCCGGCAGCGTCGGGCTGCTCACGCTCGCGCTCGTGCTCGGGCAGTCGATCATCCATCCCATGATGTACGGGCCGCTCGCCGCGCTGTACGCCGAGTTGTTCGCCACCCGCAGCCGCTACACCGGCGCCTCGCTCGGCTACCAGATCGCCGGCCTCGGCGCAGGGCTGGCCCCGCTGCTGTTCGCCCAGATCCAGGCCACGACCGGGGGCGGCGGCACCGGGCTGATCTCCGCCGTCATCGCCGGGTTCTGCCTGCTGACCGTGGTGTGCACGGCGGCGCTGCGGGAGACGAGCCGTACCGACCTGGTGTCCGCCGCCGACCACAGCGGCGTCTCCCGCTAGGAGCAACCCCCATGCGCAACGCCGGACTGGGCGGCTGGCCCGCCCGCCGCGCCCTGATGACCCCGGACCGCACGGCGTTCGTCCTCGGCGAGCGCCGTGTCACCTTCGCCGGCTTCCACGAGCGCACGACGCGGCTCGCCGCCCGGCTGCGGCGGGCCGGGGTGGCAGCCGGGGACCGGGTCGCCTACCTGGGCCCCAACCACGTCGCCTTCGCCGAGACCCTGTTCGCCGCGCACGTGCTCGGCGCCGTGTTCGTCCCGCTCAACTTCCGCCTGGCCGCGCCCGAGATCGCGTACATGCTGGCGGACTCGGGCGCGACCGCCCTCTTCCACGCCCCCGAGTGCGCCGCCGCCGTCCGCGCGCTCCGGGACACCCCCGCCACCGTGGTGGCGCTCGCCGATCCCGGGCCGGGCGAGCACGCGTACGAGGACTGGCTCGCGCAGGGCGATCCGGACGCCTCGATCGACGTGCCGGTGACCCTCGACGACCCGGCCCTGATCCTCTACACCTCCGGCACCACCGGGCGGCCCAAGGGCGCCGTCCTCACCCACGGCAACCTGGTCTGGAACTGCTACAACATGCTCGTCGGCGTGGACCTGCGCAGCGACGAGGTGACGCTGGTCAGCGCCCCGCTCTTCCACGTGGCCGCGCTGAACCAGACGCTGCTGCCGACGTTCCTCAAGGGCGGCCGCTCGGTGATCATGCCGTCGTGGGACGTGGACCGCTGCTACGACCTCATCGCCGAGCACCGCGTCACCTGGATGTTCGGCGTCACCACGATGTTCGCGGCGCTCGCCCGCTCGCCGCGCTGGGCCGGCGCCGACCTGTCCTCGGTGCGCACGCTGATGGCCGGGGGCGCGCCCGTGCCGCCGGCGCTGATCCGCACGTACCAGGAGCGCGGGCTGGTGTTCTGCCAGGGGTACGGCCTCACCGAGACCGCTCCGGGCGCCACGTTCCTGGAGCCGAGCCAGAGCGCCCGCAAGGCCGGCTCGGCGGGCGTGCCGGTCTTCTTCGCCAACGTGCGCGTGGTCCGCCCCGACCTCACCGACACCGCTCCCGGCGAGCCGGGCGAGGTCCTCGTCCAGGGTCCGAACGTCACCCCCGGCTACTGGAACAACCCCTCCGCCACCCGGGCCGCGTTCGCCGACGGCGGCTGGTTCCGCTCCGGCGACATCGCCACCCGGGACGACGACGGCCACCTCCACATCGTGGACCGGGCCAAGGACATGTTCATCTCCGGCGGCGAGAACGTGTACCCGGCCGAGGTCGAGGGTGTGCTGGCCGAGCATCCCGGCGTGGCGGAGGCGGCCGTGGTCGGCGTGCCGGACGGCACCTGGGGCGAGGTCGGGCACGCCTTCGTCATCCCCCGGCCCGGCGCGCGCGTCACCGCCGACGGGCTGCGCGGCTTCCTGCTCGACCGGCTGGCCAAGTACAAGATCCCCCGCTACTTCGACGTGGTGGACGATCTGCCGCGCACCGGCTCCGGCAAGATCCGCAAACCGGAGCTGCGCGCCCGGGCGGCCCGCTAGCGAGCACGTACGCGGCGCCGGCCCGCAGCTCGCCGACGGGCGTAGCCGGCCGGTGAGGACCGGCGCGGCCCGCCGCCCGCCCTACGATGTGATCGTGACTCCGACTCCTCGACGCGCGCCCCGCACCGCCGCTCGCGGCGCAGCCGCCCCCAGCATCCGGGATGTCGCCGCCGCCGCGGGAGTGTCGTACCAGACCGTCTCGCGCGTGCTGAACGAGTCGCCGCGCGTGCGGCCGGAGACCCGCACGGCGGTGCTGGCGGCGATCGAGAGCCTCGGCTTCCGCCCCAGCCGGACGGCGCGCGCCCTGAGCCTGGGCCGCGCCCGCGGCATCACCGTGGTCACCTCCAACACCATCCTGTACGGCTACGCGGCCACGCTGCAGGGCCTGGAGGAGGCCGCCAGGGCCGAGGGCATGGCCATGGGCATCAGGGTCGTGGAGTCGGCCGAGCCCGCCGAGGTGAAGCAGACCGTCGACCACGTCGCCGACGCCAGCGCGGGCGGGGTGGTGGTGATCGCGTTCGACCCGCTCGGCGTCGCGGTCCTGGAGGCGCTGCCCGAGCACGTCCCGGCCGTGGCCGCCGCCGAGCCGGCCGCGCCCGACCGGGGGCGCGTCGCCATCGCGCTCGACGAGCGCCGCGCCGCCGCCGACGCCACCCAGCACCTGCTGGACCTCGGCCATCGCACCGTCCACCACGTCGCCATCCCGTCCGAGGGGGAGGGCGCCGTGCCCGGCGGGCGGCTGGCCGGGTGGCGGGACGCGTTGCGGGCGGCGGGGGCCGGGATCCCCGAGCTGATCGGGTGCGGGTGGGACATCCGCTCGGCGTACGCGGCCGGGCAGCGGCTGGCCGCCTCGCCGGACGTCACCGCGATCCTGTGCGGCAACGACGACATCGCCCAGGGGGTGCGCAGGGCTCTGTACGACGCGGGCAAGGACGTGCCGGGTGACGTCAGCATCGTGGGCTTCGACGACATCCCGGGGTCGGCGTACTGGACGCCGGCGCTGACCACCGTGCGCATGGACTTCGCGGGCCTGGGCCGGGCCTGCTTCCACGCGGCGGTGGCCGAGCTGACCGGCGGCCCGCAGCCGGAGCCCGCGCTCACCCCGCCGGCGCTCGTGCTGCGCGAGTCCACCGCCCCGCCGCCCCAGCGCCGCTGATCCGGCTGCGCGGCAGGCGGTGTTCCGCCCGGGGCCGGCCCTCGCTCAGCAGGGGCGCGGCAGGCACGCGATCTCCTGAAACGCGCGTGTAACGATCCAGCAAAGAGGGTTCCCCCGCCGGCATGTGACCGCTCACACTGAGGCTCAAGCATGTGACCGGTCACATGCCTCGGGAAAGCGAGTTCATTGATGCCTGCTGACGTCGTCGAGACCGTGCGCTGGGGGCACACCGGCCTCACCGCCGTCGTGGAGATCCACCCGGATCGCCCGGTCGCGCTGCGCGAGCTGTCGGCCGGAGCGCCACCCGCCACGGCGGCCCGCGCGTCCCAGCCGCTGGTGGAGGTGCTGGTGCCCGGCGAGGGCCGGGCCAGGGCGTCCCAGCGGCTCTCGGAGACGTCGGTGGGCTGCCGGCTGCGGTACGCGGGCGCCGAGCAGTCGAGCGACGGCGGCTGGCACGAGCTGCGGATCCGGATGCGGGACGAGGTCTCGGGCCTGGCCGCCGAGCTGATCATGCGTTCACCCGACGGCGTGCCCGCGGTGCAGGCGCGGGTCCGGGTGACCAACACCGGCCAGGGCCCGGTGCCCCTGCTGGCGGTCACCTCGTTCGCCGCGGTCTTCCCCGCGAGCGGGATGAACGGCCTCGACGTCCTGTACGCCGACAGCGAGTGGCTCGGCGAGAACCGCTGGACCAGGCGCCCGCTCACCGAGCACGTCCCCGGCCTCGGCCTGCCCGAGCACGGCCAGCACGGCAAGGGCACGTTCGCCCTGACCAGCCAGGGCACCTGGTCGAGCGGCCGGCACGTGCCCATGGGCGGCCTGACCGACCGCGGCACCGGCCGTACGTGGCTGTGGCAGATCGAGCACAACGGCCCGTGGCGCTGGGAGACGGGCGAGCGGCTGGACGGCGCGTACGTCGCCCTGTCCGGCCCGACCGACCTCGACCACCAGTGGAGCGAGCTGCTCGCCCCGGGCGAGTCGTTCACCACCGTGCCGGTCGCGATCGCCGCCTCCGGCGACGGGGTGGAGGGAGCGGCGGCGGCGCTGACGGCCTATCGCCGCGCGCTGGTGCGCCCGCACCCCGACCGGGCCGCGCTCCCCGTCGTGTTCAACGACTACATGAACACGCTGATGGGCGACCCCACGACGGACAAGCTCCTTCCCCTGATCGACGCCGCCGCCGCGGCGGGCGCGCAGGTGTTCTGCGTGGACGCCGGCTGGTACGACGACGGCGGCGACTGGTGGGACAGCGTCGGCGAGTGGCAGCCCTCCCAGACCCGCTTCCCCCGCGGCCTGGAGGAGGTCCTGGCCCGCATCGCCGGCCACGGCATGACACCCGGCCTGTGGCTGGAGCCCGAGGTGATCGGCGTGCGCAGCCCGATGGCCGGCAAGCTGCCCGCGGAGGCGTTCCTGCAGCGCGGCGGCGTGCGGCTGGCCGAGCACGGCCGCCACCACCTCGACCTGCGCCACCCCGCCGCGGTCGCGCACCTGGACCAGGTGGTGGACCGCCTGGTCGAGGAGCTGGGTGTCGGCTACTTCAAGCTCGACTACAACATCGACCCGGGCGCCGGCACCGACAGGGACGCCACCAGCGTCGGCGCGGGACTGCTCGCCCACAACCGGGCCCACCTGGCCTGGCTGGAGGGCGTGCTGGACCGCCATCCCCACCTGGTGCTGGAGAACTGCGGCTCGGGCGCGATGCGCATGGACTACGCGATGCTCTCGCGCCTGCAGTTGCAGTCCACCAGCGACCAGCAGGACTTCCTGCGCTACCCGCCGATCGCGGTCGCCGCGCCGCTGTCGATGCTGCCCGAGCAGGCCGCCAACTGGGCCTACCCCCAGCCTGACATGACCGGCGAGGAGATCGCCTTCACCATGGTCACCGGCATCCTCGGCCGCCTCTACCTGTCGGGCAACCTGCACCGGATGACGCCGGAGCAGTTCGAGTCGGTCGAGCGGGGCGTGCGGCTGCACCAGAGCCTGCGCGCCGACCTGCTGCGCGCCACCCCGTGCTGGCCGCTCGGCCTGCCCGGCTGGGACGACCCCTGGCTCGCCCTCGGCCTGCGCACCGAGGACGTGACCCACCTGGGCATCTGGCGCCGTCCCGGAGCCCCGGCGGCCACCGTGCTGCACCTGCCCCACCTGGCCGGACGCCATCTCACCGCCGAGATCGCCTACCCGGCGGCGGACGGCTGGGCCTGCTCCTGGGACCCGCGGGCCGCCGAGCTCACCGTCACCGCCACCGTCCCCGCGCCCACCGCCCGCATCCTGCACCTCCGCCCCCTCTGAACGCCCCTTCTCAACGCCCCTTCTCAACGCCCTCTCTGAACGCCTTCTCTGAACGCCTTCTCTGAACGCCCTCTCTGAACGCCCCCTCCCCCACGCCCCTCCGAACACCCCCTCCGAACCGAAGGAAGCCGAACCGTGAAGCTCGCACAGCGTGTCGCCGCCGCGTCGGCCCTCGTCCTGGCCGTCACGGCCTGCAGCGACCCCTCGGCGGGTCCCGCCGCGGCCCCCGCCACCGGCGGCTCGCCGGCCGCCTGGCCCTCGCCGACCGCCCGCCTGGACGGGGTGACGCTCACCATCTGGGCCGCCCAGAACAGCAACACCGTGCCCAAGGCCGTGACCGACGCCTTCACCCAGGCGACCGGGGCCAAGGTGGAGGTCGTCACCATCCCCGACCCGTACGAGCAGGGCGTGCAGACCAAGGTGGCGACCGGGGACAAGCCCGACCTGGCGTTCTGGCAGCCGACGGCGTCCATGCTCACCGCGCTCAACGCCCGCGCCAACCTCCAGCCGCTCGACGGCGCCCCCTGGCTGTCCACGCTCTCCCCCGAGCTGCGCGACATCACGGGCCTGCTGGACGGCACCCGCTACGCCGCGCTCGTCACGAGCCCGGCGGTCCAGGGCGTCTACTACAACAAGCAGCACGTCAAGCAGCCGCCGAAGAACTTCGACGAGCTGGTCGAGGTGGCGCGCGCGCTCAAGGGCAAGGGGGTCACCCCGTTCTTCGAGATGGCCGGCGACAAGTGGGCCACCCAGTGGTGGGTGCAGGTCCAGCTCGCCGACGCCGCCAAGGACGGCCTGTGGGAGCGGGTCAACACGGGCAAGGAGACGTTCGAGGACAGGACGATCCTGGACGCGATCAAGAAGTACCGGGCGCTGATCGACGAGGGGCTGTTCAACGCCGACATCAAGACCGCGAGGTTCGAGGACCAGGGCGAGGCGCTGCTGTCCGGCAAGGCGGCCATGGTGATGCAGGTGAACTCGTTCTTCGGCCAGCTCCAGGCCAAGGCGGACACCGCCGAGCTGGACGAGAAGATCGGCTTCTTCCCGATCTCGCCGTCGGGGAACGTGGGCACGTTCATCCCCGACCAGTCGAACGCGCTGGTGGCCTTCCGCACCGGCGACGCCAAGCGGGAGCAGGCCGCGCGGCAGCTCCTGGCGTACTGGATGGGACCGGGTTACGCCGGTTTCGTGGCCGACCGCAAGACCGTGTCGCTGCGTACGGACGTGCCGGCCCCGGACGGCGTGCCGCAGGCGCTGAAGGACGTGCACGCCTCTCTCGGCGGGTCGGTCGGGTCGATGCAGGCGCTGGCCGTGGCCAACCCCGACCTGTACCTGAACCTGGCCGACATGATCACCGGCAGCCTGACCCCCGAGCAGGTGGCGGCAGCCACGCAGAAGCAGTTCGCCCAGCTCGCCAAGGCCGCCGGCGCCACCGGCTTCTGACGCCGAGGAGTCACCCGTGCAGCAGACGCTCGCCCGCCCCGGCAGAGCCGCCCGGCGGGCGCCGGCGGCCAAGCCGGCAAGCACCGTCGCGCGCGGCCGGACGCACCCCATGTGGTTCCTCCTGCCGGCGTTCGCGATCCTGTTCGTCTTCTTCTTCCTGCCGACCGTGTTCAACTTCGTCTACGCCTTCACCGACTGGTCCAGCTTCAAGAGCGAGATCCGTCCCGCGGGCTTCGACAACTTCGCCAACCTGCTGTCGGACGGCACGCTCTTCAGCGCGCTGCGCATCACGGTGATCTACGCCGCGCTGGTGGCGCTGTTCCAGAACCTGTTCGGCTTCGGCCTGGCCGTGCTGCTGGAGAAGGACACCTGGCTCAACCGCGCCGCCCGCCTGGCCTTCCTCGTCCCGGTGCTGATGTCGGCGCTGGCCGTCGGCTACGTCTTCCAGGCCCTGCTCAAGCCGGACGGCAGCCTCAACGACCTGCTCTCGGCACTGACCGGGCAGCAGGTGGACGTCGCCTGGCTGGGCAGCACGACGTGGACGCTGGTGCTGGCCGCGGTCATCCACGCCTGGAAGTGGATGGGCCTGTCGATGCTCATCTACCTGGCGGGGCTCAAGACGGTCCCCGAGGACGTGACCGAGGCCGCCCGCATCGACGGCGCCACGCCGTGGCAGGCGTTCTGGGCGATCCGGTTCCCGCTGCTGGCCCCGGCCGTCACCTTCAACGTGGCCACGGCGCTGCTCGGCTCGATGAACGGCTTCGACATCGTGCAGGCGCTGACCGGCGGCGGCCCCGCCCGCAGCACCGAGATCCTGAACATCTTCATCTACCGCACCTTCGGCCAGGGCCTGTTCGCCCAGGCCACGGCCATGAGCCTGGTGTTGTTCCTCATGGTCGCGCTGCTGGCCTTCCCCGTCATCCGCGTGCTGCGCAGAAGGGAGGAGATCCTGTGACGGTCCCCGCCTTCGGTTCCATCGCCCGCCGCCGTGCCCCGTCCCCGGTGGCGCGGGGTCTGGCCGCCCGGCTGCGCCCGTTCGCGGTGGTCGCGCTGGTCGTCCCCGTCATGGGGGTGCCGTTGTGGCTGGTCGTCGTCACGGCCGCCAAGTCGCAGGGCGAGGCCCTGTCGCCGAACCTGTCGCCGCCCGCCGACTGGCGGTTGTGGGAGAACCTGGCGCAGGTGTGGCAGCAGGGCGAGGTGCCCATGGCGTTCCTGGGCAGCCTGCTGGTGGTCGCGCCGTCGGTGGTGCTGGTGCTCACGTTCGGCTCGATGGCGTCGTGGATCCTGGCCCGCCGCGCGTCGCGGCTGAACGCGGTGCTGTACGCGCTGGCCATCAGCGGGATCGTGCTGCCGCCCGCCGTGGTCACCATCGTGCTCCTGCTGCGGCAGCTCGGCCTGGCGGGCAGCCCCGCCGGCATGATCGGGGTCTACGTCGGCATCTACCTGTCCACGGTGATCTTCTTCGTGACGGGCTTCGTGCGTACGGTGCCGCTGTCGCTGGAGGAGGCGGCCCGCATGGACGGCGCCGGGCCCGTGCGGGTGTTCTTCTCGGTGATCCTGCCGCTGCTGCGGCCGGTGCTGGCCACCGCGACCATCCTCATCTGCCTGTACGTCTGGAACGACGTCTTCTACGCGTTCTTCGTGGTCGGCGGGCGGCTGGACACGTTGCCGCTGAACCTGTTCCAGGTGGCCAACGCCGGGCTGTACCTCAACAACTGGCACCTGATCTTCGCCTACATCATCCTGATGAGCCTGCCGCTGCTGGTCGTCTTCGCCGTCGCGCAGCGCAGGATCATCTCCGGCATCACCGGCGGCGCCGTGAAGTAGGCGCCGCCGGCGAGCCCGCTCAGGCGAGGGTGACCAGGTCGGCGTAGCCGTCGTGCCACAGGTCCTCGGCCCCGTCGGGCAGCAGCAGCACCCGCTCGGGCCGCAGCGCCTCCACGGCCTCCTGATCGTGCGTGACCATGACCATCGCCCCCTGGTACGCCTCCACGGCCGCCAGCACCTCCGCCTTGGAGGCGGGGTCGAGGTTGTTGGTCGGCTCGTCGAGCAGCAGCACGTTGGCCCGGGAGCTGACCAGCCCGGCCAGCGCCAGCCTGGTCTTCTCCCCACCCGACAGCACGGCAACCGGTTTGTCCACGTCGTCCCCGCCGAACAGGAACGACCCGAGCACCGCCCTGGCCTCGCCGTCGGTGAGCTGCGGGGCGGCTGAGGCCAGGTGGCCGCCGACGGTGGTGGCCGGGTCGAGGGTGTCGTGCTCCTGGGCGAAGTAGCCGAGCCGCAGCCCGTGCCCGGCCACGACACGCCCCGAGTCGGGCCGCTCGTGCCCGGCCAGCAGCCGCAGCAGCGTGGTCTTGCCCGCGCCGTTGAGCCCGAGCACCACGAGCCTGCTGCCCCGGTCGATGGCCAGGTCCACGCCGGTCAGCACGGGCAGGCTGCCGTACGACTTGGTCAGGCTGATCGCGCCGAGCGGCGTGCGCCCGCTGGGCGCCGGCTCGGGCAGCCGGATGCGCGCCACCTTGCCCGCGCGGCGGACCGGGCGGGTCTCGGCGAGCATGCGGTCGGCCCGCCGGGCCATGTCCCGGGCGCGGACGGCGGTGGCGGACCTGGAGCGCATGCGGTCGGCCTGGGCGTGCAGCGCGGCGGCCTTGCGCTCTGCGGCGGCGCGCAGCCGGGCCCTGCGCCGGTCGTCGGACTCGCGGTCGGCCAGGTAGGTGCGCCAGCCGGTGTTGTGCACCTCCAGCGTGCCGTCCGCCACGTGCCAGACGCGGTTGACCACGTCCGCGAGCAGCTCGGTGTCATGGCTGATCACGACGAGGCCGCCGGAGTACCCGAGCAGGAACGAGCGCAGCCAGGCGACGGAGTCGCCGTCCAGGTGGTTGGTCGGCTCGTCGAGCAGCATGACGCCCGGCTCGGCGAACAGCACCCTGGCCAGCTCGACGCGCCGCCGCTGCCCGCCGGACAGGGTGCCGAGCGGCTGGTCGAGCGCCCGGTCGGGCAGGCCGAGCCCGGCGGCGACGCGGGCGGCCTCCGCCTCGGCCGCGTACCCGCCGCGGGCCTGGAACTCGGCCTCGGCCCTGGCGTAGCGGTTCATCGACCGCTCGTCACCCGACTCGGCGAGCGCCGTCTCCGCGGCCCGCAGGTCGCGCAGCGCCCGGTCCAGGCCGCGGGCGGACAGGACGCGGTCGAGGACGGAGAGGCCGGGGTCGGCGGCGGACGGGTCCTGCGGCAGGTAGCCGACGGGGCCGCTGCGCACGATGTCGCCGGCGGCGGGCTGGAGCCCGCCGGCGAGGGCCTTCATGAGGGTGGTCTTGCCGGCGCCGTTACGGCCGACCAGGCCGACGCGGTCGCCGGGGGCGACGTGGGCGGTGACGCCGGACATCAGGAGACGGGCGCCGGCACGCAGCTCGACACCACGGAAGGTAAGCATGGAAATACGCTCCGGAACAGCTCAAGGACACAAGGGTGGCGTGGAAGCTGGTGTCCTGGCTAAGAGGTCCGGGGCGTAGACATGGGGCCCAGTGTAGGAGGGCGTCGCGCCGGCCTGCCACCGATTAATCAGGCCGGCGCGGGATGCCGTGCTGGGCGGCTAGTTCCAGATCCCGGGAACGCCGGCGGGCACCTGGTCCTTGACCTCCGCGCGGTCGATCACGTCGCCCCGCAGCGGCAGGTTCACGGTGACCTCGCGGCCCCAGTCGGTGAAGCGGGTGTCCGACTCGACCTGGACCGTGGTCTTGGACACGGGCAGGGTCGCCTTGACCGCGACCCGCCGCACCAGGCCCTTCTCACCGAAGTACAGCGCGTAGGAGATCTTGCCGCTCTTGAACCGCGTGCCGTACCGCGAGGCGAACGGGGCGGAGGCGGCGGCGAGCTTGGCGGGCTTGATGGCGCCCTTCAGTATCCCGTCCTTCCAGGAGGTACGGGCGGCCACGAGGGCCTTGAGCGTGGCCGGGTCGAGGACCTCGACGAGCAGGTTGCTCGGCGGCTGCTTGACGCCG
The DNA here is from genome assembly GCF_040656115.1 of Nonomuraea sp. NPDC050202. Lineage (NCBI taxonomy): Bacteria > Bacillati > Actinomycetota > Actinomycetes > Streptosporangiales > Streptosporangiaceae > Nonomuraea > Nonomuraea sp. NPDC050202. The sequence goes on along the minus strand of NZ_JBFALF010000013.1, from coordinate 116,340 downwards.
CCGTAGCGCACGTGGCTCGCGTCCGCGATCATCAGCGCCTGCTCGACCACCGGGCCGGAGACGTAGCTCACGCTGCCCGAGGAGATCAGCCGGACGGGGCCCGCCTGCAGGCCCTCGGTCTCCTTGGGGCTGGTCCTTTTCATCTCGCGCAGCAGCTTGTCGCTGTACTGGACGGTCTGGCCCAGGTCGGAGGCCACCGGGCCGCGCGAGCCGAGCCCGACCGTGCCGTCCACGGTGGAGGTGACGACCCGGCCGCCCGGGTAGGTGATCTTGGCGGTCGCCCGCAGGTTGACGGCTCTGCCGGGCGCTAACTCGGCCTGGAGCGCCTTGACCGGGTCGGAGGCGGAGGCGGCCTGCGCCGGCACGGCGGTGAGCTGCGCCATGCCCGCGACCACGGCGACACCGACGATGGTTCGCTTCATTGGTTTCCTTGGGAACGGTCCGGAAAGACGCGAACAATCTGGTGCATCTAAGATCGTCCGTCAAGCCGGACCGGCCATCAGGCCGCACGACCGGCCCGCCCCGCAGCCTCCGCCGCGACATCCCGCCGGGCCTGAGCCGCGCGCTGGGCGGCGTGGCGATGAACGCCGGCTGGTGCCCCGCGGCGGCGACGGCGTCGCGGACGCCGTCGCCGACGGTGATGCAGGACCGCGACCGCGCGGAGCCGCCCGGCCGGGGCGCCTCAGCGGATCAGGCCGGGAAGTCCTTCGGGTTGACCGAGGTCGTCCTGGCGTTGCCGCCCCTGACCGGGTTGAGGGTCAGCGACCAGCCGGGGATCCGGGTGGCGGTGGTCCGGTACGTCAGCTTCTCGTTGAAGCACTGGTAGACGGCGTTCCGCGTGAACCTGCCCTTCGACTTGCTGAAGCGGGTGCCGGTGGTGAAGTAGATCCGGTACGTGCCGTCCCTGACGTCGTTGATGGTGGCCGTGGACTTGGCGCGCACGTAGATGCTGATCGCCTTGGTCTTGCCCCTGACCAGGGCGACGACGCCGTCCTGCGAGAGGCCGTTCTTGATCTTCAGCCTCCCCTGGCCGCCGCTGATGCGGTCGTAGAGGATCGTGCCGTTGCGCGGGCGGGCCAGCGCGGCCGAGTCGGCCGTGAGCGTCACCGTCGTGGCGACGCTGCCACCGGTCACGGTGGTGGCGCCGGCCGGGCACGAGGTCAGCAGCCCGCCCGCCAGCGCGACCGCGGCCACGACACCCGTGCGCATGGCGGTTCCTTCGAGAAGCCTCTTCACAGAACATCTCCTTCGTGACGCATGGTCACGGTAAAGATAGATTAAAGAGGCTCTGAACCGATACCGGATTGGTGATGCGCCGGGCTACGGGCGGGCGGCCGGCGGGTACCGCGCGGCGCCGGCCCTCCTGGCGGAGGTCCTGCCGGCGCGTCAGGCCGAGGACGACTCTCCCGCCGCCTGCAGCACGGGCGCGCTCAGCCTGACGCACAGCTCCCAGACCGCCTCCTGGTTGCCGGGGTCGAGCGCCGAGGCGGGCAGCGGCTTCCTGCGGCACTTGTCGTCGACGTACGCGCCGCTCACGCCTTCCAGCTCGGCGCTCGTGGCCGCGTACACGCTGGACCGGGCGGACCTGGTGAGATCGGCCAGGAACAGCGGCGCGACGACCTTCAGCACCACCGGCGCGATCGGCCGGTAGACGATCGGGAACGCCCTGATCGGTGTGGACCGGTTCATCGGCGTGTAGCCGTGCCCCGGGTAGACCACGTTCGCCGTCACGCCGGAGCCGCGCAGCCGCTCGGCCAGGCGGTGGGTCATCGCCATCGTCATGGTCTTGGTGTGGTTGTAGTGGCTGAACGTCCACCCGATGTAGCGGCGTTCGCCCTGGAGGTCGCCGCGGTCGATGGGGCCGCCGGGGATGCCGCCGGTGAGGTTGACCACGCGGGCGGCGGGGGCGCGTCGCAGCAGCGGCAGGAGGAGGTGGGTGAGCGTGAACGGGGCCAGCACGTGCGCGGCGAACATCTTCTCCACGCCGTCGGCGGTCAGCTCGCGGGCGGGCAGGTTCACGCCGACGTTGTTGACCAGCACGTCGAGCCGGTCGTGGCGCTCGCCGACCGCCGAGGCCAGGCGGCGCAGGCCGTCGAGCCGCGTGACGTCGGCGGAGACGGCGTGGACCCGGTCGTGCCCGGCGCTGCTCCTGACGTCCCGCGCGGCCCGCAGGCCCCGCGCCGGGTCGAGCCCGACGAGGATCACCGAGGCTCCGCGCCTGGCCAGGCCGCGGGCGGTCTCCATGCCGATCCCGCCCGTGCTGCCGGTGATGAGCGCCACTCTGCCATTCATGTCATTCGATGCCATGAACGACACTATATGCCTAGCGATACACTCGGACGCATGGCTGGGTTGAGAGAGCGGGCGCGGCGGGCCGTACAGGCCGAGCTCGCCGCGGTGGCGCTGGAGCTGTTCACGGAGCGGGGCTTCGACGAGGTCACGGTCGACGACATCGCCCGCGCCGCCGGGGTGTCCAAGCGCAGCTTCTTCCGTTACTTCCCGGCGAAGGAGGACGCCGTGTTCGGCGGCGTCCAGGTGATGGGCGACGACATCGCCGAGCAGCTCGCCGCCCGGCCGGCGGACGAGCGCCCCTGGGACTCGCTGCACGCGGTGCTGCGGGAGTGGGTCGCGCGCATCGACGCCGAGAGCCGGGCCACGCTGCGGCTGATCGAGCGCACGCCCTCGCTGCGGGCCCGCTTCCAGCACAAGCGCGAGGAGGTACGCTCGCGCATCGCCGAGTCCCTGGCGGCCCGCACCGGCCTGGACCCCTTCACCGTCGATCTCCTGACCGCCGCCGCGGGCGCCGCCGTCGACTGCGCCTCCCGCGAGTGGCTCCGGACGGGCTCGGACGGCGACCACATGCGACTCGTCGACGCGGCCTTCACCCGCCTCCGCCCGTCCTGCGCCGGCACCTGACCCACCTCACCCCTCCAACGGACGCGCGCCGGCCGGGCGGGTGGGCAGGCAGGCGTCAGGGCAGGCAGGCGGCGGGGCGGGCAGGCGAGCGGGCCGGGCGGGCGGGTGGGCAGGCGTCGAGGCGGGCAGGTGAGCGGGTGCCGTTCGGGTTGGGCCGGGCCGAATTGGCTTTTGTCCCTTATGGCCTAGACTGCGGCAGATGTTCCCGGCCCCCGCCCGGCTGGCCTGGCTGGACGCCCTGCGGGGACCGGCAGCGCTGGCCGTCACCATGCACCACGCCGGCTGGACGTTCATCCCGGGCGTCTGGGCCGAGGTCGATCGCCGCATCGATCTCGGCTCGTGGGGCGTGTTCGTGTTCTTCCTGGTCAGCGGCTACATCATCCCCGCCTCCCTGGAACGGCGCGGCGACCTGCGCGCCTTCTGGGCCGGCCGCGCCTTCCGCCTCCTCCCGCTGCTCATGACCGCCTGCTGCCTGGCGCTGCTCCTCGCCGCGGCAGGCGTGCTGCCCTTACCGCCGGGGCTCGGCGAGCGCCCGTGGCCGGTGGTCGCGCTCGGGAACGTGACGATGCTCCAGGAGCTGCTCAACCTCCCCGCGCTGATCAACGTGACCTGGACGCTCTCGTACGAGATGGCGTTCTACCTGATGAGCGTGGCCCTGTTCGCGGTGCGGCAGGCGCACAGGTCGGCGGGCATCGCGCTCAGCCTGGCGCCGGCGGCCGTGCCGCTGGGCCTGCTGCTGCCCAAGGCGACGATCGGCGGCCGGGCCGACCTGGTCGCCGCGCTGCTCGGGCTGGCGGTGGTCGCGGCGATCGCGGTGAGCGTGCTGGCGTCCGAGAGGGCGCGCACGGTGGCGGCGATCGCGGGCGGGCTGCTCGGCCTGGCGCTGGTGGTGCTGGGCAGCCGGGGCGGCACCTGGCAGGGGATGATCATCCTGGCCACGATGTTCGCCGGGACGGCGGTGTACCGGGCCGAGCAGGGGACGATCTCGTGGCGGGCCGCGTGGGTCACGCTGGCGGTCGTGCTGGGCTGCGGGATCCCGGCCAAGGACGATGCCGCCTGGGCGCCGGCGATCGTGCTGGCGTTCGCGGCGTTCGGGCTGGCGTACGCGCTGCGCGGCCGGTCGTTCCCGCGCTGGCTGCCGTGGCTCGGGCTGATCAGCTTCTCCGTCTACCTGCTGCACCCGATCCTGCTGCACGTGCTGCCGGACCTGCCGCTGTTCTTCCTCGCCCTGATCCCGCTCAGCGCCCTGACCTACCGCCTGATCGAGCTGCCGGGCCAGCGGCTGGGCAAGCGCCTGATCGGAAGGGCAGGCTAGGGGCGGGGCGCGCCCCTGCCGCACAGGTATCCGACGATCATCTCCCCGACCATCCGCCGCTGCCGGTCCCGGTGCTCGGCCGCGGTCATGTCGCGCCCGAACAACGCCCCGAACGTGTGCTGGTTCGCCACCCGGAAGAAGCAGAACGCGCTGATCATCATGTGCACGTCGATGGCGTCGGCCTCGGTGACGAAGTCGCCCGACTCCTGCCCCGCGTCGAGGATGCGGGAGATCAGGTCGAGCACCGGCGTGCCGAGATTGCCCAGGACCTCGGACTTGCGGATGTGCTCGGCCTGGTGGATGTTCTCGATCGCGACGAGCTGGATGAACTCGCGGTGCGCGTCGTGGTGGTCGAAGGTCAGCTCGGCCAGCGTGCGGATGGCCTCGACCGGCGCGAGGTGCTCGACGTCGACCGTCCGCTCGACCTCGCGCACCTCGGCGTACGCCTTCTCCAGCACGGCGATGTAGAGCCGCTCCTTGCTGCCGAAGTAGTAGTAGATCATGCGCTTGGTCGTGCGCATGCGGGCCGCGATCTCGTCCACGCGCGCCCCCGCGTAGCCGTAGCGGGCGAACTCGCGCTGGGCGACCTCGAGGATCTCCGCTTTGGTACGGTCGGCGTCCCGCTGGCGTTCGGTGGTGGCGGGGGGCGAGGTCATTGGCTCATCATAGGCTGGCCCGCCAGCTGTACGGCGACGGCGCTCAGAAGGGATGGTGCGCCTGCTGGGTGGCGAGCGTGATCCAGCGGATGTTGGTGAACGCCTCCAGCGCCCGCCGGACCGCCCCGCGCACAGCGCCCCGGACGCCTCCGAGTGCTACAGGTCCGCGCCGCGGGTGATGGTCACGAGTGGTTCTCCTCGGTGAGGACGCGCTGGGCCACGGCGAACGCGGCGTTGGCCGCGGGGACCCCGCAGTAGACGGCGCTCTGCAGCAGGACCTCGCCGATCTCGTCCGGGGTGAGCCCGTTGCGGAGCGCGGCGCGTACGTGCATGGCCAGCTCGTCGAGGTGCCCGCGGGCGACGAGCGCGGTGAGCGTGATGCAGCTGCGGGTGCGGCGGTCGAGGCCGGGACGGGTCCAGATCTCGCCCCAGGCGTAGCGCGTGATGAGGTCCTGGAAGTCCCTGGTGAAGGGCGTGGTACGGGCCACGGCGCGGTCCACGTGGGCGTCGCCGAGCACCTCGCGCCGCACCTGCATGCCGGGCAGGGCCGGCAGGTGGGCCAGCAGGGCCTGGGTGACGCGCTCCGGCTGGTCGGCGGGGGCCAGGTGCGCGGCGCCGGGCAGCTCGACGAGCGTGGCGCCCGGGATGCCGTCGGCCAGCTCCCTGGCGTGGGCCGGAGGTGTCGCCGGGTCCTCACGTCCGGCCACGACCAGGGTGGGGACGGTGATGTTCGCGAGGCCGGCGCGCAGGTCGTAGGCCGCCAGGGCGTCGCAGCAGGCGGCGTACCCGGCCGGGTCGGTGGCGGCCAGGTCGTCCAGCAGCGCCTGGTCGGGGGTCTGCGCGAACCAGCGGCGGGCGGTGGCCTCCAGCAGCGGCGCGGTGCCCTGCTCGCGGACCAGCTTCGCCCTCTCGTGCCACGCCTCCGGGTCGCCGAACCTGGCGCTGGAGCAGATCATGGCCAGGGAACGCAGCCGTCCGGGGTGGCGGGCCGCCAGCGTGGCGCCGATGGCTCCGCCGATCGAGACGCCCGCGTAGTGGAAGGTGTCCATGCCCTCGGCGTTCGCCACGTCCAGGACCAGGGCGGCCAGGTCGTCCAGGGTGCTCGCCCGGAGCGTGGGCGAGTGGCCGTGGCCGGGCAGGTCGAACCTGAGCACCCTGAACGTGCGGGCCAGGGCGGGGATCTGGGGGTCCCACAGGCGGGTGGAGGTGCCGAGTGAGGGGGCGAGGATGAGCGGCTGCCCCTGCTCGGGGCCGTCCAGCCGGTAGTGCAGCAGCATCAGTGCGGTGCCTTGTCTTGGTGATGGCCGAGGGCGCGGTCCGCGTCCTGGTGGTGATCGAGGGGACGGTCCGCGTCCTGGCGGCGGTCGAGGGCCCGGTCGGTGTCCTGGCGGCGGTCGAGGGCGCGGTCCACGAGGGCCGGGGCGGGGCCGGCGTCGCCGGGGACGGACAGGTTGGCGCGCATGCGGTCCGGGTGCACGCGCAGGTCCGTGATCAGCTCGGCGGCGTCGCGGGCGGCGCCCGCCACCAGGCGCAGGGCCTCGCGCAACGGCTGCCATTCGGCGTGCCAGGCGCCGGACGGGCGCTCGTCCTCCGCGGCGAGCGAGCCGTACAGGATGGCTGCGAGCGGCGGCACCTGGCGGGCGGCGGCGGCGATCATCGTGGCCCGGACCGGGTTGTGCTTGTGCGGCATCGACGACGACCCGCCGCCGACGCCCTCGGACAACTCCCCGATCTCGGTACGCGACAGCACCAGCACGTCGGCCGCCACCTTGCCCAGCGCCCCGGCGGTGAACGCCAGCGCCCCGGCCAGGTCGGCGACGGGCGTGCGCAGGACGTGCCAGGGCAGCACCGGCTCGGCCAGCCCCAGCTCGGCGGCGAACCGCCCGGGCAGGCGCAGCGCCACCGCAACCGCCTCCTCGACCGCGCCGCCGCCAGGGACCTCCCCCACCACACCGGCAGGTGCCTGCCCCGTTCCGCCGCCGGCCGGGGTTCGCCCCGACGCGTCGCCGGCAGGGGCTGCCTCCTCTGCGCCGCGAGCTGGGGCCGGTTGGAAGGCGGCCAAGGTTCCGGCCGCGCCGCCGAGCTGGGCCGGGAGCGCGTCGCGGGCGGCGGCGAGGCGGGTGCGGGCGGCGGCGGCCAGCTCACGCCAGCCCGCCGCCTTGAGCCCGAACGTCGTGGGCACGGCCTGCTGCGTGAGCGTCCTGGCGGCCATCGGGGTGTCACGGTGCGTCGCCGCCAGCACGGTGAGCCCGCCGATCACCCGGCCGAGGTCGGCGAGGACCGGGCCCAGCGTGCGCCGGGCGACGAGCATGAGGGCGGTGTCGACGATGTCCTGGCTGGTCGCGCCCCGGTGGACGTGCTCGCCGTGGGGTCCGGCCGCCTCGCGCAGGTCCCGTACCAGCGGGATGACCGGGTTCCCGCCGGAGCGGGCCCGCGCCACGAGGTCCGGCAGGCTGAACGCGTCCGCGCGGGCGGCGGCCGACACCGCCTCCGCCGCCTCGGCCGGGACCAGGCCGAGGGCCGCCTGGGCGCGGGTCAGGGCAGCCTCGGCGTCCAGCATGGCCTGCAGCACGGCGACGTCACCGGTGGCCTCGGCGGCGCCCCGCATCGGGGACAACAACCCCAGATCGGCCTCCGGGGACGGCGGCCCACCGGCGGGCGCCACACCCGCGGCCGGCGCGCCGCCACCAACCCCCGCGCCCACGCCCTCGGCCGGCACGCCACCCACGCCCGGCGCGCCGCCGTCGTCCGCCGTGCCGCCCGCCGTGTCGCGCGCGGCCGGTGCGCCGCCCACGGCCGCTGTGCCGCCGGCGTTCGTCGTGCCGCTCGCGGCAGTCGTGCTGTCGGACTGCGGCTCGGGATCAGCCGAAGTCAAGGAAGACCGTCTCCTTCTCGCCCTGCAGATGGATGTCGAACCGGTGAACCCCGTCGCGCTCCTCGGCCGCCACCAGCGTCTGCCGCCGCTCCGGCGGGAGCGAGTCGAGGAAGGCGTCCTGCCCGAGGTAGATGCGCGTGTACAGGTGGTGCAGCAGGCCCCGGGCGAAGACGCACACGCTGATGTACCCGTTCCCCGGCACGACCGTGCGCAACGCCCAGTGCCCGTCCAGGTCGGTGGCCACGCGCCCGAAGCCGGTGAAGCGCACGCCGTCGCGCCCGAGGACCGCCCCGTTCGTGGGGTCGCGGCGCATCGTGCCGGGCGCCCCGGCCAGGGAGCCGTGCTCGTCGGCCTGCCAGAACTCCAGCAGCGCGTCCGGCACGGGGTCACCGGCGCCGTCGTAGACGTACCCGTGGACGGCGATCCCGCCGGACGCCAGGTCGCCGCCCCCGGGGAACGGCAACGCGTACCCGTAGAACGGGCCGACGGTCTGCGAAGGGGTGGGGTTCAACGGCCTTCCTCCATCCAGGTCGCGGTGGGCCCGTCGAGCACGATGTCCCACCGGTAGCCGATCGAGAACTCCGGCTCGGACAGGTCGTGCACGTAGTCGGCGACCAGCCGCTGCCTGGCGCGCTCGTCCGTGACCGACTGCATGATCGGGTCGTACGGGAACAGCGGGTCGCCCGGGAAGTACATCTGGGTGACCAGCCTCTGCGTGAAGGCCGTACCGAAGAGCGAGAAGTGGATGTGCGCCGGGCGCCAGGCGTTGAGGTGGTTGCGCCACGGGTACGGGCCGGGCTTGATCGTGGTGAAGAGGTAGTTGCCGTCGTCGTCGGTCAGGCAGCGGCCCACGCCGGAGAAGTTGGGGTCGAGCGGCGCGGGGTGGTCGTCACGCTGGTGCAGGTAGCGTCCGGAGGAGTTGGCCTGCCAGACCTCGACGAGCTGCCCGCGCACGGGGCGGCCCTGGCGGTCGAGCACGCGCCCGCGCACCGTGATCCGCTCGCCCAGCGGCTCCCCCAGGTGCTGCTTGGTGAGGTCGTTGTCGAACGGCGTCACGTCGCTGGCGCCGAACACCGGCCCCGCCAGCTCCGCCGCCTCCGGATCCTTGATCGCGACCAGCGGCTGCTTGGGGTGGCGGAGCAGGGTGCTGCGGTAGGGGGCGTAGTCGCGGGCGGGATGATCGCCCTGCTCGCCGGCGCGGGCCGCGATCTCCTGATCGATGTCGGCCTGCTTGAGGGGTTCGGACATCACGCTACCTTTCGAGTACGACGGCCAGCCCTTGGCCGACGCCGATGCAGAGACAGGCGAGACCGGTGCCGGAGCCGGCGGCGGCCAGCCGGTGGGCCACCGCGCCGGTGACGCGGGCGCCCGAGGCTCCGAGCGGGTGGCCGATGGCGATCGCGCCGCCGTCGGGGTTGACGATCGCGGGGTCGAGGCCGGGCAGCTCGGCCAGGCAGCCCAGCACCTGGGCGGCGAACGCCTCGTTCAGCTCGGCGGTGTCGAGGTCCTCGAACCGCTTGCCCGCCTTGGCCAGGGCCTTGCCCGCCGCCTCGACCGGGCCGAGCCCGAAGTAGCGGGGCTCCAGCGCGCTGACGCCGCTCGCCACGATCCTGGCCAGGGGCTCGCGCCCGCGCAGGCCCGCCTCGTCGGTCAGCAGCAGGGCCGCGGCTCCGTCGTTCAGCGGGGAGGAGTTGCCGGCGGTGACGGTGCCGCCGTCCTTGCGGAAGGCGGGCTTGAGCTTGGCCAGCGCCTCCAGGGAGGTGTCGTGGCGGATGCCCTCGTCCCGGCTCACACCGGCGATCGGCACGATCTCGCGCTCGAACGACGCCTTCGCCGCCTTCTGGTGGCTGGCCAGCGCGAACGCGTCCTGCTCCGCGCGCGCGATCCGGTGCTTGTCGGCGATCAGCTCCGCCCCTTCGCCGAGCGCGACGGTGTGCTCGGCGGGCATGTCCGGGTTGACCAGCCGCCAGCCGAGCGTGGTGGAGACCAGCTCCTGCCCGCCCGCCGGGAACGCCTTCTCCGGCTTGGGCAGCACCCAGGGGGCGCGGGTCATCGACTCGACGCCGCCCGCGATCACGGTGGAGGCGTCGCCGACGGCGATCGCGCGGTAGGCGTGGATGACGGCCTCCATGCCGGAGCCGCACAGGCGGTTGACCGTGACGCCCGGCGTGGTGACGGGCAGGCCGGCGAGGATCGCGGCCATGCGGGCGACGTTGCGGTTCTCCTCGCCCGCGCCGTTGGCGTTGCCGAGCACGACCTCGTCGGCGGCCTCCAGGCCGTTGCGCTCGGCCAGCGCCCTGACGACGTGCGCGGCCAGGTCGTCGGGGCGGATCCTGGACAGGGCTCCGCCGTAGCGGCCGAACGGGGTGCGTACGGCATCGACGATGTAGACGTCCTTCATGCCGCGATCACCTCCGCGCCGGTGCGCTCGCGCACCACGTCCAGGCTCACTTCCGGTGCGCGCTCGACCAGCGCGAACCCCTGCTCGGTGACGTCGAAGACGCCGAGGTCGGTGATGATCCGGTGCACGCACTCCTTGCCGGTCAGCGGCAGCGAGCACACCTCGACGAGCTTCGGGGAGCCGTCCTTGGCGTTGTGATCCATGATCACGATGACCTTGCGGGCGCCGTGCACCAGGTCCATGGCGCCGCCCATGCCCTTGACCAGCTTGCCGGGCACCATCCAGTTGGCCAGGTCGCCGCGGGCCGAGACCTGCATCGCGCCGAGCACCGCCACGTCGATGTGACCGCCGCGGATCATGCCGAACGACAGCGAGGAGTCGAAGAACGAGGCGCCCGGCAGGACGGTGACCGTCTCCTTGCCGGCGTTGATCAGGTCGGGGTCGACGTCCTCGGCCTTCGGGTACGGGCCGACGCCGAGGACGCCGTTCTCCGAGTGCAGGACCACGTCCACGCCCCGCGGCAGGAAGGAGGGGATGCGGGTGGGCAGGCCGATGCCCAGGTTGACGTAGTCGCCGTCGCGCAGCTCGGCCGCCGCCCGCGCGACCATCTCGTCACGGGTCCAGCTCATTCGGTGATCGTCCTCTTCTCTATCCCCTTGTCGGCGGCCTGCTCGGGGGTCAGGACGAGCACGCGCTGGACGAAGACGCCGGGCAGGTGGACCTCGTCGGGGTCCAGCTCGGCCAGCTCCTCGACCTCCGCGATCGTGACGCGCCCGGCCATGGCGGCCAGCGGGTTGAAGTTCCTGGAGGCCTTGTTGAAGACCAGGTTGCCGTGGCGGTCGCCCTTGGCCGCGCGGACCAGCGCGAAGTCCGTACGGATGCCGCGTTCGAGCACGTACGGGCGGCCGTCGAACTCCCGCACCTCCTTCGGCGGCGAGGCGACCGCGATCGAGCCGTCGGGGTGGTGGCGCAGCGGCAGGCCGCCGTCGGCGATGGGCGTGCCGACACCGGCGGGGGTGTAGAACGCGGGGATGCCGCTGCCGCCCGCGCGCAGCCGCTCGGCCAGGCTGCCCTGCGGCGTCAGCTCGACCTCCAGCTCGCCGGCCAGGTACTGGCGGGCGAACTCCTTGTTGTCGCCGATGTAGGAGGCGGTGACGTGGGCGATGCGCCCGGCGGCCAGCAGGATGCCCAGGCCGCCGCCGTCGACGCCGCAGTTGTTGGACACGACGCCGAGGCCGGTCGCGCCGGTGTCGTAGAGGGCCTTGATCAGCACGTTGGGGATGCCGCTGAGGCCGAAGCCGCCGACGGCGAACGACGCGCCGTCGCGCACGCCGGCCAGCGCCTCTTCGGGCGTGGCGACCACCTTGTCCTTGCGCACGACGCTCCGTTCGTACGTGTTCGCTCTGCGAACTTTAGTTCACTATTATGTGTTTTTCAGTATGTGGATCGGGGGCGGGGCTGTCAAAGGTCCCCCTTGAAGGCCATGGGCGCCCGCCCGTCGCCTCACCGCCTGGAGGAGGAGCCGATGGAAGCGGCCGGAACCCTGGAACGCGGGCTCGCCGTGCTGCGCGCGCTGGCCACCAACCCCCGGTGGCCCGTCCGGGCGACGGACCTGGTGCGCGCGACCGGCCTGGCCAGGTCCACCGTGGACCGGGTGCTCGGGACGCTCGCGCACCTCGGCTACGTACGGGCCGAGGGCCGCGACGTGCTGCCGGCGCCGCGCCTGATGGAGCTGGGCGAGGCGTACCTGGCGGGCGGCGGGCTGCGCGACACGCTCGCGCCGCTGGCGGGGCGGCTGGCGGACGAGCTGGACGAGTCCGTGTCTTTGGCCGTGCGCGATGGGGACGGGGTGCGGTTCATCGTGCAGTGCACCCGGCGGCGCACCATGTCGGTCACCTTCCGGGTCGGCGACCTGCTGCCCGTGGACCGGTGCGCGGCCGGCCTGGCCCTGCTCGACCCGTCGGCACCGTGGGCGGAGGACGATCAGCTCATCGAGCCTGGATTGATCGCGGTGGCGATGCCCGTGCGGGACCGGGAAGGGCGGGCCGTCTGCGCGGTCAGCGTGGTCAGCCACACCAGCAGGCATACCGTGGCAGAGCTGCGTGATCACTGCATGGGCGCGTTGCGCAAGACGGCGGGCGAGATGGAAGCGACGCTGGCCGCCGGCGAACCGTCCACCACGGAGGAAGCGAACGCCGCTGGAGAGGCGAGCACCGTTGGCGGGCCGGGGCCGGGGCCGGCGGTGGCGGGGGCGGCGGTGGCGGTGGCGGGGCCGGCGGTGGCGGGTGTCGCTGGGGTCGATCGGTCGCGCAGCGCCAAGCAGGAGCTGGGGATGGGATTCCTGCAGTCGCTGGCGCGCGGGCTGGCCGTCCTGGTCGCGCTGGGCACGGCGCGGGGCGGCCTGACCCTCGCCGACTGCGCCAAGGTCACGGGCCTGCCCAGGGCGACGGTGCGGCGGGCCGTACAGACGCTGGAGCGGCTCGGCTACGCGAGCACGGACGGGGCCCGGTTCGTGCTGCTGCCCCGGGTGCTGGAGCTCGGGTACGCCCGCCTGTCCGGGCTGACGTTCGGGGAGGTCGTCCAGCCGCACCTGGCCGACCTGGTGGCGCGCGTACGGGAGTCGGCGTCCGTGGCGGTGCTGTCGGGCGACGACGTGGTGTACGTGGCCAGGGTGCAGACGGTCAGCCTGATGAGCATCAACATCACCGTGGGCACCAGGTTTCCCGCGTACGCGACCTCCATGGGCCGGGTACTGCTGGCCGAGCTGCCCGACGAACGGCTGGCCACGATCGTGCCGAGGCCCCTGTCGCCCAGGACCGTCACCTCGGCGGCCGAGCTGCGGGCCCTGGTGCGCCAGGCCGCCGCGGACGGGTACGCCCTGGTCGACCAGGAGCTGGAGGAGGGCGTGCGGTCCATCGCGGTGCCGGTCCGCGACCGGCGGGGGCGTACGGTGGCGGCGGTGAACGTGGCCACGCACGCCGGGCGCGCCTCCAACGCCACGCTCCTGCGCGATGTCCTGCCCGCGCTCAGGGAGACGGCGGCGCGCATGGAGGCCGATCTCGCTCACGTGCACGCCGCGATCGACGGCTGATCCGTGGTTAGAATCCGAGCATGAAGGCCGCAGTGCGCGCCAGATATGGCCCGCCGGAAGTGGTGAGCGTTTCAGACGTCGAAAAACCGGTCGCCAAGGACGGTGACGTGCTCGTCCGGATACGGGCGACGACCGTCAACCGCACGGACTGCGCGATGCGGGCCGCCAAGCCTTTTCTCTGGCGATTCTTCACGGGGCTCGTCAGGCCGCGCGTCCCCGTTCTCGGCACGGAATTCGCGGGGGACGTCGAGCAGGTGGGCGGCGGCGTCACCGCGTTCGAACCAGGCGACAAAGTGTTCGGTTACAACGACGCCCGGTACGGGGCGCACGCGGAATACATGGTGATCCCGCAGGGTGGCATGCTGGCGCCGCTCCCCCAGGGCCTGTCGTACGAGGAGGCGGCTCCCGGCATGGAAGGCGCGCACTACGCGCTGTCGCTGATCAGCTCGGCGAAGGCCGGCGCCGGGCAGGACGTGCTCGTGTACGGCGCCACCGGGGCCATCGGCTCGGCGGCGGTGCAACTGCTGAGGAACATCGGCGCGAAGGTCACCGCGGTCTGCGGCACGAAACATCTCGACCTGGTCAGCCGGTTGGGGGCGGACAAGGTCGTCGACTACACGGCCACGGATTTCACCGCGGACGAGCAGAGATATGACGTCGTCATCGACGCGGTGGGCAAGAGCACGTTCGGACGGTGCCGGCGGCTGTTGAAGCCGCGCGGCATTTTCATCGCCTCCGACGTGGGGCCGTTATGGCAGAACCTGGCCCTGACGATCGTCACTCCCCTGTTCGGCGGCAGGCGGGTCAGGTTCCCGTACCCCAAGAATGACGCCGGAATAGCGCGGCATCTCAAGGAGCTGATCGAGTCCGGCGAATTCCGGCCCGTCATCGACCGGCATTACTCGCTGGACGAGATCGTCGACGCCTATCGTTACGTCGAGACGGGTCAGAAGACGGGGAACGTGGTGATCACGGTCACGACGCCAGGGACGTGACGGCGGTGGCCAGGTAGAGGCAGCCGCCGATCGCCACGGCGACGCCCGCCAGCGCCGGCGTCCATGCCGCCACCGTCCTCAGCAGGCGCACGCGGGGCGTACGGCTGCTGAGCATCGCCGCTCCTCGCACGGTCACGATCCCGACGGCGGTCAGCGTGACGGCCATCCCGACGCCGAACGCCAGCACCAGCACCACCGCGTCGAGCGACCGTCCCGTGAGCAGGCCGCTGACCAGCACGATGAACGCCGACGGCGAGGGGACCAGGCCGCCGGACAGCGCGAGCGCGGTGAGCCCGCGCGCCGACCACGGGTCGTCCAACTCCCCATGCCCGTGGCCATGACCGTGCCCATGGCCGTGCCCGTGCCCATGGCCGTGCCCGTGCCCGTGGCCGGGCGCTGTGCCGTGGCGGAGATGGCGGTACGTCAGGTGGGCGCCGACGCCGATCACGACCACTCCCGCCACCACCTGCAGCCAGGCGGTGACGGCCTCGGTGCCGACGGCGGCCGCGCTGCTCAGCCCGACCCAGGCCAGCGCGAGTGCGAGCACCGAGACCGTGTGCATCAGCGCCACGACCACGCCCAGCCGCAGCGCGTCGCGGTATCGCCCATGCGTGCCGATCAGATACGCGGCCGTCACGCTCTTGCCGTGACCGGGTGCGACGGCGTGCAGCGCGCCCACGCCGAGCGCGACGACGAGGGCCAGCCAGAACGCGCCCGCCCCGTCGAACAACCCGATCAGGTAGTTCTCCGGTCCGGTCATGCCGCTCATGCGCGCACGTCCGAGCGCCGCCGCCTGCGGACGAGGAGGGCGACCAGCACGCCGAGCACGGCCACCAGCGCGACGGCGGGCACCACGAGCGGCACCCCGCCGGTCGCCGACGGGTCGAAGCGCAGCCTGCGGGTGTCGGCCTCCGCCGTGAGCAGCGCCTTGGCGGGCTCGGCCGGCGTCTCGGCGGTGAGCATCGTGCGGTACGCCTCGTGCAGGTCGGTCAGCGCGCCGACCCGGACGTCCACGTCCACGACCCGTTCCGGGCACTCGAAGCTGAACCGGGCACCCTCGGCGAGCAGCCGTTCCAGCGGGGCGAGCTCGGCCGCGCAGGGCCGGCCTGCCTGGGTGACGCCGACGTGGGCCAGCAGGTAGTCGCGGACGGCGGCGGAGCGGGCCAGCTTCTGCTCCCCGGTCAGTGAGGTGTCGGCGCCCGCGGCCGGGTCCTCGAGCGCACCGACGGAGCGGCCGAGCGCCACCCAATCGTCCTCGGCGGGCAACCAGGCGAGGCTCACCCGGTTGCCGTCGGCGCCGACGCGGGCCGTGGACGGCGGCCCGAACGGGTGCGCCGCGGCCGCGTGCGCGGGCACCAGGACCGCGGCGGCGGTGATGAGCAGCACGCACAGGCGGCGTGCGATGAGCGGAAGGGTCAAGGAAAAGCTCCTGTGGGAACGAGAAAGGCCTGGGTGGGGCCGCATGACCGGGCATGGCCCGACGACACGGCGGCACATGACCGGGACACCGTCCCGTCACACGCGCGGGCCGCGGCCCCGCCCAGGGTGGATCACTTGGTCACGGTGATGGCGGGGCTGGTGATCTTCTGGTTCTGGCTGTCCAGGTAGACCTCGTAGACCCCGTCCCTCTTCACCAGCGCGGGCACCCGGACGGTCTCCTCGACCCGTCCCAGCTCATCGGCCTTCTCGTAGCCGATCAGCGTGCCGTTGCGGCCGCGGCGCGCCACGTCGTCGTCCTTCTCGCGCCACCAGATGGCGACCTTCTCCCCCGGGTCGTACCCGTAGGCCGAGACCTTCAGGGTCTCCAGCCGCCGGACCGAGGTCTTGTCGACGGTGACCTGCTCGCCGACCGTGTTCTCGGGGGTGCGCAGGTCGTTGACGGTGCGCTCGCCCTTGTCGTCCTTGCGGATCACGAACCCGTCGTGGTGCTCGCCGTTGGCGTAGCGGGCCTCGAACGTGACGGTGTCCCGGGTGACGTCGACGAGCTGGTAGAGCTGCGTGTTCTGGCTGGTACTGCGTACCTCGGCGCCGTTGCCCGTCCAGTTCTCGCCGCCGTTGAGCGCGTACATCTTGCCGCCCGAGACCGACACGACGTACGCGACGCCGTTGTGCACCGTCGCCGACTTGCGGGCCGAGACCGGGTTGCCGCGCCCGTACGAGTGGTCGTGGCCCTGAAGCACCAGGTCCACGCCGTACTTCTCGAAGAGCGGCGCCCACTGGGCGCGGACGTTCGGGTTGTTGCGGGTGCCCGTGGTCGAGTAGACGGGGTGGTGGAAGGTCACCACGGTCCACTTGTTCGGGTTGTTCTTGAGCAGGTTCTCCAGCCACGCCGTCTGGGCGGCCATGAGGGTGGCGTTGCTCTGGTGGTTGGTGTCCAGGCCGATGAACCGCACGCCCTGGTAGTCGAGCGTGTAGGCCGTCTGCTTGAGCTCGGCGTTACCGGGGCCGTTGTCCGGATACGGGAACTGGGGCCGCCAGAAGGTCGACAGGCCGCCGCTGTACTCGTGGTTGCCCGGGATCGAGATGTTGTTGACCTGGCCGTCGATGAAGCCGCCGGCCCTGAACCACTGGCCCCACTGCTCCTCGCTGTTGGCGGAGTCGATGAGGTCGCCGGCGTTGACGATCG
Organism: Nonomuraea sp. NPDC050202; assembly: GCF_040656115.1. NCBI lineage: Bacteria > Bacillati > Actinomycetota > Actinomycetes > Streptosporangiales > Streptosporangiaceae > Nonomuraea > Nonomuraea sp. NPDC050202. The sequence continues at coordinate 99,465 of NZ_JBFALF010000013.1, read as the reverse complement.
CCCTGGCCTGCGGCCGGTCGGCGAACGCCTGGCGGAACACGCGCGGCACGGCCGAGTCGAGGTAGTTCTGCGCGTCACCGTAGTAGATGAACGAGAACGGCTCGAAGCCCTCGGCGGCGGTGGTGAAATCGGTCCACGCGCTCCAGTTCGTGCCGTCGCCGACGCGGTAGGTGTAGCGGGTGTCCGGCTTCAGGCCGGTGAACTCGGCGGTGTGGTACGTGGAGGCGTACCCGAGCGTGGTGTTGACCGGAGTGCTGGCCAGCGCCCGCACGGTGGCCACGGCGCCGGCGGCGGGCTGCACCTGGCCGAGTGCGCGCGGCGCCTCCAGGATCTGGGCCTGCGCGGTGTCGGCGGTGGCCTCGGCTCGCCACGACACGCGCTGGCTGGTGGCCGGCGTGGTGGTGGGGATGAGGATGACGCGGTCGGGGATCGGGGTGGGCTTGTGCACCTCGGCAGCCGGATAGACGGGCGGCGCCGCCGCGCCGGCGGCCGCCGGGCCGAACGCTAACGCGCCGACCAGCAGCACGCCGGTGCCGACCGCGGCGAGCTTCGTCTGCCGGGAGCCGAAGGCCCGCGGCTTCGTGGGCTGATTCACTTCTTGTTCACTCCATCGAGAAGCGGTGTCCGCCCATCCGCGAGCGCGGGACGGGCGCCAGCGCATTCACCCAGGCATCGCTGACGCTCACCTGTCCCGAGACTGTCCGCGAGATGAATTCGGGATCGGAAATGTGGCCGTCATCGGGCGTTGGCCCGCCGTTCTCCGGACGCCGCCTACGATCGGCCGCGGATGATCGTGTGCGTGAGCGGGAGGTGAACGGGATGGCGGCGACCCGCCGCTGGGGGCTGCTGCCCGCCGTGGCCGCGCTCGGCACGCTGTTCGTGGTGCCGCCCGCGCAGCCGGTGACCAAGACGGATGCGTTCATCACGGCGGAGACGACCGGGATCCTGCTGATCGAGGGCGGTGAGTGCTTCAGCGATCCGACGTACTCGCCAGGGGCGGGCGAGCGGGTCGTGCTCTACACCCCGTGCGACGGCGGGGCCGACAACCAGTCGTACGGCTTCACCCACGCCCCCGACGGCCCGTACGACCGGGCGGCGCTGTCGGCGTTCGCCTGGAAGAGCTGCGGTGAGCGCCACTCCGGGCTGTGGGGGCGGGACCGCGCGGACCTGCCCTTCTACCCGATCATGCCCACGGCGGAGACGTGGGCGGACGGGGACCGCGACATCATGTGCGCCGTCTACCGCCGCACCGGCCGTCTCACGGGCTCGGTCCTGCCCTGACCACCGGCGGGAGGGGGCCATTCTTGACCGGCCCTTATCCCGACATGTGGGGATAAAAGCGACGTCCGGCATTAGCGTGGCGCGTATGACCTCGGAAGTAGCGACCACACTCACGGTCAACGGTCAGGACGTGCGCCTCGACCTCGACCCGCGGGAGTCGCTGCTCGACGTCCTGCGCGAGCGGCTGGGCCTGACCGGGTCGAAGAAGGGCTGCGACCACGGGCAGTGCGGCGCGTGCACGGTCCACGTGGACGGGCGCCGGGTCGTGTCCTGCCTGTTCCCCGCCGTGCAGGCGAACCACCGGTCGGTACGGACCATCGAGGGCGTGGCGGGCCCCGATGGGCGCCTGCATCCGCTGCAGCAGGCGTTCGTGGATCACGACGCGCTGCAGTGCGGCTACTGCACGCCCGGGCAGGTGATGTCCGGGCTGGGCTGCATCGCCGAGGGCAACGCCGGTGACGACGACGAGATCCGCGAGCACATGAGCGGGAACCTGTGCCGGTGCGGGGCGTACACGGGCATCCTGGCGGCGATCCGCGCAGCGGCCGGGCGGCGGGAGGGCTGAGGGGTGCGTCCGTTCGCCTACGCGGCCCCGGCCACGCTCGACGAGGCCGTCCACGCCCTGTCGGAGTCCGGCCCCGGCACCAAGCTGCTGGCCGGCGGCACCACGCTCTACGACCTGATGAAGCTGGACGTCGAGACCCCGCCCGCCGTCGTGGACATCCGCGCGCTGCCCGAGCTGGCCGGCATCGACACGGCGGGATCGAGCGAGCTGTCGTTCGGCGCGGGCGCGCTGATGGCCGACGTGGCGGCGGACCCGGTGCTGCGGCGCGACTACCCGGCGCTGGCCGAGTCCCTGGCCAAGGCGGCGTCCCAGCAGTTGCGCAACATGGCCACCGTGGGCGGGAACCTGCTGCAGCGCACCCGCTGCGGCTACTTCCGCGGCGGCCTCGCGTTCCCGTGCAACAAGCGGCAGCCGGGCAGCGGGTGCGCGGCGATCGGCGGCCTGGATCGCGGGCACGCCCTGCTCGGTGGCAGCGACGCGTGCATCGCCACCTACCCGGGCGACTGGGCGGTCGCGCTGATCGCGTTCGACGCCGCCCTGGACGTGACGGGGCCGCGCGGCCCGCGTACGCTGCCCCTGGCCGGCCTGCACGTCGAGCCCGGTGACAGGCCGGACCAGGAGCACACGCTGGCCTGGGACGAGATCATCACCCGCATCCGCGTGCCGGTCACCGCCGCCGGCCGCGGATCGACGTATCACAAGGTCAGGGATCGGCAGTCGTACGCGTTCGCGCTGGCCTCGGCGGCCGTGGCCGTCACGCTGGGCGAGAGCGGGACGGTGGAGGAGTGCCGCGTCGCGGTGGGCGGCGTCGCCACCCGGCCCTGGCGCTGCCACTCCGCCGAGCGGGAGCTGGTGGGGGCGGTGCTGGACAGGCGCAGCGCGCGGCGGGCCGGGGAGTCGGCGTTCGACGGCGCGCGTCCGGGCAGGCACAACGCGTTCCGGATCGAGCTGGGCATCCGCACCGTCGCCGAGGCGCTGCGGATCGCGGGAGAGCGGGCCATGCGATGACGAACCGAGGGACACCACACGCCGGAGAGCGCACCGCGCGGTGGCCGGAGCCGGCCACGCCACACGCCCGAGAGCGGGCCGCGCGATGACGAACGCGGGGACGCCGCGCGTCGGAGCGCGGGAGAAGGTCACCGGAGCGGCCCGCTACGGCGCCGATCACGCGCCGCCCGGCGTCGCCTACGCCATGCCGGTCGTCTCGACCGTCGGCAAGGGCCGCATCACCGGCCTCGACACCGCCGAGGCCGCCGCCGTCCCCGGCGTCCTGCTCATCCTGTCGCACCTGGACGACCTGGACATCTCCCCGGCCGGCTACATCATGGCCGACGGCTACGCCTTCCAGAGCCTGCAGCCGCTGCTGGACGACCACGTCGCCTACCGGGGACAGCCGATCGCGCTGGTCGTGGCCGACACGCTGGTCGCCGCCACCGAGGCCGCCGGGCTGGTGCGGGCCGCGTACGAGGAGGAGCCGTTCGCGGTGGAGCTGGACGCGGACGGCACCGAGACCGTGCTCCAGCAGGAGGCCCTGCCGCTGCCGTTCCTCTCGGACGTGGTCGTGGGCGACGCCGACGGCGCGTACGAGCGCAGCCCCCTGCGCGTGGACGAGGTCTACGAGGCGGGCCCGCAGCACCAGGTGCCGATGGAGCTGATCGGCGGCGTGGCCGAGTGGCGCGGGGACACGCTCGTCATCCACGAGGGATCCCAGAGCGTCGGCGCGCTGCGCGGCGGCCTGGCCCGCCAGCTCGGCATCGACCCGGAGAACGTCGAGGTCATCGCCCCGTACGTGGGGGGCGGGTTCGGCCAGAAGAACTCGCTGCAGCCGCACATCGCGCCGCTGGCGGTGGCCGCCCGCCGGCTCGGCCGCCCGGTCAAGCTGGTGCTGCCGCGCGCCCACACGTTCCACGCGGCCAGTTTCCGCCCGGTGAGCCGGCACCGCGTCCGCCTGGGCGCCGACCGCTCGGGCCGGCTGCTGGCCGCCATCCACGAGGTGGACCAGCAGGCCTCCCGTCATGACCTGCTGCCCGCCACGTACACGGAGATCACCTCTCGCCTGTACGACATCAGGAAGTTCCGCGGCCGCCAGCGCCACGTCAGGACCGACGCCCAGACCCCGGGCTACATGCGAGCGCCGTTCGAGCATCCGGCCGCGTTCGCGCTGGAGTCGGCGGTGGACGAGCTCGCCCACGCCGCCGGGCGGGACCCGGTCGAGCTGCGCCTGGCCAACGACGCCGGCGCGGACCCGGTCACGGGCAAGCCGTTCTCCTCCCGGCACCTGGCGGCGTGCCTGCGGCGGGGCGCGGAGCTGTTCGGCTGGGCGGGCCGCTCGCCGGATCCCGGGTCGATGCGCGGGCCGGACGGCACGCTGGTGGGCTGGGGGGTGGCGGCCGGGGCGTACCCGGCGATGACGGTGCCCGTGCTCGCCCGCCTGCGGGCCGGCGCGGACGGCGGGGTGCTGGCCGAGGTGGGCGGGCACGAGATGGGCCAGGGGATCACGACCGCCCTCGTCCGTGCCGTCGCCGGTGACCTCGGGATCGGCACGGAGTCGGTGCGCGCCGTCTGCGGCGACACCCGGGCCGTGCCCCACCACCTGACGGCGGGTGCGTGGGGGACCAACAGCTCGCTGCTGGCGGTCCACGCCGCCCTGCGCGAGCTGCGCGAACGCCTGGGCGTGCCGCCGGAGGGCCCCGTGGACGTGGCCGCCGCCGTCCGGGCGACCGGCGCGGAGGAGGTGGTGGCCGAGGCCGTCACCCAGGGGCCCGGCCAGCCGCCCGAGGCGATCGACCGCATGCGCGCGGGACTGGTCGCCCCCGCGGGCCCCGATTATCCCGATCATGTGGCGTTCAGCTTCATCGCGCACTTCGTCGAGGTGCGGGTGGAGCCGGCCGCGCCGCGCGTACGTGTCTCGCGGGTGGTCAGCGTGGCCGACTGCGGCCGCGTGGCCAGCCCGGTCACCGCGGACGCCCAGGTGCGCGGCGCGGTGGTGTGGGGCATCGGCGCGGCGCTGAGCGAGCACAGCGAGGTCGATCCCCGCTACGGCGGCTTCGTCAACGCCGACCTGGCCGACTACGTGATCCCGGTCAACGCCGACGTGGGCGCGATCGAGGTGGACTTCATCGACGAGCCCGACTTCACGCTCAACCCGATGGGCGTGAAGAGCCTCGGTGAGGTGGCCCTGGTGGGCGTCGCCCCGGCCATCGCCAACGCCGTCTTCCACGCCACGGGCCGCCGGCCGCGCCGCCTCCCGATCCTCATCGAGAACCTGCTGTAGCCATCTGCCGATCGCCATCGAGAACCTGCTGCAGTCACCCGCCGATCCTCATCGAGAACCTGCTGTAGCGCGTGCCCGCGCGGGGTAGACCCCTACCGCCGGAACTCCCCCACCGCGCCCGCAGGAGGTCCCCGTGACCGACGCGCCGACGATCCTCGACACCTCGGGGATCCACCTCTACGACCAGGTCGACCGGCTGCGCGCCGCCGGCCCCGCCGTCCCCGTACGGCTGCCCGCCGGGCTCGTCGCCTGGTCGGTCACCCGCGGCGACGTGGTCAGGCACCTGCTGACCCACCCCGGCGTCTCCAAGGACGCCCGCAGGTCGTGGCCGGGCTACCGCCCGTTCGCGATCGCCTGGCTGACAGCCTGGGTGGACGTCGTCAGCATGCTGACCGCCGACGGCGACGACCACAAGCGGCTGAAGAGCCTGGTCGGCAAGGCGTTCACGGCCCGCCGCGTCGAGGCGATGCGCCCGGCCGTCGAGCGGATCGCCACGACGCTGCTGGACGAGCTCGCCGCCGCCCCGCCGGGCGAGCCGGTGGACCTGCGCGCCCGCTACGCCTACCCCATCCCCAGCGGGGTCATCTGCGACCTGTTCGGCGTCCCCGGCGACCAGCGCCCGGCCATGCTGGCGGCCATCGACTCCGTCCTGGACAACACGCTCACCCCCGAGCAGGCCACGGCGGTCCAGCAGGGCATGTACGCGGCGATGCACCGGCTCATCGAGACCAAGCGCGCCAAGCCGGGCGACGACATGACGACGCTGCTGCTGACCGCACAGGAGGCCGACGGCGACCGGCTCCGCCTGGACGAGGTGGTCAGCACCCTGCTCCTGATGATCGGGGCGGGCAGCGAGACCGCGGTGTCGCTCATCGACCACGCGATCATCGCCATGCTGACCCATCCCGGCCAGCTCGCCACGGTCCTCGACACCCCGGCGCGCTGGGCGGACGTGATCGAGGAGTCGTTGCGCCGCGACTCGCCGGTCATGCACCTGCCGCTGCGTTTCGCCACCGCGGACATCGACCTCGGCGACGGCGTCACGATCGCCAAGGGCGATCTCATCCTGATCGCGTTCGGCGCCCACGGCCGCGACCCGCTGGTCAACCCCGACCCCGCCAGGTTCGACATCGACCGGCACGACCGCCAGCACCTCGCCTTCGGGTACGGCATGCACTTCTGCCTCGGCGCCCCGCTGGCCCGGCTCGAGGCCGCGGTGGCGCTGCCCGCACTGTTCGGCCGGTTCCCGGGGATGCGGCCGGCGGTGGAGCCGGGCGAGCTGCGGCCGCGGCCGTCGTTCACGGGGAGCGATGTCCAAGCCCTGCCCGTACTGCTGGCTTAGGAGAGGACGAGCGGCGGGCCGGAGGGCGGCGCAGGATCGCCCAGGCGGCCATCACGACGCAGCCGGCGCCGAGGAGCAGGCCCCAGACGACGTCGGTGAGGAAGTGCATGCCGCGATAGAGCCGGGAGAAGCCCACGGCCAGGGGCGCGATGACGGCGGGCGTCCAGATCGCCGCCCGCGCCACCGTGCCGCGGACGCGTGCGGCCAGGACGACCGCGACCCCGCAGTAGAACGCGACGGCGGCGCTGACGTGCCCGGACGGGAAGCTGGAGGTGGGCGGCGCCGGGTCCAGGTGTTGTACGGGCGGGCGGTGCCGTCCGACGACCTCGGTGGTGGCCAGGAAGATCAGCGACTGGCTCCACACGGCCGCCACGAGGAAGACCGACTCGCGCCAGCGCCGCAACCAGAGCCTGAAGACGATCGCGGCCACCGCGGTCAGCGCCACGATGTAGGGGGTGTCGGACAGGCTGCTGCCGAGGTCGGTCGCGGCGTTCCAGGCCGGGTCGCGGCCCGCGGCCAGCTCGCGGCTCAGCGCCGCCTCGCCGCTGGGCCAGGCCAGGACCGCCTGGCCCGCGCCGTACGTCGCCACCGCCATCAGCAACATCGGCGATAAGAGCGTCAGCGCGTAATATCTCAGCTTCTCGGTTCTGCTCACGCAGCACTCCTTCACTCGCGAAGCGCCCGCACCGACTCGGGCTCCACTCCCTCGGCCACCGGCGAGGCGGGCCTGCGGCCCTGGTCCCGCCGCCACGTCTCGAACGCCGCCGCCGTCGCGGCGATCACCGCCGCCCCCAGCACCAGCCCCGCGACCACGTCGCTCACCCAGTGCACGCCGAGCGCGATCCTGGTGTAACCGACCGACAGCGCCAGGAACGCGGCCACGGCCCAGGCCACGCGCCGCCCCCAGCGGGGCAGCACGGGCAGCAGGAGCAGGACGATCACGCCGGCGCCGAGCGTCGCGTTGACCGTGTGGCCGGACGGGAAGCTGTCGCCGGGGGCCAGAGCGACCGGGTCCGGCAGGTGGGGCCTGGCCCTGGCGACGATCACCTTGATCGCCAGCCCGAGCAGGCCTCCCACGGTCACAGTGGTGACGGCCCAGACAGCCGCTCTGGCCGCACCCTTGTAGAGCAGCCAGCCGGCGCAGGCGATGACGGCGATCCGCCACGGCCACGGGCCGAACGCGTCCGTCCACACGATGAGCACCCCGGTCACGCCGGGGTTGTCGAGAGCGTACGCGTGCAGCTCGGCGGCGACTTCCGCGTCCAGGTCGTTGAGCGGCATCTTCGCCACGACGAGCAGGAGGCTGAACGGGATCAGGATGAGCCACGCCGCGAGGCCGGCCAGGGTCAGCCGCGGCCCCAGGCCGCTGGCCCCGGGCCGGCCACGCTGCTCTCCCTTGTTGCGCATCCGCGCCCGGCTACCCCATCAGGGCGCGTTGATTCCTGCGACCGGGTGTCAGGGCGGGGAGTCGTCGGGCTCCTGGCGGCCTCGTCGAGGTCGCCGGCGACGCCGCCGCGCAGCGGTCGGCCCAGCTCAGCCCGTCGGCGGGACGGTGCCGCAGGCCGGGAGCTCGCGGCCGGCTCGGTCTTCAGCTTGGTGACGGCCTCGGCCAGGGCGCTTGAGTGTCACTTCCGAGTTCCATTGCACTGTGCAATGATAAATGTGCGAACCGTTGCAAAGCGGAGGGGTGGAATGAGAAGCGCTGACCGCACCGGCTTCTCCTGGGTCGTCACCCAGAGTGACGACGCGGCTGTCCTGCGTCCTGTCGGTGACCTGGATCTGGCCTCTAAGGAGGAGTTCCGCAACGGACTGACCGAGGCGATGTCCTGCCTCAGGCCGCCTTCCGTGGTCGTCGATCTGCAAGAGGTCGCCTTCTGCGACTCCTCGGGGCTCAATACCCTGATCTGGGCCGCCAACACCGTCGAGGCCGCCGGCGGCTCGATCCGGCTGAGCGGGGTGCAGCCGCGGCTCACGCGGCTCCTGCATGTGACCGGCCTGGACAAGCGGTTCTGCCGCACGCCGGCAGGGTCGTGAGGCAGGTCGCGACGGGGCCCCGCGGCCCCGTCACGAAGCGCCGTCCGGTCAGCGGGGTCCGACGACGAGGCGCGGGTGCTTGTGCACGCGCCAGCCGCCCGCCTCGTACCCGAAGTTGGCGATCGCGAGCTGCGGCGCGTCGAAGTTGCCGTTGCCCGCCGACCTGACGGGCGACAGGGAGGCCGACGTCGTCGGCTTCGGCGACGCGGGCATGTACGTCGCCAGGAACCAGGGCAACGTGGTGCCGACACTATGCAGCCGGCCGTGCCCTGTCCTCAGAGCACGGCCTAGGGAGGTCCCTAGGCCAGCCGGCCCACCGCTCCGACGAGCCCGGGCACGGCGAGATCGACGGCGGCCTGCCGGTCCAGCTCGGAGTCCGGCCGCCACGACTTGACCGGGACGAGGCCCGGCTCCAGCAGGCTCAGCCCGTCGAAGTAGCCGGCGATCTGCCGCAGCGGGCGGGCGATCAGCGTGCCCGGCTTGGTCGCCTTGTAGACCTGCTGGCCCGCCTTGACCTTGGGGTCGTCGGCGTCCGGCGAGTAGAAGTGGGAGATCAGCAGGTGGCTGCCCGGCACGAGCGGCGCGCGCAGCGTCTTGACGATGTCGCTCGTCTGCTGGTCGCCCTGCACGAAGTGGAGCACCGCCGACATCAGCAGCCCGACGGGCCTGCCGAAGTCGAGGTGCGCGCTCACCTCGGGGTCGCGCAGGATCGCGGCGGGGTCGGTGACGTCGCCCCAGACCGCGAGGGTGTACGGGTTCTCCGCCAGCAGGGCGCGGGCGTGCGTCAGGACGATCGGGTCGTTGTCGACGTAGACGACCCGGGCGTCCGGGACGACCCGCTGCGCGATCTGGTGGACGTTGTCCTGGGTGGGCAGGCCGGCGCCGATGTCGAGGAACTGGCACACGCCCTGCTCGGCCATCAGCCGTACGGCCTTGCCGATGAAGGCCCGGTTGTCGCGGGCCGTCTCGCGCACCTCGGGGACGATCCCGATGATCTTCTCGGCGGCGGCCCGGTCCGAGGGGAAGTTGTCCTTCCCGCCCAGGTAGTAGTCGTACATGCGGGCCACGCTGGGAATCGTGGGGTCAACACCGGGCACGTCCGGCTCAACAGCACTCACGCGTCGTCTCCCTGCACCGAGGTGCGGCCAGCCTAGCGATCAGTCTGGTACGGGTGAAGTGCCCGTTTCAGCGCAGCAGCCCTTCCTCGTGGAGCGCCTGGAGGACGAGCGAGTCGACGTACGACACCCGGTGCCGGTCGGCGTACCCGAGCCACGCCTTCTCCGCGATCTCCATGGACGGCGTCAGCGACCCGCTGTGGTCGGCGGTGTAGCAGATCATCCGGAACGGCCCGTGCTCCGGATGCCCGGCCGGGACCTCGAACGTGCCGAAATGCACCATCGAGTCCGCGTCGATCGCCGTCAGCAGCTCCTCGTCGATCTCCCTGACGAGGGTCTGGCTGTCGGACTCCCCCGGCTCGCGCATCCCGCCGGGGAAGTAGAACACCTCACGGCCGTGGCTGCGCGTCATCAGCACCCGGTGGTCGCGTACCAGCACCCACGCCACCTTCTCCGGCACGCCGTCGTCGTTCGCCATGACGCCAGACCCTAGTGGAGACTTGGGGGGTGAGCTCCGAGAACGACCGCCCCGCTCCCCCGACGACCAGCGCCTCCATCGTGGTGCTCACGCTGGCGCGCAAGGTCGAGACCGAGCTCAACGCCGCCCTCGCGCCGCTCGACCTCACCGTGAGCCGGCTCGGGCTGCTCGGGCACATCGCGGCCATGCCGGGGACGTCGTTCAGCGAGCTGGCGCGGATGTCGGGCATCACCGTGCAGAGCGTGCACGCGGCGGTGAAGGCGCTGGCCGGGGCCGGGCTGGTGCGCGACAACACCGCCCGCGCGGGCTCGGCGTCGGCCATCGAGATCACTCCCGAGGGCGCGCGGCTGATGGAGCGGGCGCGCGCGGCGGTGGCCGCGGTGGACGAGCGCCTGTTCGGGGAGGCGGCCGACCCGATCCAGCGGCAGGTGGGTGACACGATCCGCGCCGCGTTCGGCGGGTTCTCCCGCTAGAGCGTCGACCTCTCCGGCCGGAGGGGCAACGACCGCTGCTCCCTGGGTCCCGCCACGCCTTCCCTCCTTCAGGGACCCTGAAGGTTGCGTGTTAGGCTTCAGCCCACCTGAAGGTTTGGAGGGAGTACTTCGTGGAGCCTCTGCTGCTGTCCGTCCACGTGGTGGCCGGCATCCTGTTCGTGGGCGGCTCGGCCATCGCGACCAGCCTCTTCCCCCGGTACGTGCCGGTCACCGGCGAGGACGGGTCCCAGGAGCGCAGCCGGGCCGTGGCCGCGGCGCTGCACCGCATCACCCGCGGCTACAGCATCGCCGGGCTGATCGTGCCCGCGGCCGGCATCGTCCTGGCGTTCGTGCAGGGCCGTACCGGCGAGATCTGGATCACCCTGGCCATGATCCTCACCGCGGCGGCGGGTTTCCTGCTGGCCGTGCACATCTACCCGCGCCAGCGCGACGCCCTGGCCACCCCCGGCACCCGCGACCGCCTGCGTTCCCTGTCCATGTCCGCCGGGATCTACAACGTGCTGTGGACGGTCGTCGTCGTGCTGATGATCGTCCGCCCTGGCGCCGCGGAAGGGGCGTGAGGGCCCCATGCGCGCGCTGCGCATCGCGGTCGCCGTCGAGACGCTGTCGCTGACGGTCCTGCTGGTCAACCTGTTCACCGTGCACGTCGAGGGCGTCGCGTCGCTCGTCGGGCCGCTGCACGGCGGGGCCTACCTCGCCGTCATCGCCTGCACCGTGCTCGTCCCCGGCAGCGCCTCGACCGGGGCCCGGTGGCTGGCCTGGATCCCGGTGATCGGCGGACTGCTCGCCGTCCGCCGGCTGGGGCCTGCCACGAGCCGGTCCTGACGGCCGGACGTCACCCGGCCATGCGGCCGTCCTGGCGGTGGCGCTCCTCCTGGCCCGACATCGACGCGCCGGCGCCGCCGTACTCGATCGAGCCGGGCGAGTAGTAGCGCCGCAGCCAGTCGGCCAGCCCGTCCAGGCCGGGCAGGAGGACGCGCTCGGTGATGTTCGCCTGGTCCAGCCGTTGCCTGATCTCGGCCTTGACCTCGGGCGGGATCAGCCACGCGCGGGCCAGTTCCGGATGCTCCTCCAGCCACTGCTCCAGCTGGAACGTGGGGTCCGAGAGCACCGACAGCACCGAGGACTGGTTGATCACCCGCTCGTCCAGCGAGGGCGGCTCGAAGAAGGCCACGAACGGCCGCTCGCCGCCCAGCTCGTCGAAGCACGGCAGGTCGGCCGCGACCTTGGCGAGCATCTCGGTGGTGAACAGCAGCGCGCCCTCGGCCGCCAGCAGCTCGCTCAGCGGCTCCGGCAGCAGCTCGTGCGCGCCCGCGCAGTCGACCGCGAGCAGCACGGCGTCGTCCTCCGGCCAGGAGGCGGTGGCGAAATGCAGCGCGACGAGCGGGGAGAACGTCCAGTCGAGCAGGCGCGTGGGCAGGCCGTGGTGCTGGCCCAGGGCCAGCCAGTCCCAGAGCGTCGGCCCCGGGGCCTGCCGGTGCGCATACTTCCTGAAATTCCGGATGAGGTGGGACTCGACGGCCGCGTAGTCGCCGCGCAGCCGGGCCAGCCCCGACATGTGCGTGTACTCGCTGCGCGCCAGGCCGCGGAAGACCAGCGTCGAATGCGCGTGCCCGCCCCCGCCGCCCCGGCCCGCCTCGCCGACCGAGTCGTCCAGCTCCCTCCAGGACGACACCGTAACCATCTTCACCCTGGTTGCGTTGCCCCTGCTCACCCGCTTCACACCCGCCGGCCTCGACAACTCCGGCAGCGGATCCTACGTTCGGGGTGTCCCACGATCCCCCGCACGAGGTGACGTCCCATGGCACTTGACCACGCGACCACCGATTTCCTCAAGCAGCTCGCCGACACGGGCGGCAAGCCGCTGCACGAGATGAGCGTGGCGGAGGCGCGAGCCCTCGGCACCTTCCTGGGCGAGCTGTACGGCAAGGGCCCCGACGTGGCCCGCGTCGAAGAGGCCACCATCCCTGCCGAGGACGGCGCCTCGTTCCCCGCCCGCGTCCTGGTCCCCACCGGCACCCCGCGCGGCGTCCTGATCTACTTCCACGGGGGCGGCTGGGTGCTCGGCACGCTCGACGAGTTCGACACGCTGGGCAGGGAGCTGGCCGCGCGCACCGGCTGCACCGTCGTCCTGCCCGCCTACCGGCTCGCCCCCGAGCACCGCTACCCGACCGCCGCCCGCGACGCCTACGCGACGCTGCGCTGGGTCGCCGCCCGCATGCCCGGCCTGCCGATCGTCGTGGCGGGCGACAGCGCGGGCGGCAACCTGTCCGCCGTGGTCGCCCAGCGCGCCAGGGACGAGAACGGCCCGGCCATCGCGCTGCAGGTGCTCGTGTACCCGGTCACCGACTGCGACCTCGACAGGGACTCCTACCTCGACCCCGAGAACCAGCTCATGCTCACCCGCGACGCCGTCGCCTGGTTCTGGGACCACTACGTGCCCGACCGCGCGCAACGCGCCAACCCCGACGCCTCTCCCCTGCGCGCCGCCGACCTGTCCGGCCTGCCGCCCGCGCTCGTCCTGACGGCCGAGCACGACGTGCTGCGCGACGAGGGGGAGGAGTACGCGCGGCGGTTGCGGCAGGCGGGCGTGCCGGTCGGGCTGAGGCGGTTCGAGGGGCAGATGCACGTCTTCTTCACCCTGGTGAACGTGCTGCCGGGCAGCGCCGCCGCGCTCGCCCTGATCGCCGAGACGGTGGAGCGGCGGCTGGAGTGAGCCGCGAGCCGGGGTGGTAAGCCCGAGGCCACCGGCGCTGCGGGCAGACCCCTGCCGCCGCTCGGTTCTCCCTCCGGTTCAGCCGGAGAAGAGCTGGGTGAGCTTCAGGAACAGCTCGTACACCCCGTACGCGAAGGGCAGCCCCACCCAGACCCACGCCAGCGTCATCAGCCCGGTGCGCCGTTCCTCGGAGCTCATGCGGCCTGCCCCTCCTCCATCGCCCGCACGGGGCGTTCGTGGTGTCTCTCGTGCACGGGCCGGATCAGCTCGTTGGCGAGGAAGCCCACCGCGAGCAGCCCGATCATGATGAACAGCGAGGTCGTGTAGAGGTCGGCGCCCGAGCGCCCGCCGGCCTTCTGCGCGTCGGCGATGGCGTTGACGATCAGCGGGCCGAGCACGCCCGCGGTGGACCAGGCCGTGAGCAGGCGGCCGTGGATGGCGCCGACCTGGTAGGTGCCGAAGAGGTCCTTGAGGTAGGCGGGCACGGTCGCGAAGCCGCCGCCGTAGAAGGACAGGATGCCCAGCGCGCACACGATGAACAGCGGCTTGGACGCGTCACCCGCCAGGGCGATGGCGAGATACAGCAGCGCGCCGACTCCCAGGTAGACGCGGTACATGTTCTTGCGCCCGATCAGGTCGGAGGTGGAGGACCAGACGAAGCGGCCCGCCATGTTGGCCAGCGACAGCAGCGCGACGAACCCGGCCGCCGCCCCAGCCGCGACGGCGGCCGGGGTGCCGGTGAAGAAGTCCGTGATCATCGGTGCGGCCTTCTCCAGGATGCCGATGCCGGCGGTGACGTTGCAGCACAGCACGACCCACAGGCAGTAGAACTGCGGGGTCCGGATGGCGTTGCGCGCCGAGACGTCGGCCGTGGTGATCAGCGGGCGGGCCCGGGCCGCGGGCGGGCTCCAGCCCTTCGGGGCCCAGCCGTCCGGCGGCACCCGTACGAGCAGCACGCCCATCGACATGAACACCGCGTAGACGACGCCGTGCACGAGGAACGTCGTGGCGATCCCGGTCGTGGTCGGGCCGAAGGAGGCCAGCATCTGCGCCGACCACGGCGAGGCGATGAGCGCTCCCCCGCCGAACCCCATGATCGCGATGCCGGTCGCCATGCCGGGCCGGTCGGGGAACCACTTGATCAGCGTGGAGACCGGCGAGATGTACCCGATGCCGAGGCCGATCCCGCCCACGAAGCCGTAGCCGAGCACGACCAGCCAGTACTGCCGGGTGAACACTCCCAGCGCCGACAGCAGGAAGCCGGAGGAGAAGCAGGTCATCGAGACGAACATGGCCCACCGGGGCCCGTTGCGCTCGACGAGCGTGCCGCCGAAGGCGGCCGACAGGCCCAGCATGACGATGCCGAGCTGGAACGGCAGCGCGCTCTGGGTGCCGGAGAGCCCGAGTGCGGATTCGAGCGAGGGTTTGAACACGCTCCACGCGTACGCCTGCCCGATGGCCAGGTGCACGGAGAGCGCCGCGGGCGGCACGAGCCAACGGCTCCAGGTGGGCGCCGCCACGGTACGGGAACGACTCAGGAAACCTGTGGGACTCGCGAACCTCGTACTGAGTGACACGCATCAGTGGCTACCACACATACGGTATGCAGTATTTGGCATGCGGAAGATCTTTACGGCGAGCGGTCAAAACTCGTCGATGAACGGCCCCGTAATCTTGGAGTGGTGTTCCGAGAAAGGCGGCTGAGCATGGGGACGACCACAGAGCCCGAGGTCCGGATCGCGACGGGCCGCGTGCGGGGCCGCACCGAGGGCGGCGTGGCCGTCTTCCGCGGCATCCCGTTCGCCGAGCCGCCGCGGTTCGGCGCGCCCGGGCCCGCCGGGGCGTGGGACGGCGTACGTGACTGCGTGGCGTTCGGCCCGCCGCCGCCCCAGCAGTCCACGCTCGCCTCGGCCGTGGCGGGGCGCAGCGGCGACAGCTGGCTGACGGTCAACGTCTGGTCGCCGTCCCTCGGCGCGGCGGCGCGGCTGCCGGTGATGGTGTGGATCTACGGGGGCGCGTACCGGGGCGGCGAGTCCGGCGAGTCGGTCTACGACGGCGCGGTGCTGGCCCGGGAGGGGAACGCGGTCGTCGTCACCCTCAACTACCGGGTCGGCATGGAGGGTTTCGCCCACGTCGAGGGGGCGCCGGCCAACCGGGGGCTGCTCGACCAGGTGGCGGCGCTGGAGTGGGTGCAGGACAACGTGGCCGCGTTCGGGGGCGATCCCGGCCGGGTGACGGTGTTCGGGGAGTCGGCGGGGGCCGGGTGCATCGCCGCGCTCATGGCCATGCCGCGCGCCGCCGGGCTGTTCGGGCGGGCGATCGCGCAGAGCGTCCCCGGCACGTACTTCTCCGCGCCGCTGGCCTCGGACATCGCCGCCGTCCTGGCCGCGGAGCTGGGCCTGCCGCCCGACGCCGGCGCGCTGGCCGCCGCGGAGCCCGGCCGGCTCGTCGCGGCGGCCGAGGCGGTGACGGCCAGGATGCGCCTGCACGAGGATCGCTGGGGCGCCGTCGCGCACACCGTCACGCCGTTCTCGCCGGTCGTGGACGGTGACGTGCTGCCTCGCGACCCCTGGAGCGCGCTGGCGGACGGGGCGGGCCGCGAGGTGGAGCTGATCGTGGGGCACACGCGGGACGAGTACCGGCTGTTCGCGCGGACGGGGCGGATGGAAGGGCGGGAGCTCCTGGGAGTGTTCGCGCCGGGGCGGGAGCAGGCCTACCGCGACGCCTTCCCCTCGGCGGGGCCCGAACTGCTGGACGAGCTGGTCCAGTCCGACTGGCTGTTCCGCATGCCGTCCCTGCGGCTGGCCGACGCGCAGGCCGGCGGGGGCGGGCGGGTGCACGCGTACGAGCTGACCTGGGACAGCCCCGCGCTGGGCGGGGCGTGTCACGGGCTGGACGTGCCACTGGTGTTCGGGAACCTGGGCAGCGGGATGGGCACGTTCTTCCTCGGCGAGAGCGCCCCGCCGGAGGCCGCCGCCGTGTCGGCCGCGTTCCGGCGCGCGTGGACCGGCTTCGCGGCGGGCGAGGGGCCCGGCTGGCAGCCGTACACGCCGGAAGGGCGCCTGACCAGGCTGTTCGACGTCGAGCCGGCCGTGGTGCCCTATCCGGAGGAGGCCTCCCGGCGCATCTGGGCCTCGCACCCGTTCGGCGAGCTGCCGCTTGTCACCTGAGGCCAAGCCAACCCGAACTTTGTTCTGTAGGGTGGTGGGGCATGACGGACATCTTCGATGACCTCCAGGCCGAGTACGAGCAACTCGACACCGTCCTGGCTGCCCTCACGCCCGCGCAGTGGTCGCACCCGTCGGCCGCCGCCGGCTGGACCGTCTCCGACGTGGTCCTCCACCTCGCCCAGACCGAGGAGCTCGCCGCCGCCTCGATCCGCGGCGAGCTGGCGGGCCCGCGCACCCGCGGCGAGGTGGACGCCATGGCGGACAGCGCCGTGGCCGCCGAGCGCGACATCGCCCCCGCCGACCTCCTGGCCCGCTGGCGCGCGGCCACCGCGTTCATGCCCGCCGCGCTGCGCGCCCACCCCAGGGGCAACCGGCTGACCTGGGTCGCCGCCAGCCTGTCGCCGGCCACCCTGGCCACCACCCGCCTGGCCGAGCACTGGGCGCACGCCCTCGACATCACCGCCCCGCTCGGCATCCCCTACCCCGACACGGCGCGGCTGCGGCACATCGCCTGGCTGGGGCATCGCACCCTGCCGTACGCGTTCGACGTCGAGGGCCTGGCAGGCGGGCCCGTGCACTGCGAGCTCACCGCGCCGGGCGGCGAGCTGTGGCACTTCGGCGACCACGACGCGCCGTCCGTGATCACCGGGCCGGCGGGCGACTTCTGCCGCGTGGGCGCGCGCCGGCTGGCCGCCGCCGACTCGGCGCTCAAGGCCACCGGCCCGCACGGCGCCGAAGCCCTCGCCGTGCTGCGCAACTACGCCTTCTGAGCATTTCGGCAGCAGGACGGCAGCAGGACGGCAGCTCGACGGCAGCACGTCGCCGCCGGCGAGGTTCGGCCGCATGCCGCCCGGTACGCGGGGGCTCCCGTCAGGGGGAGATCTCGGGCAGTCGCGGGCGGGTGCGGTAGCGGTGGCGCTGGTAGAGGGAGAAGAGAGTGAGATGGGCGGCGGCGGCGAGCAGGCCGAGGACGATCGCCGCGCCGAGCGGGAGCGCCAGGACGGCCAGGAGCGTGATGCCCGCGCCGATCACGATGCTGTTGATCGTGCTGATCATCATCGCGATGGTGAAGAAGCCGACGAGCCAGTCGCGCCGCCGCCCGATGCCCATGGTGGCGGTGGCGGCGGCGACGGCGTCGTTCTCGTCCGGCCCGGCCCACGCGATGATGTAGGCGGAGGCCTGCGGGGATAAGTGGCGGTAGTAATGGCGGATGCGGGCGATCGCGCTGCGGCACAGGATGTTCTGCAGGCCCGTGTCGACCAGGCGGACGCTGGTGAACAGGCCGAGGATGGCCAGCGCGGGCAGGAGGGTCGCCGCCAGCGGCACGAACGCCGGCGAGGGCGGGGCGGCGAAGCCCAGCGCCACCAGCGAGCTGGACAGCGCCATCACGTACAGCGTGGCCCGGGCCGACTCCTCGCTGGTGGCGGTGCTGATGGCGGTCTGCAGGACGAAATGCTCCGTGGTGAGCGCGGACATGAGGGCGGGATCGTCGTTCGTCATGTGCCCATGCTCCGGCGTCGCGCCGCTCCTGGCTAACCCCCCGCAGATCTGCCGCCCGCCTCACGCGCGGCGCGCTCCTCCGGTCGCCAGCCGGGCGGCTACCCGAGCGTGCCGCCCAGGCGGCCCTCCAGCATCAGCAGCAGCTCCGCCAGCAGGCCGGCGAGCTCCCGCTCCTTCTCGGCGGGCAGGCCCGACAGCAGCGCGGTCTCGTACTCGAGCTGCTCGGGCATCAACCGCATGATGAACTCCCTGCCCCGCTCGGTGAGCGACAGGTGGGCCACGCGGCGGTCGCGGTCGTCCACGCGACGGGCGACCAGGCCGATCTCCTCCAGCCGCCGCACCCGCTTGGTGACGGCCGCCCCCGAGGCGAACGTCTCGCGGGCCAGCCGGCCCGGCGTCAGCTCGCCGCCTACCCTGAGCAGCGCGCACAGCAGGTCGAACTCCGCCCTGTTCACCCCGGCGCGGCCGAGCGGGGCGTCGGTGGCCTGGTGGAGGAGGGCGGTGCACCGGTTGAGCCGGCCGATGACGGCGATCGTGTCGAGATCGGCGTCGGGGAGGACCTTTCGCCACTGGCGCAGCGCGACCGCCACGGCGTCCTCCACGTGCCCGATCCTTCCTGTGCCGGGGGTGTCCGATGGCTCACGATCGTACGCGCCGGCGGCGCCTGCGCCGACCACGGCCGAGGTCACGCCGACAGCTCGGCCAGCCGGTGGTGGCCGGCTCGCTCGGCGGCGGCGATCCGTTCCTGCGGCAGCGCCGCGCTCCACCACTCGCCCGCCGCGATGTCGGCCGCCTCGCGCAGCTCCACCAGAGCGGCACGCAACCGGTCGCGAGCTGCGCGGCCCCCGGTGAGCGGCTCCTCGACCAGCCGCTCCAGCCGTTCCAGCCCATCCCGTACGCGGGCGGCGGCCCGCCGGTCGGGCAGCAGAACGCAGGCCAGCAGCCCGGCGGCGGCCCCGAGGCAGGTGTCCAGCCAGCGATCGGCCACGAGCGCGGGCACCGGCTCCGCCCCCGCGAACTCGGTCATCAGCATGGCCATGGGGGCGACGAACACGCTGCCCAGCCAGTAGTTGCGGGTGATCGCCGCCTCGGTGACGAACTGCAGGACCAGCACGGCCACGACGAGCGCCACCGCGCCCCACCTGGTCACGGGGACGATCAGGGTGAACAGGGCGACGCCGAGCAGGTTGCCCACCACGCGCTGGAGCGCGCGGCTCCACGACATGGTGGTGTTCGCGGCGAACACGGCCGCCGCCGTCACGACGGCCCAGTACGGCCTGCCCACGCCGAGCGCCATCGACACCCACCCCGCAAGCGCCGCCCCGCCGGCCACCATCACGACGACCCGCCACCAGCGGGCCAGGAGAGCCGGCGGGGAGCTTGCGGGTCGTCCTGTCCGTTCGACGCGCTCGGCTGCGATGCCGGTCAGTTCCGCCTGCTCGGCGGCCTGCGTTCGCGCGTCGCAGAGCGGCGGCTCGGGGACTGGGCGGCCCTTGCGCAGCTCGCGCGCCCACCCCAGCAGCGTGTCGGCGTCCACCCCGCCGCCGGGCTCGCGGTCGATGGGCTCGCGGTCACAGGCCTCGCGATCACAGGCCTCGCGGTCGCCGGCCTGGCGGTCGCCGGCCTGGCGGTCGCCGGCTACTCGGTCGCTGGGCTCTCGGTCGCCGATGCGGGCGGCGGCGACCGACTCGGCCCGCACCAGCAGCCGTCGCAGCCCTTCGCGCCGATCGCCGGCGCGCAGCAGCGTCTGCCACGCGGCGTTGACGGCCGTCGCCGCAGCATGGCGCGCCTGCCGAGCGTCGCCATCCCGCGCGCTGCACGCGTCCTCGTCGCGGGCGTGCAGGAGCCGGGCCGTCGCCTCCAGGGCGCGGGCGACCGCGATGCGTTCCGGGCCGTCAGGGCGGAGGAGGCCCGGCGCCATCCCCACCGCCCAGGCCACGAGCCCGCCGAGCACCCCCAGCCCCACGTGCGCGGGGACGTCGGCGAGGCGCTGCTCGGGGACGAAGGCGGCGCTGGCCGCGATGAAGGTGAGCACGACGTTGCCGGGCGGGCCGATCCTGGTCGCGTCGCAGGCCGCCTTGTGCAACCCCGCCAGCAGGGCGGCCACCGCCACGCGGATGGCGACCGAGTCGGTGAGCGCCGCCGTGACGAGGGCGGCGGCGGTGCCGGCCAGCATCCCCAGCACGACCCATCCCAGCGCCCTGGCCCGGGCCGCGTACGGCAGGCCGTGCCCGTACAGGGCGCACATGGCCCCGGCGGAGGCGTACAGGGTCAGGTCCAGCCGCCCCGCCAGGAGCAGCGCGAGCAGCACCACGGCGAGTGCGGCCACCCCGCTGAGGGCGGGTTTGTGCCAGATGTCGCCGAGCGGGGCGAGGCGCAGCGCGGCTCGGACGGGCATGCGGACACGGGGCCTGAACTGGTGGAAGGGGATGGCACTCACCCATAAAGCTTACCGGGTGTTTTACTCGTAAAACAATCGGACCAGGTACCCGGCTCGACGGGCGGGCAGGCGGGATCGCGCCGTGTGGTCCGTGGTTCACCAGCCGGTACGCGGGAGGGTGGAGGCGGGGACCGGCACGGTGGACAGCCCAGGGGTGGGGCGGAAGGCGCGGGCCTGGGCGGAGGCGTGGCGGGCGGCGGCCCGGGATCCCGCGAGGTCCGCCGAGCGCCAGATGTCCCCTTGCGAGTAGGCGGACTCGCCGATGGCGTCCACGGCTATCTGGCCGCTGATGCGGGTGATGTCCGAGGAGGCGACGAGGTCGAGGCCGATGCGCTGCATGATGGCCAGGGACATGCGGGCGGCGAGCACGCCCGCGCCGTCGGGGGCGCGGGTGGGCAGGGGGGCGTAGAAGACGTCGGTGGAGCCGTGGTCGACCCGGCCGATGTTCTCGGCCGCGATCCAGCTGAGCTGCTGCGAGATCGCGGTGGCCTCGGCGCGCAGCCACCGCAGTTCCTCCAGATCGGCGGGTGAGATCCACACGCGACCGTAGATGCCGGCGAAGTGCGGGCTGCGGGCCAGCCCGGCGAAGCCGGGATCGGACCAGATGGACAGGCAGTCGTTCCAGCCCAGGTCGACCGCGGCCCGGAAGTGCTCGATCCCGCCCGGCACGTCCCCGGCCCGGCCGTGGAGGTCGGCGAGCATCGCGTGGATCATCGCGAGCCCCCAGCGCGGCCCCCGCCGCCACGCCTCCGGCAGCAGCGCCGTCAGCGCCTGCCGTCCCCGCGCCATGTCCCCGTAGACGATCGGCTGGCAGGCCGCGTACAACTCGTTGAACCCGACTTCCATCCCCACCCCAATCCACCCAAGAGCCACGATTACGATCTTTGAATAGCACGTTCCACACCCGCCGCGACAGCCGAGAAGCCCCTGCGTGGCGGAGGAGAGACGCTTGAGCGCCTCGTACGATGTCCAGATCACCGGCGGCCTGCTGATCGACGGCACCGCGTCCGCGCGACTTCGGCACCTGCGCCCGCGGCGCGGTGGTGGTGCCGCTTCGGCAGGCAAAATCCGCGCACGCTAGGGAAACCCCTAGGACGCCTCCCGTGGCGGCACTCGCGCCCCCGGTGAAAGCGTGCCGGTATTCGAGCGCGGGAAGGATTTCCGCGCGGACGACCGGAACGGGTGGACGAAGATGACCGAGCCCACGAGCGGGGTCGCGAAGCAGGAGCTCGATGACTTCCTGCGCACGGCGGACAAACTCACACTCGACGACAGGAGACTCCTGGTCCAGCAGGCGCTGGTGCTCATCGAGCAGAACTACGTGCATCTGCCGCTGAAGGCCGCGATGCACGCCGTGAACCCGGTACAGCGGCTGCGGCTGCTCGCCGTGCGCCTGAGCAGGCAGACCCCGCAGACCATGGACCCGGAATGGCGCTTCCACGCCGACCTGTCCGAGATCTTCCACTCGGTACGCGACCTGCACACCAACTACCTGCTGCCGCAGCCGTTCTCCGGCAAGATCGCCTTCCTCCCGTACCTCATCGAGGAGCACTACGACGGCGAGCGGCGCCACTACGTGGTCACCCGGACGCTGCAGGACTTCTCCGCCCCCGGCTTCGGCCCCGGCGTCGAGGTGACGCACTGGAACGGCATCCCGATCGACCGGGCGGTGGACATCAACGCGAGCAGGTTCGCGGGCAGCAACCCGGCGGCCCGGCACGCGCGCGGCCTGCAGTCGATGACGATCAGGCCGCTGCGCGTGCACGTGCCGCCGGACGAGTCCTGGGTGGTGCTCACCTACGTCGGCCAGGACGGGATCCGCCGCGAGCTGAGCGAGACCTGGCGCGTCAGCGACAACCTGCCGCCGTTCGTGAACGCCGACGAGCTGTCCGTCGCCGCCACGGCCCAGGGCCTCGACCTCGGCGCGGACGAGATCTCCCGGGCGCTCAAGCTGCTGTACGTGCCCGAGGCCGTCACCCCGCAGGAGAGCCTGGGGGGCGCCGAGCTGACGGCCGAGCCCGCCGAGGCCGGCGCGGACATCCCCACCTCCATGCCCGGCTTCTTCCGCGCCAGGAGCGTCGTCACGCCGTCGGGCACCTTCGGCCACATCCGCGTGTTCAGCTTCAGCGTCAACGATCCCGACGCGTTCGTCCGCGAGTTCGTCCGGCTCATCGGGCTGCTGCCGCAGAACGGGCTGATCCTGGACGTCCGCGACAACGGCGGCGGGCACATCTTCGCCAGCGAGTTCCTGCTGCAGACGCTCACGCCACGCCCGATCGTGCCGGAGCCGACGCAGTTCATCACGACGAACCTGAACCTGCGGATCTGCCGCCAGCACCAGGAGAACCCGACCGGCCAGATCGACCTCGGCCCCTGGTGCCCGTCCATGGAGCAGGCGCTGGAGACGGGCGCCGTCTACTCGGGCGCGTTCTCCATCACCCCGGCCGACGGGGCGAACGCGATCGGCCAGCAGTACTTCGGCCCCGTCGTGCTGATCACCAACGCGCTCTGCTACTCGGCGACCGACATCTTCGCCGGCGGCTTCCAGGACCACCAGATCGGCAAGATCCTCGGCACGGACGACAACACGGGCGCGGGCGGCGCCAACGTGTGGACGCACGATCTGCTCAAGCTCCTGCTCGAACTGCCCTCCCCCGCCTCGGGCAGCCCGTACCAGCCGCTGCCCGGCGGGGCGGGCATGCGGGTGTCGATCCGGCGCACGCTGCGCGTGCACGACCTGGCAGGCACGCCCGTCGAGGACCTCGGGGTGGTGCCGGACTTCCGCCACCGGATGACCCGCAAGGACGTGCTGCAGGGCAACGAGGACCTGCTCGCCAAGGCCGGCGAGATCCTCTCCGGGCAGCCGGTGCGGCGGCTCGACGTGCAGGTCTCCGCCGCGCAGGTGACGCTCACGACCGCGCTCGTGGACCGGGCCGACATCTACCTCGACGGCAGGCCCACGGCGTCGGTGGACGTGACGCAGCAGGTCACGACCGTGCCGGCGCCGGGCGCCGGGTCCGCGCACGTCATCCGGGTGGAGGGGTTCCAGGGCGGCGAGCTGGTCGCCGCCCGGACGATCCTGCCGCGGTGACCGCTTGAAGGGCCGCAGTGCTCACCTGACGGGCGCAGTGCCCGGCTGAGAGCCGAATGGCCGCCTGAAGGGCCCCGCACCGGTGCGGGGCCCTTCGCTGCTGCTGTAGGGTGATCACCACTCGAATCAGCGCTTTCCAGAAGTACGCCGCAGAGCGGAAGCGCACACCCCGCGCCACGGGGTGCCGAAGGGGCGGCACGGTCCTTTGCCGTCTCTTCGTTCGGAGGAATTCCATGCACGTCGGCCTCGGCCTGCCCGTCACCGACCCCGAGTCGCTGCTCGACTGGGCCAGCAGGGCCGAAGCGGGCCCCTTCACCACCCTGGGCCTGCTCGACCGTCTCGTCTACGACAACCCCGAGCCGCTGGTCACCCTCGCCGTCCTCGCCGGCGCCACCACCAGGATCCGGCTCCAGACCGAAGTCCTCCTGCCCCCGCTGCGGGAGACCGCGCTGCTCGCCAAGCAGGCCGCGACCCTCGACCGGCTCAGCGGCGGCCGGTTCGTCCTGGGCGTCGGCGTCGGCGGCCGGGCGGACGACCACGTGGCCGCCGGCACCGACCTGCGTACCCGTGGCCGCCGCATGGACGAACAGCTCGCCACGATGCGGCGGCTGTGGTCCGGCGAGCCGTACGGGGCCGGCGCCGGCCCCGTCGGGCCCGCACCCGCCCGGCCGGGCGGCCCCGAGGTGCTGATCGGCGGCTTCAAGCCCCGCGCGCTGGAACGGGTGGCCCGCTGGGGCGACGGCTTCCTGGCCGCCGCCCCGCCCTCCTGGGCCGGCGGGCTGTTCGACACCGTGCGGACCGCCTGGAAGGCACACGGGCGCGACGGCTCGCCACGGATCGTCGCCCAGGTCGGCGCCGCCATCGGGCCCGAGCCCGTGATCGACGAGGCCCGGGCGGCGATGGGCGCCTACTACGCCTCGTCCGGCGTCGCGGACTACATGGTCTCGGGGATGCTCACCACCCCCGGCGCGATCCGGGACGCCGTCGCCCAACTCGGCGATCTCGGGGCGGACGAGGTCATGCTCTACTGCTTCGGCCGCGACCCCGAACAGGTCGACCGCTTCGCCGACCTGCTCTGAGCCGACCTGCTCCGAGCCGCCCGGGCCGATCCGGGCGGGCCGATCCGGGCGGCCTGAACCGGGCGCTCGGGGTCGCCCCGTCCCAGCCGGCTGCGCCGGGTCAGGTGTGGTCCCGGCCCGACACGGCGCCGTCCGCCTCGGCGACGAGCGGGCTGGCGCGGTACGGCTGCCAGCCCGCCCGCAGGCGGCGCAGCTCGTCGTGCACCCGGGCCGACGCGATCAGCCGCACGTCGTCGCTGAGACCGAGGACGGTGACCGCGGCCTGCTCCGGGTCGCCGGCGCGCAGGCAGGCGTGCGCCGCCCGCAGCCCGATCAGCACCCGCGTGCGCAGCTCGACCGGCCGCCGCGCCTCCATGGACGCCATGAAGTGGCGGGCGGCGGTGGCGTGGTCGCCGAGCTGGGTGAGGGTCAGGCCGATCTGGTGCTCCAGGGACTCGCGCCGGTAGTTGCCCAGCCACTCGGTCTCCGGCGGGGAGTCGGCGCGTTCGAGCTGGGACTCGGTGCGGTGCAGGAGGTTCAGCGCGTCCCAGCGGGTGCCGGCCGCCGCGTGCGCCTCCGCGCGCATGCCGGTGATCCAGGCCAGCATGCGCCGGGGGCCGTGCCCGCCGAGGGCCGAGGCGGCGGCGTCGGCCAGCGCGAGCGCCTCGCCGTCGTGGCCCAGCTCGGCCGCCTGCACGGCCATGCTGCGTAAGGCCGTCGCGCGCAGCACCAGGTCGCCGGCCTCGTCCGCGAGCCGTACGGTGCTGATGTAGTAGCGCTGGGCCAGGACGTTCGCGCCCGCGTCCATGGCCATGTACGCGGCCAGGTAGCTCAGCTCGGCCGCCGCGGTGAACAGGTCGGGGCGGGTGCGCCCGCTCGCCCGGCGCAGCAGCGGTGTCACCTCGCGCGACAGGTAGGCGGCGACGGCGGCGCGGGCGTGGCCGCCGCCGTACTGGTCGTCGAGGTCGGCGAAGGCCGCCGTGGCGGCGCGCAGGCGGGCCACGTCGCCGGCGCCCGCGCGGGAGGCGCGGCCTGGCGCGTTCGGGGTCCCTCGCCTGATGGCCAGGCCGGACAGCGCGGCCAGGGTGAACGTGCCCGCGGTCAGCACGGTACGGCGGTTGAGCAGGTCGTCCTCGCCCAGCGTGGCCAGCCGGGCGACCGGGTCGCCGCCCCAGGGGTCCTCGGCGGGCGGGGCGACGGCGGGGTCCGGCCAGCCGAGGTGCCGCGGCGAGAGGTCCGGCCGGCCGAGCCGGCGGCGGAACGCCTCCACGGCCGCGTGCACCGCCTCGGGCCTGGGCACGGTGCCGGTCAGCCAGTGCCCCACCGCCGAACGGTCGTAGTGCAGGCGCTCGCCGCTCTCCGCCGCGACGGCGTTCACGTGCTGCGCGGTGGCCGCGTGCGTCCAGCCGGCCTGCTCGATCAACGCGGCCAGGGCCCGGTTCACGACGGGGCGGGTGCGCCGTGGCGGCATCTCATCTTCACATCGCTTCACATCGCGGTGCCCTCGACGATGCGCCGTACGCAGCGCACCGTCAAGAGAGCGGACCGTGACGTGACCGGCGGACGAGAAGGAGGCGGGATGGCAGGGATGGACGGGGCGGCGGCCGAGGCGGCTCACGCCGAACTGCTGGGCGCGCTGGCGGGCAGACCCCTGGTCGTCGTCGACCGGTACAGCACCGCCCTGCGCACCGGTTACACCGGGCCGATGCCCATCGAGGCGCTGCGCCCCGCGCTGGGCATCGGCTGCTACTCGGCGTGGGACCCGGCGCTGCCCGGCATGGTCGTCGCCGCGGAGGAGCACACGGGCAGCCGTTCGGTGCCCGAGCGGCGCGGCTGGCTGCGGCGCGTGCGCCACGACGCCGCCCGGCACCTGGTCAAGCTGGACCGCCCGCCCGTCATCGCCACCTGCCATGCGGGCGCCCAGCTCCAGGAGCTGGCGGGCCCTGGCGGCACGGTCGCGGCGATCGACGCGGGCGTGCGTGCCACGATCGAGGCCAGGCACCTGTTCGACGACCTGCTGCGCGCGGCGGGGGTGCCGGCCGTGGCGCGGATCCGCTGCGTACCGGCCGAGCGGCTGCCGAGCCTGGCGGAGCTGCGGCGCGCGGTCGGCGCCGAGCGGGTCGTGGTGCAGGCGGGCGGCGTCTCCGGCGGGCGTGGCACCGTGATCGTCTCGGGCGACGACGACATGGCCAGGGCGGCGCGGCTGCTGGGCCCGTACCGGGTGGCCGCGTACGTGGAGGGCTGGCCGTGCGCCGTCACCGTGCTCAGCGTCCCGGACGGCGCGGGCGGGGTCAGCGTGTACGTGGACCGGCCCTCGCACGAGACGACCGGCGTCCCCGAGCTGGGCGTGGGCCCGCTGTGCAGCGCCGGCCACGACTGGTCGCGCCCGTGGCCGGTGCCGGCCGCCGCGCTGCTCGTCGAGTGCGCGGAGCGCATCGCGGTCTGGGGATGGCGCAGGTACGGCGTCGCCGGGCTGTTCGGCCTGCGTGGCCTGATCACGCCGAGCGAGCGGGTCTACCTGTCGGCGATCAGGTGGCGCTGCGACGAGAGCACCGAGGTGTCGGCGGCCAACCAGCAGGCCGTCGGCGTGCCCCCGTTCGTGCTGGCCCACCTCGTGGTGATGCTGGGCGGGCGGGTGAGCTGGCTGGCGGACCCGCAGGAGTTCAACCACGTCAGCCTGCTGCGCGCGACCCAGCGCGGCGGCCCGTTCTCCATACGGGTCCGGCTGCGCGGCGAGTCCTCCGTACGGGTCGCGGCCGGCCAGGGGCCCGGCGTCTACCGGCTGGACCGCGACGACCACCCGCGCTGGGTCCGCCGCGCCGCCCACCCGTCCGCCGCCCGCGCCGACCACGGCGAGTTCCTGCTCGCCGACCTGCCGCCCGCGGACGTGGTCTGCCATCCCGGCGCGGACCTCGCCACCGTCGAGGCCGTCACGGACGGCGCCACGCAGCCTTTCCACGGGCCGGCCAGCGCGTCACCGTTCGCGCGCCGGGTGTCGGCGGCCGTCGAACGGCTCTTCGCCCCCGGCTGAGCCGCGCCGGCTCACCGATCGGCACGACCTCGCGCATCGACCCGGGGCGCCTGAAGGCGATCTGAGGTGACGTGGGGCGACCTGGGGCGACCGGAGATGACCGGAGATGACCGTTGGTGATCGGCGGGCGCGGGGTGAACGGGGGCGAAGCGCACGTCGGGCCCGATGGCGAACCACGCACCGGGCCCGGCGGCGAACCGCTCAGCGCAGGCCGATGGCGCTCTCCCAGAACCAGTTCCACCGGATCTCATCACGGAAGCGGGCCGCGCCCGCCTCGTACAGCACGCCGATCGCGCCGTTGCCGAGTAGCGCCATGTCCGAGTACCCGGCGTGGTCCGCGTCGATCCGCACGCCGGCGTTGTCGGTCGTGCCGTTGTAGTTGCGCCAGGTCGCGCCCTCGTCGAAGGAGGAGCGCACGTTCATGCCCACCGCGTTGTTGTTCGTCTTGGGGGTGGCGGGCGCCGACAGCAGGATGCGCGTGTACGGGCCGCCGTCCCAGCGCTGGCGGAGCAGGGCGGGGTGGGTGGGCGGCGCGGTGATGGCGCTGTCGGCGCGGAAGCCGCCGTCGAAGGTCAGCCCGCCGTCCCTGCTGACGCCGCGGGCCAGGCCGTGCACGGAGGTCTGGTCGTCGGGGACGGCGCCGTTGCGCGCGATCACGAGGATGCTGCCGTCGGTCCGCTCGACCAGCGTCTGCTCGCCCAGCTTGAGCACCGCCTTGTCGTACGTGGCGGTCGCGCCGATCTTCCAGGAGCCGCCGTGGTCGTCGCTGTAGACCAGCCGTACGCTCTGCCGGCTCCCCACGGCGAAGTAGACGGGCACGACGAGCCGGCCCGCGTGCTCGCCGCGCGTGAGCTGGATCCCGTGCCCCGGGCCGGTGGCGAACCAGTCGCCCGCCCCCGCCGGGGCCTTGATCTCGTCGGACAGGTCGTCGGGCGCCGACCACGTACGCCCGTCGTCGGTGCTGACCTGGACCTTCGGGGTGCGGGGCGTGGTCTGGGTCGGGGTCGGCTCGGAGGTCGTGAACAGGAACACCGGGCCGGCGGAGTCGGCCACCACGGTCGCGTTCCCCTGAAGTGCCGCCCCCGCGGTGCTCGCCAGGACGGTCCTGCTCGCCTCCCAGGTCACGCCGTTGTCGGTGGAGCGGCGCATGACGACGTCGAACGCGCCGTGGTCGGCGCAGTTGTTCCTGTTGCGCCGCTCCGCGAAGGCGAGCAGCACGTTCCTGGCGGTCCTGACGACGGCCGGGAGCCGGTAGCAGGTGGTGACCGTCGCTCCGGTGGCCGGGTCGGTGCTGGTGTACTGCCTCCACAGGGTCTGCTTGTGCCAGGTGTGGGTGGGCGGCTGCGCGGCCGCGGCGGGCGAGGCGGTGACCGCCACGGCCACGACGGCGCCGATCGCGGCGCCCAGCGTGCGTAATCTCTGCATGATCGCCTCCATCTCGCAGTGATGATCCCCACGCCGGCGCCGCGGCCAACCTCCTCGATCAGTAGCCGACGGTGAAGCGCCGCTGGACGTGGCGGGGCAGCTCGGCCTCGTCGAGGACGGCGACGGCCAGGTCCTCGGCGGAGATGTCGCTGGTGCCGTCCTCGCGTACCAGCAACTGGTCGCCGCCCACGCGGAACCTGCCGGTACGCCGGCCGGGCTCGACGCGGGCCGCCGAGGGGCTGAGGTAGGTCCAGTTGCGGTTGGACAGGCGGTAGAGCGCCAGCGCCTCGCGGTGGGCGAGCACGACCTTGACGTACTCCTCCGGGACGCCGAGATGCTCCGGCAGTCCTTCGGCGAAGCCCTCGGTGTCCACCACCTGCAGCCCTGGGCGTACCTCGAGGCTTCCCGCTCCTCCGACGACGATCAATCGGGCGGCGGGGTGCGACTCCAGCGCCTGGAGCAGCGACCGGGCGGCGGCGGGCAGCACGTGGGCGTTGGCGATCGTCTCAGCGATGTCGCGGCCGGCGTTGAGCGCGTTCACGATCACGTCCAGCCCCGCGACGGCGGCCGTCACACCGGGCACGTCCTGGACGTCGGCGACGCGCCAGGCGACCTCCCCCGCGTCGGCGGGCAGGCGGGAGGCGTCCCTGGTGAACGCGGTGACGTGCTGCCCGCGTCGCACCGCCTCCGCGACGACCCGCGACCCGATGACGCCCGTGGCTCCGAACACTCCGATACGCATGAACCCGCACTCCTCCGTGTACGGCGTTCAGTCACTGAACGCCGTGTAGTTAGTGAGCACAGCTTAGACACTGAACGCGGTAGGGTGTCAACGTGATCGACGGGAGCAGGCGGGAGCGGCTCCGGGCCCAGACGGTCCGGGAGATCAAGGAGACCGCCATGGCGCTGCTGGCCGAGGGCGGGCCGGGCGCGGTCACCCTGCGGGCCATCGCGCGCCGGATGGGGATGACGGCCGGGGCGCTCTACGGCTACTACGCCACCCGCGACGACCTGCTCACCGCCCTCATCGACGACGTCTACACCGGGCTCATCGACGAGATCGACGAGGCCTGCGGCGCCCTGCCCGCCGAGGACGCCGCCGGGCGGCTGCTGGCGTGGGCGGAGACGTTCCGCGGCTGGGCCACCGCCAACCCCGAAGGGTTCCGGCTGGTCTACGGCGAGCCGGTCCCGGACTACCGGCCACCGCCCGGCGGGCCCGCCCCGGAAGCGGAGCGCCGCGCCTGCGCCGGGCTCGTCACGCTCGTGGCCGCGGCCTGGCCGCACGCCGCCGGCCGGCAGCCCGAGGGCGGGCACGACTGGTCGGACTTCGGGCCCGGCCTCGCCGACGAGGTCCGCGCGTCACATCCGGGGCTGCCGCCCGCCGCCGTCGCGCTGGCGCTGCGGGTGTGGGGGCGCATGCACGGGCTCGTCGCCCTGGAGGTGCACGGGCATCTGCGTACGCAGACCCGGCATCCGGAGAAGTTGTACCGGGAGGAGATCCGCGACCTCATCACCTCCCTGGGGCTGCCCGCCGGCCGTTGAACCGGGCAGCGCGGGACGGGCGGCTCTGGACGGGCCGGGCGGTCCTGGGCCGGTCAGGTGGTGGCGAGGATGCGGGCCAGGGCTTGCAGGGTGTCGAGCGGGGTGCCGGGTGGCGGGGAGACGCGGAGGACGGGCTCGCGCAGGTGCAGCGGGGCGCGAGCCGTAGGGACGACGCCCACCAGCAGGGACGCCTCGGCGGCGCGGGCGGCGGCGCGCTCGGCCGTGTCGCCGGGCGGCGGGGTGAGCGTGACGAGGGCCGAGGGCTCGTCGAGCGGCTCGGCCACCCGCCAGCCGCCCGCCCCGTCGAGCAGGCCGCGTGCCGTGCGGCCCAGGTCGGCCAGGTGGGCGTGGACGGCGGCCGGGCCGAGCACGTGGTGCTCCTGGGCCGCGACGCCGAGCCCCACCCTGGCGGCGATGGGACCCTCCGAGCTCTCGTAACGCGCCGCCCCCTCAACCGGCACCACGCCGGCCCACTGCGACGCCTCCCCTCCCCGAGCCCGGCCGCCGCCCTCCGGCCACGGCTCGTCCCACACGCCGCCGGGCTCCGGCGGGAGGTCACTCCAGAGGTGGCCGCTGAGGGTGGGGGCCGGAGCGTCCATGGCCGGGGTCAGGCCGGGCACGATCAGGAAGCCGACGCCGCGGGGGCCGGCCAGCCACTTGCGGGAGGTGCCCACGTAGGCGGTGGCCCCCGCTCCTCGTACCTCCACGTGCCCCAGCGACTGGCAGACGTCCAGTACGAACGGCACCCCCGCCGCCCGGCACAGGGCCCCGATCTCCGGCGCCGGTTGCACGACGCCGTGATGGGAGCCGAGGTGCGAGACGACCACGAGGTCCAGCCCCGACGCCAGCCGGGCCCGTACGCCGTCGGGGTCGATGCGGGCGTCGCCGTCCACCGGCAGCTCGACGAGCCGCCAGCCGCGCCGGGCGGCCAGGCGGCGCAGCAGCATCAGCGTGCTGCCGTACTCGGTGCGCGCGCAGCCGACGCGGCTGCCCGGGCCGAGCCGCCATCCACCCAGCAGCGCCGCCATCGCCGCCGTCCCGCTCTCCAGGAACGCCACGTGCCCCGCCCCCGCCGCCACGCCCGCCGGCCCCGCCGCCACACCTCCTGGCCCTACCGGCACGCGCCCCGGGCCCGCCGCCGCGCCTCCCGGCCGCACCGGCGCGTCTCCTGAGGCGCCGTCGTCCGGTCGGGGGCCGACGAGGGCGGTCAGGGCCGAACGGGCGGCGGTGAGGTCGGGGACGGCGCCGTAGCCGCCACGTTCGCGTTCCAGCCGCAGGTGCGCCGTCATCGCGTCGAGCACCCGATCGCTCGGCACGTTGCACCCGGCCGCGTCGAGATGCCCGGGAGGCACCACACCCCGCGCCGCCCGCCACCTCCTGGACACGGCCTCCGCCCCGAACCCGCACCCGGCCTCGGGCCCGGCACCGACGCCGACCGCGGAGCCGGGGCCGGTACCGGGCGCGGAGCCGGGGGGCGCGGGGGTGGTCACGCCTCGGCCAGGACCAGGGCGAAGTCCTCCGACGGGTCGGTGTAGTGGCGGCGTACCTCGAAGCCCGCCGCCGCGAGCTCCGCCCGCAACCCCTCCGGCCGGAACTTGGCGCTGATCTCGGTACGCATCTCCTCCCCCGCCCCGAACGGCACCGCCAGCCCGAGCCCGCCGACCCGCACCCGCATCTCCCGCGAGGCCCGCAGCCGCATCTCGATCCAGTCGTGCCGCTCGTCGTACAGGGCCACGTGCTCGAACGCCTCGGGCTCGAAGTCCGCGTCCAGCTCCCTGTTGATCACGCGCAGCACGTTCCTGTTGAACTCGGCCGTCACCCCCGCGGCATCGTCGTAGGCGGCCACCAGCCGTCCCCTGTCCTTGACCAGGTCGGCCCCGAGCAGGAACGTGTCCCCGGCCCGCAGCGTGGCCCGCAGCTCCTTGAGGAACACCGCGCGGGCGGCCGGTTCGAGGTTGCCGATGGTGCCGCCGAGGAAGGCCACCATCCGCCGCCCGTTGCGGGGCAGCAGCGCCAGGTGGCGTTCGAAGTCGGCGCACACGGCCCGTACGGCCAGCCCCGGGTAGCGCCCGGCCAGCCGGTGCGCCGCGGACTCCAGGGTGACGGCGTCCACGTCCACCGGCGTGTAGCCGCGCAGCGTGCCCGCCGCCGCCAGGGCGTCCAGCAGCAGCACGGTCTTCTCGCTGGTGCCCGAGCCCAGCTCGACCAGCGTGTCCGCGCGGGAGACGGCCGCCACGTCGGCGGCCCGCGCGCGCAGGATGGCCAGCTCGCGCCGGGTCGGGTAGTACTCGGGCAACCGGGTGATACGGGAGAACAACTCGCTGCCGGCGGCGTCGTAGAACCACTTGGGCGGCAGCCACTTGGGGCTGGACGTCAGGCCGGTGGTGACGTCGTGTTCGAGGGCCTGGCGCAGGTAGTCGCGGTCAAGATGGCTGATGACGTGCACGGTGGACTGGGTGACGGGCACGAGGCCTCCTGGAGACGGGTTCACAACGGCTGGACGGTCACGTCGTCGCGGGTGACGGTCAGCAGGCTCCGCTCGGGCACGGCCTGCCAGCCGGCCAGGTCGTCGAGCGGTTCGCTGGCCACCAGCACGCCGTCGTGGAGTCGGTGGTGGAACAGGGTGTCGCCCCAGACGGTCGCGGCGATGGTCGTGCCGTCGGTGGCGAGCAGGTTCAGGCGGGCGGCGGGGTCCTTCTCCCCGGCCCGTTGGACGACCTCGGCCAGCGCCTCGCCCAGGCCGGCGCCGGCGCGCCCGCGCTGGAAGACGGCACCGGCGACCCAGGCGGCGTCGCAGGTGCTCTCGGCGCCGTCGCAGAGGTCCTTGACCGCGTCGCGGGCGACGCGGCCGTTGTGGCTGAGCAGCCAGGTACGGTCGGTGAACGGCGCGGTGGCGCTCTCCTCGACCGGCATGCCGACGGTGGCCGAGCGCACGGCGGCCAGCAGGCACGTCGAGCGGGCCACCGCGGACAGGCCCGCCAGGTTGGCGTCGGTCCAGATGGGCACGGAACGGCGGTAACGCACCGGCTCGGGACGGCCGGGGGCGTACCAGCCCATGCCGTACCCGTCGGCGTTGATCAGCCCGTGCCGCTGGCGGCGGGGCGCGTACGACTGCTTGAGCAGCCCGTACTCGGGCTCGTCGATGAGCGAGGTGAGCGGGCGCTCGGCGCCCAGCCAGGCGGCGTGCCT
The DNA here is from genome assembly GCF_040656115.1 of Nonomuraea sp. NPDC050202. Lineage (NCBI taxonomy): Bacteria > Bacillati > Actinomycetota > Actinomycetes > Streptosporangiales > Streptosporangiaceae > Nonomuraea > Nonomuraea sp. NPDC050202. The sequence goes on along the minus strand of NZ_JBFALF010000013.1, from coordinate 65,720 downwards.
GCACATCTCACACCAGCTCCGACCGGGCGCAGCGGAAGCCGGTGAAGATCTGCCTGCGGATCGGGTAGTCCCAGTTCCTGAACGTGGTGCGTACCGCCGCCGGGTCGGCAGCCCAGGAGCCGCCGCGCAGCACGCGGTACTCCTCGCCGAAGAACACCTCGCTGTACTCCTTGTACGGGAAGCTGCGGAACCCCGGGTACCCGTGGAACCAGGAGCCGGTCCACTCCCACACGTCCCCCACCATCTGCTCGGCCCCGTAGGCGCTGGCCCCCGCCGGGTACGCGCCGAGGGGGGCGGGGTGGGAGGCGCGGTGGCCGAGGTTCGCCAGGGAGGGGCCGGGGTCGGCCTCGCCCCACGGGTAGCGCCTGGACCGATGCGCCTCGGGGTCCCAGCCGCACGCCTTCTCCCACTCGGCCTCGGTGGGCAGCCGCTTGCCGGCCCAGCGCGCGTAGGCGTCGGCCTCGTACCAGCTCACGTGCTGGACGGGCTCGTCCATGGGGACGGGCTCGACGCGGCCGAAGCGGGTGCGGTGCCAGGCGCCGCCGTCCCTGGTCCAGAACAGCGGGGCGGTGATGCCGCGGCGCTGCCGCCACTGCCAGCCCTCGGGGGTCCACCAGCGCGGGTCGTCGTAGCCGCCGTCCTCGATGAACGCCAGGTACGCGCGGTTGCCGACCGGCAGCCGGTCGATCCAGTAGCCGGGCAGGTCCACCCAGGTGGCCGGGCGCTCGTTGTCGTAGGCCCACGGCAGCGTGTCGGTGCCCATGAGGAACGGCCCGGCCGGGACGTGCACCTCCTCGGGGCCGCCGGCACGGCCCGGCGGCAGGTCGCCGTCGCGGACCAGGCCCGGCCGGCCGGAGAGCTGCAGGGTGGCGAGCATGGTCTCGTCGTGCTGGTGCTCGTGCTGGATCACCAGGCCGAACACGAACCCGTCGCGGTGCAGCGGCGACGGGCCCTCCAGGTCGATCGAGTCGAGGACGTCGAGCACGCGGCCGCGTACGCCCTCGATGTAGCCGCGCGCCTCGACGGGGCGCAGGAACGGCAGGCTGGGGCGGTCCTTGCGCGGGGTCTTGAAGGCGTCGTAGATGTCGTCGATCTCGGGGCGGAGCGGGGTGATGCCGGCGGCGGCGCGCAGCACCCAGAGCTCCTCGTAGTTGCCGACGTGGGCCAGGTCCCAGACGAGGGGGGACATGAGGGGGGAGTGCTGGCGTACCAGGAGGTCGTCCTCGGCGGCCGTGTAGGTGAGCGAACGGTCGCGCACCGCGATGAGCTCCCTGGCGATGCGTTCCTTGATGTCGTTCATGCGCGTCCTTCGTGTCCGTGGTCGTGCCTGGGATCGTCGGGCGGGGTGCCGGGGTCGTGGTGGTCCAGCCACGCCGGGGACGGGTGCCGCGCCGCCGGGTCCATCAGGTCGCTCGCCGGCGAGCGGCCGGTGCTGACGTGCCGGTCGGCGAACGCGGCCACCGCTCCGACCAGGGCGGCGTCCGCGCCGAGCCGCGGCAGCGCCTCCAGCGCGGCGCGGAAGCACGCCTCGGCGGCGTCCCTGAGCCGCGGGTCCGCCAGCCCGCACCGCGCGGCCCTGTCCCATTCCTCCTGGTACGGGGCCGTCTGCCGGGACGCGACGGCGGCCATCGCGACGTCGGCGGCGCGGTCGTCGGTGATGAGGGCGTGGGTCACGGCCACGCACACCGGCCAGCTCGCCGGATGTTGCGCGTCCAGGTAGCGGATCTCCAGCCACCCCCGGGGCCGGACCGGCGGGAAGACGGTGGTGGCGTGGTAGGCGAGGTCGTCCGGCGTGGGTCGTCTCCCGCCGCCGCCCTCCAGCCAGTCGCGGAACGTCGAGCCGTCGCGTACCGGCCGGTAGCGCTCGGCGTCCTCCCGCACCAGCATCAGCCGGGCGTCCAGCAGGTACGCGGCCCAGTCGGCGACGGGGTCGCCCGTGACCGGGACCGGCCTGGTCCTGGTGGGGTCGAGGTGGTTCCAGACGTCCTGGCGTCCCGACATCCACCCGTACGGCCTGCCCCCGCTCAGCGGGGAGTTGGCGAAGGCGGCGAGCAGCACGGGCCCGAGCGCGTGCGCGCGCTCCCACCGGACGGCCGGCCGGCGCCCGAAGTCCAGGTTGACCTGGATCGACGCGGTGGAGCACATCATCAGCGGCCCGTACGGCGCCCCCAGGAACTCGGCCATCGCCTCGTAGCGGGGCAGGCCGAGCTGGCGGCACGGGGGACGCACCGGGTCGAGCCCCACGCCGCCCAGCGCCAGGCCGGCGGCGCGCAGCCCGTCACGCACGACGGCCACGTCGGCGGCCAGGCGGGACACCGTGTCGGGCAGCGAGCCCGCGGGCCCGGACAGCTCGACCTGGCCGCCCGGCTCGAACGTCACCCGGCTGCCGCCCGGCAGCTCCGCGGGCAGGGCCCGCCGGGTCCGCTCCAGCGGGACGTGCCCGCCGGGGTCCGCGCGGTCGAAGACGAGGAACTCCAGCTCCACGCCCACCCGGTCGCCGGCGGGACGGAAGCACCGGCGCGCGTGCTCCGCCACCTCCGTGGCATCGCGCAGCGGCGTGCTCTCGGCCGTTACCCCGATCATCGTCTCCCCTTCGCCGGCGCCGCAGGTCGTGCTGGCGCGCACGGGACTACAGAGCCGGGAGGCGCGGGATCGTTACACACGAATTTCCGCGTAACGGATGGGGCGCGCCGGGCACTGTGTGGCATGGAGGAGGGTTCACTGGGCTGCACCGAGGTGCTCGCCCTGGTCACGGAGTACCTGGACGCGGCGCTCCCGCCGGGGCGGCAGCGGACGGTCGCGGACCATCTGGAGGCGTGCCCGGGGTGCTCGGCGTGGCTGGCGCAGCTGCTGGCGACGATCGCGGCCCTGGGCTGCCTGCGCGACGGGGTCATCTCACCGCCGGTGCTGGCCGCGCTGCGGCGGAGCTTCGCGGGACGGGGCGTCACGGGCGAGGACGCCTGCCCGGGCAGGGGTGTTACGAGTGATGGCGGTGGCGCTCGCGGAAGGCGGACATGAGCCGATCGCGGACGGGCGCCGGCAACTTCTCCTGCGGCTGGTCGCCGAGCACGTTGATGGTGGCGCGGAACTGCTCGAAGTAGCGCCCGCACCCCTCGCAGCAGGACAGGTGCGCCTGCATGCCGTCGCGGGACGGCTGGTCGAGGGCGTCCTCGAGGTAGGCGGTGAGAAGTTCCGCCAGCTCGTCGCAGGTGAACCGCTTCACGACGTTGACCGCCCTCGTCTCTGGGATGAACCGTTTCACTTATTGTCGCCGTTGCGCGGGCCTGGTGGGGCCGCGCGATGTCATTCGGGCTGTTTGACCGACTCGTAGTAGTCCGCCAGCCAGCCGCGTACCGCGGTGCGGGCGCGATGCAGCAGGACCCGCTGGTTGGCCGCGGAGATCTCCAGGATCTCGCAGACCTCGTCGGAGGTGCATCCCTCCACGTCGCGCAGGGAGATCACGACCCGCTGCCGGGGCGGCAGCCGGCCGAGGGCCTCGGCGATCAGCACGCGCACCTCCGCCGCCAGCGCCTCGCCCTCGGGCGTCGGCCAGGGTGCGGCGAACTCGGCCGGGCCGCCCTGGGCCGAGCCCCGGAACGGGCCGCCGTCCTGCTCGAACGCGCTCCACGGCAGCGTGCGGCTCTCCCGCACGCCGCGCTTCTTCGCGGTGTTGACCAGGATGCGGAAGACCCACGTCTTGACCGAGGAACGCGCCTCGAAGGCGTCGATCCCGTCGATCACCGCCAGCCAGGTGTCCTGCACGACCTCCTCCGCGGAGTGGTCGGTGGACACGTACGACCTGGCGACCCGGAGCATGCCTCTGGACCAGGTGTCGAGCAGCGCCGCGAACATCGCCTCGTCGCCGGCGCGCAGGGCACTGACGACGATGTCATCCGGGGGCAGCCCACCGCCCTCGAAGGACCCCACGATCGCTCCCCCTCCGGTCGCACGCTGGGACATCTCACCTCAAGGAGCCGGGCCCGAGCCCGGCGCCGCCCCACCTCGGGACGACACCGCTCAGGTTAATCTCCCCCACTGACGTTTCCCCGCTGACGGGGTGCGTAGCCGTGACTTGGGAAGCTGTCCGGAAGGGCGGGCCCATCGTGGCGGCCGGAACGCCCGCAGGGCCTCGGGAAGGGCCCCGCGGGCGTGGCTGGCGTCGCGTCAGCGCTCGCCCGCCGGTTCCCCGACCGGCTCGGGCTGCGCGGGGGCGGCACGCAGGCGGTCGCGGCGGTTGGCGAGCAGGCTGGTCACCGTGACGACGACCAGGACCGACACGATGACCCCGAGCGAGGCCGGCGTCGGGATCTCGGGCACCCACGCCCAGATGCCGTGCGCCCAGTGCAGGACGAGCTTCACCCCGATGAAGGCGAGGATGACGCTGAGCCCGTGGTTGAGGTGGCGGAGCTTGGTCAGCACGCCCTGGAGGACGAAGTACAGCGCCCGCAGCCCCAGCAGCGCGAAGGCGTTGGTGGCGAAGACGAGGAACGGGTCGTCCGTCACCCCGTACACGGCCGGTACGGAGTCCACGGCGAAGACGACGTCCGTGGCCAGGATCGCGACGGCGGCCAGCGCCAGCGGGGTGAGCGCGAGCCGGCCGCCTTCACGGACGGCCAGCCGCGAGCCGCGGTAGTCGTCGGTGACGGGGACGAAGCGGCGCACGAGCCGTACCGTGCGCATGGAGGAGATGTCCACCTGCTGCTCGCCGCCGCGCAGCACATCCTTGATGATCTTGCCTGCGGTCACGATAAGAATCCCGCCGAACAGCAGGAACGCCCACGTGCCGCTCTGCAGCGCGGCGGCCCCGAGCCAGATGAAGACGACGCGCAGGACGAGCGCCCCGACGATGCCGTACAGCAGCACCTGCCGGGCCAGCGCGGACGGCACCGCGAAGGCCGCGAGCAGCAGCATGAACACGAACAGGTTGTCCACCGACAGCGACTTCTCCACCACGAACCCGGTGAAGAACTCCACCGCCACGCCACCTCCGTGCCCGGCCCACAGGTAGCAGCCGAAGAGCACGGGCAGCAGCAGGTAGAAGACCGACCAGCCGGCGGACGCGCGCATGCTCTCCTCGCGCGGTCGCCGGGTGATCAGCAGGTCCACCACCAGCAGCAGCAACAGGACCGCGACCGTGACGGCCCAGAGAGCCGGTGAAGCGATGGTGCGCAGCTCGACGGCATGCGAAAATGTCCCCGCGGACATGGGAATACCTCCCTCGAACAGTTCCAACCGTTCGAGGTCTCCTTCACCCAGCGGGTGGCCGTCCGGGGACGTGCGGGACGTCCGTAATGACCGGGCCGGCGCTTGCGAAGTACTCCCCTCGCCGGGTTCAGACTAGATCAGAGGGGGACATGCCTTCGCCTGGAGGGGTCTCCCAAGCCGCGCTTGACGGGACAATTGAACGAAATTTTAAATTCGGTCATGGGACGCATCGCGGGAGTCACCGCCGCGGAGACGCGCGAGCGGCTGCTGCGCGCCGCCGCCGAGGTCTTCGCCGAGCGCGGGTACGACGGCACGCGCGTGGCGGACATCGCCGCCGCCGCGGGGGTGAGCAACGGCGCCCTGTACGCGCACTTCGGCTCGAAGGCGGAGCTGCTCGTGGCCGCCCTGCGCGTGCACGGGCGGCACCAGCTCGCGAGCCTGTTCGTCGCCGACCCCGACCGGTCGGTCACGGAGCTGCTGCTCGCCATCGGGCGCACGCTGACCCGCCGGCGCGACCCCCTCGGTTATCTCGTCGTGGAGGCGCTGGTCGCCGCGCGCAGGGACGAGGACGTGGCCGGGCCGATGCGCGACTACGTCAGCGAGCGGGCCGCCTGGATCGCCGGCCTCGTACGGGTGGCGCAGGGCGACGCCGAGCTGGACGCCGGGCTGTCGCCGGACGCGGTGGCGCACTTCTGCCTGCTGCTCGGGATGGGCAGCGCGCTGGTCACCCCGGATCTGCACGGGGTCGGCGACGAGGAGTGGGCGGCGCTGCTGTCCCGCATCGTCACCGCCCTGGCCCCGCAGGACGAACCGACCCCGCGGGAGCAACCGGCCACGCAGGAAAGAACGGCCGCGCAGGAGAACCCGGCCGCGCGGGAGAACCCGGCCACGCAGGAGAGAACGGCCACGCGGGAGCAGCCGTGAAGACAACCGGTTGCGGAATCTCCCGCGACTGGTGGCCGCCCTGGAAATCACCGTCGCCGTGGTGTTCGCTGACGGCGACGTTCCTCCGCAGAGGGAGAAGCCATGACCGCCACGCCGCACCCGCTCGACCCGCTGACGCCCGGCGAGATCGCCGCCGCCCGGACCGTGCTGGCCACCGCCGGGCTGCTCAAGGACACCACCCGCTTCGCGTACACCGGGCTGGAGGAGCCGCCCAAGGACGCGCTGCTCACCTACTCGCCGGGGACCCCGCTCGACCGCAGGGTCCGGGTCCTGCTGCTCGACCTCGCCGGGGCGGCGCCCCGTGACGTGATCGTCTCGCTCACCAGGGGGACGATCGACGTCGACCGCACGCTGGACCCCGCGGTCGACGGCCAGCCGCCCGTGCTGGACGCGGAGTTCGGGATCGTCGAGGAGGTGCTGGCGACCGACGAGCGGTGGATCGCCGCGCTCAAGAGCCGCGGGCTGGACGTCGCCAAGGTCAGGGTGGCGCCGCTGTCCGCCGGCGTGTACGCCGACGAGTACCCCGGCGAGTCGGGCCGCCGCATCCTGCGCGGGCTCGCCTTCGTGCAGGAGCACGAGAAGGACCACGCCTGGGCGCACCCCGTGGACGGCCTCGTCGCGTACGTGGACGTGCTGAACCGCACCGTGGACCAGGTGATCGACTCCGGCCCCGTCCCGATCCCTTCGGTCTCGGGCAACTTCGACGACCCCGCCGTCACGGGTCCCCCGCGCACCACGCAGCGGCCCATCGAGATCACCCAGCCCGAGGGGCCCAGCTTCACCCTCGAAGGGAGCCTGCTGCGCTGGGAGAACTGGTCGCTGCGGATCGGCTTCGACGTCCGCGAGGGGCTCGTCCTGCACCAGATCGCCTTCCACGACCGGGACGCCGTCCGCGAGCGCCCGATCGTGCACCGGGCCTCGATCGCCGAGATGGTCGTGCCCTACGCCGACCCGTCCCCCACCCGCTCCTGGCAGAACTACTTCGACGCCGGCGAGTACCTGTTCGGCCAGTACGCCAACGCCCTGGAGCGGGGCTGCGACTGCGTCGGCGAGATCACCTACCTCGACGCCGTCATAGCCGACGAGCGCGGCGCCGCGCGCACCCTGCCGAACGCGATCTGCCTGCACGAGGAGGACCACGGCATCCTGTGGAAGCACACGGACCTGTGGACGGGCTCGGCGGAGGTCCGCCGCCAGCGCCGCCTGGTGCTGTCGTTCTTCACCACGGTCGGCAACTACGACTACGGCTTCTCCTGGTACCTCTACCTCGACGGCACCATCGGGTTCGAGGTCAAGGCGACCGGCGTGCTGTTCACCTCCGCCTACCCGCGGGGCGGCTCCGCGTACGCGACGGAGGTCGCGCCCGGCCTGGCCGCGCCCTACCACCAGCACCTGTTCTGCGCCCGCCTGGACATGGCGGTGGACGGGCCGGCCAACCGGGTGGAGGAGGTCGAGGCGGTCCGGGTCCCGATGGGGGCCGGCAATCCGCGCGGCAACGCCTTCACCTTCCGGCGCACCCCGCTGACGAGGGAGAGCCAGGCCCAGCGCGACGCGGACCCGTCAGCCGCGCGCACCTGGCACATCACCAACCCCGCCTCGCTCAACGCGCTGGGCAGGCCCGTCGCCTACGCGCTCCAGCCGGAGGGCAAGCCGGTGCTGCTGGCCGATCCCGGCTCCTCCATCGCGGCGCGGGCCGCCTTCGCGACCAGGCACCTGTGGGTCACCGCGTACGACCCGGACGAGCGTTACCCGGCCGGTTTCCTGGTCAACCAGCACCCGGGCGGCGCCGGGCTGCCCGCCTTCGCCGCCGCCGACCGCGACCTCGACGGCCGCTCGCTCGTCGTCTGGCACGTCTTCGGGCTCACCCACGTTCCCCGGCCCGAGGACTGGCCGGTCATGCCGGTGGAGCACACGGGCTTCACGCTCAAGCCGGTCGGCTTCTTCGACCGCAACCCGACGCTGGACGTTCCCCCGCATCACGGGCACGGCGCCTGACGGTCACTCGGGAGCGTCGTTCACGCGGACGCGGGCCGTCGTGGAGGTGCGCGCCATCAGGTCGGGCTGGAAGATGACCTGGCGGTGCTCGTGGTCGCCGGCCTGGTTGGCCTCCTCCAGCAGGAGCGTGGCGGCGGTGTGCCCGAGCTGCTCGCGCGGCTGCCTGATGGACGACAGCGGCACCGCGGCCGCCGCGGCGAAGTCGATGTCGTCGTAGCCGATGATGGCCAGGTCGGCGGGCACCCGCAGCCCGCGCAGCGTCATCTCCTGCAGCACCCCGATCGCGACCAGGTCGTTGGCGCAGAAGACCGCGGTGGGCCTCTCGCCGGGGGGCAGGCCGGCGATCTCCTTGCCGACGATGCGGCCGGTGGCGACGGTGAGGTCGGGCAGGGGGATCACGGTCAGCGTGTCGTCGGGGCCGAGCACGCGGGCCAGGCCGTCGCGCCGCTCGCGTACCTGCCGGACGGTGAACGGGCCGCCGGCGAAGGCGATCCGGCGGTGCCCCCGCTCGCGTAAGTGCAGGCCGGCCAGCCGGCCCCCGAGCACGTCGTCCACCGCGACGGCGCAGCCGCCGCTGTGGCCCGCCGAGCTGTCGAAGCGCACCACCGGGATGCCGCGCGCGACGAGCCGGCTCAGCCGCTCCTCCTCGCCCCTGTCGTTCACCGGCGTGATGAGCACGCCCAGGGGCCGCTGCTCCTCGAACGTCTCCAGCAGCCCCGCCTCGCGGCCGGCGTCCTTGTTGCTGTTGAACACCATCACGGTGACGTCGGCCTGCTGGGCGGCGGTCTCGACGCCGCGCAGGACGTCGATGAAGAACGGGTTCGAGAGATCGAGCGCGACCACCCCGATGATGCGGCTCCGCCCCGCCCGCAGCTGCCGGGCCGAGCCGTTGCGCACGTAGCCGAGCCGCTCGATCGCCTCCTGCACCCGCAGCCGGGTGTCGGGCGCGACCATCTCCGGCCGGTTGAGCACGTTGCTCACGGTGCCGACGGAGACCCCGGCGAGCCGGGCGACCTCTTTCATGCTCGACATCGTTCCTCGAGTCCCGTGAGCGGCGCGAGCGTGTTGTCCGCTGTGATCATAGCGCAGCCACTCAAAGGGGTTTGGAACGATTTGAGCACGCTCCTGCCCGTCCTGCCCGTCGTTCTCTTCGGCGTCAGGCACGGCGGGTTCGTCGTCCGTCCAGCATCGAAGGTCTGCGTTACCTGAACGCGGTGAGGAACGCCTCGGAGGCGAGGTCGTCGGCCGCCCGGCCGGGTGGGCGCTGCATGCGGCGGGAGCGGGGATCTCACTGTGGTACCGCACGCGGCTGCGTGCCACGAGATGACGGTGCGGCGGATACGCGATTGTGATCTTCGTACGATGGGCTTGACCCCCGAGACCATCCGTGCCTAGATCAAGATACTCACCCGCCCCACGCGCCCCGGAGGACACCCCCGCATGGCATCGGCAGGAACGTGCCGGAAATGCTGAACGACCAGGCCGAAGAGCGGCGGCGCCGTCGCCGCGGGCTGGCGCTGCGGATCTCCGCCCTGCTGGTGGGCGTCCTCCACCTGGTGCTCGCCGCCGTCCTGATCGCCCTGCCCGGCAACTCCCCCTCCCTCGACCCCTTACCGCCGGACACCGGCGGGGAGACCGCCGACGAGGCCCGCACCGGGCGTCCGGTGGTCGCGATCAGCCCCCACTCGGCCTCCGCCCCCGCCGACCCCACCGCCTCCGGCCCCGTCGAGCCCGCCGCCTCCGGCCGCCCCTCGACCGTCCCGCAGGCCGCCACCGCCCCCTCCATCCCGCAGACCAGCCCCCGCTCCAGCCGGAGCCCGGTCCGCGAGAGGGACGCCGTGCCGCCGTCGGAAGGCGCCCGGGAAGCGTCGAGGACCGCTCCGGCGAGCACGCCGACGACCGGCAAGACGAAGGCGGCCCGCCCGACCCGGACCCCGTCCCCGGCCGTCGCCCCCAGCTCGGAGCACGTACCTCCGGGCCAGACACGCGAGCCCCCGGGCCGGGTCCAGGGCAACGGCCCCGCCACTCCGCCGGGGCACAACAAGTAGGGCTGGGCGGCGCCCCCAGGGGATCACCACCCCCGAGGGGCGCCCAGGGCCACCCCAGGCCGCCGCCCCCGGCAGGTCTCAGCCTCCGATCGCCGGCGCGCTTTCGAGAACGGCCTCGGCCCTGGTGTCCTGTCTCGGCGTCAGGGTCGTGAGCAGGCCCACCAGATGGTCCGCGATCGCGGAAATGGTCGGCTGCTGCCACAGCAGGGTCGCGGGGAGGCGGCAGCCGAAGCGCTTCTCCAGCCGCCGCCTGACCATGACGGTCATCACCGAGTCCAGCCCCTGCTCGACGAGGGGACGCCGGACGGCCAGATCCTCCGTGGCGAGCCTCATCACGGCCGCGATCTCCGCGCGGACCTCCGTCTGGACGTGCTCGCGCAGTTCCTCCGGCGGCAGGCCGGCGAACGAGTCCCCGGGTTCCCGGAGCTCCTCCTCGGCCGCCGCCGGCGCGTCGATCACCGGGTAGCGGAGCCCGGACAGGTGTCCCACCACGCGGCCGTCGGCGTCGGCCAGGAGCGCCTGTACGGTATCGTCGCCTGCCGGGTCGACGGCCGCCTCGATGATCACGGTCTCCGGCGGCGCGCCGGTCAGCACCACCTCGTCGATGTGCACCACCATGCGCAGCACCGGGTCGCCGGGGAACACGCAGGGAGCCACGGACATCACCGCGTCCAGCGCCGGCGCCCACGTCGGCGGCGCCTCACCCGGCTGCCCGTCATCCGGCTGCCCGTGATCCGGCTGCCCGGTGCGGACCGTGGCGCGGAGTACCCCGTCTCCGCTCAACAGCGTCTGGATCGTCCATTCGAAGCCCGTCGTGGGGACGCCGACCGCGGCCAGCCGCCGGTGCACGAATCCGGTGTCGAGCGGGGTGAGACCGGTCGCATCGGCATCCGGCAGCACGTCGGGCAGCGCATGCGCATGGCCACGCACCGCCCCGTTAGGGTGAGCCGTCCCGTTGCCGTGAGCCACCCCATTGCCCTGCGCCGTCCCGTTGCCGTGAGCTGCCCCGTTGCCCTGGGCAGCCCCGTTGCCCTGCACCGCCCCGTTACTCTGCATCGCCCCGTTGCTCCTGGCCGCCGCATCGCCGCGAGCCGCCACGGACGCTGTGACGTGAACCAGCCAGGCGGGTTCCGGCTCGCCGGGCCCGGCCGGTGTGCGCGCCGCGAGCCGGATCGCGGGAGGCTCGTGGACGACCTGGATCTGCCTGCGTTCCGCGGTCATCAGCGGATGTGTCATCTCCACGTCGGTGAGGACGGGAAGGGCGCCGTCCGGGCCCGCGACCGCGCGCAGGAACGTGTTGACCAGCACGGCGGCGGGCACGATCTCGACCCCGTTGAGCGCGTGGCTGCCCGGGTAGGGCCGGTTGGCGTCCTCCAGGCTGGTCCGCCACAGCCGCGCCCGGCTGCCCGCGAGGCTCGTCCCGGCGCCGAGCAGGGTGTGGGAGCGCACGTCGTGACCCCGGTTCTCGTCCTCGCCGCCGGAGCCGTCCCGCCAGTGGCGGCGGTGCTGCCAGGCGTACGGCGGCAGGTCGGCCAGGCCGCCGGACGGCTGCAGGCGGCTCCAGTCCACCTCGACGCCGTGGCAGTGCGCCAGGCCCAGCGCCGCGAGGAGGGTCGATCGCTCCGGCTGGTTCCGGCGCAGTGACGTGCCGACGAACACGTCCTCGAAACCGGTCTCCGCGAGCGTCTCGGTGACGGAGTGCGCGACCACGGGGTGCGGGGAGATCTCCAGGAAGGCGCGGTAGCCGTCCTGGGCGGCGGCCTCGGTCGCCGCGGCCAGCCTTACGGGGTCCCGGAGGTTGGCCGCCCAGTACCCGGAGTCCAGGACGGGCGTCGATCGGGGGTCGGCCAGCACGGTCGTGTACATGGGGATGCGGGGCGCGCCGAACGACAGATCGGCGGTGGCCGCCGCCAGTTCGACGGCCAGGGGCTCCATGTGGGGGCTGTGGAAGGCGACGTCCGACGCCACCCGGCGGGCCACGATGCCCTCGGCCGGCCACTCGTTCAGCACCGCCTCGACCGCGGCGACGTCCCCGGACAGCACGGTGGAGCCGGGCGCCGACGAGATCGCGGCGACCAGGTCGGTACGGCCGGCCAGCCGCTCGGCCGCCTCCTCGAAGGACAGGCCGACCATGACCATGGCCCCCTGGCCCTCCGCCTGGCGCAGCAGCCGGGACCGGCGGCAGATCAGGCGCGCGCCGTCGGCGACGGACATCGCGCCGGCAGTCACCGCCGCCGCGATCTCGCCGACGGAGTGCCCGATGACGGCCTTCGGAGCCACCCCGTACGCGTTCCAGAGCCGGGCGAGGCCCAGCTGCATCACGAAGATCATGGTCTGTACGCGGTCGATCCCGTCCAGCTCGCCCTCGGTCAGGACCTGCCGGGGAGAGAAGCCGATCTCCTCGGCGAAGATCGGCTCCACCTCGTCGACCAGGGCCGCGAACTCCGGCTCGGTGGCGAGCAGTTCCCGCCCCATGCCGCGCCACTGGCAGCCCTGCCCGGAGAACACCCAGATCGGCCCGGGGCCGGAGTCGGGCAGCACGTCCCCGGTGAGGACGTCCTCGGACGGCAGGTCCTGCGCGAGCCTGCGCAGGTTCGCGGCCAGCTCGCCCCTGTCCGCCGCGATCACGACGGCTCGGCGGGCCAGGTGGGAGCGCCGCAGCGCCAGCGTGTGCCCCGCCGAAGCCAGGTCGAGCCCGTCGAGCCCGTCGGCCAGCGTGCCCGCGTACTGGCGCAGAGCCGTCCGCGACGCGGCCGACAGCGGGAACAGGCGCTGCCCCGCCCCCTCGCCCCGAGCCGCGTCCGCGGCGGGAGGGGCCTGTTCGAGCAGGATGTGCGCGACGGTGCCGCCGTACCCGAAGCTGGAGACGCCCGCCCGGCGCGGGTGGCCGCGGTCCGGCCAGGCCGACCGTTCGGTCACCACGCGAAGCCCCGAGGTCTCCCACGAGATGGCCGGGTTCGGGGTGGTCAGCACGCTCGGGGGGATCTCGCCGCGGTCGAGGGCGAGCACCGCCTTGATCACGCCGGCGATGCCGGCGGCGCCTTCGAGGTGGCCGATGTTGGACTTGACCGAGCCGATGAGGCAGGGGTCGTCAGGGGAGCGTCCCGTGCCGTACACGGCGGCCAGCGCCTCCGCCTCGAGCGGGTCGCCCAGCCTGGTCCCGGTCCCGTGCGCCTCGATGTAGTCGACCGTGGCGGGCGAGATGCCCGCCTGCCGGCAGGCCCTGGTCATCACGTGTTCCTGGGCCGTCCCGCACGGGGCCATGATGCCGTTGGTGTGCCCGTCCTGGTTCACGGCGCTGCCGATGACGAGGGCGAGGATCCGGTCGCCGTCGCGCCGCGCGTCGGACAGCCGCTTGAGCACGATCACGCCGCAGCCCTCGCCGCGCCCGTAGCCGTCGGCCGAGGCGTCGAACGACTTGGACCGCCCGTCGGGGGCCAGGGCTCCGGCGGTGCCGAGCGTGAGGGTCTGGCCCGGGGTGACCAGCAGGTTGACGCCGCCGGCGAGGGCGACGTCGCTCTCGCCGAGCCGCAGGCTCTGCGCGGCCAGGTGCAGCGCGACCAGCGACGCCGAGCAGGCGGTGTCGATGGCCATGCTGGGGCCGCGCAGGTCCAGGGAGTAGGAGATGCGGTTGGCGACGGCGCAGGTGGCGGCGCCGATCCCGGTCCACGCCTCGATCTGGGGCAGGTCCTCCAGCAGGCGGCCGCCGTAGTCGGCCGTGCAGACCCCGACGAACACCCCGGCGTCGGTGCCGGCCAGCTCGTGCGGCGGCAGGCCGGCGTGCTCCAGCGCCTCCCACGCGGTCTCCATCAGGATGCGCTGCTGCGGGTCCATCAGCTCGGCCTCGCGGGGCGACAGGCCGAAGAACTCCGCGTCGAAGCCCTCGATGTCGCGCAGGAAGCTGCCGTGACGTACGGCGTCGCGCAGCGCGGCGGCGTACTCGGGGCTGTGGTTCTCGTAGGGGCGCCAGCGTTCGGCGGGCAGCGGCCGGGTCGTGTTCCTGGCAGCGCTCAGCAGGTCCCAGAATGCGTCCGGTGAGCCGGCGTCGCCGGGGAAGCGGCATCCGATCCCGACCACCGCCACCGGTTCCACCCGTACTCCGCTCGGACTATCGACCATCGCGTTCGTTTCCCTTCGATGACGATGTTTCACGACCATGCAGGCGTATCGAGAATCTTGATCACGGCGCTGGAGACGGTGACCCCCGGGCCGGTGCCGAGCATCAGCAGGTGGTCGCCGGGGCCCAGCTCCCCCGTCAGCAGCAGCCGGTCGAGGGCCAGAACCTGGTCGCTGGCGCCGCAGTGGCCGATGGTGCGGCCGTAGCCCCAGGTCGATCGGGACATGGGCAGGTCGAGCACGGCCATGCACCGCTGCTCGACGATCTCCTCGGAGTAGTTCATGAAGGCCACCCGGGCGAGATCGCGGGCCTCGATCCCGCTCTCGGCCAGCGCGCGCTCGACGACGTCCATCAGCGCCCGCTGGATCTTGAACAGGGCGGCGGTGGCCTCCCCCTTGGGCATGACCTGCTGCCTGAACTGCTCGTTCCTGGCGCCGAAGCTCATCCGGCGCCCGACGGTGACGCCGGGCGGGAACAGCGGCTCGGTGCCGCGGTGCAGCTCCTCGGCCTCGGCCACGGTCACCGTGCAGACCGACATCAGGCGGGCGAAACCCGCCTCCTTCGTGAGCACGAGGGCGCTGGCGGCGTCCCCGCCGATGTAGCCGGGGCCCATGCGCCACCGGTCCATCAGCGGGGTGCCGTAGTTGTCGGCGGCGACGAGCAGGGCGGCCTGCCGTCCGGGAGCGGCGTCCAGGTAGCTCGCCGCGAGTTCGAGCGCGATGAACATCCCGTTGCAGCCCTGCCGGATCTCGGTGGCCAGGACGTCCCCGCCGACCAGGTGGCGCTGCAGGTAGGAGTGCGGGGGCCAGCCGTCCGGGCCCTGGTGCCACGTCGAGGCGTACAGGAGGAGATCCAGGTCCGCCGGTGCCCGGCCGCTGCGCTTGAGCGCGCTCTGCGCCGCGTGCAGGGCCATCTCCGGAGCCGGTACGTCACCGGCCACCGCCGCCCCGGCCAGGTTGTGCAGCTCGGCCTCCTCGGCCGGGTACCAGCCCTTGGCGACGGCCTTCTCGACGCTGACGACGGTCCGGGGGAGGAAGGCTCCCACCCCGCTGATGTACGTGTCCGCCCACTGCATGACTGCGCCCCTCGCCCCGGCTAGACGGATTCGAGTTCTCTGACCATCGCCACGATGGTCACGACGTCCCTGAAGTTCTCGGGGTCGAGCTTCGCGGCGGGGATCGGGACGCCGACGTCCTTCCTGAGGAAGTTCAGCAGCCGCGCCGTCCGCAGGGAGTCCAGGAGGCCCGACACCAGGAGCGGGGTCGTCTCGTCGACCTCGATGTCGTCGCCGTCCTGGACGAGGTTCTCCTGGATGAAGCCGACCAGCCGCTGCGTGAGGTCGGTCATGCGTGTGCTCCTCTCGTGACGGGAACGCTGGACAGGACCCGGAACGCGGCCGCGGCGACCGACGTCCCCGAGCCGAAGCCGACCATGAGCAGGTGATCACCGGCCACGAGCCCGCCGGTCGCGATCAGGTGCTCGAAGGCGATGAACTGGTCCACCGCGCCGCAGTGGCCGACGCGCCGCCCGTAGTCCCACGTCGTCTGCTCCTCCTCGATGCCCAGCCAGGACATCTGGCCGTCCAGGTCCTCGCGGCGGCCGTGCGGGAACGCCACCCGGGTGATGTCGGCGAACCCGATGCCGGCCTCGTCCAGGGTCTGTTCGACCTGCTGCATCATCGTCTTCTGGATCGTCAGGTGGATCCCGGTCCCGTGCGCCTTGAGCAGCCGCTGGCGGAACTCCTCGTGCCGGTCCCCGAAGCTGAGCCCTCTCCCGACGGTGGCGTCCGGGGGGAACAGGGGGTAGCCGCCGTCGTTGACGGCGTCGGCCTCCGGGATCGTGGTCACGTTGACCGCGAGGAGCTCGGCCATGCCGTACTCCTTGCCGAGGACGAGCGCGCACGCGGCATCGCCGATCACCGCCCCGGGCGTCATGCGCCAGCGGTCGACCAGCGGGGTGCCGTGGTTGTCCGCGGAGACCACCATCGCCGTCTCCCGCCGCGGGTCGGCCTGCAGGTAGCTCGCCGCCAGCTCCAGCGAGCTGATCATCCCGACGCAGCCGCTGCGGATCTCGAACGCCGGCACGTGCCCGCCGAGGAGATGCATCTGCAGGTAGTGCTGGGGCTGCCAGCCGTTCGGACCCTGGTGCCAGACCGACGGGTAGAGCAGGAGATCGAGCTCCCGCGGGGAGGATTCGCCCCAGCGGTCGTAGGCGTCCAGGACCGCGCGCCGGGCCATCTCCGGCGCGGGCACGTCGCCGGCGACCGCCGCGCCGATCTGCTGGAACCGCTCGACCTCCTCGGCCGGGTACCGGCCCTCCCGCACCGCCTGCTCGACGCTCACGATGTCCGGCACGAAGACGCCGAGGCTTCTGACGAACATGTTGGATGTACGCACACGTCCCCTAACTCGTCGACGATCGCCGCGCCTGCGGGCACGGCGTGGAAGGGCGTGGAAGGGCGCCGTCGATGCGACGGAGCACCAGGGAGAACGGCGTGAACAGGACGGCGGCGGGATGGGCGACGCACATCCCGAAATCTCGCCGTCGGCGATTTGTATGGGAAATTCGGCTAAGCGCACGCAGCGAGCCGACGAAAAATATCGTGAATACGGAGTCGGCGGTCAGACGAGGGTCAGCTGGTAGGTTCTGCAATTTCCGCCGGTCGGCGAAGAGCCGGAACCAATGGCCGTCACGAGTTCCGCTCTTTCATCGGTCGGCACAGAGGAAAGGATAGGGCCGGCCCTCGAGTAAATCAATATAACGTCCGAAATCTGGACGACGTCATTCCGTGATCGGGGATCGGCGGAACGTGTCGAGTTAGGAAATGCACTTTTCTCCGCCGAGCTGCGGTTTCTCCGCCTGGATGGTTCCAGGGCGTGTTTCCGAAATTGGGCCCGGCTCAGCCGGACACCTTGGTGCAGGCGATGCCGTTGAGCCTGAACTCGGCGGGTGTGGCGTTCGTCCCGCTGTAGGTGGCCTCGAAGCCGAAGCTGGTGCTGGAGCTGGCGCCGATGACGGCGTTGTGGCCGGCGTCGCGTGCGGTCACCTGGGTGCCGGACTGGGTCACCGTGGCGTTCCAGGCGGTCGTGACCTGCTGGTTGCCCGGCCAGCCCCACGTCAGGACCCAGCGGTCGATGGGGGTCGTGCCGGTGTTCCTGATGGTCACGCTGCCGGTGAAGCCTCCGTTCCAGGTGGTGGTGGCGTAGGAGACCTGGCAGGAGGTGCCCAGCTTGAGCCCGCCGCGCAGGAACTGCTCGAAGGTGTCCCAGGTGGGGTTGGGCGAGCCGACCTGGGTGGTCCCGTGGCAGTTGGTGGTGGTGTAGCTGGTCTGGGTGCCGAAGCGAGCGGGGTCCATGACGTCGCTCTTGCCGTGGTCCGCGCCGGGGATCGAGATGAACTGGGCGTTGCCGCAGCTCGCCTTGATCTTGTTGTAGAGCAGGACGCTCTGCCCGTGCGGCACCAGGAAGTCGGCCTGGCCGTGCAGGAACAGCAGCGGCGGGTCGTTGGCGTCGACGTAGTTGATCGGGTTGGCCAGGGCCGTCTTGTCGGGGCAGGTCTGGATGGCACAGCCGATCAGGAGGGATTCGGGCGAGGCGGGAGAGTCGTGGTCCAGCCCTCCGCCCGGCAGGTTCTGCGCGTTCATCTGGAGGAAGTCGGTCGGGCTGTAGAAGGCGAGTCCCGCCTGCACGGCGCTGGAGACGCCGGTCGTGCCGACGGTGCCCTCCAGCGCCGGCACGCCGCCGGTCAGGGTGGCCATCTCCGTCAGCCAGCCGCCCGAGGAGTCCCCCATCATCGCGAACCGGTTGGGGTCGAGCTGGTACGTGGCGGCGTTGGCCCGCAGCCACCGGATGGCCGCCTTGACGTCGTGCACCTGGGCCGGGAAGACCGCCTGCGAGCTGGACCGGACGCTGACGCCGGCGACCGCGAACCCCTTGGCGTTGAAGACGGCGGCGATCGCGTCCGCGCCGGCCTTGCCGTCGTCGCTCGACCACGCGGAGCCGCTGTGCCAGATCAGCAGCGGCCGGGGGGTGATGCCGCCGGACGGCAGGTAGAGGTCCAGCAGGTGCCCCCTGGAGCCGGCCGGCTGGGCGGGGGCGTAGGCGATGTCGCTGATCACCTGCGCGGCGCGGGCCGGTGGCGAGAGGGCGAGCGACACACCGAGGGTGACCAGCATGGTCATGACCATGCCGAGGATCGAGGCCGTGCGGTTACGAGCATGCATGGTGCGCCTCCGGTGTTCGGATGATCGCCGCTTCCCCGTGGCCGTCCAGATCTCCTCCGGCGCCGGGCGCCCGTGATGGGCACGCCGGCTGTGGCGCCCGCGAGAACGCCCGCCCCCGTTCGAGTTCTGGTCTCGCATCGATATGGCCGAAGTGACGATATGACAGGAATGTGACGGTGGTCAAAGATCTCGTCAAATAAGTGCATTTCCGAACACACCGCGATGACCTGGTGACAGGTCCTACAATCCCCACATGCTCTCTGACAGCAGCGTCACGCCGGCAGTCAACAGCGGTGAGGTGTCCGAGCCCGGCGACGCCTCCCGCGAGCGGTCCGTCCCGTCCCGCCGGTTCGCCGCGGGGACGAGCGGCGTCCGGGGGCTGCTGCTCACGCTTCTCGGCGGCTACGTGCGCTCGCCCGGCCAGGCCACGCCCACCTCGGCCTTCGTCGAGGCGCTGGGCCGCCTCGGCGTCAGGGAGGATGCCTGCCGGCAGGCGCTGGCCCGCGCCACCGCGGACGGCTGGCTGCGCCCGAGCCGCGAGGGACGGTACACGTGGTGGCGCCTCAGCCCCGCCTTCGGGCAGTTCCTGCGGCTGGGCGCCGAGCGGATCCTCCGCTTCACCGCGGCCCAGCCCGACTGGGACGGCCGCTGGCTGGTGGTCCTGGCGCGAGCGGCGGAGACGAACCGGCCGGCACGCCACCTGCTGCGCACGCGGCTGCGGTGGGCGGGGTTCGGCAACCCAGCGCCGGGCACCTGGGTCAACACGCACACCGACCGGGCCGGAGAGGCCGAGCTCGTCCTCGACGAGGCCGGGGTCCGCCGGGAGGCGCAGATCTTCGTCGCGGAACACCTGTCGGGCGGCGAAGCGTCGGCGCTCGTCCGCCAGGCGTGGAACTTCGACGAGGTCGAGCGGGAGTACGAGGCGTTCCTCGCCGCGTTCACCCGCCCGCCCTTCAGCGATCCGCTGGTCCGGCTCACCAGGCTCGTGCACGACTGGCGCCATCTCGCACTCATCGATCCGGAACTGCCCGCGGAGCTCCTGCCTGCGGGATGGCGCGGCGCCCGCGCCGCGCGGCTCTTCCGCGAGCAGCACGCGAGGTGGGCGCCGGCCGCGTTGCGCGAATGGGAACGGATCAGCGCGCGAACGCGATGAACCGGGGTTTGCGCGCCTGATGACTAT
Organism: Nonomuraea sp. NPDC050202; assembly: GCF_040656115.1. Lineage (NCBI taxonomy): Bacteria > Bacillati > Actinomycetota > Actinomycetes > Streptosporangiales > Streptosporangiaceae > Nonomuraea > Nonomuraea sp. NPDC050202. Next base: position 46,008 of record NZ_JBFALF010000013.1, on the reverse strand, counting down.
CTTTCCAGGCACCCGGTCAGCAATAATCTTGACCGCCATGATCCGGTGAGTCGCAGGAGGATTGATGCGCAAGGCACGCGCGGTTCTCGTCTCGGCCGTTCTGGCCGTCGGAATGTCGTTGTCGATCGGCGCCGCCCCGGCGCACGCCGAATCGGTGAACGGCGTCTACCGGGAATACTCGGAATGCCAGCGGGTCGGCAGCTACGGCGACGACCAGGGCTGGTGGGACGATTGGCGATGCGAGTGGAAGAGTCAGTATCACTACTACTTCCTCTACGCGTGACACCGTGAAACGGACGCGTCCCCCGGCTCCTGAGGGCCGGGCCAGGGGACGCGCCACCGTGCCGGCGCGACTCCTTGAGGCGGTGCGGGGCGGCTCGGCGGGAACCGATAGATTCGGTGCATAACCGCTGCGTGCGCGCGCCTTTGCCGCCGCGCGTGACCGGGCGGCGTCCCCGCCCGCTCGCCTGATCCAAGGAGCCCCCGTGACCGTTCCCCATGTGCCCGACGTGCATCCAGCCTGGCTGCCTCCCGAGGCCTTCCGCGCGGCCGGCGCGCGCCGCGTGCTCGTGCTCGGCGACGACTCGGCGCTCGCCGCGACCGTGCGGGCCGAGGTGGCCGGCGCCTGCGAGCGGCACGGCGGCGCCGTGGCCGCGCCCGGCGAGGCATGCGACCTCGTGCTCGCCCTTTCCTCGGCCGGCGACCTGCCGCCCGCCGTACAGGCGTTGCGGGGGCCGGAGATCGGCGCCGAGGGTTTCGTGCTGGCCCGGCAGGACGGTGTCACGGCGGTGCTCGCCGACGACCCCTCGGGCTTGTTGTACGGCTGGTTCGAGGTGGTGCGGCTCGGCGAGGCGGCGTTCGGCGAGGCCCGGCCGGCCCGGGCGCACCGCCCCGCGCTGCGCCGGCGCATGCTGGACCACTGGGACAACATCGACGTGCACCCGGTGATGGGCCAGGTCGAGCGCGGCTACTCGGGCGGTTCGATCTTCTGGCGGGACGGCGCGCTGCGCGCGGACCTCACCCGGGTGCGCGCGTACGGCCGGCTGCTCGCCGCGACCGGCGTCAACGCGGTCGCCGTCAACAACGTGAACGTGCACGCCGCCGAGGCCCGCCTGCTGACCGACCGGCTCGGCGAGGTCGCCGCCATCGCGGCGGAGCTGCGCCCGTACGGCATCCGCGTGCACCTGTCGGTCAACTTCGCCTCCCCGATCGCGCTCGGCGGCCTGGACAGCGCCGACCCGCTGGACGAGGCCGTGCGCGAGTGGTGGGCGCGCACCACCGAGCGGGTCTACGAGACGATCCCCGACTTCGGCGGGTACGTGGTCAAGGCCGACTCGGAGGGCCAGCCGGGACCGTTCGCGTACGGTCGCAGCCACGCCGACGGCGCGAACATGCTGGCCGACGCCCTGGCCCCGCACGGCGGCGTGGTGTACTGGCGCGCCTTCGTCTACAACCACCGCCAGGACTGGCGCGACCGCTCCACCGACCGCGCCCGCGCGGCCCACGACCATTTCGCCCCGCTGGACGGCCAGTTCAGGGACAACGCGATCCTCCAGGTCAAGTACGGCCCCATGGACTTCCAGACGCGCGAGCCGGTCTCCCCCGTGATCGCCGCCATGCCCGCCACCAGGCTCGCGGTGGAGCTGCAGGTGACCCAGGAGTACACCGGCCAGCAGCGGCACGTGTGCTACCTCGGCCCGATGTGGAGCGAGGTGCTCGGGTTCCGCTTCTGGGGGCCGGGCGAGCGCACGGTCGCCGACGTGGCCGCCGGCGGCGGCCTGGTGGCCGTCTCCAACGTGGGCGACGACCCGTACTGGACGGGTCATCCGCTGGCCCAGGCCAACCTGTACGCGTTCGGCAGGCTCGCCTGGTCCCCCGAGCTCGACCCGGCGGCGATCCTGGACGAGTGGATCGGCCTGACGTTCCCCGGCGGCGACGGCCTGGTGCGCGACACGCTGCACGAGATGATGGACGGCTCCTGGGAGACCTACGAGCGGTACACCGCGCCGCTCGGCGTCGGCTTCATGGTCCGCCCCGGCCACCACTACGGCCCCGACGTGGACGGGTACGAGTACACGCCGTGGGGCACCTACCACTTCGCCGACCGCGACGGCGTCGGCGTGGACCGCACCCGCGCCACCGGCACCGGCTACACCGGCCAGTACCCGGCGCCGTGGTCGGAGGTGTACGAGTCGCTCGCCGAGTGCCCCGACGAGCTGCTGCTCTTCTTCCACCACGTGCCGTACGAGCACGTGCTGCAGAGCGGCGTCACGGTCATCCAGCACATCTACGACAGCCACTTCGCGGGCGCGGAGGAGGCGGCCGGGATCCGGCTGGCGTGGGAGAAGCTGGCGGGCTCCGTGGACCCGGCGCTGTACGCGCGGGTCCAGGAGCGGCTCGACGAGCAGGTCCGGTGCGCGCAGGAGTGGCGCGACCAGGTCAACACCTATTTCCTGCGCAAGTCGGGGGTGCCCGACGCCCGCGGCAGGCAGATCTGCTGAGCGGCTTACTGACGGGTGAAGCGCTGCTGGACCTCGGTGATCATCGAGCGGCTGTTCCACAGGAGCGTCGCGGCGAGCACCGAGGCCAGCAGCGCCAGCACCGCCTCCGTGGCGACGAGCGTGACCCCGCCGGCCACGATGAGCAGGCACGCGTTCGCCAGGGTGGCGGCGGGGAAGCGGCCCAGCGAGTACGCCGCCAGCTTGGCCACGTCCACCGCCCTGAACGCGAACAGCGAGGTGATGACCAGCGCGTTGGCCACCCACAGCGTGGCGCCCGCCGCCAGGACGACCAGCAGCGCCCCCCACCAGCCGGGCACCCCGGCGGCCGAGAAGTTGCCCAGGTTCGTCCCGACCAGGGCCAGCCCCGCCAGCCAGGGGACCCAGATCTTCATGGACGCGCCGAAGTTGAGCCGGTAACCGCGCCAGAACGCCGACGCCGGGCGCAGCTCGGTCAGCTCCCGGCCGCGGTGGCGCAGCGCGTACAGGGCGGCGGACAGCGCCGGGCCGGCGGGCAGCAGGCAGGCGGCCATCAGCGGCACGTTGCTGGCGTCCCGGTCGAGCAGGACCAGCACCACCAGGCCCGGCACCGCGGTGAGCAGGACGAGCAGTTCGACGACCAGCAGGGTGTAGATCAGGGCGGAGGCCCGCGAGAGCGGGCCGGTGCCGAACTTCCGTGAGCTCGTCACGTCGCTCATCGCGTGCCCCTCTCCAGGTGTCCCGGGCCGTCGCCGGTCACGTGCCCTCCGCCAGGCCGAGCAGCCGGCGGTCGTCCCACCACGGCGGGGTCTCGTCCACCACCGGGGAGAGCTCGACGAGCGTGACCTCGTGGCGGTCGAGCGTCAGGTCGAGCTCGACCGTCCCGCCGGTGACCGGCAGGCTCCGGTGGCGGCGGACCGGTTCCGCCGCTTCCCGGAGGATATCGAGCTGCTTGGGGTGCGGTGACCGGGGACGCCCCATTTCAGACCAGGCCGTCCACGCGTTGCCCATCTCCTCGCTCACCGACGAGCGGAGCATGAAGGCCGAGCCGCCCTGGAACGGGATCGACAGGCGCACGGTGTGCCCGGCGACGGCCGGACCTCCCGTGACGTCCACCGGAGCCCACGCCAGCACGGTGACCCGGCCGCCGGAGTCCCTGGTCACGAGGTGGTCCTCGCCCCGGGTCAGGAGCTGGTCGCCCATGCGGGCCATGAACGCGTACAGGTGGTAGGTGGGCTTCTTGATCTGCCGGTGGGTCAGCAGGCCGAAGCCGCCGTGGAAGATCGAGGTCGGGATCCCGACCTCCTCGAACATGTCGCTGAACGTCCAGTACGAGAAGGAGTCCACCAGCTCGCCGCCCTCGGCCAGGACGGGGGCCAGGTAGGCGGCGTTGAAGGCCGTGTCGTGGATCGGGTTGTCGGGGCGGTAGGAGGAGTTGAACTCGGTGATGTGCACCGGCAGGCCCGCCAGCGGGCCGGCCGCGAGCTGGCGCCGCGTGGTGGCGAACTGCTCCAGCAGGCCGGAGGCGGGCCCCATCGTCTGGTGCACGCCGAACGGCACGTGCTGGGCCGGGCCCGAGGTGTAGGCGTGGCGGCTGAGGAAGTCCACCGGCACGTCGCGGGCGGTGACGAAGTCGGCGAAGCGCGGCATCCACTCGTCGGAGCCCGGCGAGATGGAGGGGCCGCCGACCTGCAGCGACGCGTCCACGTCCTTGATCGTGCGGGCGGTGATCTCGTACAGGCGGTGGTAGGCGGCCTCGTCGGCGTCCTGCCAGAAGTCCTTGAGGTTGGGCTCGTTCCAGACCTCGATCGGCCAGCGGCGCACCCGGTCGAGGCCGTAGCGGTCGATGAGGTGGATGAGCGTGGCCCTGACCAGCTCGGCCCACTCCTGCCACGAGCTGGGCGGGGTGACGTTGCCGCGCCACCAGAACACGGTCTGCTCGCCGGAGGCCAGCCCCGAGGGCATGAAGCCCAGCTCCAGGAAGGGCTCGATGCCGATCTCCAGGTAGGCGTCGATGACCTGGTCCAGGTACGTGAACGCGTGCCGGACGCGCCGCTCGCCCCCGTACTCGTAGGGCCGGTGCACGCCGACGCCGTCGCTGAACAGGCCGTGACCGCGGATGTGCCGGAAGCCGATCTCCCGCTGGACGAGCGCCAGCGAGTCCTGGTAGTCGCGCCGCAGCGCGAGGTCGAAGCGCCCGGTGCCGACGCAGAAGCGCCAGGCGTCGGACAACCGCCCGGAGGGCTCGCCGGGGACGGGGTTGCGCATGGATCAGTCCTTGGGAAAGAGGCGGCCGGGCCGCCCCCGGCAGGAGGGGACGGCCCGGCCTGAGGGGAATCAGCCGCCGTGTGCCTTCTTGAACCGGTCGTAGGCGCCGTTCACGAGGGTGACGTACTGCGTGGAGTTCTTGGACTCCAGCTCCTTGACGTAGGCGTCCCACTCGGCGAGGTCACGCTCGCCGAGGATGAACTTCAGCGTGTTCTGGGTGACGTGGTCCTTCAGCGGCGTCTCCCAGAGCGAGACCTGGTCGCGCTCCTCCTCGCTGAGCGGGGCGGCCGGCTCGACCGGCCACTGCTTCCTGGTGTTCATCACCTTCTGGAACTCCATCTCCTCGTCCGAGAACGTGGACTGGAGCAGCTTGGTGGGGCCGCCGTAGGCGAACACGCCGTTGCCGAAGCCGAAGTCCTTCTGCAGGTGCTTGGGCGCGCCGGGGTTGAGGCCGACGTAGTCGACGCCGTCGGCCAGCTTGTACTTGCCGGAGGAGTCCTTGGTGAACGTGGTGCCCTCGACGCCCCACTTGGCGAACTCCATGCCGGCCTCGGAGTACCACAGCCAGTCGATGAGCTGCATCATGGCGACGAAGTTCTTGTTCTCCGTGGCCTTCTTGGAGATCATGATGCCGTTCTCCAGGCGGCTGGCGAACTTGAACTCGCCCGCCGGGCCGATCGGCACCGGGATCTTGACGATCTTGGCGTCCTTGTCGTTCTCGGTCAGCGCCGCCCGGTAGTCGTTGATCAGCGTCTGCGCGTTGGTGCTGATCACGAAGGACTTGCCCGAGATGAACTTCTGCTTGGCGGCCTCGTCCTGCTGGGTGAAGCTCTCGGGGTCGAGCAGCTTCTCCTTCACCAGCTTGTTGAGGTACTCCAGCGCCTGCTTGTACTGGGGCATGGCGCCGGTGTAGACGAACTTGCCCTGGGCGGCGTCGAACGTCGCGTGCTGGTACTCCCAGCCGCCCTTGCTGCCGAACGCCTGCGCGATGAGCTTGATCAGGTTGCCGCCCGGCGTGGGCACGCCCCACCGGTCGGTCATCGGGTACAGGTCCGGGTACTCGGCCTTCATCGCCTTGAGCATGTTGTAGAAGTCGTCCAGGGTCTTGGGGACTTCCAGCTTCAGCTTCTCCAGGATGTCGGTGCGCACCGCGAAGGAGTAGTCGGCCCACGCGGCCTCGTGCAGGCCGGGCAGCAGGTAGATCTTGCCGTCCGTCTGCATGATCGAGTTCAGCTCCGGCTGGAGCTGCCACTTGGCGATCTTGTCCTGGAAGTTGGGCATCAGGTTGAAGTAGTCGCTGACCGGCAGGATCGCGCCGGAGGAGACGAACGCCTCCTCCTGCGGGTGGTACGTCTTCGGGATGATCAGCGGGGCGTCGCCGGAGGCGATGAGCAGGCTGCGCTTCTTCTCGTAGTCGCTGAGCGGCACCTCGACCGGCTTGAGCGTGACGTTGGTCCGCTTGGTCAGCTCCTGCCAGAACAGCCAGTCGGGCTTGTTCGGGTAGAACGAGTGGTTGTTGTAGAGCACGTCGAACGAGAGCGGCTCGGTGGCCTTGAACTGCTGGCCGACGCCGTACGACGCCATCGATCCCGCCTTGTTGGCCGCGTCCGTGGCCTTGGCCGGGGTCTCGCTGTCGCTGCCGCAGGCGGTCAGGGCGAGGGAGGCGAAGGCACCGAGGCCGATGATCGCCTGACGCCGCGAAATGTCGCGCATGGGGGGAATCCTTTCTGGGGGTTGGGGAGGCGCCGGGAGGTCAGCCCTTGACCGCGCCGAGCATGACGCCGGAGACGAAGTAACGCTGGACGAACGGGTAGATGACCAGGATCGGCAGGACGGTGAGCACGATCGTCACCGCCTGGATGTTGGCCCCCACCTGCGTCACTTCCGCGGCCGCCGCGCCGTAGGAGTCGGCGCCGGTGGCACCGGCGATGAGGTTGCGCAAATAGACGGTCACCGGGAACAGGTCCGACCGGTCCATGTACAGGAACGCCGCGAACCAGGAGTTCCAGAACGAGACCGCGTAGAACAGGATCATCGTGGCGATGACCGCCTTCGACAGCGGCAGCACGATCTTCCACAGGATGCCGTAGGTGTTCAGGCCGTCGATGGCGGCGGCCTCCTCCAGGTCCTGCGGCAGGCTCTCGAAGAACGCCTTCATGACCAGGAGGTTGAACACGCTGATGGCGTTGGGCAGGACGATGGCCCAGATCGAGTTCTTCATGCCGAGGCCGGTGATCAGCACGTAGTTCGGGATCAGGCCGCCGGAGAAGAACATCGTGAAGACCGCGACGCCGATCAGGAGCTTGCGGCCCTTGAGGTGCTGCTTGGACAGCACGTACGCGTAACACGTCGTCATCACCATCGCGATGAACGTCGCGACGACCGTGTACACGACCGTGTTGCGGTAGTTCGTCCAGAACATCGGGTCCGACGCGACGATCTGGTACGTCGTCAGGTTGAACCCCTTGGGCAGGAGGTTCACCTCGCCCGCGCTGATGGCGCTCTGGGAGCTGAACGAGCGGGCCAGGATGTTGACGAACGGGTAGAGCGTCACCACCACCACCAGCGTCAGGATGACGCCGTTGAACCACTGGAAGACGCGGTAGCCCCGGGTCATGTCGTGCGTTGTCACCACAGGCTCGTCCCAACTGTGCGACGGGAGATCACATTCGCCGAGAGGATCAGGACCAGGCCGACCAGCGCCTCGAACAGGCCGATGGCCGCGGCGTAGCTGAAGTTGCTGGCCTCCAGACCCATCCGGTACAGGTACGTGGAGATCACGTCCGCGGTCGGGTACGTCAGCGGGTTGTACAGCAGGAAGACCTTCTCGAAGCCCACCGCCAGGAACGTGCCGATGTTGAGGATCAGCAGCGTCACCGCCGTCGGCCGGATGCCCGGCAGGGTCACGTGCCAGATCTGCCGCCACCGCGAGGCGCCGTCCATCCGGGCGGCCTCGTAGAGCTGGTCGTCGATGGTGGTCAGCGCGGCCAGGTAGAGGATCGTGCCCCAGCCGACCGTCTGCCAGACCTCGGAGCCGACGTAGATCGTCCGGAACCAGTCCGGGTCCTGCATGAACGAGATCTTCTCGTTGCCTATGTAGCCGAGGAACGCGTTGATCGGCCCGTCGATCGCCGTCATCTGCATGACGAGACCGGCCACGATCACGATCGACAGGAAGTGCGGCAGGTACGACACCGACTGCAGGAACCGCTTCAGCGCGCGCCGCCGAACCTCGTTGAGCAGCAGCGCCAGGATGATCGGCAGCGGGAAGCAGAAGATCAGGGTCAGCGCCCCGAGGATCAGCGTGTTGCTGAACACGTTCCAGAACGTGGGATCGTTCAGGAACATCTTCACGTAGCGCAGGCCGACCCACTCCTCGCCGAAGAGGCTGCCGCCCGGCTCGAACTTCCTGAAGGCGATGATGTTGCCCAGCATGGGCAGGTACCGGAAGATCAGGAAGAACAGCAGCGGCAGGACCGCCAGCGAGTAGAGCTGCCAGTCGCGGCGCAGCGCGCGTCCCCACGAGCTGCCGCCCTGACGCCGATGGCTCTTCGGGGCGGGTTCGGCCTCGGGCTCGCGCGCCGTGCCGACACTCAGCGTCTCGGATGTGCTCATCCTCGGCCCTCCGGGGGGTTGCGGTCGATGTGCGCCGGCGCCAGGAGGTGCCGCCCGTGGCCGACCTCGCGCTCGGGACCGGTCAGGCGCAGCGGCAGGGTCGCCACGGCGTCCGCGCACGAGCGGCCGAGGCGCAGCTCGACGTCGCCCGGCTCGACGACGCGGCGGCCGTTCGCCCCGGCGAACGACGTGACGTCCGCCGGGACGGTGAAGGTGACCCGCGCGGACTCGCCCGCCTCCAGCGGGACGCGGGCGTAGCCGATCAGGCGGACCACCGGCCTGGTCGTCTGCGCGACCGGGTCGTGCAGGTAGAGCTGGACGACCTCCGCGCCCTCGCGGGATCCGGTGTTGCGGACCGTGACCTGCACGGTCACCTCGCCGTCCACCGCCCACTCGGTCGCGCCGGCGCTCGCGCCGCTCCACTCGTACGTGGTGTAGCTCAGGCCGTGCCCGAACGGGTACGCGGGCGTCGGGTCCACCGACGACACGTCGGAGCGGCGGCCCAGCGGCGGGGCCAGGTACGTCGCCGGCAGGCCGCCCGCGTCGCGCGGCACGCTGACCGGCAGGCGGCCGGTCGGGTTCACGGCGCCGGTCAGCACCTCGGCCAGGGCCTGGCCGCCGCGCTGGCCGGGGAAGAAGCCGTACAGCACGGCCTTGGCCGCGGCCACCTCGTCGCCCAGCGCGTACGGGCGGCCCGCCAGCAGCACCAGCACCACCGGGGTGCCGGTCGCCAGCACGGCCTGCACCAGGTCGGCCTGCACGCCGGGCAGGCGCAGGTCGGTGGCGTCGCAGCCCTCGCCGGAGGTGCCGCGCCCGAACAGCCCGGCCCGGTCGCCGACGGCCAGCACGACCACGTCGCTGCTCCCCGCCAGCTCGACCGCCTCGGCGAAGCCGGAGGTGTCGTCGCCGGTGATCGCGCAGCCGGGCGCGTGGGCGAGGCCGGGGACCAGCGCGCCGAGCGACTCGCGCAGCGTCGGCAGGTCGAGGCCGAGGCCCTGCTCGGGGTGCGGGCCCACGTGGTTGGGGAAGGCGTAGCAGCCCAGCATCGCCATCGGGTCGTCGGCGACGGGGCCGATGAGCGCCACCTTCGCCGCGGGGTTCAGCGGCAGGACGGCGTCGTCGTTGCGCAGCAGCACGACGGCCTCGCGGGCCAGCCGCAGGGCGAGCTCCTGGCTCTCCTCGTCGTCGAGGCGCACGTCCTCGGCCGGGCCCGGCAGCGGCTGCCAGCCCTCGTCGAGCAGGCCCTGCTCGGCCTTCTGGATGAGCACGCGGCGCAGCGCGCGGTCGATCAGCGCCTCGGCCACCGACCCGGCCTTGACCGCGTCGACCAGCGGCGCGCCGAACGTGTCCACCGTGGGCAGCTCGACGTCGATCCCGGCCTTCAGCGCGAGCCCGGCAGCCTGCCCGCCGTCGGCGGCGACCTTGTGCAGGCGCTCCAGGAACCGGACCGAGAAGTAGTCGGCGACCACGGTGCCCTCGAAGCCCCACTCGTCGCGCAGCAGCCCCGTCAGGATGCTCTCGTCGGCCGCCACCGGCATGCCGTCGATCTCGGCGTAGGAGTTCATCACGGAGCGGGCGCCGCCCAGGCGCAGCGCCATCTCGAACGGCGGCAGCAGGACGTCCGCCAGCTCCCGGGGGCCCATCGCGACCGGCGCGAGGTTGCGCCCGCCGCGCGAGTTGGAGTAGCCGGCGAAGTGCTTGAGCGTGGCGACGATGCCGGCGCCCTCCAGGCCGCGCACGTACGCGGCGCCGAGCGTGCCGACCAGGTAGGGGTCCTCGCCGATCGTCTCCTCGGTACGGCCCCAGCGGTAGTCCCTGGTCACGTCCACCACCGGGGCCAGGCCCTGGTGGATGCCCGCGCGGCGCATGGACCGGCCGATCTGCGCGGCCACCTGCTCGACCAGCTCGGGGTCGAAGGAGGCGCCCCAGCTCAGCGGCGCCGGGTACACGGTCGCCCGCCAGGCCGCGAAGCCCGTCAGGCACTCCTCGTGCACCTGCGCCGGGATCCCGAACCGGCTGGCCCTGACGATCTCGGCCTGGGAGGCCGCCAGCGAGCGCGCCCCCGCGACGGGGTCGACCGGCGCCGTCCCGAACGGGCGCGTGAGCTGGCCCAGACCCTGCCGGATGGCGTCGTCCCACTCGGGACCGGCGCCCATGTCCGTCTGGTGCGGGGCGACGCCGCCCCCCGACGCGTCGGCGCCGACCCACACCCCGACGAGCTGGGCGATCTTCTCCTCGAGGGTCATGAGCGGGATGAGCGCGTCGGCCCGCTCGGCGGGCGACAGCCGGGCGTCCCGCCATGGCTCGCTCTCGCCGGGCGCCGAGCGCGTGTCGATTGGTTCCTGGCCCCTCATGCCATCCCTTCGGCCATGACGGCGCCGCCCGCGGCGAGAGCGGGGGGTGTTACGCGGGGGTGACGCCGAAACTTTCAAGCGAATCTGTTTAATATTGCGGCAACATAAGGGGCCCGTTGAATCGTGTCAAGAGTGGGGCCAACCTGCTATGTTGCAGATCCTGCCCGCGGCCGGTCCGCCCCTGTCACAGGTTCGTACAGGCTCAGCGAGGCGACAAATTTCCCGAAACTTTCGGAAACACGAGTGAGGCGCCGTCATGACGGACACCGCTTCGAGTGGCCCGCACCGGCCGACTCCGGCGTCCCGCGTCGACATGCAGACTACAGGCGTGGGCTGTAAGTCCCGGTTGCGGGCGGTCTGTCGCTTTCCAGGTCATCCGGAACGACCCTCAGGCGGCAGCCCCTCAGCGGTGCGGCCGTCGGGGGTGCGGCCGTCGGCGGGCAGGGCGTCGGCGGGCAGGGCGTCGGCGGGCAGGGCGTCGGCGGGCAGGGCGTCCAGACCGTGGCGGGCGGCCTCGGCCCAGTGCGGCGCTCCGGCCTTTCCGGCGAGCGCCTCCGCCTGGCGGAAATGCGCGGCGGCGCGGCGGCGGTGTCCCAGGGCGGCGGCCAGCCTGCCGAGGTACAGGGCGACCGGGCCCAGGGTGAGCAGCCCGCTGCCCGCACCGGCCAGCTCCCCCTTCGCGGGGAGCAGCCGTTCGTAGAGGCGTTCCAGCACCGGGCGGCCGGCCGTCTCGACCGCGGTCAGGGCGTGCAGGCAGGTCCTCGCCTCGAACAGCAGGTCACGCGGGGAGTCGGGGATCGCGCGGGCAGCGGCCGCCGCCTCCTCGCGACGTCCCTGAGCGAGCAGGACCAGGGGGCGGCCCCAGCTCTCGTACGGCCCCCAGTCAGCACCCGACAGCCGATCGAGCTCGGCGTCCTCCCGGTGCGGGCCGTCCGTACCCGCCTCCAGGCACAGCAGGGCGAGCGGCAGCATGCCGTCCTCGACGCCGGGCATCCCGGTGCCGCTGAGCCGGGCTGCGGCCGCGCGGTAGGCCGAGCGGGCCGCTTCCTTGCCACCGGCGCCCGTGACGGTGCGGCGGAGGGCCGCGTACCAGGTGGTGAACACGCCGACCAGCGGGAGGTCGTACCGCTCCGCGAGCCGGTCGGCCGCGGCGGCGTGCCGGTCGGCGGCCTCCAGTTCGGCGAGCGCGGCCGCGGACTGGAGCAGGATCAGCCGCCCGAGCACCTCGAACGTCACCAGCCCGTCGTGCCCGGCGGCCAGCCGGACCAGCTCCTCCCCGATCGCGGCCCGCTCCGGCGCGAGCCCGGCCCGCTGGAACGTCTGCATGTACCGGCCGTTGAGCGCGTAGGCGAGCAGGGTGCGCTCGCCCAGCCTGCGGGCGATGTCCTCGGCCTCGCGGGCCGCCTGGGCGCCGCGCGGGTCGGGGTCGGCGCGGCGTTCCATGGCGATGGTGATCAGGAGCCGGGCGCGTTCGGCGTCGTGCCCGCCGGGAGGAAGGGCGGCCAGCGTACGCTCGGCGGCGGCGACGAGGCGGGCGGACAGGGCGGGGTCGTCGTTGGCGGTCCAGATGGCGGGCACGTCGAACGAGCCGATCACCCCGGCCGTCACCACCGGGTCGCCGAGCGTCTCCGCCGCGTCGACCGCCTCGGCCCGGTACCGCCGCGACTCGTGCAACTCCCCGATCACCGCCAACGCTCTGACCAGCCCCATGACGGCCTCCAGCCGCCCGCCCACCCCGCCACCGTGACCGAACGCACCGTGACCGATCGAGCCGGAGCGGGGGCCGATGCCGGGACCGGAGCTGGAGCCGGAACCGAGGCCGGGCGAGCGAAGGTTACGGGACCGATCCGTGCCGGTCGTGTGGTCCAGGGCCGTGAGGGTGGCGCGCCACAGCCGGGCCGCCTCGTGCGGGGCGGACCTGGCCTCCGCGCGCTGGGCCGCCGCGCGCGTGTAGCGGGCGGTGCGGGTCGTGCCGGCCCGGCCCTCCGCGCGTACGCAGTGGTAGGCGATGGTCTCCACGTCGCCGGGGCGGATCCGTTCGACGATCTCCGACGCCCTGGCGTGCCAGCGGGCGCGGCGGGCCCGCGTGACGTCGTCGTAGAGCGTCTCGTGCACCAGCGCGTGCGCGAACCGCAGCCGGTCGGCGTCCTGCTCGACCAGGAAACCCGCCAGCAGGGCGGACTCCACCGACTCCAGCACCTGGTCCTCGTCGCCGGCCAGCGGGATCAGCACGTCGAGATCGACGTCCTGGCCGAGGACGGCGGCCTTCCGGAGGTGCGTACGCGCCGCCTCCGTGAGGCCCGCCAGGCGGTGGCGGATGACGTCGCGGACCCCGGCGGGGACGGTGGTGTGCAGGGCGGCGTCGCCCTCGCTCTCCCACAGGCGGGTGAGCTCCCTGACGAAGAATGGGTTGCCCGCGCTACGCGTGTGGATCGTACGGGCGTCGCCGTCGCTCGTGACGCGGCCGGTGATGGCCTGGACCAGCTCGCGCACCTGAGGCTGGGTGAGGCCGCCCAGGTAGACGCGGGCCGGCTCGGCGCGGGCGGCCCTGCCCAGCGCCTCGGCCAGGCCGGCGGAGATCTCGGTGGAGCGGTACGTGCCGAGGAGGAGCACGGGTGCCGTGCCCAGGTCGGTGGCCAGCGTGGTGAGCAGGGCCAGGGTCTCCTCGTCCGCCCAGTGGAGGTCGTCGAAGACCAGGAGGAGCGGGGCGCGCTCGGCGACGCCGGCCACGTGGGCGGCGATGGCGCGATGACGCCTGAATCGGGTGGCGAGCGGGGAATCCCCCTCTGCGCTGCCGGCCCCATCGGAGTGCGCGTGCCCGGCCGTGGCGAGGCGCTCGCGTATCTGAGTCCAGGGCCAGGCCGAGGGCGCGCCTTGCAGTTCCGGGCTGGCGCCCCAGGCGGTGGTCCAGCCGTTGGCTTCCAGGCGCCGGGCCAGCGTCCCGGCCAGCGCCGTCTTGCCCGCCCCCGCCGCGCCGGACACCAGCACGAGCCGCGCCCGCCCCGCCGCCGTGACGCCCGCCGCCACCCCTTCCAGCTCGGCCAGCTCGGCGGCCCGGCCGACGAACGGGTGCTCGCCGAACACCGCCTCCCCCGCCCGATCACCGGGAGAGGCGGCCGGGTGGGCAGACAGTGAGGCAGCCGGATGACCGGACGACGAGACGGCCGGGTGACCGGACGACAAGACGATCGAGTGACCGGACGACAAGACGATCGAGTGGCTAGACGGTGAGGCGGCCGGGTGACCGGACGATGATGCGGCCGGGTGACCGGACGATGATGCGGCCGGGTGGCCGGACGATGATGCGGCCGGGTGGCCGGACGGTGAAGCGGGCGGGTGGCCGGACGGTGAAGCGGGCGGGCCTGCGTTCGTGGGTGCCGACGAGCGGCCGTCTCCGGACGGAGGGCCGTCCCCGAGTGAGGGCCTGGCCGAGGACAGGTTCGGGGGCAGGGTGGGGGTGAGGTGCGGGGCGTGGGCGAGGATGTCGGATTCGAGGCGGCGCAGCCCCTCCCCCGGATCAACCCCCAGCTCGCGGCGCAGCACCTCCCTGGCCCGCCGCAACTGCCCCAGCGCGTCCCCCTGCCGCCCCGCCCGGTACAGCGCGAGCGCCAGCAACCGCCAGCCGTCCTCGCGCAGCGGATGCTCCGCGACGTGCGCCTCCAGGTCGGGCACCGACTCGGCCGCGCCGCCGCGGGCCAGGGCCGCCTCGGCGCGGCGTTCGACGGCGAGCAGGCGCAGCTCGTCCAGGCGGGCGGCCTCGCCCCGCGCCCAGTCCAGCTCGGCGAACTCGGCGTACGCGGGCCCCCGCCAGAGCCCCAGCGCGGTGTCGAGCAGGGTGTGGGCCTGCGCGGCGGCGCCCTCGGCGAGCAGGCGGGAGGCGTCCGTGACCGCGGATTCGAAGCGCCAGGCGTCCACCGCTCCCGGCTCGGCGCGCAACGCGTAGCCGGGCGGGGAGGTGACCAGGAGGCGGGAGGGGGCGCGGGGCGGGCGATCGGGTTCGAGCGCCTTTCTCAGCGCTCCGACGAAGGTCTGCACCGCGCCCAGCGCGCCTTCCTGAGGTGACTCCCACAGGTCGCCGATCAGCCAGGACACCGGCACGACCCGGCCTCTGGCGACCAGCAGCCTGGCGAGGACGGCGCGGTGGCGCGGGCCCTTGAGCCGCACCGAGCCGTGCTCGTTCTCGGCCGTCAGCGGGCCCAGCACCCCGAAAGTCACCATTTCATCACCAACCTATCCGCCCGCACGTGTTGCCTGGTCAGGCGGCTGAGCAGTCGCTGACCAGGTGCTGATCGGCGGGCGGCAGATTGAGGTGGCACCCGCCGGCGCGCCGGTGGGTGGCGGTACCAGCGATCGACAAGAACGGCAGGAGAGCCGAGAACATGACACCGCAGATCACCGGATTCACCCAGCGCCGCGTCACCGTGGCCGACGGCGTGGCGCTCAACGTCGCCGTGGGCGGCTCGGGCAGCCCCGTCGTGCTGCTGCACGGCTTCCCGCAGACCCACCTCATGTGGCGGCACGTCGCCGCCGACCTGGCCGCCGACCACACCGTCATCTGCCCGGACCTGCGCGGTTACGGCGACAGCGACAAGCCTGCCGACCCCGACGGCCTGACGTACTCCAAGCGCACGATGGCCGCCGACGTGGTCGCCCTGGCCAGGGCGCTGGGGCACGACCGCTTCGCGCTGGCCGGGCACGACCGGGGCGCGCTGGTCGCCGTCAGGGCGGGGCTCGACCACCCGGACGTCATCACGCACCTGGCCTCCCTGGACGTGCTGCCGACGCTGGACTCCTGGGAGGTGATGCAGGGCCGCTCGGCCGCCGTCGGGTTCCACCTGTACCTGATGGCCCAGCCGCCCGGCCTGCCGGAAGCCATGATCAGCGGGGCCGCGGACGCGTTCTTCGGGTACTTCCTCGACCTCTGGGCCAACGACCCGAACGCGATCCCGGCCGACGTGCGGGCCGCGTACCTGAAGGCGTCCCGCGAGGCCGTCCCGTCGATCGTGGCCGACTACCGGGCGACGGCGACGATCGACGTCGAGCACGACGAGGCCGATCGGCAGGCGGGCAACAAGCTCACCATGCCGGTGACGGTGCTGCAGCAGGACTGGGGCTCGGCGCTCGGGTTCGACGCCGCCGGGAGGTGGCGGGCCTGGGCCGAGGATCTGGAGCACCGGACGGTGACCTGCGGGCACTTCATGGCCGAGGAGGCTCCGGCGGAGGTGGTGAAGGCGCTGCGGGACCTGCTCGCCAGGTGAGCAGGGGAAGCCGGGTGAGCAGGGGAAGCCGAGGGTGAGCCGAGGGTGACGGCTTCGGCCCTTCGGGGGTGCTGTGACCCTGCCGGATGCCGTCCGATCACGGCGGTGGAGCGCGCCATATAGTGGCAATCGTGACGACCGTCGTGCTCAAGCCCGGCCCGCCCGCGCGCACCGCGCACGCCTTCGTCTACGAAACGCTCCGGCGGGCGATCCTCGGCGGCGACCTGCCCCTCGGCTACCGGCTCGTCCAGGCCGACATCGCCGCCCAGCTCAAGGTGAGCATCACGCCCGTCCGCGAGGCCCTGCGCGACCTGGCGGGCGAGGGGCTGATCAGGATCGACGCCCACAAGGGCGCGATGTTGCGCGAGTTCGACCTGTCCGAGGTCAGGGAGATCCACGAGCTGCGCCGCATGCTGGAGCCCGTCTCGATCCGGAAGGCCGTGGAACGTATCACCGACGACGAGATCGACCGGGCCGAGGGGGTGCGGCGGCAGATGCGCGACGAGCTCGACCCGGGCGAGTGGGTCGAGCTCAACCGCCGCTTCCACGCCGTCTTCGGCGACGCGGCCGGCTCGCCCCGGCTGTGCGCGATACTCAAGGGCCTGCGCGACGGCGCCGCCGTCTACGTGGGCCTGTCCCTGCGCGGGCAGGAGCGGGCGCGCCGGGCCGAGGCCGACCGCGATCATCGCGAGCTGGTGACGGCCTTCAGGCGGCGGCGCGCCGAGGAGGCGGTGGAGATCGTGCTGCGCCACCTCGACGCGACCATGGCCGCCCTCGAACGGCTCGCCTAACCGGCCTTGGCCTGCGGTTCGTCGTACTCGACTGCGTAGTCCTGCTGCGAGCGGTCCTTCAGCAGGTACGCCGCCACGACGCTGATCGCGGCGCAGATCGCCATGTAGATCGCGATGGCCATGGAGCTCTGGTACGTCGCGTACAGCCAGACCGCGATGAGCGGCGCCGGCCCGCCCGCCGTGACCGAGGCGAGCTGGTAGCCGAGCGAGGCGCCGCTGTAGCGCAGCCGCCCGGTGAAGCTCTCGGCGATGAACGTGGCCTGCGGGCCGTACTGGATGTCGTGGATGGGGGCGGCCAGCACGATGGCCAGGAAGACCAGCGCGGGCACGCGGGTGTCCAGCAGCGGCCAGTAGACGAACGACCAGGCCAGCATGGCCAGGGCGCCCACCATGTAGAGCCGCCTGCGCCCCACCAGGTCGGAGATGAAACCCCAGAACGGCACCGTGAACAGCGACACGATCCCGGCCACGATCACGTACGTGTAGACGTCGCTCGCCGCGAAGCCCAGCGTCCTGGTGGCGTAGGTGAGGATGAAGACCGTGAAGATGTAGAACGGCGCCTGCTGCCCGGTGCGGAGCAGCGCGCTGAGCACGATCTCCCGCCAGTTCATGACGAGGACCTGCCGGACGGGCACCCGCTCCACCTTGTTCTCCGCGACGACCTTGGCGAAGACCGGCGTCTCCAGGATGCCGAGCCTGATGTACAGGCCGATGGCCGCCATCACGACGCTGAGCAGGAACGGGATGCGCCAGCCCCAGTACGGGTCCAGCGGCTCGAACACCTGCAGGGCCAGGTAGCCGAGCACGAGCCCGACGGGCACGCCGAACTGCGGCCAGCTCCCGAGGAAGCCGCGCCGCCCGCCGCGCGACTTGCCCCACTCGGTGGCCAGCAGCACCGACCCACCCCACTCGCCGCCGACGCTGATGCCCTGCAGCAGGCGCAGGAGCGTGAGCAGGATGCCGCCCCAGATGCCGATCTGCTCGTAGGTGGGCACCAGGCCGACGAGGGCGGTGGCGATGCCCATGGTCATGAGGGTGATGATGAGGGTGGCCTTGCGGCCGATGCGGTCACCGTAGTGGCCGAAGATCGCCGCGCCGATGGGGCGGGCGGCGAAGCCGCCGAAGTAGGTGCCGAGGGCGAGCAGGAGGCCCGTCGTCTGATCGCTGGTGGGGAAGAACAGCTCCGCGAAGATGGTGCTGGCGGCGAAGCCGTAGAGGAAGAAGTCGTACCACTCGATCGAGGTGCCCACGGCGGAGGCGACCACCGCGCGGACCAGTTGCCGTCGTTTCTGCTGATCTGTCGCGTCGAGTCCTTGCTCAACCATCTACCACTCCTGGGGTAGGTCACGCGTCAACGGTGACGGTACATGATGCATCATCGATGGTCACCAGGCTGCAAGCGCTGGTTCGGGGCGGTGTTCGGGGGTATTTGAACGACTACGGTCCGGGAGGAGGGCATCGTGACGCGTCCCATCGCCGCCGCCTTGGCGGTCGTCGCTCTGGCAGTCAGCGGCTGCATGGTCGCCGGCTTCGACGAGGCCAACAGGGTTCCGCAGAACGACGGGGCCAACGCCAACGGGGGAGACAGCCTGAGCCTGCGCAACGTCTTCCTCCTGGGCGGCACCGACTCGGCCTCGCACCCGCCTCAGCAGGCGCTCTTCGGGGTGATCGTCAACGACGCCCAGAAGCCGGACCAGCTCGAGAAGATCACCATGGAGGGCGGCGGCACCGTGCAGCTCGCCGGCCAGCCCCTCGCGCTGCCGCCCGACCAGGCCGTGGGCACCGGCAACAAGCCCATCGGCATGGCCACCGGGGTGCGCGGCAACGTGGTGCCGATGACGTTCACCTTCCGCGAGGCCAAGCCGGTGCGCCTGATGGTGCCGGTCATGACGCGGACCGGGCACTTCTCCAACCTGCCGTCGGCGCCGGCGGGCCCGCCGGCGTCCGCGCCGCCGGTCACCTCGCCGCCGCCACCCGAGGTGACGAACCAGGGCACCGGATCGCCGGGCCCGACTGCCACGACCACGGGTTGAGCTGCGCCGGCCCTCGCCCCGACGGCCGCCACGGCTTCCTGCCGGGCCGGCCCTCGCCCCGACGGCCGCCGCGGTTCCCTGCCGGGCCGGAACGCCTCAGTGCAGCATCCCGGCCAGCGTCCTGGCGGCCTGGGTGACGAGCTTGCCGTACTCCGCGCGCAGCTCCTCCGTCATGCGGCTGGCCGGGACGGAGACGCTGAGGCCGGCGATCGGGCCGCCGGGGCCGAGGACCGCGGCGGCGACGGCGGCGATGTCGGCACGCCATTCGCCGCGGTTGTCGGCGTACCCGCGCCGCAGCACGGCGTCCAGCTCGGCACGGAGCGCGTGCGGGTCGGTGATCGTGGTGCCGGTGTAGCCGGGCAGCTCGTCCGGCGATCGGCCGAGGTGGGCCAGCACGGCCTTGCCGTTGGCGGAGGCGTGCAGCGGCAGCCGGATGCCCAGCGGCAGCACGATGCGCAGCGGCTTGTCGGTCTCCAGCCGCTCGATCAGCACGACCGCGTCGCCCTCGGGCACCATCAGGTGGATGGTCTCGCCGGTGCGCTGGCGCAGCTCCTCCATGACCGGCACGGCCGCGTCACGCAGCCCCAGCTCGGTGCGGCGGGCCACCTGAAGGGCCTTGCTGGTGACCTGCCAGCGCGTGACCTCGCCCCCGGCCGGCCTGATCCACCCGGCCTCGTGCAGTGTCCTCAGCGACCGCTGCACGGTGCTCTTGGGCAGGCCGAGCCCGCGTGCCAGCTCGCCCACGCCGATGGGCTGCCGGTCGGCGACCTCTTCGAGCACGCGGAGGGCGTTGATCACGTTCTGCATGCATTGACTCCCCTGTGGACCGATCTTAATGTTAATGAACCGCACAGCGGCACGCCGTGCCGTGTGATGGCACGGAGGTGGTCAGACGGTGGGCCGGCACTTCTTGCAGATTCCCGGGCCGACGAACGTTCCCGATCGGGTGCTGCGGGCCATCGCCCAGCCCACGATCGACCACCGGGGGCCCGCGTTCGCCCGGCTCGCCCTGGAGCTGCTCGAACGGCTGAAGACGGTGTTCAGGACCGCCGGGCCCGTCGTCGTCTACCCGTCGTCGGGCACGGGCGCGTGGGAGGCGGCGCTGGTCAACACGCTGTCGCCGGGTGACAAGGTGGTGGCGTTCGAGACCGGGCACTTCTCCTCGCTGTGGTGCGAGCTGGCAGCCAGGCTGGGGCTGGTCGTGGACGTCGTGCCGGGCGACTGGCGGCACGGCGCCGACCCGGACGCGCTGGCCGGCCGTCTCACCCCTGACGTCGCCGCCGTCATGGTGGTGCACAACGAGACCTCGACCGGCGTGCGCAGCCGCGTCCCGGAGATCCGCGCGGCCCTCGACCGGGCCGGGCATCCGGCTCTGCTGCTGGTGGACACGATCTCGTCGCTGGGCTCGATGGACCACCGCCACGACGAGTGGGGCGTGGACGTCACCGTCGGGTGCTCGCAGAAGGGGCTGATGCTGCCGCCCGGCATGGGGTTCAACGCGGTCAGCGCGAAGGCCCTGGCCCACCGGGGGCGGCTGCCACGGTCGTACTGGGACTGGGAGCCGATCATCGCGGCCAACCGGCAGGGCTTCTTCCCCTACACGCCGCCCACCAACCTCATGTACGGCCTGCGCGAGGCGCTGATCATGCTGGAGGAGGAGGGCCTGGACGCGGTCTTCGCCCGGCACGACCGGCACGCCGAGGCGACCAGGCGGGCCGTGCGCGGCTGGGGGCTGGAGGTGCTCTGCGCCGACGAGCGGGAGCACTCTAGCTCGCTGACCGCCGTGCTGATGCCGGACGGGCACGACGCCGACGCGGTCAGGCGGCTGATCCTGGAGCGGTACGACATGTCGCTCGGCACCGGACTCGGGCGGCTCGCGGGCAGGGTCTTCCGCATCGGGCATCTCGGCCATTTCAACGATCTGATGCTCGCGGGCACGCTGAGCGGCGTCGAGATGGGGCTGTCGGCGGCCGGGGTGCCGATCAAGGAGGGCGGGACGCGGGCGGCGCTGGCCTACCTGGAGGGAGCGCGGTGAGCCTGGCCCGCACGCTGGCCCCGCTGATCGCCGGCGACGTCCGGGACGACCCCTACACCAGGCACCTGTACTCCTCCGACGCCAGCATGTACGCCATCGAGCCGCTCGCCGTCGCCTTCCCCCGGCACGCGGAGGACGTCCAGGCCCTGGTGCTGGCCTGCGGCGAGCTGGGCGTGCCGGTGCTGCCGCGCGGGGCGGGCACCAGCCTGGCCGGCCAGACCGTGGGCGCGGCCGTCGTCGTGGACTTCTCGCGGCACATGAACCGCATCCTGGAGCTCGACGGCAGGACCGCCCGGGTGCAGCCCGGCGTCGTGCAGGACCAGCTCAACCGGGCGGCCCGCAAGCACGGGCTGATGTTCGGGCCCGACACCTCCACCAGCAACCGGGCCACGATCGGCGGCATGATCGGCAACAACTCGGCCGGCAGCCACTCCATCCTGTACGGCTCCACGATCGACCACGTCCAGGCGCTGCGCGTGGTGCTGGCCGACGCCACCACGCCCGACCTGGCCACCGACCCCCGGCTTAACGCGGCGGTCACCGACATACTGGACGGGCTGGACCTGTCGGGCTTCCCCCGCTTCTGGCGCCACTCGGGCGGCTACCGCCTCGACGCCGCCGCGCGGGGAGATCTCACCAAGCTGATCGTCGGCTCAGAAGGCACGCTGGCCGTGGTCACCGAGGCCACGGTCGGGCTGGTCGACCTGCCGAAGGCCAAGGCCATCGCCGTCGGCCACTTCACCTCCACCCCGGCCGCCATCGCCGCCACCGCCGACGCCCTCGCCTTCGACGCCGCCTCGGTCGAGCTGCTCGACAAGGCCATCCTGGAGCTGTCCAGGCAGCGCGTGGACTACGCCGGGCTCGGCGACATCCTGGCGGGCGACCCGGAGGCGCTGCTGTTCGTGGAGTTCTTCGGCGACACTCCGGCCGAGGTGGCCGACCGGGTGGACAAGCTGGCCGCGACGTGGAAGTCCAACGGCCACGGCTACCACACGCTCCGCGCCGTCACCGCGCAGCAGCAGGCGGCCGTGCTGAAGGTGCGCAAGGCCGGGCTCGGCCTGCTGATGGCCTCCAGCGTGGGCAGCCGCAGGCCGCTCGCGTTCGTCGAGGACACGGCCGTGCCGCCGGACCGGCTGCTGCCGTACGTCGAGGAGTTCACGCGGATCCTCGACCGTCACGGGCTGCGGGCCGGCTTCTACGGCCACTGCTCGGTCGGCTGCCTGCACGTGCGCCCGTTCGTGGACCTGCGGCAGCCCGGCGGGATCGGCACGATGCGGGCGGTGGCCGAGGAGATCGCCGACCTGGCCGCCCGGCACGGCGGGGTGAACTCCAGCGAGCACGGCGACGGCCTGGCCCGCTCCGAGTTCAACCGGCACCTGTTCGGCGAGGCGATCTACGAGGCGATGCGGCGGGTCAAGCACGTCTTCGACCCGCACGGCCGGCTGAACCCCGGCAAGATCGTGGACGCCCCGCCGATGACCGAGCACCTGCGCGACCCGGCCATGCCCGTGCCGCGCCCGCTGGCCACGACTCTGTCGTTCGGGGCTGGTGGCATGCACGGGGCCGCCGACCGGTGCATGAACGTCGGCGTGTGCCGCAAGGACGACACCGGTGTCATGTGCCCGTCGTACATGGCCACCCGCGAGGAGGAGCACTCCACCCGCGGCCGGGCCAACGCCCTGGTCAAGGCGCTGTCGTCACCGGACCCGCGGCAGGCGATGGGCGACGAGCGGCTGCACGGGATCCTGGACCTCTGCCTGGAGTGCAAGGCGTGCCAGTCGGAGTGCCCGCTCGGGGTCGACATGGCGGCGATGAAGAGCGAGTTCCTCCACCAGTACCAGCAGCTCCACGGCGTGCCGCTGCGGGCGCGGGCGTTCGGGGCGATCAGGACGCTCAACCGGCTCGGCTCGGCCACCGCGCCGCTGTCGAACTGGCTGGCCGGCGCCGCCCGCGGCCCGCTCGGCCTGAGCCGGCGCCGCCCGCTGCCGCGCTTCCACCGCGACAACCTGCTGCGCTGGTTCGCGCGCAGGCCGCCCAAGGAGAGCGGCCGGGAGGTGATCCTGCTGGCGGACTCGTTCACCACCTTCAGCGAGCCGGCGATCGGGCGCGCCGCCGTCGAGCTGCTGGAGCGCGCCGGCTACCGGGTGCGCCTGGCCGCCGAGGGCTGCTGCGGCCGCTCCAGCATCTCCAAGGGCCTGCTCGACCGGGCGCGGGCGATGGCCGGGGACCTCGTCGCCCGGCTGTCCGGCTCCGACGCGCCGATCGTCGGCCTGGAGCCGTCCTGCCTGCTGACGCTCAAGGACGAGTACGCCGCGCTGCTCCCCGGCGACCCGCGCGTGGCGGCCGTGGCGGCCCGCGCCCGGCTCGTCCCCGAGCTGCTCGCCGAGGCCGTCGACGACGGCTCGCTGGCGCTGGGTGACGCACTGCGCGGGCGGCGGATCCTCCTGCACGGCCACTGCCACGAGAAGGCCGTCACCGGTACCGCCGCCACACGCGCGCTGCTGTCCAGGATCCCGGGAGCGGAGGTGACGGAGCTCGACGCCGGCTGCTGCGGCATGGCCGGATCGTTCGGCTTCGAGGCCGAGCACTACGACCTGTCCATGAAGATCGGCGCGCTCCGGCTCTTCCCGGCGATCGCCGCATCCTCACCCGACACGCTGCTCGCGGCCACGGGGGTCTCCTGCCGCCAGCAGATCGCACACGGGGCGGGACGCGCCGCCCGCCATCCGGTCGAGCTCATCCACTGGGCGGCCGGCCTGCCATAACGCCTCGGGGGAGATCGGAGTACGCAGTGTCCGCAGAGCTCCTGTCCATTCTCGCCCTCATCGCCATGTTCGTCGTGGCCACGATCTTCCCCGTGAACCTCGGAGCGCTGGCCCTCGTCGGCGCCTTCCTGGTCGGCACGCTGGCCGCCGGCATGGAGACCGACGCCATCCTGGACGCGTTCCCCGGCAGCCTGTTCGTGATCCTGGTCGGGGTGACGCTGCTGTTCGCGATCGCCACCAACAACGGGACCGTGGACTGGCTCGTGCGTGCCGCGGTGCATCTCGTACGGGGGCGGCTGGCGGCGATCCCGCTGGTCGTCTTCGTCATCTCGGCGCTGCTGACGGCCGTGGGCGCGCCCGCGCCGGCCGTGGCGGCGATCCTGGCGCCGATCGCGTTCGGGTTCGCGGCCGACTACCGGATCCATCCGATGCTGATCGGGCTCATGGTGGCGCACGGGACGCAGGCGGGCGCGTTCTCGCCGATCAGCGTGCTGGGCGGCATCGTGAACGGCGTCACCCGCGAGGCGAACCTGCCCGGGAACAACCTGGTGCTGTTCCTGTCGAGCTTCGCCTTCAACGCCGCCGCGGCCGTGGCCGTCTTCTTCGTCTTCGGCGGCCGTCACCTCGTGGGCCGCGACGCCCTGAGCCCGGCCGCGCCCGACGGCACCCCCGGCACCGCCACGACCGGCAACGGCAGGACCGGGGAAAGCGCCGGCGGCGGCGGCACGCCATCCGAAGAGCCCGCGCCCGCGCCCACCCCGGCCCCCGCCGCGACCGCGACCGCCGCACGAGGCAGCACCGCGACCGCGACCGGTGGCGGGAGCGAGGTCGCGACGGAGGCGCCCTCCGGCACCGCGACCGGCGGCAGCCTGCGGCTCACCCCGCACCAGGCCCTCACGCTGACCGGCATCCTCGCGCTCTGCCTGGCCGTCCTGGCCCTCAAGCTGGACGTCGGCCTGACCGCCGTCACCGTGGCCGTCGTCCTCATGCTCACCTCGCCCAGGTCCAACAAGGGCGCCGTGGAGAAGGTGGCCTGGCCGACCGTGCTGCTGATCTGCGGCGTCGTCACGTACGTGGGCGTCCTGCAGGAGATCGGCACCGTGGACCACGTCGGCTCGGCGGTGGCCGCGATCGGCATCCCGCTGTTGGTGGCGCTGCTCATCTGCTACGTGGGCGGCGTGGTGTCGGCCTTCGCCTCGACCGTGGGCATCCTGGGCGCGCTGGTGCCGCTCGCCGTGCCGCTGCTGTCGCAGGGCACGCTGGGCCCGATCGCGATGATCGCGGCACTGTCGGTGTCGTCGGCAATCGTGGACGTCAGCCCGTTCTCGACGACGGGGGCGCTGCTGGTGGCCAACGTCAGGGGCATGCAGCGTGACGACTTCTACCGCAGGCTGCTGGCCTACGGCGGCGTGATCGTCCTGGTGGGCCCGCTGGCGGCCTGGGCCGTCCTGGTCGTCCCCGGCTGGCTCGGCTAGCTCACGCCGGACCGGAGCGACGTCACCGCTCGTTGATGTGCATGTCCTGGCCCGCCTGGTAGATCCGGCTCTGGCCGCCGGCCTTCGCCTCCATCACGATGGAGCCGACGCGGGCCTGCCCGGCCGGGGCCGGCCGCAGCACCTCGTCCAGCACCCGCTGGATCTCCACGGCCATCGCCGGGTCCTCGCGCAGCAGCGCCTGCAGCCTGAGCTGCCAGGGCCCGGCCAGCGCCCGCTCGGTGTCCTCGTCGCCGTCCGCGCGGGCCTCCAGCACCTGGCCGCGGACGATCTCCAGCTCCGCCCCGACGGCCTCGGCCTCCGCGGGGCGGGCCCGCCGCCAGAGTGACACCGCGCTGTCGCGCGCGGCCTGCCAGCCGTCGGTGGCCATGGCGGACACCAGGGCCTTGCCTGCCGCCACAACGATCCGGTCCATGCGAGCCCCTCCCTCGAACGCCTGCCTGCGTTCACCGTAGAACGCGAACGGCCCGGCCGCCGCCCCTATCGCGAGGAAGGAGGGCCGGCGGCCCGCCGCTTAACCGATTCATAGCTCTACGGTTCCGTGACCCACGGCGATCCGCCCAGCTCATGCCCATCGAAATGGTTCGACAACGCCGCAAGTGCCTAATGAACCAGTTAATCCACATATTGACGCCTGTCACCCGCGTCTATAGCGTCCACAGTCGCTGACCGCATGTCACCCCTGGAGGCGCATGATGCGGAATCGGGGACGGCCCGTCGCGGCCCTCGTCTTATCCCTGGCGCTCGTCTGGTCGTTCCTGACCCCACCCGCCGCCCACGCGGCGCCCCCGCCCCCGGCGCTGGCGGCCACGCCGCCCATGGGCTTCAACAACTGGAACGCGTTCGGCTGCGACGTCGACGAGACCCTGATCAAGGAGACAGCCGACGTCCTCGTCTCCAGCGGGCTCAAGGACGCCGGCTACCAGTACGTCAACATCGACGACTGCTGGTCCCTGCGGGAGCGCGGCCCGGACGGCAGGCTGGTGCCGGACCCGGCGAAGTTCCCGAACGGCATCGAGGGCGTGGCCGACTACGTCCACGGCAAGGGGCTCAAGCTCGGCATCTACGGCGACGCCGGCACCAAGACCTGCGCCGGCTACCCCGGCAGCCTCGGCCACGAGGAGCTCGACGCGCGGACCTGGGCGGACTGGGGCGTCGACTACCTCAAGTACGACAACTGCAACAACCAGTCGGACGGGTCGCAGGAGGACTACGTCCGGCGCTACACCGCCATGCGCCAGGCGCTCGACAAGACCGGGCGGGCGATCGTCTACTCGATCTGCGAGTGGGGCACCTCGCAGCCGTGGACGTGGGCGAAGGGCATCGGCCACCTGTGGCGTACGACGGGTGACATCAGCGACAACTGGGCCGCCCTGCGCTCGATCATCCGGCAGAACGCGCCGCTCGCCCCGTACGCCGGGCCCGGCCACTGGAACGACCCCGACATGCTGGAGATCGGCAACGGCGGGATGACGGCCACCGAGTACCGCACCCACATGAGCATGTGGGCCATGATGGCCGCCCCGCTGATCATCGGCACCGACCTGCGCACGGCCTCCGCCGAGACGCTGTCGATCCTCGGCAACAGAGAGCTGATCGCCATCGACCAGGACCGGCTCGGCGTGCAGGGCGCGGTCGTCTCGGACGAGAACGGGCTCATGGTGCTGGACAAGCCCCTCGCGAACGGCGACCGGGCCATCGCCCTGTACAACTCCACCGACACGCTGGCCACGGTCAGCGTCGCGACGGGCGAGACCGGGTTGCGGCCCGCGGGGGCGTACCGGCTGACGGACGTCTGGACCGGCGCCACGACCCAGGTTCGCTCCACGATCTCGGCGGCGGTGCCGGCGCACGGCACCGTGGTCTACCGCGTACGGCCGCTGCGCGATCCCGCCACCGTGGCCCCGGCGGTCGCGGTCGGCGCCGAACTCGGCACCCTCGTACCCGGCCCCACCGGCGGAGACCCGCTGACGACGACGGTGACCAACCGCGGTGTCGGCACGATCCGCGACCTGTCCGTGGCGGCGGACGTGCCGGAGGGCTGGACGGCCACCCCGGCCGCCCCCGCGCGCCGCGCCCGGCTGTCCACGGACGCCACGCTGGAGACCGCCTGGCGGGTCGGCGTCCCGGCGGGCACTCCCGCGGGCCGCTACCCGATCGACGTCACCGCCTCCTACAGGTGGGGCCCCCGGCAACGCTCCGCCGCCACCTCCAGCCAGATCATCGCCGTGGTCGTGACCGCCCCCGAGGACGGCCGGCGGCACCTGAGCACGATCTCCCCCGTCACCTCGGTCAACGCCACCGGCCCCGTGGAGGCCGACCAGAGCAACGGCGGGCCCCTGGAGAACGACGGCAACCTCATCACCATCGGCGGCCGGGTCCACACCCGCGGCCTGGGCACCACGACCGGCAGCGAGCTGCGCTACTACCTCGGCGGCCGGTGCTCGCGGCTCGTCACCGACGTGGGCATCGACGACGAGGCGGCGGGCGGCCCCGCCACGTTCACCGTGTACGCCGACGACGCCACCGCCGCCACCAGCGGCCCGGTCGCCGCCGGCGAGGCGCCGAAGACCCTCACCGCCGACCTGACCGGCGCGGCGTGGCTGCGCCTGGTGGCGGAGTCCGCGACGGCCGGCACCCACGCCGACTGGGCGGCACCCGTACTGACCTGCGGCGACGTCGCGGACGACAGCCCGGTCCTGCCGGAGTCGCAGACCCTGTTCTCCTTCGAGTCCGGCACCGAGGGCTTCACCATCGCCAATCCGGGCGACGGCGGCACCGTGGCACAGTCATCCCTCTTCCACACCGAGGGCGCGAACGGCCTCAAGGTGTCCACCCCGGTCGCCGGCAACTGGTTCGGCAGGCCGCTGGCCACGCCGCTCGACCTGTCCGGCGCGACGATGATCGAGTTCGACCTCAAGGCCGGGGACGTCGGCACCGTCGGCGAGATCGCCGTCCAGGTCGGCGAGGAGCTCTCGTGGTGCCAGGGCGGCCTGTGGACCTGGACGAACCCGCACTCCAGCAAGACCGTCACCGAGCGGTTCGACCAGCTCAGCTGCCCCGCCGGCGTCACCCTCGACCGGAGCGACATCCGCGCGGTGTGGGTGTTCCTCAACACCGGGGGCGAGGTGTTCATCGACAACATCAGGGCCGAATGAAGCGGCTTTGGTAACCTCCATGGGTCTTGACGCCGTGCGGCAGGGGGCCGCACGGCGCGGCCGACCGGAGCAGAGGTGACGCAGTCGTCCGGATCGCAGGACGGGGGTACGGCGGCGCGGCGCGGCCGCCGCCCCGTCCGGCCCGGCCCGGACTCCGGCCCCGTCGCGCTCCTCGCCCGCCGGCTGTGGGAGCTCAAGAAGCAGGCGGGCGACCCGTCCTTCGCGGACATGGCCTCCCGTCTCGGGGCCGCGCGCCTCGCCCCCGGCAGCACGGCGGTACGCCGCCACGTCTGGCGGGGGAGGGTCTGGACGGCGGTCCCGTACCGCGTGCTCCAGGACACCGAGGACTACCTGGTCGTGGCCGGATGGCCGGGGCTGCGCGGCCTGGTCTCCACCACGTTGATCGACACCATCACGAACGGCGGCCACGACCGGGACCGGCCGATCCGCGAGCTCGCCTCCGGCACGTGGGAGCTGGGCTGGTGGGCCTGGCGGCGCACCTCGGTACGCAGTTGGTACGGCCTCGACGCCTACTTCACGATCCGCCAGTTCTTCGACGCCGAGCACCGCCCCCTGTGCTGGTACGTCGACTTCGACCTGCCGAAACAACGCACTCCCCTGGGCATCGACACCTTCGACCTCATGGTGGACCTGATCGCCGACCCCGATCTCTCCGGTTACAGGTGGAAGGACGAGGACGACTACGAGCACGCCAGACGGCTGGGGCTGATCGACGACCGGGTGCATCGCCGCGTGACCGAGGCTCGCCAGGAGGTCGTCGGGCTGATCGAAACCCGGCAGGGCCCGTTCGCGCACGACTGGACGCCGCTCCCACACGAGACCTGGCCGGTGCCCTCCTTGCCCGAGGACGCGGCCACCGGACACCTGCGTGACCTACCTTCCGGCAGCGCCCCGTAGACCTCCGCCGCCGCTGCATGGATGGAACACACCGCCACGGTGCCGGCTCGCGACCGAGCCGTTTCCCCGAACCTTGTCACCAGGTGTTCGACCGGTGAGAAGATCGGGGGTGCTCCGAATTGCAAACGCGGTACTCGCGCGAATACCGGAACCGCTGCGCGCCCTCGCGCTCAAGCATCGTGAACTGCTGAAGTTCGCGGTGGTGGGTGGAACCACGTTCTTGGTGGACAACACGGTGTTCTATGGGCTGAAGCTCACCGTTCTGGAACCGAAGCCGGTGACCGCGAAGATCATCGCGGTGCTCGTGGCGACGATCGTGTCCTACGTGCTGAACCGCGAGTGGTCGTTCCGGACCAGGGGCGGCCGCGAGCGCCGTCACGAGGCGGCGCTGTTCTTCCTGGTCAGTGGCGTCGGTCTGGTGCTCAGCTCCGCGCCGCTGTGGATCTCCCGGTACGTGTTCGGCCTGGAGACCCCGGAGGTGAGCCTGGTGACCCAGGAGATCGCCGACTTCATGAGCGCGCAGATCATCGGCACGCTGATCGCCATGGTCTTCCGCTTCTGGGCGCTCCGGAAGTGGGTCTTCCCCGACGAGAAGGCCCACCCCGGCAGCGTGCGGCTGGCTCCCGTCCCCGATTCCAAGGACGAGGCGGCTTGACGGCAGCCGATCCAGAAGCCGTTCCGGCGGTTGGACTGCTGCATGCCGCTGCCGCGCCCCACCAGTCCGGCCCTGCGGATGACCGCCGAACAGATGGCCGGGGCCGGGCGGCCGGCGGAGTCAGGGGCGTTGTCATGTAAGTTTCACGGCTTGTTGACTGCTGATTTGAACGTTGCAATACTCCCCACGGTTCAGCCGCCGCATCCACCTCACCGTCCCTGTATCGGCCCAGTTCAGAGGCGTGACGGGCGATGAATCGATTCAGTCTCTCCGGATCCCCGACCCCCAGGAGCGGAGCATGCGAAGCAGCAGCAAGCCCAGGACCTTCGGCCTAGCGGCCGGTCTCACCGCGATGGCGCTCATGGCGGCCCCGCTGTCCGCCCCGGCCGGCGCCACGGCACAGAGCGGCTCCACGGCACAGAGCAGCGCCGCGACGTCCGCGCTCGCGTGCGGCGACGGCTCGTACAACGCGGAGGCGGTGCTCAGCGGCAGCACCTGGACCGCGCGCAACGGCAGCAGGACCGTCTACACCGGCAGCAGCATGTTGTCGGCCATGCAGGCCGCCGTGGGCAGCCTCACCGCCGGCCGCACGTCGAAGCAGCGGGTCGTGGTCCGCGGCTCGGGCTCGATGAGCGCCGGCTCGCGGCTCTCCCTGCCGAGCTACACGGTGCTGGACGTCTGCGGCACCGTGAACGTGACCGGTTCCGGCTCCGGCGACCAGGCCGTCGTGTACGCCAGAGGCGTGACGGACGTCGAGGTGCAGCACCTGAACGTCACCGGCGCCCCGCTCTACGGCATCTTCGTGCGCAACGGCGTCAACGTCACGCTCGGCCAGATCGACATGCGCCTGTCCAGCGGCCTGGGCATCCGCGTCGACAACCACGGCGACCGCAGCGTACGCACCAGGAACGTGCGCATCGACAACGTCTACGTCTCCGGCACCAGCACCCACGGCGTGGAGACGTACGGCGTGGACGGCCTGACCGTCGGCACCGTCACGGCGCGCAACACCGGCCACTCCGGCCTGCTGCTGAACGACACCATCAACGCCACGGTGACCAGGGTCGACGCCCAGGGCGCCGGCACCGGCACCGGCTACGCCGCCTTCCGCATGGCCAACAGGAACGGCCGGATCGGCAGCGGCTACCCCACCAACATCCGCGTCGGCCAGGTCATCGCGCGAGGCGGCGGGCGCGGCGTCTTCTGCGTCTCGGAGAGCGGCGGCGCGGTCATCGACCGGGTGGACATCGCGCAGACCGGCAACAACGCCATCCTCATCGAGAACTGCCACAACGTGAACATCGCCGCCCAGGGCGGCACGGTGACGGGCCCCGGCGACATCCGGCTCGCGGCCCGCTCGGAGTTCCCCAACACCTCCGACATCGTCATCCAGAACCTGACGGTGACGAACTCCGCCATCACCGAGAACCCGTGCGGCGTCAACACGACCTTCAGGAACAACACGCTGGTCAACAGCCGCCAGACCATCTGCTGAGTGGCCATATCACGGCGATAGGGGCAATTTGCCACGTCTCCGGGACCAGGGGGTGCGCATACCGTCACAACACCCCCAACTCCTGGAGGAGGCCCCGTGTCAAGACCTCTCCGCATCATGCTCTCCGTCGTCCTGAGCCTGGCGTTCCTGCTCGTCACCGCGCCCGCTCAGGCCACCGCCCTGGTCACGGTGCTCAGGTACGACGCCAGCCGGGCCGCCGAGTTCAGCGCCACGATCGACCAGGCGGCCCAGGTCTGGAACTCCAACGTGGTGAACGTCCGGCTCGTCCGCGGCACGCCCGCCCACTTCGTCGTGTACGCCGACAACGGCTGGCCCCGGGCCCTGCCCACCAGCCTCGGGCGGGGCACGATCTGGATGGGCCGGCAGGCCGTCAACCAGGGCTACTACCCGCTGCGGATCGCCACCCACGAGATCGGGCACATCCTCGGCCTGCCGGACCGGCGCACCGGGCGCTGCTCCGATCTGATGTCGGGGTCGAGCGCGCCCGTGAGCTGCACGAACGCGACGCCCAGCGCCGCCGAGCGAGCCGAGGTGGACCGGAACTTCGCCGGTGGCACGCCGCTGGTGGAGTTCGGGCGGCTGTACGAGGAACGGTAAGGGACCGGCCGGGCCGGTGGTGCGGCGAGCGCACCACCGGCCCGGGCGGCGCTCAGGCGCAGGTGTAGCCGGACGGCAGGGAGGTGTCGCCGTTCGGGCGGGTGCCCTGGAAGCCGAACGACGTGCCGGCGCCCGGCCCCAGCGTGCCGTTGTGGCCCACGTCGCGGACCGTGACGGTCTGGCCGGACGAGGTGAACGTGCCGTTCCAGCCGCCGCTGATCGCGTGGCCGGGCGGCAGGGTGAAGGTGACGGTCCAGCCGTTGCGGGGCGTCGTACCGGTGTTGGTCACCGTGACCTGGATGACGTACCCGGTGCCCCACTGGCTCTGCGTGGACGGGGTCGCCGTGCATCCACCGCCCGTGCCGCCCGTGGTGGTCAGCGTGACCGTGCCCGAGCGGGGCGAGCGGTTGCCGGCCGCGTCCTCGGCGTAGACGGCGAACGTGTAGGAGGTGTTCGCGGTCAGGCCGGTGAGCGAGGCGGAGGCGGTGGCCGAGGTGGTCGTCACCGTCTCGGCCGTGCCCTGTAAGCGGACCACGTCGTAGCCGGTCACGCCCACGTCGTCGGTGGAGGCCGGCCAGGTGAGGGTGGCCGAGGAGGAGGTGACGGCGGAGGCGACGGGCGTGCCCGGCGCGGTGGGCGGGCTGGTGTCGTCCTCGCCGGAGGGCTCGTACGTCAGGCCGTACCCCTGCGCGAACAGCGGCGTCTTGCCGTCCCCCGCGTTGATCGGCTGCTGGGAGGCGCTGCTCATCCACGTCATCGGCAGCTTGCCCGCCGGCTGTGCGGCGCCGAACAGCACGTCGGCCACGCCCTGCCCCTCGGTGCCCGGCAGCCAGGCGGCCACCAGCGCGTTCCAGCCGGAGAGCTGGGAGGCGATGTCGAGGGGACGGCCGGAGACGAGCACCACGACGACCGGGACGCCGGAGGCGCGCAGGGTGGCGATGGTGTTCAGGTCGGCGGTGTCCAGGCCGAGGCCGCCGGGGCGGTCGCCCTGGGTCTCGGCGTACGGGGTCTCGCCGACGACGGCGATGGCGGCCCGGTAGCTGCCGTCGATGCCGCTGCCGTCGCGGCTGTAGGTGACGGTGGTGCCGGAGCCCACGGTGTTCCTGATGCCCTGCAGGATGGTGGTGCCGGTCGTGATGTTGCCCGACGAGCCCTGCCAGGAGATCGTCCAGCCGCCGCTCTGGTTGCCGATGTCGTCCGCGCTCTTGCCGGCCACGAAGATCTTGCCGCCGGTCCTGGCGAGCGGCAGCACGCCGCCCGCGTTCTTCAGCACGACCTGCGACTTGGCGACCGCCTCGCGGGCCAGCGCCCGGTGCGCCGCGCTGCCCACGGTGGAGGTGTAAGACCGGTCCGTGAGCGGCTTCTCGAACAGCCCGAGCTCGAACTTCTTGGTCAGGACGCGGCGCACGGCGTCGTCCACACGCGCCGTGGTGACCCGCCCGGCCTGCACCTCGGCCCGCAGCAGGTCGATGAAGCGCCGCCACTCGACGGGCACCATGACCATGTCGATGCCGGCGTTCACGGCGGTGCGCACGTCCTGCGCCGAGGTGCCGGGAGCGCCGTCGATCTGGTCGATGCCGTTCCAGTCGGAGACCACGAGCCCGTCGAAGCCCAGCTCGCCCTTGAGCACCGTGGTGATCAGGTACTGGTGCCCGTGCAGCTTGGCGCCGTTCCAGCTGCTGAAGGAGATCATCACCGAGCCGACCCCGCGCTCCACGGCCGCCTCGAACGGCGGCAGGTGGATCGCCCGCAGGTCGGCCTCGGAGAGCTGGGTGTCGCCCTGGTCGGTGCCGCCCGTGGTGCCGCCGTCGCCGAGGTAGTGCTTGGCGGTGGCCAGCACGGAGGCGGGGCCGTTGAGCGCGCTGCCCTGCAGGCCGGTGATGATGGACGCCATCGAGGAGGGCAGGTCGGGGGTCTCGCCGAACGACTCGTACGTGCGGCCCCACCGGTCGTTGCGGGCCACGCACAGGCAGGGCGCGAAGTTCCAGTCGATGCCGGTGCCGGACACCTCCTCGGCCACGGCCCGGCCGATCCGCTCGACGAGGGCGGGGTCGCGGGTGGCGCCGAGGCCGATGTTGTGCGGGAAGATCGTGGCGCCGTGCACGTTGTTGTGCCCGTGCACGGCGTCCACGCCGTAGATCATGGGGATGCCGAGGGGCGTGGCCAGGGCGGCGTTCTGGTACCTGTCGTACATGTCGGCCCAGCCCGTCGCCGTGTTCGGGGAGGGAGCGGAGCCGCCGCCCGACAGCACCGAGCCGAGCCGGTACGTGGTGACGTCCGCCTCGCTGACCGAGCCGCGCTCGGCCTGGGTCATCTGGCCGAGCTTCTCGTCCAGCGACATCCGGGACAGGAGGTCGGCGACCCGGGTGGGCACGGGGAGGGTGGGATCCTGGTAGGGGAAGGCCGCCGTCGCCGCGGCGGCCGCGGGCGGCGCCGTCACCAGGCTCGCGGCGACGAGCACCAGCGCGGCGGCCCTGCTCGTCCATCTTCTGCTCGGGTTGCTCATGGCACGCTGCTCCGCGCTCGGCTCGAGGGATGGTTTGGGAGCGCTCCCAAAGGCACTCTAGGTCACATCTGCCGAGTTTCCCGGGCCTGCGGCCACCGGCGCCCCGGCGGTCCCGAGCACCAGGGAAAACGGGTCGCGATCCGGTGAAAGTTTCATCGCCGCTTTACCGCCTGTGAAGGGGTGCCGATAATGCAGTCAGGAAAGCGCTTTCCGAACCGACCGACGTCCACCGGAGATCAGCGGAGAGCACCATGCCCTTGACCGCGTCACGCCCCTCGCTCTGGGCGGCCGTTCTCGCGGCCGTCCTCATCCTGCTACCCGCCGCCACTCAAGCCCACACTGAAGCCCACACTGCAGCCCACACGGCAGCCCGCACGGCGGCCGACGCGCCCACCGGGTTCGCCGCCGTCAACGCGCTCGGCCAGAACGGCACCACGGGCGGCGCCGGCGGCAGGACCGTCACCGCCACGAACGCCGACCAGTTCCTGGAGTACATCGACAGCCTCGAACCCCTGGTCATCCAGGTCTCGGGCACCATCGCGATCACCAGCAAGCAGGGGGTCCGCCCGAACAAGACCATCGTGGGCGTCGGCACCTCGGGCCACATCACCGGCGGCGGCCTGGACTTCTACCGGTCGTACAACGTGATCGTGCGCAACCTCCGCTTCACCAACGCCGAGGACGACGCGGTCAACATCGGCCAGAACTCCCACCACATCTGGATCGACCACAACACCTTCTCCGGCGCGGTGGACGGCTCGGTGGACGTCGTACGGGGCGCCGACTACGTCACCGTCTCCTGGAACCACTTCGACCACTCCGACAAGTCGATGCTGATCAGCCACTCCGACGGCGCGGGCGGCACCGACATTGGCCACCTCAAGGTGACGATCCACCACAACTTCTTCGACAACAGCAGGCAGCGGCACCCGCGCATCCGCTTCGGCGAGCCGGTGCACATCTACAACAACTACTTCCTCGGCAACGAACTGTACGGGGTGGCCTCGACCGAGAACGCCGGGGCCGTGGTCGAGGGCAACTACTTCGAGAACGTGCCGCACCCGCTCTACTCGGCCAGCGGCTACGCCGACAGCGGCCCCGGCAGGGCGGTGCAGCGCAACAACATCTTCGTCAACTCCGGCACTCCCGAGGTGGCGGGCACCGTGACCGAGCCCCGCACGTACTACTCCTACACGGTCGACGCACCGCAGACCGTGCCGTCAGCGGTCCGTGCGGGCGCGGGCGTCGGCAAGATCGGATAGGGGCGGCAAACGGCCGGCATGTGATCAGCCCGCTGGAGCCGGCCCGGTCACCGGCATGAACGCCCGCCCATCGTCGCCGATGGGCGGGCTCAGCGTGGTGGCGTGACCAGCGCCGACAGCAGGCGGTCGGCCTCCGCGGCGATGCCCGGCAGGTCGGCCGCCGGCTCCTTCGATCTGGCCAGCAGCATGCCGCCCTCGCACAGCGCGCCGAAGACGAGCTGGGCGCGGGCGTCCAGGTCGCCGTCCGGCGCCAGCCCGGCGGCCACGGCCAGGTGCAGCCCGTCGCGCAGGATGCGCAGCATGTGGTCGTGCTCGATCTCGCGTACGGTCTCCCACCCGAGCACCGCCGGCGCGTCGAGCAGCACGATCTGGCGGAACCCGGGGTCCAGGCAGTGCTCCAGGAAGGTCCGGCAACCGCGCCGCAGCGCCGCCCACACGTCGTGCTCCTCGGCGGCGATGCCCAGCAGCTTGGCGTCCACCGTCTCCAGTTCGGCCACGAAGGCCGCGCGGAACAGCTCCGCCTTGCCGCCGAAGTGGTGGTAAGCGGCTCCCTTGGTCACCCCGGCCGCGGCGGCGATGGCGTCGATCGAGGTCAGCGCGTATCCGGTGGCTCCGAACCGCTCCCGCGCGGCGTCCACCAGCCGCCTGGTGGTCTCGTCCGAGCGCTCTGCCTGGGTACGGCGCATCATCGTGCTCCCATTGACTTACATACTCGCGGTACGTAACTTCGAACATAGTTACGTACTCCGAGTATCCCAATGAGGACCACTCATGTCACCACCGCACATCGCCGTCTACGGCGCGACAGGACACACCGGCCGCCTGGTGGCGGCCGACCTGCACAACCGGGGTGTGGAGATCATCCTGGCCGGACGCGACGGCAACGCGCTCAAGACCATGTCCGAGGAGCTGAGCGGGGCCCTCGTGCACGAGGCCGCGCTCGACGAGCCCGCCGCGCTGCGCGATCTCGCGGGCTCGGCGGACGTGCTGATCCACTGCGCGGGCCCGTTCACCGACACGGGCAGGGCACTGGCCACGGCCGCCGTGCGAGCCGGCTGCCACTACGTGGACCACGCCCTGGAGCAGCACCACACGAAGTGGATGTTCGACACCATGCAGGGGCCCGCGCGCGAGGCGGGCATCACCATGGTCACGGCCATGAGCTTCTACGGCGGGCTGGGCGACCTGCTCGCCGGGGCCGCGGCCGCCGGCATGACGGGGATCGACCGGGTGATCACCGCGTACTCGGTGACCGGCTGGCGCCTGACCACGGGGGCCAGGAAGACCGCCGAGCTGCTGTTCGCCGACACCCGGCGGATCACCTACACCGGCGGCGCCGAGCACGTCGGCTACGTCGAGCCGCGCAACGCCGTCTTCCCGTTCCCGCCGCCGCTGGGGCCGCGCACGATGATCGCGCCCGTGCCGTTCCCCGAGGTCGTCACGGTGCCCAGGCACGTCGCGGCGCGGCAGGTCGAGGCGCAGCTCACGGCGCACACGTTCGAGGAGGAGCAGGCGTTCACCAGCGAGCACGTGGACGCGGCCACCAGAGCGGGCTCGCACTTCACGGTCGCCACGCAGGTGATCGCGGAGGGCGGCAGCCGGGCCGGCCAGGCGCGCGGGCAGGACCTGTGGCGGATGAGCGCGCTGGCCTCGGTCGAGGCCGCCGTCCGGCTGGCGGGCGGCCGGGGCCCGGGCCCCGGCGTCTTCGGCCCGGCCGAGGCGTTCCCCGCCGAGCCGTTCCTGCGCGATCTGGAACGGCTCGGCCTGTTCAGGCTCACCCTTCAGGAGGAGAGATGATTCTGGTCACCGGTGCGGCCGGCGGGCGGCAGGGCGCGACCGGGCGCCGCGTCGCGGAGCTGCTGCTGGAGCGCGGCGAGAAGGTGCGGGCCTTCGTGCGCTCCGACGACGATCGGGCCGCCGAGCTGCGCAAGCTCGGCGCGGAGGTGGTGGTGGGCGACCTGCGCGAGATCTCCGCGGTCCGCCCTGCCATGCGCGGGATCACGCGGGCGTTCTTCACCTATCCGGTGACTGCGGGCCTGATGGACGCGACCGCCGCGTTCGCCGCCGCCGCCAGGCAGGAGGGGGTGGACCGCGTCGTCGAGGTGTCGCAGCTCGACGCCCAGCCCGAGGCCGGCACGCCGCGGATGCGCCGGCACTGGCTGTCGGAGCAGGTCTTCGACTGGGCCGGGGTGGGGGCGGTGCACCTGCGGGCGGCGGTGTTCTTCGAGAACCTGGCCGTCGTCGCGGCCGCCGCGGGCCGGCTGGCGCTGCCGCTGGGCCCGCCCTCCACGCGGATCCCGCTGGTCGCGGCCGCCGACGTGGCCGCGGTGGGGGCGGGGCTGCTGCTGGATCCGGCTCCGGCCGATCCGGTGTGCCTGCTGACCGGGCAGATGTCCACCGCAGGGGAGGCGGCGCGGGCACTGGGCGTCGAGTACGTGGACCTGCCGCCCGAGGAGTGGGAGGCGGGCGCGATGGAGGTGTACGGGGATCCGTACGCGGTCGAGCACCTCACGCACCTGTGGGCGATCTTCCGCGCCATCGGCACCGGCGACCATCCGCTCTACCGCGTCACCGACACCATCGAGCGGCATGGCGGCCGGCCTCCCATGACGCTGCGGGAGTTCGCCGCCGGTTGAGTCAACCCCTTTCCTGACAAGATCGCGCCATGTATGTTCGGGCGGAAGGAAAGTTTCACCCATGGAGGAAGAGTGGGCAAGAAGCTTCACATGCTGGCGCTCCCGCTGGCCGCCGCCGCCCTGACCGCCCTGGCGGCCCCGGCTCAGGCCGCCGAGGGGTACGACCGGTGCCAGGACGGCTACTACTGCATGTTCTCCGGCCTCGACGGCACCGGGGACATCATCCAGATCAAGACCGACACCCCCGACCTGGCCGCGCTGGGCATGGCCGACCGCGCCAAGTCCGACTGGAACCGTACCGACTCCTGGATCCACCTGTTCTCCGAGGCCGGCTACGACGGCTGCTCGGCGGTGACCATGCCGCGCGACAAGGGCAACTTCTTCATCGACTTCCGCGACTTCTTCGACTCCGTCCGCTTCGACGGCGCCAACGGGCCGTCCTGCTTCACCACCTTCAAGGGCTCGGTGTCCGACTCGCACGGCTGATCCCGGAACGACGAAACCCCCGGCCGGAGGGCCGGGGGTTTCGGTCAGGCAGCGGGGGTCAGCCGGTGAAGCCGACCGCCGTCCAGTCGTAGAAGGAGTAACCCTTGGCGCCGAGGTTGGCCAGGGTCTTCTTGGCCGCCTGGATGTCCGGGCGCTGGTACAGCGGGATCGTGTGCACCATGTCCCAGACGAGCTTGTCGGCGGCGTTCGCCTTCTCGATCGCCTTGACCGGATCCATCTCGCTCACGGCGTCCTCGATGGCGGCGTCCACGGCCGGGTCGCTCGCCTTCGGGAAGTTGCTCTCGGAGCCGGTCTTGTAGATCTGCTGCAGGCTGCTGATCGGCTGCGGGTCACCGATCCAGGAGAACGGCACCAGGTCGAAGTCGCCCTTGATGATGTAGTCGTTGAAGAACTTGTCATCGGGCACCGGCCGGATCGTCACCTTGATCCCGGCCTCCTTGAGCATGGCCTGGGTGAGCTCGCCCTCGGTCTTGGCGTACGGCAGGCCCGACGGGACGACGAAGCTCAGCGCGAACTCCTTGCCGTCCTTCTTGCGGTACTCGCCCTCCTGCTTCCAGCCGGCCGCGTCGAGGAGCTGCTTGGCCTTGTCCAGGTTGTACTTGCCGAGGTCGCCGGAGTTGTCGACGTACCCCTTGTGGTTGTTCATGAAGACGTGGTTGCCGAGCGTCTGCAGCGGCCAGTCCATGTCCTTCAGGTCCGACTGCGTGATCACGTCACGGTTGATCGCGTACTGCACGGCCTGCCGGACCGACTTGTCCTTCAGGAAGTCGCTCTGGTTGTTGACCGTGATGTGCCGCCAGTTGGGGCTGAGCGCCTTGCGGATGTCCACGTTCGGGACTTCCTTGGCCCGCTTGAGGTCGGCCGGGCTGCCCGGCGGGATCTCCACCATGTCGAGCTCGCCGTTGGCGAAGGCGTTGACCTGCGCGGCGGGCGTCTCGATCCCACGGAAGATGATCTTGTCGAGCTTGGCCTTCTTGCCCCACCACTTGTCGTCACGCACGAGCGTGAGCGTCTTGGTGCCCTCGTCGATGCTCTCGACCTTGAACGGCCCGGACGTGACCGGGATCTTCTGCAGGTAGTCCTTGTCGAAGGCGTCCGGCTCCGTGATGTGCTTGGCCGGCATCAGGTGCGGCGAGCGGGACAGCATGCTGTTCCACTCGGGGTACGGCTTCTTGAAGGTGAGGATGGCGATCTTGTCGGTGTCACCCTTGGTGACCGACTCGACCTGGTCCCAGCCCTCGGTGGAGGCCGGCTTGAACTTCTTGTTCTCGCCGTTCTGGGCCTTCCACTGGGCCTCGATGTCCTTCCACGTGATCGGCGTGCCGTCGGACCACACGGCCTTGTCGTTCAGCGTGTAGGTGACGACCTGCTTACCCGACGACTGGTCGTTCTTGATGTCGGTCAGGTAGTCCGGGTTCGGGGTGAAGGTCGCTTCCTGGTCGGACCGCATCAGGATCGGCAGGAGCGGGTCGAGCATGTCCGCCGTGTCCCGCTGGTTGCCGTCCACGTGGATCGGGTTCCACTGGCTCGGCCACTGGCCGATGGCGAGGGTGAGGGTGCCACCGTCCTTGACCTGCTCGTAGGGGACGGGGTTGATGCTGATGGCCGGGGTCTCCGCCATCTGCTGCTGCGCCTGCTGGGACTGCTGCGCGTTCGGCTGGCTGTTGTTGGAGCCGCCGCCTCCGCCGCAGGCCGCAGCGGCCAGGGCGAGGACCGCCAGCCCAGCGGCCGCACGGTAACGAACCTTCACTCTTCCTCCTGATTGTCCGAGGCCGTGATGACCTCGATCTCCTCCGCGTAATGGCAGGCGGCGCCGTGGTCGACGCGGTTCGCCAGCCGGGCAACCGAGGGCTCCTCGTCCACACACCGCCGCCGCTCCGCCTCGCTGAGCCGGGCGAACTTGGGGCAGCGAGTACGGAAACGGCACCCCGACGGCGGATCCGCCGGGCTCGGCAGATCGCCTTCGAGCAGGATCCGCTTGCGGGTGCGCTCCATCTCGGGGTCGGGCAGTGGGATCGCCGACAGCAACGCCTGCGTGTAGGGGTGCGCCGGGTGGTCGTAGACGTTCTCGACCGTCCCGATCTCGGCGATCCTGCCCAGGTACATGACGGCCACGCGGTCGGCCAGATGCCGCACCACGGCCAGGTCGTGGGCCACGAACAGGTACGACAGTCCGAGCCTGTTCTTCAGCTCCTCCAGCAGGTTGATCACGCCTGCCTGGATGGAGACGTCGAGCGCGGAAACCGGCTCGTCCAGCACCAGCACCTTCGGCTCCAGGGCCAGCGCGCGGGCGATGCCGATGCGCTGCCGCTGGCCGCCGGAGAACTGCTGCGGGTACCGTTCGGCGTGCTCGGCGGCCAGCCCGACGAGCTGGAGCAGCTCGGCGACCTTGGCCCGCACGTCGCCCGTCTTGCCGTGCGCGCGCAGCGGCTCGGCGATGATGTCGCCGATCGGCATGCGCGGGTCGAGCGCGGCCATCGGGTCCTGGAAGACGATCTGCAGGTCCCCGCGCAGCGCCTTGCGAGCGGCCTTGTCCAACGTGGCGCTGTCCTTGCCGAGCACCACCACCCGGCCGCCCTGCGGCGGCTCGAGCTGCATGATCTGCTGCAGCGTGGTGGTCTTGCCGCATCCCGACTCGCCGACCAGGGCCAGCGTCTCGCCCTCGGCGATGTCGAAGCTGATGCCGTCCACCGCGAACACGGTGCCGACGCGGCGCTTGAAGACCGCGCCCTTCATCAGCGGGTAGTGCCGCTTCATGTCGTCGAGCTCCAGCACGGTGGCGCGCTCGGTGCGCGGCACGCGTACCACGTCGCTCGGCGGGATCACCGGCACCGGGAACACGTCGGCGCCGCTCAGGCCCTTGTGCTCGATCTCGTGCGCGCGGATGCACGCGACGTGACGCCCGCCGCCGAACGGCGTCAGCGGCGGCTCCTCGTCGTCGCACATGTCCACCTTCATCGGGCAGCGCGGCGCGAACGGGCAGCCGGGCGGCAGCGAGGCGGGCGAGGGCGGGTTGCCCTCGATGGGCACGAGCGGCCCCTCCTCGCCGTCGATCCTGGGGATCGAGGCGAGCAGCCCCATCGTGTACGGCATGCGCGGCCGGTAGTAGATGTCGTCCACGGGCCCCTGCTCGACCGGGCGGCCCGCGTACATGACGAGCACCCGGTCGGCCATGCCGGCGATGACGCCCAGGTCATGGGTGATCATCACGATGCCGGCGCCCGTCTCCCGCTGCGCGGTCTTGAGCACCTCCAGGACCTGCGCCTGGATGGTGACGTCGAGCGCGGTGGTCGGCTCGTCGCAGATCAGCAGGTCGGGGTCGTTGGCGACGGCCATGGCGATCATCGCGCGCTGCCGCATGCCGCCGGAGAACTCGTGCGGGAACGCCTTGGCCCGCAGGTGCGGGTTCGGGATGCCGACGAGGTCGAGCAGCTCGACGGCGCGCCTGGCCGCCTTGTCCTTGCCCAGCCTCTGGTGGATGCGGACGGCCTCGGCGATCTGCTCGCCGATCGTGTAGACGGGCGTGAAGGCCGACAGCGGATCCTGGAAGATCATGCTGATGGCCTTGCCGCGCACCTTGACCAGGTCGTCTTCCTTCATGCCGAGCAGCTCTTGGCCGTGCAGCCTGACCGAGCCGCTGACCTGGGCGTCGCGCGGCAGCAGCCCCATGACGGCGAGCGAGGTGACGGACTTGCCCGAGCCGGACTCGCCCACGATGCCGAGCACCTCACCGCGCTCGACCTCGTAGCTGACGCCGCGCACGGCCTGGATGCCGCCGGGGAAGGTGACGGTGAGGTCCCTGACCTCCAAGATGCTCACGAGTTGCTCCCCGGGTCGAGTGCGTCACGCAGGCCGTCGCCGATCAGGTTGACGCTGAGCACCAGCGCGACCAGGAGACCGGCGGGGAAGGCGAACAGCCACGGGTAGCCGGTGGCGTTGCGGGAGCCCTCCGCGATCAGCGTGCCGAGCGAGACGTCCGGCGGCTGGATGCCGAAGCCGAAGAAGGACAGCGCCGCCTCGCCGATGATCGCGCCGCTGACGTTGAGCGTGGCGTCGATGATCAGCAAGGAGGACAGGTTGGGCACGATGTGCCGGAAGATGATCTTCCAGCGCGGGATGCCCATGTAGACCGCGGCCAGCACGTACTCCCGCTCGCGCAGCGACAGCGTCATGCTGCGGACCACCCGGGAGGTGATCATCCAGGAGAACGCGGCCAGCAGCGCCACGAACCACAACCACGACGCGCCTTCCCTGAGCTGCGGCGAGACGATGGCGATGATGAGGAAGCTCGGCAGGACGAGCAGCAGGTCGACGCCCCACATGAGCACCTTGTCGATCCAGCCGCCGAAATAGCCGGCGAAGGCGCCCACGATCGCGGCCAGGCCGGTGGAGATCAGCGCCACCAGCAGGCCGATGACGATCGA
This sequence comes from Nonomuraea sp. NPDC050202, assembly GCF_040656115.1. Classification (NCBI taxonomy): domain Bacteria; kingdom Bacillati; phylum Actinomycetota; class Actinomycetes; order Streptosporangiales; family Streptosporangiaceae; genus Nonomuraea; species Nonomuraea sp. NPDC050202. The sequence goes on along the minus strand of NZ_JBFALF010000013.1, from coordinate 2,740 downwards.
CTTCTGCATGCCGCGCAGCGTCACCGCGTACATGTCGGCGCCGATCGAGGTGGTGCCCCACCAGTGGTCGGGGCTGGGGCCGGACAGGAAGGCCATGAAGTCCTTCTCGGTCCAGTCGTACGGGCCGAAGTAGGGGCCGAGGTAGGCCAGCGCCACCAGCAGGATCAGCGCGATGAACCCGTAACGGGCCTGCTTGTTGGCCAGCAGGCGCTTGAAGACGACTTTCGATCGCATCTCAGCTCACCCGCACCCGAGGATCGAGGGCCGCCACCAGCAGGTCCGACAGGAACGACGCGGCCAGCACGCACACGGCGGCGAAGAACGTCACGGCGGCGACGGAGTTGACGTCGTTCTGGTTGATCGAGTCGACCAGCCAGGCGCCCATGCCGTGCCAGGCGAAGATCTTCTCGGTGAACGTGGCGCCGGTGAACATCGTGCCGAACGCGAACGCGAAGTACGTGGCCGACGGGATCAGCGCGGTCCGCAGCGCGTGCTTGATCAGCGCCTTCCTGCGCGGCAGGCCCTTGGCGATCGCGGTCCGCACGAAGTCCTGGTTCAGCACGTCGAGCATCATGTTGCGCTGGATGCGGCTGTAGAAGGCGATGGAGCCGAGGCTGAGCGAGATCGTCGGCAGGATGAGGTGGTTCAGCCGGTTGAGGAACTGGTCCCAGCCCGACAGCTGCGGGTTGTACTCGCCGGTGTACTCGATCAGCGTGAACCCGAGCCCTCTGTTCAGGTTGTACGTGCCGATCGCCAGCAGCGTGGCGAGCACGAACACGGGGATCGCCATGATCACGAAGGAGGAGACACCTATTAACCGGTCGCTGAGCTTGTACTGCTTCACCGCCGAGAACGCCCCCAGCGCCACGCCCACGGCGAAGCCGAGGAGCGTGCCGATGAGCAGGAGCCGAGCGCTGACCATGATCCGCCGGCCCATCTCGCCGTTGACGGAGCCGCCGTTCCAGGTCCTGCCGAAGTCTCCGGTGACGACACCCTTGGCCCAGGTCGCGTAGCGCTGGAGCACGGGGGTCTTGTCGTTCAGGTTGTAGGCATCAAGTGTGGCGTCGATGACCGCCTCGGCCACCGGGGGCTGGCGCCCCTCGTACGCGCCGCGCGGGCTCATGGTGGAGGCCGCGAGGATGTACGCCAGACTGGCCGCGATGGCGACCAAGATCACATTTATTGCCAACCTGCGGAGCAGGTACTTGCCCATCACTCTCCGTTCGCGCTGACCGGGGGCCCAACCTTCCTGACGGAGAGGCGCCCCCCGCAACGAAAACCCATCTCGCATCGTGAAATGTCAACGCGATGTCGAGATGGCGATCAGGGCGCAGAATATAAGTAAAAATATAACAGCCAGAAACGGCGATATATAACGGTAAGGTCACCTACAATAGATCGACAAGGCGCCCCAGGTGCCCAAATGTCGCACTCGACCTGCGGAAATGCCGCTTACCGATGACCTTGCGAGATCACCCCATAAGCCCTTGTGTCACAGAATCCGGACATAAATTGCCGCCCGGACAAAGCCTCCATATCATATTCGCTTGGGAGAGCTGTACGCGGGGCGGATGATCTCAGCGTCCCCGCGCCGGGCGCGGCCCGGATCCCGAGGCGGCGCTCAGGAAGAAGTCCTCGCCGCCCACCTGGCCGCCCTTGAGTGCCACCTCCAGCCCGTCGCAGGCGGGGTCGTCCGATGCCAGCACGCACACCGGGCCGCCGACCGCCAGCGTGCCGACCACGTCCAGGGCGCGGGCCCCGAGCGCGGCGACGACCTGGCCGGAGGTGTCGCCGCCCGCCACCACCAGCCGCCGCACCAGCCCGGCCCGGACCGCCGCGGCGGCCACCCGGCCGAGCGACTCGCCGACGCCCGCGGGGTCGCGGGCCGGCCCGCGCGTCGACTGCACGATGGTGTGACGGCCCTCGCGCAGGCTCGCCTCGGCGTGCGCGATCGCGTCGAGCCCGTCGGCGGCGTCCAGCACCGTCCATCCGGCACGCTCGGCCGCGTCGATCTGCCGGGCGGTGACCGGCGACCGGCTCCCGGACACCACCAGCACCGGCTCGGCCGCGGCGAGCGTCGCGCCGCCGTGTGCCGGGCGGCCGGAGGTCAGGGCAGCGGCCAAGGAGTAACTCAGGCCCCCCGATCCGACGCAGTACAGCGCTCCCCCGCCGGCGTCCGGCACGCCCCCAGGGTGCGCCGTGCCCTCGCCCAGGTGCGGTGCCCGACTGCCGGCGGCGGTGAGGAGGAGGCGGCCGAACGCGACAAGGTGGGCCTCCGTCATGGCGTCGGCGACGACGGCCGCGTCCGACCGCCTGGCCGCGTACTCCTCCTGCGACGCCCCCGCCGGCAGCCACCCCGTACGGCCCGCCCCCTGCTCGGCCAGCCGCACCCGCAGGTCGGCCTCGGTCGCCGGGGTGACCGGGTGGTCGCGGGTCGGCGGGTAGCGGTCGAGCCTGACCACCTCCTCCCCCGCCCGCACGAAGTGGTTGGCGAACCACGTGTAACGCCCGAACTCCGGCTGCGCGGCCAGCACCGGCACCGCGCCGCGAGCCAGCCCCTCGCGGTGCAGGGCCGCGATGACCGCGCCGATGCTGCCGTGCCCGGGCGAGGAGTCGAACGTCGAGCAGACCTTGTACTGGACGGCTAGTGCTGTGACCGGAAACGATCACCGGGTTGGGTGAGGGGTTCAGGCTGCCGGTGTGAGTGGTCGACCGCCCCAGCGGAGGCCTTTCTCACTGC
>NZ_JBFALF010000012.1:0-276100 GCF_040656115.1 Nonomuraea sp. NPDC050202 | reverse complement strand
GCGCCTTTGAAGGATCACGCGATGGCCGTCGCCATTTCACGACGCCACGCCTCTTGACCAGGTCAAACTCGTACACCACTCCCGTGGACGCAACCTCGAGCAGGCGTGTCGGGCGTGCCAGGCGTGCCCGGTGTGCCGGGCGGCAAGGCGGACTCCATGCTGGCCAGGCGGACGCCAGGCCAGGTGACGGGGCACTGCGCCGCTGTGGCCTGGGGCATTCGTTGCGGAGAGCCATCGCCGTGTGGCCTGGGGTATGCGCCCCGAGAGCCGCGGCCGTGGGGGCCGGACATGTGCGATGGAGAGCCGCCGCCGCGTGGTGGGGGCCATGGCGCCACGAGGAGCTGCGGCCGTGGGGCCCGGCCATGGGGCATGGAGAGTCGCCGCCGTGGGGTATGCCCCGGGCACCGCCGGCACCAGGGCGCACACTCGCAGTGCAGGCGCATGCCGTCACCCAGGGGCGGGCGGACAGTACCTGGTGCCTGCGCGGCTCCTACCTCAAGCCCTCAAACCCCCGCCCACCTCACGCTCGGCCAACGGCAGGAGTGCGCAGCAGTACGTGGTGGGGAGGATCATGGCGAGACGCGGTCCAGCCAGTGCATGATCCCCGCGACGTTCGACGGAGCACCGCTCAACAGCTCGAACTGTTCGGACGTGGCCTCGTCGGCGGTCATCGCGCTGTAACGCTCCTTGGTGCGTTCCCTCACCATGGCGACGGCGTGATCCAGATCCATGCCCTCGGACCGGGCCTGCCGGGTGAGATCGACCCAGACCCGAAGCTCCTCCGCCGACCGTTCAAGCGTCTCCCTAACGGCCTCGACCGGCCCATAGTGGCTGAACAGCAACCGTTGCGGCTCAAGCGCCTCGAACAGGGCGATCGAGTCGAGCGCGGTCTTCAGATCGAAGTCCGGCGGAGGGGTCGCAGGGCGCAGATCCCCCGTCTCGGGCAGATAGACGCCGGCCGCGTCACCGACGTACAAATCACCCGTGGCCGAGTCGACCAGCCCCACGTGGTGTTTCGCGTGACCGGGTGAGTAGTGGCTGCTCAGCGTGCGCCCGTTGCCCAGGTCGACGGCGCCGGTGTCGCCGAGGGCGACGATGCGTTCTGCCTCGGTGGGGGACAACTCGCCGAAGAGGGTGTCGAGCCGGTCGCCCCACACCATACGCGCGCTGGCCATGAGCCGTGACGGCTCGGCGAGGTGACGGGCGCCCTTCTCGTGTACGACGACCTGCGCGGACGGGAAGAATCTGGCGATGTCGCCGACACCCCCGGCATGATCGAGATGGATGTGGGTCACGACCACCGTGGCGAGGTCGTCCGGGCCGACGCCGAGCGAGGCGATCGCGTCCCGTACCACGGGTGCCGAGGTCGAGGTGCCGGTCTCCACGAGACAGGGCCGGTCACTGAGGATCAGATAACCAGCCGTGATGCCCGAGAATCCGGCCATTTTGGTGTCGATCTCATAGACGTCGCCGCCGAGCGCGGTGATGTTGTCCACAGGCACTCCCGAGCCTCCAGCCGTTATCCCCAGAACGGCGTTCCAGCCGATCCGGCATCCCCTCATCGTAGAGAGTGATCTCCACCAGAGCATCGACAGGAGGACGATCGTGGACCGAAACGAAGTCTTGCTGGTGGGGAGGCTGTCAGCGCCGGCCGAAGAGCACCCCTTGCCGAGCGGCGACACCCTGACGAAGTGGCGCATCATCGTTCGCCGTCGCCGCCACAGACGTGGGGCGACGCTCAGTGACAGCGTCCCGTGCATCACGTTCAACCCGGAGACGGCCGCGGTCGTCCGCAGCCTCAAACCTCGGGACTACATCGAGGTGACGGGCTCGTTCCGATGCCGCGTCTACGGCCCATCCACCGGCAAGACCTGGCGTTACGAGGTGGAAGTGAGCACCGCCAAGCCGTGCGAGGGCGAGCTTCCCGGCCTTCCGGAGCCTCCCCGGCTCCCCGAGCCCGCCCTCCCGGCGACCGGCGCCGACCCGGCGCAGCTCGCCGCCCTGATTCCGCGGCAGGTGCCCTACCTGGCACCCACCGGCTGATCGGGCTGGTCGGCGCGATGCGCGCGGCAGGCTCTGCAGAGGCGCCGGCCGGGGGCTGAAGGGACACCGGAGGGGCGGGGCCGGTGTGGGCCGGGAGTGGCGCCTGGCTGAAGGGCGCTGTGGCTGAGGGCTGGGTTACAGGAGCTGACGTGCGCGGGGCGGTGCAGAGGGAAGGTGGATGCGCTTGGACGCCTGCCTGGGAGCCGTTACCTCAGTCGATGGCGAATGTGCGCAGAACCAGACCGGTTCTCGGCTTCGGACCGAAGGAGGTGGATTTGCGGGGGACTCGTTCGCCACCGGCGGCGATCGCCAGCACGTCATCGACCACGAGCGGCTTGAGGATGACAGCCGTGCCGCCGGTACGGATGGCCAGGCTCACGGCGGCATCCGTGTCGTGGTGGACGATGTGTACGGTCTGGTCGTTGTCGCGCATGCCCCACACCACGGGCAGGACGAACTCGGCGAGCACGGAGGTGTTGAGGGAGTTCCAGCGGTCGGAGCGGTCAGGCGGCATGGCGCGGGAAAGCTGGACCGGGTCCGGGTCGGTGAGCAGATGCGACCCCTGCTCGCCGGCGAGCAGGAAGGCGGGCTCCGGTGCCCTCTCGAGCGCGGCCAGGCCTGCAGCCAGGTCCTCGTAGTCGTGCACCTGCCACGAGCTCTTGGCCCTGGACACGGCCTCGTCCAGGGGCAGCCCCTGGACGACCCGATGGATGGCCTTGAGGTCGGGCGGGTACGCACGGGAGTCGACGAGCAGGGCCAGGCCGAAGTCCCACGGGCTCAGGGCTGCTTCGTCGTACGCGGGAGCGGCGGTGCCCGTGCCGGCGTGCTCGCTCACACCGGCTTCGCCGGGGGCGGCGGGCGGAGCTGCTGAGCCGCCGGTAGCCGATGGTTGCCCGGAATGGGTGTCGCTGGTGGAGGTCGGACGGGGGATGTGGCGGGCGGCACGTTCCTGGCGTTGGAGGACGCGGTAGGTGGCGTACCGGTGATGGCCGTCGGCGATCAGGGCCTGGCGGTGGTGGAGGTCGGCGTTGATCGCGGCGATCTCTTCCGGGGCGGTGATCGCCCAGAGGCGGTGTGTCAGGCCGTCTTCGGTGCGCGCCGAGACGAGGGGGCGCCGCTCTGAGGCCACCTCGTCCACCAGGCGCGTGGCCGTGCCGTTGTCGCCGTCGTACAGGAGGAAGATGGGCTCGAGGTTGGCCTGGGTGGTGCTCATGAGAGCGAGGCGGTCGGCGATGGGGCCGGGAAAGACGTCCTCGTGAGGGAGGATGATGCGCTGGCTCGGGTCAGCCAGGCCAACGTCGCCGATCAGGCCGCGTTGCAGAACGTCCGGGCCGCTCTGCTCGTAGACGTACAGCGCGGGTACGTCGTCCGGCACCAGGACGCCTGCGTTCAGCCAGTCCCTGAGGGTGTCCCTGGCAACGGCGTAGCGAGGCTGGAGCGGGGTTTCTCCGGTGGGGGAAGCCGCATCGGGGCGGAACTGTGGTGGAGCGGCCTGGGAGGGCGCTGCCTGGGAGGGTGCCGCTTGGGAGAGGGCTGCTTGCGGGGACTCGGCCTCGGAGGGGGTTGCCTGCGGGGATGCTGTCTGGGAGGGGCCCGGCTGAGACGGGGTGGCGGGTGGGGCTGAGGGGTGGCCGTCGTCGGTGGGTGTGCCGGGGGAGGAGTTGCTTCGGGAGGAGCAGGGAAGGATGAGGCGGACGACGTTGTTCGGGTGGGAGTCCAGAAGGACCTCTACGTCGGCGTCGGAGATCAGGTCGTACGGTGGGGAGGTCACCTTGGCGGGATCTTCGACAGCGAAACGCACGCCTCGGAAGGGCCGTAGCACCAGTCCAGCGGGTACCGGCAGTTCAGGAGTCCCCATACCGGGCATGCTCCCACAAATGCTTGCGCCTTCCAGAAGTCGCCCCATGGTTGCGGTCGTGTCCGTTCCGAGGCAGGTCGGAGCCAGGTCGCCGTACAGCGATGAAGGAGTTCTCACGCATGGGTCAGGATGGGAATGTTCATGATGAGAGCGGAGGCGCTCCCCGGGGCGGGGTGTACGACTGGTACCAGCGCGGGGTGAAGCTGCTGCAGGAGGGCAGCCCCGCTGCTGCGGCGGCATTGCTCGAACGGGCCGCGGCGGCGGAGCCTGAATCGCGCAGCATCTTGGAGGCGCTGGCGCGGGCGCAGTTCAACTCCCGGCAGTATGCGGAGGCGGCGGCCAGTTTTCGGCAGATCGTGGATGCCAATCCGGCTGAGGATTATGCCTACTTCGGGTTGGGGTTGGCGTTGTGGCGGACCGGCGACGTGGAAGGGGCGCAGGAACCGCTGGCCATCGCCGTTGCCATGCGACCGGACGAGCGGAATTACGTGTCGGCTCTGAAGAGTGTGCGTGCCACCTTGCGGGCTCGTCGGGAGATGTAGGTGGGGTGTTGAGTCTCGGGTCCTGTGGCTTGAGGCGAACCGGGTCCTGCGCGGGTGCGGCGGTGCCTGCAGTGGGGGCGTAGGCAGGTTCCCTGCGAAAGGGGGATCGGGTCCTTGCGCTGCGTTGCCGTTGCGGCTGTGGAAGTGACTGTGCCCTCGTCCGGGCTCCGGCCCGGCTCTCGGCTCGGGCTTCGGCTCCCGGACCCGGCCGCCCCGACCCGCCTGCCGGCTCCGACTCCCGGCCCTCGACTCCCGGCCCTCGGCTCCCGGCGCCGCCTCCCGGCTCCCGGCTCCCGGCTCCCGGCCCTGGGCTCCGGTTTAGGCTTCGGCTCCCGGCCCCGGGCTCCGACTTCGGCTCCCGGCTCGGCTCGTGTCCGTACTGACGGGGTGTGCGTGCGGCTGGTTGTGCACGTGCCGCGTGTTCGCGCCTGAGCATGGAGTGGGGCGAGGACCTGGGCTTGGCATGGTGTGGTTGCCGGTGGGCGGTCGCCGTAGCTGCCCACGGTGGGCAGGGGAGAGATCGATTTGTGGCCGTACGACCCGGAAGGGGCAGGGTTCCGGGTCGTGGGCTCAAGGGGAGGTGGGTCAGGCGTTGTGGCGCTGGGCGTTGGCGGTGATGGCGGTCCGGAGGTAGGCGGCAAGGCCCGGGGCCGTGGCGTCGAGGGAGGCGGTGAAGCGAGGGTCCGAGACGTACATCTCGCCGAGGCCGCGGTGGATCTCGTACGTGCACTCGTAGCACCAGCGGGAGATGTGGGCCCGGTGTTCCTCCGCCAGGTCCATGGCCAGGTCGCCGTCCGCGGGCGCGCCGGAGCGGAGCGCGTCCGCCAGGCGGGTGGTGATCTCGCCCGCCTCCGCCATGAAGCGTTTCCAGTCCTCCTTGGTGTAGGAGGACGAGCGGCGCATCGCGTCCGTCCATGCGTCGGTGCCGCCCCAGCGTTGCTCCGCCTCCGCCGCGTGCTCGTCAGGGTCGAAGTCGCCGAACAGTTCGGCGCGGTCCTCGGCGGTGAGGTTGAGGTTCGCCGACATGGTCATCCCTTCTCTAGGTGGGTACGAGGGCGACGCTAAAGTCTCACGCAACGTGAGAGTCAAACGGGAAGAGGCGTTGTGCTGATCGACGGCTATGACACCCTGCTGCTCGACCTCGACGGCGTGGTCTATCTGGGCAGCCACGCGGTGCCGGGGGCTCCGGCGGCGCTGGAGAAGGCGCAGCGGCGTGGTGTGCGGTTGGCGTACGTCACCAACAACGCCTCCCGCACGCCGGCGGCCATCTCGGCCCACCTGCGGGAGCTGGGTGCGCCCGCCTCGGCCGAGGACGTGGTGACCTCGGCGCAGGCCGCCGCCCGGTTGATCGCGGAGCGGGTGCCGCCCGGCGCGAAGGTGCTCGTGGTCGGCGGGTCCGGGTTGCGGCTGGCCCTACGGGACCGCGGGCTGCGGCCCGTCTCCACCGCCGCCGAGTCGCCCGTCGCCGTGGTGCAGGGGATCGCGCCCGGGCTGTCGTACGGGCTGCTGGCGGAGGGGGCACTGGCGGTGAGGCAGGGGGCGTTGTTCGTGGCGTCCAACGCGGACAGCACGATGCCGACCGGAAGGGGGGAGCTGCCGGGGAACGGGGCCATGGTGCGGGTGATCGCGCACGCCACCGGGGTCGAGCCGATCTACGCGGGCAAGCCTGATCCGCCGTTGCACCGGGAGTCGATGATCCGTACGGGGGCACGGCGGCCGCTGGTCGTCGGTGATCGGCTCGATACCGACATCGAGGGGGCCTCCAACGCGGGGGTCGAGAGCCTGCTGGTGCTGACCGGGGTGGCGACGGCGGCCGATGTGCTGACGGCGGAGCCTCGGCATCGGCCCACGTACATGGGGGAGGACCTGGGGACGTTGCTCCTGCCCTACCCCGAGGTACGTGAGGGTGCTTGCGGGGGATGGCGGGCCGAGTGGCGGGACGGGGTGCTGCGTCTCGAGGGTGAGGGCAGCCGGATCGACGGGCTGAGGGCCGCCTGCGATGCCGCCTGGGCGGTGGCCGGTGCGGGGAGGGTCGAGGAGGACGCGGTCAAGCCGGTGCTCGATCGCGTGGGGTGAGCGGTGATGGGTGCCCAATGAACGGCCCAGGGCCCAGGGTGCCGAGGGTTCACCGCCCACGACCCAGTGCCGACGGCCCACCGCCCACGACCCACGGTCCAGGGGCCACGGGCAACGGCCCACGGGGGGTGGGTGACGGGCGGCCGGTGATGCCACTCGGCTGGTGGCGGGTGGGGTGGGGGCGTGCGGTGGTCGGCCGGGGCGAGCGAACGGCTGCCGGTCAGGTGATGCGGTGGCTGGTCTGGCGGGTGAACTGCCAGGCTCCGACCGTCAGGAGCAGAGCCGAGGCCACCACCAGCGCCCCCAGCGACAACGGCACCCCGCCACCCCACCCCCGCAACACCAGAAGGCGCATCGCCTCGATCGCGTACGTGAGCGGGTTCACCCGCGCCACCGCCTCCATCCAGCCGGGCATGGCCGTGAGAGGCACGAAGGCGTTGCTCATGAACAGCAGCGGCAGCGAGGCGAACCCGGTGACCGCGAAGAACGTCCCGTGCGAGGGCACCGCGCAGGCCAGCGCCATCGCCGCGGCCGTGAGCGCCAGCGTGAGCAGCGCCGTGGCCGCCAGGATCGCCAGCACCCCCAAGGGCCCCGAGGCGGGACGCGCGCCCAGGGCGAGCGCCACGAGCAGGATCACCAGCACCTGGGCCGAGTTCATGCCCACCTGGAACACGAACCGCGACACGATCAGCGAGCTGCGCCTGATCGGCATGCTGAGCAGCTTGTCCAGGTATCCCGTCTCCTTGTCGAACAGCAGGGGCATGGCCGCCGTCACCCCGTTGCCCACCACGGTGAACGCGATGACGCCCGGCACCGCGAAGGCGATGTAGTCGGCTGTCCCCACCACCCGTTCGTCCACCGCGCCGCCCATGCCGCCGGCGAAGAACACCAGCCACACGGCCGGCTGGAGGACGCTGAACAGCAGGTTCAGGCGTTCCCGCAGCGTCATGAGCAGCCAGCGCCGCGAGAGCGCCAGCACCTCCTGTGACCACATCAGCGCGGCTCCTCCCGCAGTGCGTGCCCGGTGTGACGGAGGAAGACCTCGTCGAGGGACTGCGCCGCCAGCGCGGCCTTCAGCTCGGCGGGCGTTCCCGTGACCACCTGGCGGCCGTGGTCGATGATCGTGAGCCGGTCGCAGAGGCGGTCGGCCTCGTCCAGGTAGTTGGTGGCCAGGAGCACGGTCATGCCGGCGTCGCAGAGGGCGCGGATGTGCTCCCACATGTGGTGGCGCGACTGCACGTCCAGGCCGAGGGTGGGCTCGTCGAGGATGAGCAGCTCCGGCCGGTGCAGCAGGCCGCAGGCCAGGTCCAGGCGTTTCTGCATGCCGCCGGAGTACTCCTGGACGAGCCGGTCGGCGTGCCGCGTCAGGCCCACGAGGTCGAGGACCTCGGCGACCCTGGCCTTCAGCCGCCGCCTGGGCACGTGGTACAGGGCCGCCTCGATCTCGGCCTTCTCCCTGCCGGTCAGCATGTAGTGACCCATCGAGGAGACCTGCTGCATCACGTAGCCGATGCGGCCGCGTACCTCGGCAGCCGCCCGCACCACGTCGAACCCGCACACGCGCGCCTTGCCCCCGCTGGGCCGCAGCAGCGTGGAGAGCATCCTGATCGTGGTCGTCTTGCCCGCGCCGTTCGGGCCGAGGAGGCCGAAGATCTCCCCGGGCGGGATCTCCAGGGTGAGGCCGTCCACGGCGACGGTCTACTCGCCGAAGGTGCGGCTCAGGTGCTCGACCTCGATGATCAAACCCATACTGATTCATCTGTCGCATAATAGTTAATGAAATCATTAAATATCTGGGCGGCAGGAGGCGTCAAGCGGGCCGGCCGCCCGGGGCGGGCGGCCGGACGTTCAGATGAGTCGGCGCAGCCGCAGCAGGTCGCCGAAGCTCGCGTCGATCTTCACCCGCCCTCCGAGCAGCGCCCGCGCCAGATCCAGCTCCCCGTCGACCAGCGCGACCAGGTCATCGCTCACGATCGTGAGCTTCACGTCGGCCGGCTTGCCGTCCGCCGGCGGCTCCTGCGTGAACGGGTCCAGCCCCCCGTGGTGCAGCCGGCCGTGGAAGGTCACGTCAAGGTCGGACACCCGGCAGCTGACCGTACGCTCGACCACGTGTTTGGCGCGGTCCTCCTCGTCGATCTCGTCGAACTGCGCGACGAGCTTGGCCAGTGCCGCCCGGCACTCCTCGACGCTTGCCATGATGCGCATCCCTTCTTCCCTTTGCGGACGGTAGCGTTCCACATCAGTAGCACCCCCGTATGTGCTTCAACGCGTGACACGCCTGCCAAGGTCCCGGGTGCTCGCGGGAGGCGTTACGGTCGAGTCATGAGTGTGGTGCCGGAGGAGACCGGTGACGAGCGGGTCGACGCCGTCGTGGCCCGCCTCGGCCGGCTGGGCGAGCTGCCGGTGAGCGAGCACGTCGCGGTCTTCGACGAGGCGTTCTCCGAGCTGGAGAGCACGCTGGCCGCCGTGGACGAGACGACTCGTGAGGAGTCGGCGGACGCGGGGCGCCGGTGAGCCGCAGGATCCGTCTCGACAGCGAGCTCGTCCGCCGCGGCATGGCCCGATCGCGTGAGCAGGCCGCGCAGCTCATCGAGGCCGGCCGGGTGAGTGTCGGCGGGCAGCGGGCGCGCAAGCCCGCCACCCAGGTCGACACCGCCTCCGCCATCGTCGTGGCCGCCTCCGACGACGGGCCCGACTACGTCTCCCGCGGAGCGCACAAGCTGCTCGGCGCGCTCGACGCGTTCGAGGCCCTGAAGGTGGCGGGCCGCCGCTGCCTCGACGCGGGGGCGTCCACGGGCGGTTTCACCGACGTGCTGCTGCGCCGCGGGGCCGGCCACGTGCTCGCCGTCGACGTCGGTTACGGGCAGCTCGCCTGGTCGCTGCGCAACGACGAGCGGGTGACGGTCATGGAGCGCGTCAACGTGCGCGACCTCACCCCCGGGATGGTCGGCGAGCCGCCCACGCTGATCGTGGGCGACCTGTCGTTCATCTCGCTGCGGCTGGTGCTGCCCGCGCTGGCCGGCGTCGCCGCGCCGAACGCCGACTTCGTGATGCTGGTCAAGCCGCAGTTCGAGGTGGGCAAGGACCTCGTCGGGGCGGGCGGCGTCGTACGGGACCCCGGGCTGCGCGCTCGCTCCGTGCGCGACGCCGCGGCCAAGGCGCTGGAGCTGGGGCTGAGCGTGCGCGGCGTGACCGCCAGCCCGCTGCCGGGGCCGTCGGGAAATGTGGAATATCTGCTCTGGCTGGGCAAGGGGGAGGGCGCGCCGCAGGTCGCCGACCTCGACGCCGAGATCCAGCGTGCCGTCGCGGAAGGGCCGCAATGAATCGGACCGTGCTGGTCGCCGTGCACACCGGGCGCGGCGCCGCCATCGAGAGCGCCCGGCTGGTCATCAACCGGCTGGTCGACGCCGGCATCACCGTCAGGGTGCTGGACACCGAGTGCGCGGACATCGGCTGCGACAAGGCCGACGCGGTGCCGGCCGACCCCGGCGCCGCCAAGGACGCCGAGGTCATGATCGTGCTCGGCGGCGACGGGTCGCTGCTGCGCGCCGCCGAGATGGCCCGGCCGGCGGGCACGCCGCTGCTGGGCGTGAACCTGGGGCACGTCGGGTTCCTGGCCGAGGCCGAGGTCGCCGACCTGTCGGCGGCGGTCGACAGCGTCGTGGCCGGCCGCTACGACGTCGAGGAGCGCATGACGGTCGATGTTCTCGCCAGGCAGAACGGCCGGGTCCTGGCCGACACCTGGGCGCTGAACGAGGCCACCGTCGAGAAGCAGGAGCGCATGCTGGAGGTGGTCGCCGAGATCGATGGCCGGCCGCTGTCCAGATGGGGGTGCGACGGGGTGATCTGCGCCACTCCCACCGGCTCCACCGCGTACGCCTTCTCCGCCGGCGGCCCCGTCGTCTGGCCCGAGGTCGAGGCGCTGCTCATGGTGCCCATCAGCGCGCACGCGCTGTTCGCCAAGCCGCTGGTCGTCTCGCCCCGCTCCACGCTGGCCGTTGAGATCCTGCCGGACACGCCTGGCGGGGTTCTGTGGTGTGATGGGAGGCGTAGATTCGAACTCCCGTCCGGGACCCGGGTGGAGGTTCGCAGGGGCGCCGAGCCCGTACGCCTGGCGCGGCTGCACGGCGTGGAGAGCACCGGAGCGCCCTTCACCGACCGGCTGGTGGCCAAGTTCGAGCTTCCCGTCCAGGGGTGGCGCGGAAGGGCGCGACCCTGAGTGAATGGAGGGCGGAGCGCGTAGGATCACGTGGGCAATGACCGGCCGTTTCCAGGGGCCACCTGGGGGCGGGCAGCGGCGTCAGACACGGCAGTGAACGGGAGTGGGCAGTGCGACCGAGGGTCGAGGAGGTCCGCATCCAGGGGCTCGGCGTCATCGACGAGGCCGTGCTCGAGCTTTCGCCTGGCTTCAACGTGGTCACCGGCGAGACGGGTGCGGGCAAGACGATGGTCGTGACGGGGCTCGGGCTGCTGTTCGGCGGCCGGGCCGACCCCTCGCGCGTGCGGCCGGGGGCCGATCGGGCGAGCGTGGAGGGCACGCTGGTCATCGAGCCGGGCGGGCGCGTCGCCCAGCAGGTGGAGGACATCGGCGGCGAGGCCGAGGACGGCGAGCTGATCATCTCACGCACCGTCTCGGCCGAAGGCAGGTCCAGGGCGTGGCTCGGCGGGCGCACGGTGCCCGTGGGCACGCTGACCTACCTCGCCGACGACCTGGTGGCCGTCCACGGGCAGATGGACCAGCAGCGGCTGCTGCAGCCGGCCAGGCAGCGGGCCGCGCTCGACAGGTACGCCGGCAACGACCTGGTCAAGCCGCTGCGGGCGTACTCCCAGGCGTACAAGCGGCACAAGCAGGTGGCCGCGCAGATCGAGGAGCTGACCACCAGGGCCAGGGAGCGGGCGCAGGAGGCCGACCTGCTGCGGTTCGGCCTGGAGGAGGTCGAGAAGGTCGACCCCAAGCCGGGCGAGGACGACGAGCTGCGCAGCGAGGAGGAGCGGCTCTCGCACGCCGACGCCCTGCGCAGTGCCGCGACGACCGCGCACACGGCGCTGCTCGGCGACCCGATGGAGGCCGCGGGCGGCCCGCACGACGTGATCTCGCTCCTGGGCGAGGCGCGGGCGGCCGTCGAGGCGGTGCGCGACTTCGACGCCCAGCTCGCCGGGGTGGCCGACCGGCTGGCCGAGGCCGGATACCTGATCTCCGACGTGGCCACCGACCTGGCGTCGTACGCGGAGTCGATCGAGGCGGACCCGGCGCGGCTGGCTGCCGTGCAGGAGCGCCGGTCGGTGCTGTCCAGCCTGATCAGGAAGTACGCCGAGGACAGCACTGGCGTGCTGGCCTGGGCGCAGCAGGCCGCCGCCCGCCTGGCCGAGCTGGAGGGCGACGACGAGCGCATCGACGAGCTGACCCGCGAGTACGACGAGCTGACCGCCCGCCTCACCGAGCTGGCCGACCAGCTCACCGGCGTGCGCCAGGCCGCCGCCGAGCGGTTCGGCCAGGCCGTGACCGAGGAGCTGACGGCGCTGGCCATGCCGCACGCCAGGGTGGTGGTCCAGCTCACCCAGGCCGCGGAGTTCGGCCCCGAGGGGCGCGACGAGGTGGAGCTGCGGATGGCCGCGCATCCCGCCGCGCCGCCGCTGCCGCTCAACAAGGGCGCCTCCGGCGGTGAGCTGAGCCGCGTGATGCTCGCGATCGAGGTCGTCTTCGCCGGCGCCGACCCCGTGCCGACGTTCGTGTTCGACGAGGTCGACGCGGGGGTCGGCGGGAAGGCGGCGGTCGAGATCGGGCGCAGGCTGGCCAGGCTGGCCCGCACCGCGCAGGTGATTGTCGTCACACATCTGCCGCAGGTGGCGGCGTTCGCCGACCAGCATCTCGTGGTCGAGAAGGCGAGCGACGGCAGCGTCGTGCGCAGTGGTGTCGTCACGCTCAACCATGAGGGCCGCGTACGCGAACTCTCCCGCATGCTGGCCGGTATGGAGGACTCCGAGCTGGGCCGGGCCCACGCGGAGGAACTCCTGGGCCTGGCGGCAGCGGACAGGTGATCCTGGGTGACATAGCGGACACGCCGCGCCATGCGTGGCCTCCGCGCTGTTTCGCTCTGGCAGGATGGTCTTGATGAAGGTTCCGGGAAGCAGAATGCCGGGCCTCCGCGGTAGGAAGGTCGAGGGCCTTCCCGGTGTAACGGCAGTGGCGAGGATCGACCGGCGTACCAAGAGGCTCACCAAACGCCTCCAGCCCGGGGAAATCGCCATTATCGACCATGTCGACGTTGACCGGGTCAGCGCGGAGGCGCTCGTCGCGTGCGGCGCCGCGGCCGTGGTCAACGTCGCCAGCGGCATCAGCGGCCGTTACCCCAACCTGGGGCCGCAGATCTTGCTCGACAACGGCGTGCCGTTCATCGACAACGCCAACCAGGAGCTGTTCGAGCGGGTCAAGGACGGCGACGTCGTACGCGTCTGCGACGGGGTCGTCTACCTCGACGACGACGTGGTCGGCAAGGGCGAGCAGCAGAGCCTGGAGACCGTCGAGTCCGCGATGGCGGAGGCGCGCGCCGGCCTCGCCGTGCAGATCGAGGCTTTCGCCGTCAACACGATGGAGTACGTTCGTGGTGAGGGCAAGCTTCTCATCGACGGAGTCGGCGTGCCTGAGATCCGCACCCCCATGGAGGGCAGACACGTCCTCATCGTGGTGCGTGGGTATCACTACAAGGAAGACATCGCCACGCTGCGCCCGTACATCCGCGAGTACCGTCCCGTCCTCGTCGGCGTGGACGGCGGCGCCGACGCGCTGCTGGAGGCCGGCTACCTGCCCGACGTGATCGTCGGCGACTTCGACTCCGTCTCCACCAAGGCCCTGACCTGCGGCGCCGAGCTCGTCGTGCACGCCTACCGCGACGGCAGGGCCCCCGGCCTGGAGCGCGTGCACCAGCTCGGCCGGGAAGCGGTGATCTTCCCCGCCACCGGCACCAGCGAGGACATCGCGATGCTGCTGGCCGACGACAAGGGCGCCGAGCTCATCGTCGCGGTCGGCACGCACGGCACGCTGGAGGAGTTCCTCGACAAGGGCCGTTCCGGCATGGCCAGCACCTTCCTCACCCGGCTGATCATCGGCAGCAAGCTCATCGACGCCAAGGGCGTCAGCAGGCTCTACCGCAGCCGCATCACCACCTCCCAACTGCTCCTGCTCGTGATCACAGCGCTGATCACCATGGGGGTCGCGCTCGGCCTGTCGCCCCTCGGCCGCACCTGGCTGAACGGCCTGCAAGACCTCTGGAACGCATTCATCTTCTGGCTGGTCGGACTCTTCTCGTGATCGATTTTCGCTACCACCTCGTCTCCACCGTCGCGATCTTCCTGGCCCTCGCGGTGGGGATCGTGCTGGGCACCACCCTGCTGCAGGGGCCGGCGGTCAAGTCCATCGAGGAGGTGACCGCGGGGCTCACCGCGTCCAACGACGAGCTGCGCGCGCAGATCGACACCCTCCGCGGGCGCGAGGCCGGCAACGACCAGTTCATCATCTCGGCCACGGCCGACCTGGTGGCCGGCGACCTGGCCGGCCAGCGGGTGCTGCTGGTCGAGTCGCCGGGCTCCAGCAACGCCGTGCGCGAGGCCTCCGAGCAGGTGCTCGACCAGGCGGGCGCGGAGATCTCCGGCCGGGTCGCGCTGAGCGAGAAGTTCTTCGACCCCAAGACCAAGGGCGTGCTCGACGGCCTGGTCAACCAGCTCAAGCCGGTCAACATGGTCTTCCCCGCCACCGCGACGAGCTGGGACAGGGCCGCCGCGCTGCTCGCCGCCGCCCTGGTCACGACCGACCAGGCCCAGGGTGGCACGCCGAACCCCGCCACCGCCGACGTCCTGAGCACGTTCGAGGCGGGCGGGCTGCTCACCGCCGAGGGCGACCCGGTCAAGCGGGCCACGCTCGTGGTGATGTTCGCGCCGGAGCGGGCGTACGAGGGGGAGAACGCCGAGACGCAGGCGGGCGCGATCGTCTCCGTCGCCGACGGGCTCGACGTCGGCAGCCAGGGAACGGTGCTGGCCGGGATGGCCGACTCCGCGGCCTCGCCCGGCGACGCGATCAGCGCCGTACGCGACGAGGGCGAGGTCTCCAAGCGCGTGTCCACGGTGGATACCGCCGACATGCCCGTGGGGCGCGTCGCGATCGTCTACTCTCTCCGGGAGCAGATGTCCGGGCGTGCCGGCCAGTACGGCGTGGGCAAGGGAGCCTCGGCCCCCGTCCCCGCGGTGACGTCCGCGACCCCGTCCCCCACCACCACGTCAGGGAGCTGACATGCCTGCCAGCCGGGCCCGTGGCCTGCTGTACGCCATCGCCGGCGCCGCGATCGGCGCCGTGGCCGCCCGCGCCGCCTACACGGCGTTCACCCGCGGCCGGCCCGCCGATCTGAGCGGCCGCTGGACCAGGAAGAACCACCGCGGCGAGCCCATCACTCTGCTCGAAGGCCCCGCGTTCGCGGCCGGCGCCGGCGCCGCCGTCGCGCTCACGCCCGGCCTGCCCCCCCGGGTGCGCGCCGCCGCGCTGCTCGCGGGCGTCGGCAGCGGCGCGGTGGGCGCCTACGACGACCTCTACGGCACCACCTCGTCCAAGGGCTTCAAGGGGCACCTCAGCGCGCTGGCCCGCGGCGAGGTCACCAGCGGCGCCGTCAAGATCCTCGGCATCGGCGCCGGTGGCCTGGCCGCCGCCGCGCTCGTCTCCAAGGGCCCCGTCGACACCCTGGCCAACGGCGCCACCATCGCCGCCACCGCGAACCTCGCCAACCTCTTCGACCTGCGCCCCGGCCGGGCCATCAAGGTCGGCTTGCTGACCGGCGGGCCGCTGCTGGCCGCCGCGCTGTTCCGCGGCTCGCCCGCCACGGCCGCGCTGGCCGCCGCGCCGCTCGGCGCCGCCGCCGCGCTGCTGCCGGAGGACCTGGGCGAGCGCGCGATGCTCGGCGACGCAGGCGCGAACGCCCTGGGCGCCCTGCTCGGCCTGGCCGCCGTCACCGAGCTGGGCAGGCCCGGCCGGTACGCGCTGCTGGGCACCGTCGTGGCGCTGACGGCGGCGGCGGAGAAGGTCAGCTTCACCAAGGTCATCGCCGGCAACCGGGTGCTCAACGGCATCGACATGCTCGGCCGCCGCCCGGTCGACCCCGTGTGATCCGCGTTCCCCGACTGTCGGCCCGGCCTGCCAGGATGTCTGCGTAGCGTAGATGGCTGAGGGAGGCCGGGTGGGTGTGGTGACGGCGCGGGGCGTCGCGGGCGGCGCGATGCTCATCGGGGCGATCACCGTGCTGGCGCGCGTCATCGGGTTCGCCAAGCAGTACGCGTTCGCCACCACCGTCGGCACCAACTGCCTGTCCACGGCCTACATGACGGCCAACCAGATCCCCAACATCATCTTCGAGGTCGTGGCCGGCGGCGCGCTGGCGGGCATGGTCGTGCCCATGCTGGCCGGTGCCGCCGATCGGGGCTCGCGGGAGCGGGCGGGGTGGATCGGCTCGGCGCTGCTCACTTGGGTGCTGGTCGTGCTCGTCCCGGTGGGCGTGCTGCTGGCGGTGTTCGCCGGGCCGATCGTCGGGCTGTTCTTCGGCGGCGCCATCGACCGGTGCGAGGTGGGCGAGGTGAGCGCGGTCGCCACGCGCATGCTGGTCGTGTTCGCTCCCCAGATCCCCCTGTACGGCGTCGCCGTGGTGCTCTACGGCGTGCTGCAGTCGCACAAGCGGTTCACCGGGCCGGCGGTCGCGCCCCTGGTGTCCAGCATCGTGGTCATCGTGGCGTACCTGCTGTTCGTGCCGCTCAGCGGCGGGGAGAGCGACCCGGGGGCGGTGCCGAGGCCCGCCGAGCTGGCGCTGTCGGTGGGCACGAGCCTGGGCGTGCTGTCGCTGGTGCTGGCCGTGATCGGGCCCGTGGCGCGGCTGGGGCTGCGGTGGCGGCCGACCTTACGGTTCCCCGACGGGGTGGCCGGGCAGGTGCGCAGGCTCGCGCTGGCGGGCATCGCGGCGCTCCTCGCCCAGCAGGCGGCCATGATCGTGGTGCTGGTCCTGTCGAACCACGCGATCGGCAACGGGGCCATCGCCGTCTACAACTACGCGTGGGCCATCTACCTGGTGCCTTACGCGGTGCTGGCCGTGCCCATCGCCACCAGCGCGTTCCCCCGGCTGTCGGCGCAGGCGGGAGAGCCCGAGGCGTTCGCGGCGCTGGCGGCGCGCACGACCCGGGCCGTGGTGCTGGTGTCGGGGCTGGCCGCCGGCATGCTGGCCGCCGCGTCGGGGCCCGGCGCCGTGGTGTTCCTGGCGGACAAGAGCGAGGTGCCGCCGGAGCAGCTGGCGGCGGCGATCGCGCTGTTCACGCCGGGGCTCGTCGGATACGGGCTCATCGCGCATCTGAGCCGGGTGCTGTACGCGGCCGGCCGGGGGCGGGCGGTGGCCGTCGGGACCGTGGCCGGGTGGGGTGTCGTGATGGTGGCGCAGACCGTCTTCGTGGTGGTGCTGCCCGACGAGTGGGAGATCGGCGGGATGGCGCTCGGGATGAGCGTGGGCATGAGCGTGGGCGGCGGGATGCTGCTGTGGTCGGTGGTGCGGGCACGCGGGCGCGCGGCCGTGGCCGGGCTCGTCAGGGCCGGGGCGGCGGCGGTCGCCGGAGGGGTGCTGGGGTACCTCGCGGGGGCCGGCGCGGTGGCGCTGCTCGGTGTGAGCGGCGTGTGGGCGAACGCGGGGGCGGCGGTGCTGGGCGCGGTCGTGGCGCTCGTCGTGGGCGGGGCCGTCGTGGCCCTGGTGGACCGGGCCGATGCGGCGGCGGTGACCCAGCTGCTGCGGCGGGGCGGGAACGACTGAGGCGCCCGGAAGTGGCGGCGGGAACGGCTGAGGTGCTCGGGGGTAGCGGCGGAACGAACTGAGGTGCTCGGGGGTAGCGGCGGGAACGAACTGAGGTGCTCAGTGATGGGGCGGCGAGGCTGAGTGCTCGGTGTGGTGGGGCCGGGGACGGCTGAGTGCTCGGTGGCGGCAGGATCGTGGTGACGGGATGAGGAGGGAGCGGGGCGTGCGGGTGGCTTTCGTGCTGGGCACCACGTCGGGCGGCACCGGGCGGCATGTGCTGATGCTCGTGGAGGGGCTCGTGCGGCGCGGGCACCAGGTGCTCGTGATCGGGCCGGGGAGTGTCGAGGAGCAGTTCTCGTTCGGCGGCGCGGGGGCCAGGTTCGTCGAGGTGCCCGTCTCCGACCGGCCGCATCCCGTGAACGACCTGCGGGCGGTGCTGGCGGTCCGGCGGCTGACCCGGGGCGCCGACGTCGTGCACGCCCATGGGCTGCGGGCCGGGGCGCTGGCCGCGCTGGGGCGGCGGGGCCCGGTGGTGACCCTGCACAACGCGCTGACCGCGGGCGGGTTCGTGGGTCTCGTCTACGGGGTGCTGGAGCGGATCGTGGCACGGCGGGCCGGGCACGTGCTCACCGTCTCGCCGGACCTGGCCGAGCGGATGCGGCGACTCGGCGCTCGTGACGTCCGGGCGGCCATGGTGGCGGCGCCCGTGCCGCGGCCGGCGAAGCGGACGCCTCAGGAGATCAGGGACGAACTGCAGGCGGGGGACCGGCCCATCCTGCTCACCGTCGCCAGGCTGGCCCAGCAGAAGGGGCTGGAGACGCTGCTCGACATCGCGGCCGGGCCGTGGCGCGCCGTCGGCGACGGGCCGGCGGGAGTGCCGGGTGGGGGTGCTGACGGGTCGGCTGGAGCGGCGGGTGGGGGTGCTGATGAGTCGGCTGGCGCCGCGGGTGGGGGTGCTGACGGGTCGGCTGGCGCCGCGGGTGGGGGTGCTGACGGGTCGTCGGCCGGAGCCGCGGGTGGAGGTGTTCACGGGTCGCCGGGAGCGCCGGGCGGGGGAGGCGGGGAGCCGCTGTTCGTCGTGGCCGGGGAAGGGCCGCTGCGGGGCGAGCTGCAGCGCAGGATCGACGCCGAGGGGCTGCCCGTCGTGCTGCTGGGCAACCGGGACGACGTGCCCGACCTGCTCGGCGCGGCCGTCGCGCTGCTGATGCCGAGCCGGTGGGAGGGGCAGCCGCTCACGCTCAGGGAGGCGCTCATGACCGGGACACCGGCCATCGCCTCCAAGGTGGGCGGGATTCCTGAGATTCTCGGGGACGCCGGGATCCTCGTGCCCTACGGGGAGGCGGAGAAGTTCCGCGAAGCCGTACGGGAGCTGCTGGAGACGCCTGGAACTGCGCGGACGCTGGCAGCGGCGGCCGAGCGGCGGGGGCGGGAGATGCCCGGGAGCGACGAGGTCGTGGCGGACGTGCTCGGGGTGTACCGGGCATGACGCCCGGAGGATGATTACGCGTGGTCCATGCGTTCTCATATACTGCCTGGGTTAGGGAGGGGAGTATCCCTTCGCGACAGCCTCGTCATCACGGTGCAGCCCCGCTCCACGGGGCCCCCGGGGCTGCCGGTCCGCAGTTTTCCGCGGGCGGGAGAGACCTCCGGCGCTGAAGCATGCTTGCCGGAGGGTCTGAGTGACTGAACCTTTGTGGGCCTGGATCGCCGTGATCGGCGGTCTTCTTGTCGTCCTTGCCGTTGACTTGTGGATCGTCGACCGCGGAGAAGCACGTGAGTTCTCCATGCGGCAGGCCGGCTACTGGGTCACCTTCTATGTCGCTCTCGCCGTGGCGTTCGGAATTCTGCTGTGGTTCACCTCCGGAGGCGACAGAGCCGGAGAGTTCTTCGCGGGCTACATCACCGAATACAGCCTCAGCGTCGACAACCTGTTCGTCTTCTTCATCATCATGAGCCGGTTCGCCGTCCCCAAGGCGTACCAGCACAAGGTGCTGCTCGTCGGCATCCTGCTCGCGCTCGTGATGCGCGGCATCTTCATCGCGCTGGGCGCGGCGGCGCTCGAGCGGTTCGGCTGGCTGTTCTACGTCTTCGGCGCCTTCCTCGTCTACACGGCGATCAACATCGTCCGCCAGCATCTCAAGGGCGACGATGAGGAGTTCAACGAGAACGTCGTGCTGCGGTGGGTGCGCCGGGCCTTCCCGACCACCGAGACCTACGTCGGCTCCAAGGTCACCGTCAAGATCGACGGCAAGCGCATGGTGACGCCGATGCTCATCGTGATGGTCGCCATCGGCAGCACCGACCTGCTGTTCGCGCTCGACTCGATTCCGGCGATCTTCGGGCTCACCAAGGACCCCTTCATCGTCTTCACGGCCAACGCGTTCGCCCTGATGGGGCTGCGTCAGCTCTACTTCCTGCTGGGCGGGCTGCTGCAGCGGCTCGTGTACATCAGCTACGGTTTGGCGTTCATCCTGGGGTTCATCGGGGTTAAGCTCGTATTGGAGGCGTTGCACTCCAGCCATGTCTCCTGGGCGCCCGAAATTCCCATCTGGGTGTCGCTCTCGGTCATCGGCGCCACCATGGTCATCACCACCGTGGCGAGCCTGGTCAAGGCCCGCATCGACGCGCGCAAGGGCGAGGAGCCGCATCCGGAGCAGGTCTAGCGAAATGGGCTTCGAGGCGCTTTGCTTGTGTAGTTCTGCCGTGTCATGGTTGCGGGTTCTGTAACATCACGGCAAAGCGCCTTGTCCAGTAACCACCAAAGGTTGTACGTGTCAGACGATTCTGCTAAGCCGAGCCGCATGAGGCTCGCGCGCGGGGTCTCCCCGTGGCTCCTCCCGACGGCGGCTGCGGCGGCCGCCTCCGCTCTGCTGACGCGCCGAGACCGGCGATGGGCACTCGCGGCGGTGCCGCTGAGCGCGCTCACCGGGGGCATGCTCTGGTTCTTCCGCGACCCCGACCGCACGCCGGGCGAGGGCCGCGTGCTGTCGCCCGCCGACGGCGTGGTGCAGAGCATCGACCCGTGGCCCGACGGCCGCACCCGGGTCGCGATCTTCATGAGCCCGCTGAACGTGCACGTCAACCGTGCCCCCCTTGCGGGAAATGTCACCTCCGTGCAGCATGTGGCAGGTGGGTTCCTGCCGGCGTTCAACAAGGACAGCGACCAGAACGAGCGCGTGGTGTGGCATTTCGAGACCACGCTGGGCGACATCGAGATGGTGCAGATCGCGGGCGCCGTGGCGCGCCGGATCGTGCCGTACCTGACCGCCGGGGCCAAGGTGGAGCAGGCCGAGCGGATCGGGCTCATCCGGTTCGGTTCGCGGGTCGACATCTACCTGCCCGAAGGGATCGCTCCCGCGGTGTCCGTGGGCCAGAAGACGGTGGCGGGGGTGACCAGAATTGACCGCGGCTGACGCCGGTAGCTGGCAGGCGGAAGAGGAAGAGCCTCGCGGCCCGGTCGGCAAGGCGTTCCGCCTGTCCGCCGCCGACTCGCTCTCGCTCGGCAACGCCGTCTGCGGGTTCCTCGCGGTGTGCGTGCTGGCCTACTCCGCCATCCAGCAGCTCCAGGTCGACGGCGGGCGGTTCACGCCCGCTCCCAGCTACTTCGCGACCGCCATCGTGCTGCTGCTCATCGGCGCGACCTGCGACCTGTTCGACGGGCTCGTGGCGCGCCGCTTCCGCGCCTCGGCGATGGGCGCCGAGCTCGACAACCTCGCCGACGTCATCAGCTTCGGGTTCGCGCCCGCGTTCATGGTCGTGATCTGGGGCGGTTTCACGCAGCAGGTGCCGTTCATGGCGGTGCTGGCCGCGGCGGCGGCCGTGCTCGTCGCCGGTGTCGTACGCCTGGCCAGGTTCGCCTGCGTCAAGACCAAGAGCGGCGACTTCATGGGGCTGCCCATCCCGATGGGCGCCATGACCGTGATCTCCATCGTGCTGCTGTTCCAGCCGAGTGTCTGGTCGCTGCTGGCCGTGCTCGGCGTGGCCTGGCTGATGGTCAGCCGCATCGAGTACCCCAAGCCGAAGGGGCAGCTCGCGGCGGTCGTCCTCGGGTGGATCATGGTGAACGTGGCGTTCCTCACGTTCTGGGTGGCCTGGCCCTCGGGCGGCGACCTGCCCATCAAGATCGGCGCGACCATGCAGATCGCGCTCGTGGCGGCGATCCCGCTGCGGGTCCTGTTCTACAAGCGCGAGCAGCGCAAGGAAGCCCAGCGCGTCGGGCACTACAAAGGCTAACCGATCCGCAAGTGGCGGGATTTTTCGTCATACTTCGGCTTTGATGGAGCCATGTCGGCCACGCCGCGCGAGCACACGCGCACGTACCATCTCGGCAAGCTGGCCACGGAGCTGGAGCAACGCGGGCTGACCGCCCTGCTGCGGTCGTACCCGCCCGCGTTGCGCATCAGCCACCCCGACACGGTCATGCTGGCCGAGACAGTCGACTGCGTGCCCCTCTCCGAGGGGTGGTTCTACCGGTGGTCGTGGGGCGAGCTCGTCGGGCTGACCGACGATCCCGCCCTGGCGGCCGACCGGATCGTCCGCGTGCTGGCCGCTCGCCAGTGAGCCGCCCGCGACCCGGCTACCAGCCCCTGGCCTTCCACTCCGGCAGCGCGGGACGCTCCACGCCCAGCGTGGTGTCCTTGCCGTGGCCCGGGTAGACCCAGGTCTCGTCGGGCAGGCGGTCGAAGATCCGCTCCACCACGTCGGCGTAGAGCTGGGTGAAACGCTCGGAGTCGTCCCACGTGTTGCCGACGCCGCCGGGGAACAGCGAGTCGCCGGTGAACAGGTGAGGCCCGGCCTCGTCGCCGCCGTCGTACAGCAGCGCGATCGAGCCCGGTGTGTGCCCCCGCAGATGGATGACCTCCAGGGTGACCGCGCCGACCGTGATCGTGTCGCCGTGCTCGACCGTGCGGTCCACGGGCACGGGCAGGGCGGGCGCGTCGAGCGGGTGGGCGATGACCTGCGCGCCGGTCACCTTCGTCACCTGCTCCAGCGCCTGCCAGTGGTCGCCGTGCTGGTGGGTGGTGACGATCGTGCCGACCGGCTGGTCGGCCATGAGGGCGAGCAGCCGGTCGGAGTCGGCCGCCGCGTCGATGAGCAGGCCCTCACCGGTCTCGGTGCAGCGCAGCAGATAGGCGTTGTTGTCGTACGGGCCGACGGCGAGCTTGCAGATCGTCAGCGCGGGCAGCTCGCGCACGTCGGCGGGGCCGCCGACCTGGACGTCACCTGTATAGGTCATGGGTAGTCCTTCGGGGGCGTCGCGGGTAGATCAGCGGGGGCCGGCATCGACAGCCACGGTGGCGGCTCTGGAAGATCGGCGCCCCCGGGACCTGGCAGATGCGACTGCCCCGCGGGCAACAGACTAACGCCCTGCCCCCCGGACCTGCCGGTGAGCCAGGCAAGCATGTCGCGTGGCGTGCCCGTGACGGCCGGTCCCTGACCGAGCCCCGGCCAGATCACCGCCGCCTCGCCGCCGTCCGGGGCGCGCTCCGTGAGCACGATCTCGCTCACCGTGCTGTGCTCGCGTGACCAGGTGCGGCGGATGTCGTGCAGCTCGCGGCGGACGAACGGCTCCGGCCAGTCCGGCGGGCCGTATCCGGCTGCCAGGTCCACGTGGTGGATGCCGACCTCGCGCAGGCGGCGTACGAGCACGTACCAGGCGGGGTGGGGCGGCGGGCGCATCCCCTCCACCGGCGCCGACCAGGCGTGCGCGGGGAGGTCGCGGACGGCGGCGGCGAAACGGGCCGCCCCGTCCTCGACGTCGGCCAGGAGACGGGCCGCCGGGCGGGCGGCGGTGGCCTCGATCTCGGCCGACCTGGCCTCGTGGGAGGTGTACTGAGGGGTGCGGACGCCGGTCTTCGCCCAGGTCAGCAGGTTGATGTAGGAGTCGGCGTTCCTGGCGAGGTGGGCGAGGACGTGTCCTCTGGTCCAGCCGGGTAGGAGAGAGGGTGCGGCGGCGTCGGCGCCGGAGAGGGTCGCGGCCGTGGCCAGCAGCTGGTTCGTCGCCGAGGCGAGCTCGGCCTGCAGCGCAGGTAGGACGGTCATGTCCAGGGATTTTGTCATCTAGGGTGGCGTGGCAGGGCGGGCATAAAGCCGCAGGTCAGGAGGTTGAATGTTGAAGGGCTCCTTCCTGCGGGGGAGTTGCCCGTAACCTGTGAGGGACGGATTTTCGGGGGCCGCGAAGCGGGCCGCCGAAATTGTCGGAGCCGCCGTCTACCATCCCCCGTGGACCTATCCGCCTTTCGACTTCCGGGATCGCCGTGGCAGACCGCCTCATCGTGCGTGGTGCACGAGAACACAACCTCAAGGACGTCTCGCTCGACCTGCCGCGAGACTCGCTGATCGTCTTCACCGGCCTGTCCGGCTCGGGCAAGTCGAGCCTGGCCTTCGACACGATCTTCGCTGAGGGCCAGCGGCGCTACGTCGAGTCCCTGTCGGCGTACGCCCGCCAATTCCTCGGCCAGATGGACAAGCCCGACGTCGACTTCATCGAGGGCCTGTCGCCCGCGGTCTCCATCGACCAGAAGGCCACCAGCAAGAACCCCCGCTCGACCGTCGGCACCATCACCGAGGTCTACGACTACCTGCGGCTGCTGTGGGCGCGCATCGGAAAGCCGCACTGCCCGGTGTGCGCGCGGCCGATCGCCCGCCAGTCGCCGCAGCAGATCGTCGACAGGGTGATGGAGCTGGAGGAGGGCACCCGCTTCCAGGTGCTCGCGCCGGTCATCAGGCAGCGCAAGGGCGAGTACGCCGAGCTGTTCCGCGAGCTGCAGACCAAGGGCTTCGCCCGGGCCAGGGTCGACGGCACCGTGGTCCGGCTGGAGGAGCCGCCGACGCTGAAGAAGTACGAGAAGCACGACATCGAGGTCATCGTCGACCGCCTGTCGGTCAAGGAGTCGGCACGGCGCCGGCTCACCGACTCGGTCGAGACCGCGTTGCAGCTCTCCGGCGGCACGATCACGCTCGAGTTCGTCGACCTGCCGGAAGGCGACCCGGGCCGCGAGCGCTTCTACTCCGAGCACCTCTACTGCCCCTACGACGACCTGTCGTTCGAGGAGATGGAGCCGCGCTCGTTCTCCTTCAACTCCCCCTTCGGCGCCTGCCCCGAGTGCACGGGCCTGGGCACCAAGATGGAGGTGGACCCCGACCTGGTGGTGCCCGATCCCGAGCGCACGCTCGGCGACGGCGCCCTCCACCCGTGGTCCGGCGGTCACACCAGCGAGTACTTCTCCAGGCTGATCGAGGCGCTCGGGCACGCGGTCGGGTTCACGCTCGACACGCCGTGGGACCGGCTGCCGAAGAAGGCGCAGAAGTCGCTGCTGTACGGGCACGACGAGCAGGTGCACGTCCGCTACAGCAACCGTTACGGCCGCCAGCGCTCCTACTACACGACCTACGACGGCGTCATCCCGTGGGTGCAGCGCCGGCACGCCGAGGCCGAGAGCGACGCCGCGCGCGAGCGCTTCGAAGGCTACATGCGCGAGATCCCGTGCCCCGCCTGCAAGGGGGCCAGGCTCAAGCCGGTCAGCCTCGCGGTCACCGTCTCGGGCAAGTCGATCGCCGAGGTCTCGGGCATGTCGATCGGCGAGTGCGCCAAGTTCCTGGCCGCGCTCAAGCTGTCCGACCGCGACATGCAGATCGCCGAGCGGGTGGTCAAGGAGATCAACGCCCGGATGGGCTTCCTGCTCGACGTCGGCCTCGACTACCTGACCATGGACCGCGCCGCCGCGACCCTGGCGGGCGGCGAGGCGCAGCGCATCAGGCTGGCCACGCAGATCGGCTCGGGCCTGGTCGGCGTCCTGTACGTGCTGGACGAGCCGTCCATCGGCCTGCACCAGCGCGACAACATGCGCCTGCTCGACACGCTGATCAGGCTGCGCGACATGGGCAACACGCTGATCGTCGTCGAGCACGACGAGGACACGATCGCGGCGGCCGACTGGGTCGTCGACATCGGCCCCGGCGCGGGTGAGCACGGCGGCCAGGTCGTGGTCTCCGGCACCGTCCAGGACCTCCTCGCCAGCGAGGAGTCGTTGACGGGGGCGTACCTGTCGGGGCGCAGGAGCATCCCGATCCCCGCCAAGCGCCGCAAGCGCGACAAGAAGCGGCAGATCACGGTCAAGGGCGCGCGCGAGCACAACCTCAAGGGCGTGGACATCGAGTTCCCGCTGGGCGTGTTCACGGCCGTCACGGGCGTGTCGGGGTCAGGGAAGTCGACGCTGGTCAACGACATCCTGTACAACGCGCTGGCCAAGGAGCTCAACGGCGCGCGCACGGTGCCGGGGCGGCACTCCCGGATCAACGGCATGGACCAGGTCGACAAGGTGGTCCACGTGGACCAGTCGCCGATCGGGCGCACGCCGCGCTCCAACCCGGCCACCTACACCGGGGTCTTCGACCACGTGCGCAAGCTGTTCGCGGCCACGGCCGAGGCGAAGGTGCGCGGCTACCAGCCGGGGCGCTTCAGCTTCAACGTCAAGGGCGGGCGCTGCGAGGCGTGCGCGGGCGACGGCACCATCAAGATCGAGATGAACTTCCTGCCCGACGTCTACGTCCCCTGCGAGGTCTGCCACGGCGCCCGCTACAACCGGGAGACGCTGGAGGTCCACTACAAGGGCAAGACGATCGCCGAGGTGCTCGACATGCCGATCGAGGAGGCCCTGGGCTTCTTCGAGGCGATCCCCGCGATCAAGCGGCACCTGCAGACGCTCAACGACGTCGGCCTGGGGTACGTGCGGCTGGGGCAGCCGGCGACCACGCTGTCCGGCGGTGAGGCGCAGCGCGTCAAGCTCGCCTCCGAGCTGCAGCGGCGGCAGACCGGGCGGACCATCTACGTCCTCGACGAGCCGACCACCGGTCTGCACTTCGAGGACATCCGGCGGCTGCTCGGGGTGCTCGGGCGGCTGGTGGACGGCGGGAACACGGTGATCGTCATCGAGCACAACCTCGATGTGATCAAGACCGCCGACTGGATCATCGACATGGGGCCCGAGGGCGGGTCCCGTGGCGGCACGCTCGTGGCCAGCGGCACGCCGGAGGAGGTCGCGCTGGTGGACGAGAGTCACACGGGGCGCTTCCTGCGCAAGATCCTCGCCCACTGAGGCGCCGCATGGACGCCGCTGACACGCGCCGCTGAGACGTCGTACGCCGCCCGTCCGTGGAGGGACGGGCGGGCGTACCTCGGTGATGCTCGCCGGCCGGTCACCGGCGAGGTGCGGCGGGTGCTGCCGGTCAGGTCAGGTCAGGTCAGCGGCGGGTGCGGTGGTGCTGCCGGTCAGGTCCGGCGAGGTGTGGCGGATGCTGCCTGCCGGGTCGCCGGCGGTGGCGCGGTGGCGGCGCCTGGCGGGGGAGGTGCGTTCGAGCCACCACTCGGCGGCCAGGAGCGGCAGTGTCCAGCCGAGCCAGGCGGCCAGGGCGGCGACGGTGCTCGTGAACAGCGCCACGTCGCCGTGGAAGGTGGTCTCGAGCTGCGGCTCCAGCAGGATCGCGAACAGCACGCTGTAGAGCCGGTTGGTGATGATGGACATGGTCAGCGCGAAGCTGCGGACCATCCACCGGCGGTGGTCGACGAACCGGCGCCGCCTGGCCATCCGCCACCCGGCCAGCGTGCAGCCCAGCCAGAGCAGCGCCAGCATGACGTCGCTGGCCATCGTGACCGGCCCGAACGGGGTCGCCAGCCCCACCACCAGGCCCAGCAGCCCGCTCGGCAGGCACCCGCCGAACACGTACACGCGGCCGATCAGCCGGTGCGCGCGCGGGTGACGCGCGCGGAACCACGGCCAGATCTGCAGGCAGCACGTGACCATCGCGATCGAGCCGAACACCACGTGCATCGAGAGCAGCACGAAGTGCGGCGGGAAGAAGCCGGGAGCGGGCACGCGCGACCGGCCGGGGTCCAGCGACAGGTACGGCGGCAGCGAGAACGCCAGGAACGCGGCCGCCACCACCATCAGCGGCGCCACCCACGGCCGTCGCCACCAGCGGGGACGGCCGGGCGGGGAGACGGGAGAGGCAGGCGGGCGTTCGGCTGGGAGAGTCATGACCGCAGGCTGCGGCCCGCCGCTGACCGTCGGCCTACCACCCGCTGACCGGACCAAAGGGTCGCGTCAATACCCTGGTAACGGCCGCACCTACGGGGGGCAAAAGCGACACGAGGTGCGAGCACGAATGAATCACACGATCGGGGGCGGAGCCATGTCGGAAACCGGGCTGGGACGTCGGGACATGCTGGGCGCGACCGGCGTCGCCGCATGCGGGCTGGCGCTGACGGCGTGCGGGGCCGGGGGCGCGCAGGCCAAGCCGAACCTCAAGGGCAAGGTCCTGGCGAAGACGGCCGAGGTGCCCGTGGGCGGCGGCAAGCTGATCGATGACCTGAAGGTCGTGGTGACGCAGCCCACGCAGGGCGTCTTCAAGGCGTTCAGCTCGTCGTGCACGCACAAGGGCTGCAAGGTCTCCACCCCCAAGGACAACGTGATCAGGTGCGCCTGCCACGGCAGCGAGTTCGCCGCCGACACCGGGCAGGCCACCAAGGGCCCCGCGACCGCGCCGCTCGCGTCGTTCCAGGTGAAGGTCGAAGGCGACGGGATCGTGGTGGCCTGAACAGGTAAATGTGCGTAGTCCAACCGGATTGGCGTCGGGCACGCTGAACCGGCGCCAGGGCGCTGGCCGTACCTGGGAGTGAGAGCCAATCTGGGAGGACGCACCATGACGGAAACGACGCGCCGGACGGTGATGCTCGGTGCCGGGAGCGCTGGGCTCGCGGCCGTTCTGACGGCCTGCGCGAGCTACGGCTCGCCGACCACGGAAGCGGAGGTCGAGCCGCCTGCGGAGGAGCCGTCGTCCGAGGCGCCCAAGAAGAAGAGCGAGGCCAAGCCCAAGGCGCTGGCGAACACCGGTGACATCCCCGAGGGCGGCGGGAAGGTCTTCAAGAACCAGAAGATCGTGGTGACGCAGCCCACGGCGGGGGAGTTCAAGGCGTTCAGCGCGGTCTGCACCCATCAGGGCTGCACGGTCGACGAAGTCGCCGACACCATCAACTGCCCCTGCCACGGCAGCGCGTTCAGCATCACGGACGGCTCCGTGGCGAACGGTCCCGCGACCGAGCCGCTTGAGGAGAAGCAGATCGAGGTGGACGGCGAGAAGATCAGACTCGCCTGAGAAAGGTCTCATGAATTTCTCACCTTGGTTCGCTTGGGTGAGCTGCATGGCAGATGACCTTCAGAGCCGCAGGGCGGTGTTCGCAAGCGTCGGCGCGGGTGGCCTGGCGCTTGCGATCACCGCGTGCAGCGGCGGCACCGACAGCGCCACGACGGCGGGAACCGCCGCGGAATCGAGCGCGCCACAGGCCGGCGCGAGCACCTCAGCGTCCAGCGCACCGCAGGCAGGCGGCGCGCTGGCCAAGACCGCCGACATCCCCGTGGGCGGAGGCACGATCTTCAAGGAGCAGAAGGTCGTGGTGACCCAGCCGACGGCCGGTGAGTTCAAGGCGTTCAGCGCGCTCTGCACGCACAAGGGCTGCCCGGTCGGCAGCGTCGAGGGCGACGCGATCGTGTGCCCTTGCCACAACAGCAAGTTCGCCATCACCGACGGCTCCGTCACGGCCGGACCGGCCGAGCAGCCGCTGGCCGCCCAGCAGATCAAGGTGGAGAACGACCAGATCATGCTGGCCTAGCCGGGGTGCGCCCGCCGTGCGTGCGCCGTACGTGCGCCGTACGTGCGCGAAGAGTACGGCGGGCAACCTTGTCGGTGCGGGCTACTAGGCTGAATGCGTGGCGAGATCAGCGGGTAGCACCTTGAGTTTCCGGCCCAGGCCGGGCTCCATCCCCGAATCCCCCGGGGTCTATCGGTTCAGGGACGCGCACGGCCGGGTGATCTACGTCGGCAAGGCCAAGAGCCTGCGCCAGCGGCTCAACTCCTACTTCGCCGACTTCTCCGCCCTGCACCCGCGCACCCAGACGATGCTGACCACGGCCGCCGACGTCGACTGGACGGTCGTCGGCACCGAGGTGGAGGCGCTGCAGCTCGAATACTCCTGGATCAAGGAGTTCGACCCCCGCTTCAACGTCAAGTACCGCGACGACAAGTCCTACCCCTACCTCGCGGTCACCATGGGCGAGGACTTCCCGCGCGTGCAGGTCATGCGCGGCGCCAAGCGCAAGGGCACCCGCTACTTCGGGCCCTACTCCCACGCCTGGGCCATCCGCGAGACCGTCGACCTGCTGCTGCGGGTCTTCCCGGTGCGCACGTGCAGCAGCGGGGTGTTCAAGCGGGCCGGGCAGATCGGCCGCCCCTGCCTGCTCGGCTACATCGACAAGTGCTCGGCGCCCTGCGTCGGCCGGGTCACCCCCGACGAGCACCGCGCGCTGGCCGAGGACTTCTGCGACTTCATGGCGGGCAACACCGGCCGCTTCATCAAGCGGCTGGAGAAGGAGATGCGCGAGGCCGCCGCCGAGCAGGAGTACGAGCGGGCGGCCCGGCTGCGCGACGACATCCAGGCGTTGCAGCGGGCGCTGGAGAAGCAGGCCGTGGTGCTCGGCGAGGGCACCGACGCCGACGTGATCGCGCTGGCCGAAGACCCGCTCGAAGCCGCCGTCCAGGTCTTCTACGTCCGCGCCGGCCGCATCCGCGGCCAGCGCGGCTGGGTGGTCGACAAGGTCGAGGAGACCTCGCCCGGCGAGCTCGTCGAGCAGTTCCTGCTGCAGATGTACGCCGAGGCCGGCCCCGACTCGATGCCCCGCGAGGTGCTCGTGCCCGCCCTGCCGCCTGACAACGAGGCGGTCGCCGAGCTGCTGAGCGAGCAGCGCCGCGCCCGCGTCGAGGTGCGGGTGCCGCAGCGCGGCGACAAGCGCTCGCTGATGGAGACCGTCGAGCGCAACGCCAAGGAGTCGCTCGCCCAGCACAAGATCCGCCGCGCCGGCGACCTGACCACCCGCAGCAAGGCGTTGCAGGAGATCGCCGACGCGCTCGGCCTCGACCAGGCGCCGCTGCGCATCGAGTGCTACGACGTCTCCCACCTGCAGGGCGAGAACGTCGTGGCGTCCATGGTGGTCTTCGAGGACGGCCTGGCGCGCAAGAGCGAGTACCGCCGCTTCGCCGTCAAGACCAAGGAGGGCGACGTCGCCTCGATCCACGAGGTGATCATGCGGCGGTTCCGCCGCTACCTGGAGGAACGCTCCGCCACGGGCGAGCTGGCCGCCGATGACGACGACGGTCACGGGCCCATCGACCCCGAGACGGGCAGGCCGCGCAAGTTCGCCTACCCGCCCAACCTCGTCGTGGTCGACGGCGCCGGCCCGCAGGCGGCCGCGGCGCAGCGGGCGCTCGACGAGCTCGGCATCGACGAGGTGTCGGTGTGCGGGCTGGCCAAGCGGCTGGAGGAGGTGTGGCTGCCCGGCGACGACCAGCCGGTGATCATGCCTCGTTCAAGTGAGGGTCTCTACCTGCTGCAACGGGTGAGAGACGAAGCACATAGGTTCGCCATCACCTACCATCGTTCCAAGAGGTCCAAGACGGTGAAGGAGAGCGCGCTCGACGGCGTGCCCGGCCTCGGGCCGGCGCGCAGGCAGGCGCTGCTCAAGCACTTCGGCTCCGTGAAGAAGCTACGCGAGGCCACTGCCGCCGAAATCTGCGAGGTTCCCGGCATCGGCCCGTCCATCGCCGAGGTCATCGTGTCGACGCTGAAGGGAGAGTCACCTTGATCTCGCCAGGATGCCAGGGTGTCGTCCGCACCGAACATGAGGTGGGGCGATGAGCACCGAGCCCGCGTTCGTCATCGTCACCGGCATGTCCGGGGCCGGGCGCAGCACCGCGGCCAAGGCCCTCGAGGACCTGGGCTGGTTCGTCATCGACAACCTGCCGCCCGGGCTGCTGTTCGCGATGGCCGAGGAGGCCGGCAAGGTCAAGCTGGCCGCCGACAAGGTCGCGGCCGTGGTCGACGTGCGCAGTCTGGCGTTCACCACCGATCTCAACGCGGCCATCGAGGAGCTCGAAGGGCGCGGCGTCCGCGTGCGCGTGGTGTTCCTGGAGGCCAGCGACGAGGAGCTGGTGCGCAGGTTCGAGAACGTGCGCAGGCCCCACCCCCTCCAGGGCGAGGGGCGGCTGGTCGACGGCATCACCCGGGAGCGGGGGATCCTGCGCGAGGTGCGCGCCAACGCCGACCTGGTGATCGACACCTCCACGCACAACGTGCACGACCTCCGCAACAAGATCGTCGCCTACTTCGGCGGGGAGGACCGGCCGGGGCTGCGGCTCAACGTCGTGTCGTTCGGGTTCAAGTACGGCCTGCCGGTCGACGCCGATCTCGTGGTCGACTGCCGGTTCCTGCCCAACCCGCACTGGGTGCCCGAGCTGCGGCCGATGAACGGGCTTGACCCCGCGGTCAGCGACTACGTGCTCGGGCAGCCGGGGGCCAAGGAGTTCCTCGACGCCTACGAAGAGGTCCTGCAGGTGGTCGCGGCCGGATACACGCGCGAGGGCAAGAGCTACGCGACGCTCGCGGTCGGCTGCACGGGCGGCAAGCACCGCAGCGTGGCCATGGCCGAGCAGGTGGCCGCCCGGCTGCGCGACCGCGGGATGGAGGTCCAGGTGAGCCACCGGGATGTGGGGCGGGAGTGACCGATGAAGGCTTCGAAGCTGCTCTGCCGCGTCCGGTAGAGGGTCGTTCGGAACATGCGCCGGGTTCGGTGGCACGCGGCGAGGAAGGGCGCGCGCCCGCGAACACGGACGCGTCCGGGGACGTGGGCGCATCCGGGAACGCGGGTGCGGCCGGGGACGCGGGTGCGCCGGGAAACGTGGGCGCGCCGGGAAACGCGCCCGCGCCCGCGTCCGGGGACGCGGGCGGCGGCGGCGAGGTTCGTGCGGCGGACGGGCGGGCGGCCGGCGGGACGAGGTATGCCGGGTTCGGGCCGTCCGTCGTGGCGCTCGGTGGCGGGCACGGGCTGTACGCGTCCCTTTCGGCATTACGGATGGTCACCGACCGGTTGACCGCCGTGGTCACCGTCGCCGACGACGGCGGGTCCAGCGGGCGCCTGCGCCGGGAGCTCGGCGTGCTGCCGCCCGGCGACCTGCGCATGGCGCTGGCCGCGCTCTGCGGCGACGACGAGTGGGGCAGCACGTGGAGCGAGGTCGTCCAGCACCGCTTCCGCAGCGAGGGCGACCTGCACGGCCACGCCGTCGGCAACCTGCTCATCGTCGCGCTGTGGGAGCTGCTCGGAGACCCCGTGGCCGGGCTCGACTGGGTCGGGCGGCTGCTGGGCGCGCACGGCCGCGTGCTGCCGATGGCCTCGGTGCCGCTCGACATCGTGGCCGAGGTGGAGCTCGACGGCGTCATCTCGACCATCCGCGGGCAGGTGGCGTGCGCCCTGACCCCCGGCCGGGTGCAGGCCATCTCCCTGGTGCCCGAAGACCCGCCGGCGCGGCCCGAGGCGGTTGCGGCGGTGCAGGAGGCCGACTGGGTCGTGTTCGGGCCCGGATCGTGGTTCACCAGCGTGCTGCCGCATCTGAAGGTTCCCGAGCTGGCCAGGGCGCTGCACGCGACCAGGGCCAGGCGGCTCGTCACGCTCAACCTCGCCCCGCAGCCGGGCGAGACCGACGACTTCTCCCCCCAGCAGCATCTGGAGGTGCTCAGACAGCACGCCCCCGATCTGTCGATCGACGTCGTGCTCGCCGACACCGGGGTGGTGGACGACCCCGACGCCTTGGAGAAGGCCGCCGCCGCGCTCGGCGCGCGGCTCGTCATGGCCGACGTCGCGGCCACGGACGGCTCGCCGAGGCATGACCCACGACGTCTTGCCTCCGTCCTGGACGAGATTTTCCTCTCGAAGCGTTGATCCTGGTCGGCGTGGCGCGAAGGTGCGAGAGACTCGGAGGAGCCGGTCTGAATGGGGGAGAGGACTAACGCATGGCGATGACAGGTGTGGTGAAAGACGAGCTGAGCCGCCTGCCGGTGCTCAAGCCGTGCTGCCGGAAGGCGGAGGTCTCGACGTTGCTGCGGTTCGCCAGCGGCCTGCACCTGGTGGGCGGGCGCATCGTGATCGAGGCGGAGCTCGACACCAACGCCACCGCACGGCGGCTGATCAAGGACATCGGGGAGGTGTTCGGCCACAAGGCGGAGGTGCTCGTGCTCGCGCCCGCCGGGCTGCGCAAGGGCTCCCGCTACGTGGTGCGCGTCTACCGCGACGGTGAGGCGCTGGCCCGGCAGACGGGCCTGATCGACAACCACGGCCGCCCGGTGCGCGGCCTGCCCCGCCAGGTGGTGGCGGGGGCCGCCTGCGACGCGGAGGCGGCCTGGCGCGGCGCCTTCCTGGCGCACGGCTCGCTGACGGAGCCGGGGCGGTCCATGTCGCTGGAGGTCACCTGCCCGGGGCCGGAGGCGGCGCTGGCGCTGGTGGGCTCGGCGCGGCGGCTGAAGATCCACGCCAAGGCGCGCGAGGTGCGCGGCGTGGACCGGGTCGTGGTGCGCGACGGCGACGCGATCAGCGCGCTGCTCACCCGGCTCGGGGCGCACGACAGCGTGCTGGCCTGGGAGGAGCGGCGGATGCGCCGCGAGGTGCGCGCCACCGCCAACCGGCTGGCCAACTTCGACGACGCCAACCTGCGGCGCTCGGCGCGGGCCGCGGTGGCGGCGGGCGCGCGGGTGCAGCGGGCGCTGGAGATCCTGGGCGACGAGGCGCCCGACCACTTGGTGGTGGCGGGGCGGCTGCGGGTGGAGCACAAGCAGGCGTCGCTGGAGGAACTGGGGCAGATCGCCGACCCGCCGCTGACCAAGGACGCCATCGCGGGGCGCATCCGGCGGCTGCTGGCGATGGCCGACAAGCGGGCGTCGGATCTCGGCATCCCGAACACCGAGGCGAACCTCACCGTGGACATGCTCGCCCCGTAACTGGGTGATCTTTTTTCTGTTACGGCAGGCCCGGGAGGGCCCACCCGACGTACGTGGCTGGGCCCTGTCCAGGGAGACGCTCCTGCGGTGGAGGTGGCGGGCCGCCGTGACGCGCGCACAGTGGGCCGTGGGCGTGGTGACCCGGTCACCGTGCGGCGATGGGCCGGATCGCCGGCCGTAAGCGCAGCGGGCACGTAGGGGAGGCGTGCTCCGCGCCGTGTGGCGGCGATCGGTGGGGTGATCTCGCACACTCTGCCGGTGCGCGCTTGGCGTGGTGCGGCGCCAGGTCGTTGGGGTGGCCGGCCTTGGACGGTGTGCGGTGGGATGTCAGTCCCTGGCCGGGTTGCGGGGGGTGAAGAGGTCCGCCGCCGGCTTGGGGGTGGGCTGCTGGGCGGGCTCGAACGGGGCCCGGTACTCCGGCTCCTGCTCCGCCTGCGCCGCGGCCTCTTCGGCGCGCTGTGCCCGGCGGACGCGGGTGACGCGGAGGGCGACCAGGGCGAAGGCGGCCAGGGCCGCCACGGCGATGCACAGCCAGGCCGCCCCCGTCTCCGTCAGCGTGCCCCGGTACAGCGACAGCGCGCCCCCCAGGCCCGCGTTGAGGTTCTCCAGGGTGACGTCCCCCATGCCGGCCGGGGAGCGGTCCGGCGTGCGCAGGGCGGCGCCGTCCATGACGGCCTTGCCCGTGACCTGGCCGGCCGCCACCGCGCCGCCCGCGTACAGCGCGGCGATGGGGAGCAGGAGGAGGCTGCGCGGGCGGGCGGCGCCGATGGCGAGCGCCACCACGACGGCGATCAGCAGGGACAGCGCGAGCGAGACGGGCAGCCCGCCGCCGAACGACATGACGGCGCCCGGCAGGCGCTGCTGGAACAGGATGGCCGCCCCCAGGCCGGCCGCGCAGACGAGTGCGGCGAGCAGGCCCGCGAGGAGCCCCCAGAGTAGGCCGGACCGCTTATGTGACATCTCAGCCCCCAGAGAATGCACGAATTTACTCCGACGAGTCGGGCACTTTACTCGAACCTCGCAAAACGTGTCGCCAGAACGGTGATTCACACCTCGGGACCTGCAGTGGTCTAAACCAATTTGGGTCCGATAAGGTTCGTGATTGAGGTTTCAGCCCGCCATCTGTTCGAGGAGATCGGTTCCCGTGAGCATCCGCGTAGGCGTCAACGGCTTCGGCCGCATCGGTCGCAACTTCTGGCGCGCTGTCGCCGCCAGCGGCAAGGACATCGAGATCGTCGCGGTCAACGACCTGACCGATACCGCGACGCTCGCGCACCTGCTGAAGTACGACAGCATTCTGGGCCGCCTGCCCTACGAGGTGAAGGCGTCGAGCGACGAGATCACCGTCGACGGCAAGGCGATCAAGGTCTTCGCGGAGCGCGACCCGGGCAAGCTGCCCTGGGGCGAGCTCGGCGTCGACGTCGTGCTGGAGTCCACCGGTCTGTTCACCGACGCCAGCAAGGCCAAGGTGCACGCCGACAACGGCGCCAAGAAGGTCATCATCTCCGCCCCGGCGAAGAACGAGGACGTCACCGTCGTCATGGGCGTCAACGAGGGCACCTACGACGCCTCCCAGCACACCATCGTCTCCAACGCGTCCTGCACCACCAACTGCCTGGCGCCGCTGGCCAAGGTCCTTCACGACACCTTCACTATCGAGAAGGGTCTGATGACCACCATCCACGCCTACACGCAGGACCAGAACCTGCAGGACGGCCCGCACAAGGACCTGCGCCGCGCCCGCGCCGCCGCGCTCAACGTGGTGCCCACCTCCACCGGCGCCGCCAAGGCCATCGGCCTGGTTCTGCCCGAGCTCAAGGGCAAGCTCGACGGCTTCGCCATGCGCGTGCCGATCCCCACCGGCTCGGCCACCGACCTCACCGTCGAGGTCGGCCGCGAGGTCACCGTCGAAGAGGTCAACGCCGCGTTCAAGGCGGCCGCCGAAGGCCCGCTCAAGGGCATCCTCACCTACACCGAGGACGAGATCGTCTCCTCCGACATCGTGACCGACCCCGCGTCCTGCATCTTCGACGCCGGGCTCACCAAGGTCATCGGCAACCAGGTCAAGGTCGTCGGCTGGTACGACAACGAGTGGGGCTACTCCAACCGTCTCGCCGACCTGATCGAGCTCGTGGGCCGCGGCCTCTGAGCGCACGGCTGAACGGGAGCATGAGCATGCGCACGCTCGACGATCTCGACGTGAAGGGGCGGCGC
The DNA here is from genome assembly GCF_040656115.1 of Nonomuraea sp. NPDC050202. Taxonomy (NCBI): domain Bacteria; kingdom Bacillati; phylum Actinomycetota; class Actinomycetes; order Streptosporangiales; family Streptosporangiaceae; genus Nonomuraea; species Nonomuraea sp. NPDC050202. The sequence goes on along the minus strand of NZ_JBFALF010000012.1, from coordinate 239,686 downwards.
GTGCTCGTGCGCGCCGACCTCAACGTCCCCCTCGACGGGGAGACGATCACCGACGACGGCCGTATCCGCGCGTCGGTGCCGACCATCAAGACCCTGGTGGAGCGCGGCGCCCAGGTCGTCGTCTGCGCCCACCTGGGCAGGCCCAAGGGCAAGGCCGACCCGAAGTACTCGCTCAGGCCCGTGGCGGCGCGCCTGGGCGAGCTGCTCGGCCAGGACGTGGCCTTCGCCACCGACGTGGTCGGCGACAGCGCCAGGAGCACGGTCGAGGCCCTCCAGGACGGCCAGGTGGCCCTGCTGGAGAACCTCCGCTACGAGCCGGGCGAGGAGTCCAAGGACGACGCTGTGCGGGGCGAGTTCGCCGCGAAGCTGGCCGGGCTGGCCGAGCTGTACGTCGGCGACGGCTTCGGCGCGGTGCACCGCAAGCACGCCAGCGTGTACGACGTGCCCAGGCTGCTGCCGCACGCGGCGGGCGGGCTCGTCGTGGCCGAGGTCGAGGTGCTGCGGAGGCTGACCGAGGACACCGAGCGGCCCTACGTGGTCGTGCTGGGCGGCGCCAAGGTCTCCGACAAGCTCGGCGTCATCGCCAACCTGCTGACCAAGGTCGACCGGCTGCTGATCGGCGGCGGCATGGCGTACACCTTCCTCAAGGCCCAGGGCCACGAGGTCGGCAACTCGCTGCTGCAGGAGGACCAGCTCGACGAGGTGCGCGGCTTCCTCGACAAGGCCGAGCAGCGCGGCGTGGAGCTCGTACTGCCCGTGGACGTGCTCGCGGCGGTCACCTTCGCCGCCGACGCCGACCACGACGTGGTCGAGGCCACGGCCATCCCGGCCGACCGGGAGGGGCTGGACATCGGGCCGAGGACGCGCGAGCTGTTCGCCTCGAAGCTGGCCGACGCCAGGACGGTGTTCTGGAACGGGCCGATGGGCGTGTTCGAGTTCGACGCGTTCTCCGGCGGCACCAGGGCGGTTGCCCAGGCACTGATCGACTCCGGCGCCTTCACCGTGGTGGGCGGCGGCGACTCGGCGGCGGCCGTGCGCAAGCTGGGCCTGCCCGAGGACGGCTTCTCGCACATCTCCACCGGTGGCGGGGCCAGCCTCGAATACCTTGAGGGCAAGACCCTTCCCGGACTCGCGGCTCTGGAGGACTAGTTGACTCAGCGCAAGCCGCTCATCGCCGGCAACTGGAAGATGAACCTCAACCACTTCGAGGCCATCAAGCTGGTCCAGAAGCTGGCCTTCGCGCTCAACGACAAGGACTTCGACAAGGCCGAGGTCGCCGTCCTGCCGCCGTTCACCGACCTGCGCAGCGTCCAGACCCTGGTCGACGGTGACAAGCTCAGGATCGTCTACGGCGCCCAGGACCTGTCCCAGTACGACGCGGGCGCCTACACCGGCGAGGTGTCGGGCGCCATGCTGGCCAAGCTGGGCTGCACGTACGTGACGATCGGGCACTCCGAGCGCCGCCAGTACCACGGCGAGGACGAGGACCTGGTCAACGCCAAGGTGCAGGCCGCCTACCGGCATTCGGTGACTCCCATCCTGTGCGTGGGGGAGCCGCTGACGGTGCGTCAAGAGGGCGGCCACATCGCGTACTGTCTTGCCCAACTCGACGGGGCGCTGCGCAAAATCAGCGCCGAGCAGGCAAAATCGATAGTGGTGGCCTACGAGCCGGTGTGGGCGATCGGCACCGGCGAGGTGGCCACCCCGGAGGACGCCCAGGAGGCGTGCGGAGCGTTGCGAATGAGACTCGCTGAGCTCTACGACGCCGAAGTGGCCTCTGGGATCCGTATCCTTTACGGAGGCTCGGTCAAGTCAGGCAATATCAAGGGGATCATGGCTCAGGCGGATGTCGATGGCGCTCTCGTGGGCGGTGCCAGCATCGACGCCGACGAGTTCGCGAAGATCTGCCGATTCTCCGATATGCCGGGCTAACTGAGCCGTTCTGGGGGTGCGACTTGACATCAGGTCGTACCCTCAAGAGGCAAGTCTGAATCGTCACGCGTAACAGAGCATTGAAGGAACAGGCATACCGTGGAACTCGGAATCTCTATCGCCCTCATCCTGGCGAGCCTTCTCATGATCCTGCTCGTCCTGCTCCACAAGGGCAAGGGTGGTGGCCTGTCTGACATGTTCGGCGGCGGTTTCTCGTCGAACTTCGGTGGTTCCTCGGTGGTGGAGCGCAACCTCGACCGGCTGACCGTGATCACGGGCACGATCTGGTTCGTCTGCATCATCGCTCTCGGCCTGCTCATGAGGCCCTGAGCAACAAAGTTAACGCGTGACAGTGATTCTCCCCCCGTGTCTGTACGCGGGGCGATCGAGCGAGGAGTTCATCCGTGGGTAGTGGCAACGCGATCCGTGGCAGCCGAGTCGGCGCCGGCCCGATGGGGGAGGCCGAGCGCGGCGAGGCGGCTCCGAGAGTGCGGGTCTCGTTCTGGTGTGCCAACATGCACGAGACGCGCCCCAGTTTCGCCAGCGACGCGGCGGTCCCCGAGACGTGGGACTGCCCCCGTTGCGGCCTTCCTGCCGGACAGGACGAGTCTGCGCCGCCTGCCCCGCCGAAGAACGAGCCGTACAAGACGCACCTGGCTTACGTGAAGGAGCGCAGGAGCGACAAGGACGGCAAGGCGATCCTCGAGGAGGCACTGGAGCGCCTGCGCAACAACAAGTCCCCCTGGTAGTACAGGCGTGGACGAAGGGCCCCGGGAGTCGTTCCCGGGGCCCTTCGCCGTGTTCAGGGTCGTTCGTGGACCGGTTCGCCGTCCACGAACGTCATCCGGACCTGCGTGGTCCAGATGTCGCCCGGCGGGAGCTCGAACGGGTCGCGGTCGAGCACCACCAGGTCGGCCGGGCGGCCCGGCTCGATGACGCCGGCGGGCGAGCGGTTGATCCAGGCCGACCCCGCCGTGTACGCGGTCATCGCCGTGGCCAGGTCGATGCGCTGGCCGGGCAGGAACGGGGTCTGCGCGGTCGGGTAGTCGGCGTGCACCGAGCTGCCCGGCTCGGTGCGGTTGACGGCCACGTGCATTCCCTGCAGCGGGTCGGCGTTCGAGACCGGCCAGTCGCTGCCCGCGCAGAACCGGGTGCCGTGCGCCAGCAGGTCCGCGAACGGGTACTGCCACGACGAGCGCGGCTCGCCGAGGTAGGGCAGCGTCAGCTCGTCCATCTGGGCGTGGTGGGTGGCCCACAGCGGCTGCAGGTTGGCCGTGACGCCGAGCGCGGCGAAGCGCGGCACGTCGGAGGGCTCGATGATCTGCAGGTGGGCGATGTGGTGCCGGTTGGCCGGGTCGGTGCCCGCCAGGCTGTCGAGCGCCTCGCGCACCGCGCGCTCGCCGATGGCGTGGAAGTGCACCTGGAAGCCGTGCCGGTCCAGCTCGGCGACGTACTCCCTGAGCTTGCCCGGGTCCACGTACGACAGGCCCGTGCCCCCGCACAGGCAGTACGGCTCCAGCGTCGCGGCCGTGAAGTTCTCCGTGATGCCGTCCTGCATGATCTTGACCGAGGTGGCGCTGAACCGGTCGAGCCCCTCGGCGGAGGCCCGGCGCGCCACCAGGTCCTCGATCTGCTCGGCGCCCCGCGTGCGGTCCCACCACAGCGCGCCCACCACGCGGGCCCGCAGCTGCCCGGAGCGGGCCGCCGCCAGGTAGGTGGGAAGCTGGTCGTCGGAGCCCGCGTACGAGCCCACGATGGCGTCCTGCCAGCCCGTGATGCCCAGCGAGAACAGGTGCCGCTGCGCGTCCGCCAGCGCGTCGTGAAGGTCCTGGGCGGTCGGGCGCGGGGTGAGCAGGCCGACGAGGTCCATGGCGCCCTCGTGCAGGACGCCGGTGGGCTCGCCGGCGGCGTCGCGCTCGATGCGGCCGTCGGCCGGGTCGGGGGTGTCGCGGGTGATGCCGGCCCTGGCGAGGGCGGCGGTGTTGACCCAGGCGGCGTGGTGGTCGCGCTGGATCAGGTAGACGGGACGGTCGAGGAAGTCGAGCTGGTCGCGGTGGGGAAGGCCGCCCGGGAATGCCGACATGTCCCAGCCGCCGCCGTCGATCCATTCTTTATCAGGATTGTTTGCGGCATAGTCGGCGATCTTTTCCACGTACGCGTCAAGGCCGAATACCTCTGACAAATCGCACTTTGCCCGTTCGAGCCCGGCCTGTACCGGATGCATGTGCGCGTCGATGAAACCCGGCGCCAGCAGACCGCCGTTCAGATCCACCGTCTCGTGCGGGTGCCGCGCCAGCTCTCTCTCCGGGCCCACGGCGGCGATCACGCCGTCGCGCACCAGAACGGCCTGCGCCGCCACGCCCTGCGGGGTGAAGACGCGGCCGCCTCGGAAGAGGATGTCCATGGGGGGTGTCCCTTCTAGTGTCCCGTGATCAGGTCGGCGAAGCGGGCCAGCACCGAGGTGCGCGGCATCGTCCGCTCCCGGTGGTCGGCCACCCGGTACAGGCGGTACATCGTGTGCACGCCCAGCCACCGCAGCGGCTCCGGCTCCCAGGAGCGCACCCGGCGGCCCACCCAGGGCAGCGACGTCAGCTCCGTCTCCTCGCCCAGTATCAGGTCGCGCAGCGTGCGGCCGGCCAGATTGGTGGTGGTCACGCCGTGTCCGGTGTAGCCGCCGGCCCAGCCGAGGCCGGTGGCCGGGTCCACGTGCACGGTCGAGCACCAGTCGCGCGGCACGCCCAGCACGCCGGACCAGGCGTGCGCGATCGAGGAGGAACGGGCGGCGGGGAAGAAGTCGGTCAGCAGCCGCCACAGCGCCTCGACCGTCCACTCGTGGGTGTGGCCGCGGGCGTCCACGCGCGAGCCGTACAGGTAGGGGCGGCCGCGCCCGCCGAAGGCGATGCGGTCGTCCGCGGTGCGCTGGGCGTACATGTAGTAGTGGGCCATGTCGCCGAGCAGCTCGGCGCCCTGCCAGCCGACCTCGTCCCAGAACGACGCGGGCAGCGGCTCGGTGACGATCATGGAGCTGTTCATCGGGAGCCACTGCCGGCGCAGGTGGGGCAGGCGGGCCGTGAAGCCCTCGGTCGCGCGGATCACGTGGCCCGCCGACACCGTGCCGTACGGGGTGACGGCCCGGTGCGGGGCGATCTCGGTCACCGGGGTGCGCTCGTAGATGGGCACGCCGAGGTCGCGTACGGCCCTGGCCAGCCCCTGCGCCAGTTTGGCCGGCTGGATGCGCGCGCAGTGGGGGCTCCAGGAGGCCTCCAGGGCTCCGGCGACGCGTACGTGGTCAGCGGGGTCGACCAGGCGCAGATCGGCCTCCTCGATGCCCCAGGGGCGGGCCGAGGCCACGCTCTGGCGCAGCCGGGCGGCCTGGGCGGGGGTGCGGGCCACGTTCAGCACGCCGCCCTTGACCAGGTCGCAGTCGATGGACTCCGTCTCGCAGACCCTGATGACCTCGTCGATCGAGGCGTACATCTCGCGCTGCAGCCGCCGTGCCCCCGCGCCGTAGCGCTCGTGCGAGCCCGCCAGGTCGCCGGTCAGCCAGCCGCCGTTGCGCCCCGACGCGCCGAACCCGGCGAACTCCTGCTCCAGCAGCACCACGTTCATGGACGGGCGGGCGCGCTTGAGGTAGTACGCGGTCCACAGGCCGGTGTAGCCGGCGCCGACGACGGCCACGTCGGCCTGGAGGTCGCCGTCGAGCCGGGGGCCGGGGACGGGCAGGCCGGCGGACCGGTACCAGAAGGACACGTCGCCGTTCACGTACTCGGACGACAAAGGAACACGCACGCTCATGGCGACATATCCTCCTATATCGGGATAAGTCGGCGCATCTTGCGACGAAATACGCAATGAAACACGTCGTTAGCGGCCGTGTAACAGCCGCCGGGCATGCTCGGGTGCATGGGATTCTTGCGCATCCGCACCACGGTGGACGAGCGACCCGGCCGGCTGGCCTCCCTGGCGGCGGCCCTGGCCCACAGGGGCGGCAACATCCTCGGCCTGAGCGTACAGTCCGACACCGACGGAACCGTTGACGAGTTCGTCGCCGACATCCCCGCCCACCCCGAGACCGTGCGCGAGGCGCTCGAAGCCGCCGGGGGCCGCAACGTCAGGGTGGTGCCGGCCACCGCCCACGAGCTGACCGACGAGCCCACCAGGGCGCTGCTGCTGGCCTCCAGGCTGCGCACGATGCCGTGGCGGCTGCCCGAGCTGCTCGCCGAGCTGCTGCGCGCCGACGACGCGCGGTGGGTCTATGGTGAGGCCGTGAGTGATCTTCCCGACCCGACGCAGCTCGTCGTGCCGGTGGCGCCGCGCCGGGCGGTCCGGCTGCGCCGCGCCGAGCTGCCGTTCACCCTGACCGAGGCGGCCAGGGCGGCCTCCTTCGCCCGGCTCGCCCAGCCCGCCACCGAGCGGAACGGCACCGCGGAGCGGGCGATCAAGCTCGCCGACGGCGTCGAGGTCACCGTCCGGCCGCTCACCTCGATCTACCGCGAGGCCGTGCGCGACCTGCACGACAGGTGCTCGCCGGAGTCGCGCAGGTTCCGCTACTTCACCTCCATGCCCGCGCTGCCGCCCCGCATGTTCGACAAACTCTGCGACAGGAACAGGGGATACTCGCTGGTCGCCGGGCACGACGGGCAGGTCGTGGGCATGGCCAACCTCATGTTCAGCAACGACCCCGGCACCGCCGAGATGGCCTTCCTGGTCGAGGACCGCTGGCAGGGGCGCGGTCTGGGCACGGAGATGGCCAGGATGCTCGTACGGGCGGCCCGCGACCTCGGGTACGCCGAGGTCAGGGCCACCATGCTGGCCGACAACGCGCGCATGCGCCGGCTGCTGCTCTCGCTGGGCGCCACGCTCGGCTACACCGAGGACCCCGGCGTGATCGAGGCACGGCTGCCGGTCGGCGCGATGGTGTCAGCCTAGGGCCCGGCCCTCGCCCTCACCCTCGCCCCGGCCCTCGCCCTGGCCCTCGTCGTCGCCCGCGCCGGCCCTGCCGCCGGGCGGCTGCTCCCGCTTGATGCCCAGGTGGCGCTCGATGCGGTCGAGGCTCTCCTGGATCTGGGTGAGCCGCTCGCTCAGCATGGAGCCGCCCGCGAAGAACATCTCGGCCGGGCGCTCCTTGGAGCCGCGGCCCACGCGGTCCAGCACGCGCTGGCGCACGTCGGGCAGGTCCGCCCCCGCGTCCACCAGCGCCTGGGCGGCCAGGCCCTCGCCCTCCCTGATCAGCCCGAGCAGGATGTGCTCGGTGCCGATGTAGTTGTGCCGCAGTTGCAGCGCCTCGCGCAGCGACAGCTCCAGGACCTTCTTGGCACGCGGCGTGAACGGGATGTGCCCCGCCGACGCCTTGGCGGCGGACTGGCGCGTGCCGCTGGGCGCGGCCGGGTCGCGGCCCACCTCGCGCTCGACGAAGGCGCGCACGTGGTCGAGCTCCACGCCACAGCTGTCGAGCACCAGCGCGGCAAGTCCCTCACCCTCGTGGATGAGGCCGAGCAATATGTGCTCCGTGCCGATGTAGTTGTGGCTCATCATCCGCGCCTCCTCCTGGGCGAGGACGACGACCCTGCGCGCACGGTCGGTGAAGCGTTCGAACACCGGATGCCTCCGTTCGGCTGGGGCTGCCTCCACTATGCGCTAGGAAACCGCGCATGTGGGGTATTTGTCCTGTGTGGATCTTGACGAGGTGGCGGACCGGCTCTACGCGCTGCCGCCGTCCGAGTTCACCGCCGCACGCACGGCCGAGGCCCGTGCGGCCAAGGACGCGGGCGACGTACGGCTCTCGCGCGAGATCGCGCGGCTGCGCAAGCCGACGGTGTCCGCCTGGGCGGTGAACCGGCTCGCCCGCGAACATCCCGGCGAGCTGGCCGAGCTCCTCGACGTGGGGGAGCGGCTGCGGGCGGCCTGGCAGGAGCAGGACGCCGGCGCGCTGGCGGAGCTGACCCAGCGAAGGGGCGAGGTCGCCGCCAAGGCGGGCCGGCTCGCCAGGCAGGGGGGCGGCCTGTCGGCGGCGGCCGGCACCGAGGTGGACCAGACGCTCGACGCCGCGCTGGTGGACGCCGGGGCGGCCGCGGAGGTGCGCCAGGGGCGCCTGGCCAAGCCATTGCAGTACAGCGGGTTCGCGCCCGCGCCCATCCCGCGCGCGCCGGTCTCCCGGAGGAGGCGCAGCGCGGAGGAGCGGGCCGAGGACGAGGCTGCGCAGGCGCGCGCCCGTGAGGAGGCCGAGGCCAGGAAGGCTCGCGAACGCCAGGAGGCGGAGGCGGCGCACCAGGAGTGGCTGGGGGAGCTGGAGGCCGCCCGCGCGGAGCACGACGAGCGGGCGGAGAAGGTCGCGCGGCTGGAGAAGAAGCTGGCCAAGGCCCGCAAGAAGCTGGACGAGGCCCGTCAGCGGCTGGAGGTGACCCAGCGGGAGGAGCGGCACGCCCGGCAACGCCTGGAGCGCTAGAAGCCGGGGCGTGGCACACCCGGCAGCGCCAGCGGATACACGGGCCGCCCGGCAGCGCTAGCGGGTACGCGGGCCGCCCGGCGGCGTCAGACGGGGGATCGGAAGCGGTGGCGGCGGGCTATCCGGCGGCATGCCATCCGGCGGTGCGCGTTGCGGCGGCGGCGCGTCCATGACCGTTGCCGGGTCCTCCTGCTCCCGGCGATCCAGCGGGACAGCGCGAGCGGGTCATACGCGGCGAGCACCGCGCCCACCTCCGCCGCCCGTCCCGCGGCTGCCGGCACCGCCAGCACGGCGGCGGTGGTCAGGGCGTACACCATGGAGAAGCGCGCCGCGGAGCGCACGCGCACGGCGGCGCGCCTGAGCCGGGTGACCGTCCACCGGCGCGGGACCGCGCCGCTCACCAGGAAGGTCAGGGCGACGGCGCCGAGGTTCGTGGCGGCGGGGGACCAGATCTCGCGCAGGCTGAGGTAGACCAGCGCGTACAGCGCGCAGGAGACCGCGTTGACCATGGCGAACGACAGGAACGTGGCCTCGCGGGGCCGGGCGACCACCGCGTCAGGATGCGTGGGCGTCGGCTCCGGCCGCGCCACCTCCACCCGGGCCCGCCCCCTGGAGATCGACCAGGCGACCCTGGCCAGGCCCTTGAGGTCGTCGATGGCGGTCCTGACGACGCGTACCCGCGAGTCGGTGTCCTCGATCCAGTCGACCGGCACCTCGTGCACCCGCAGCCCGTTGTGCTCGGCCAGCAGCAGCAACTCGGTGTCGAAGAACCAGGAGTCGTCCTCGACCTTGCCCAGCAGCGGCCTGACCACGTCCGTCCTGGCGGCCTTGAACCCGCACTGCGCGTCGCTGAACCGGACCCCGAACCCGTGCCTGAGCAGGGCGTTGTAGCCCCGCGACACCACCTCGCGGCGCAGCGAGCGGCGCGTGCGCGCGCCGGGTGCCAGGCGGGTGCCGACGGCGAGCTCGGAATGGCGGCTGGCCACCGAGGCGACCAGCGGGAACAGGGCGTCGAGGTCGGTGGACAGATCGACGTCCATGTAGGCGACGATGTCGGCCGAGCTGTCCTGCCAGGCCGCCCGCAGCGCCGCGCCCCGGCCGCGGATGCCCAGCCGCCGGGCGTGCACCTGCTCCAGCTCCGCGGCCAGCGCGGTGGCGACCCGCCAGGTGCCGTCGGTGCTGCCGTTGTCCACGATCGTGATCCGCCACGGCAGCGGGAACGCGTCGAGGTAGGCGGCCAGCGTCCGGACGCAGCCGGGCAGCGCGCGCTCCTCGTCAAGCACGGGGATGACGATGTCCCCGCTGGCCAGCGCGGCTGCAGGCGCAGGGTCCTGCGCCTGCAGCCGCCGGCGGGCCGGCGCGTTGCTCACATGCCGGACCACGGCTCGGACGCGAGGTGGAAGCGCTGGTTCACGCCGCCGTGGCAGCGGAACTGGATGATCGGCGCGCCGTCGTTCAGGCTGCCTTCGCGCACGTCCAGGCACTTGCCGGCGAAGGTGCGGATCTCCACGCGGCCGCGGCTGGCCGGCGCGAGCTGGAAGCGCTGGTTGGGGTTGAGGTGGCAGCGGAACTGGACGATCGGCGCGCCGTCGTCGGCACTGCCGTGCAGGACGTCGAGGCACTTGCCGTTGAAGGTCTGGATCGCCACCGAGCCGTCGGGCAGGTGGCGGATCCTGAAGCGCTGGTGGACCTCCTCGTCGCAGCCGAACTGGATGATCGGGGCCCGGTCCTCCGCGCTGATGCCGGCCACGTCGAAGCACTTGTCGGCGTAGGTCTGGTTAGCGCTCGGCGACGTGAACATCGCGAATATCGCGGAGTCATGCTAACTGCGAGCACGTGAATTCTCCGGATGCACACGCCCTGTTTCCGGGGTGTGTCCGCGATCGCTACGGCATTCTGCATAAAGCGGACATCTATCGACCTGTGCGGACAATACGAGTCTTTGCCAGGCTTTGAGGGGCGATATCACGGCTCTGAGCTGCGACAACAGTGATAATCGGTGTCGGTTGGGCGGTACGGGCAAATCTTCCGGCCCCGTGAATCTGGCGACCTGTGGCCTTTTCGAATCGCATGGTTGGAGAGACATGACTTGTAGAGATGTGCGCGTTCTGCGATTCGGGGCGATGGCGAGCTTGCGCGTTAATCTCGGATATTTCCGTCTGGCATTCACCGCCGGCGCGGCGCGGAGGCGGTGAGCATCGCATGCCGTCCCAGGAGCATCCGCCAGGCCTGAACCCGGTGGGGAAGGACGACGGCGTCGCCGTGGTCTTCCCCGCGCGCTCCCGGCCCGAATGCCTGGAACACGAAGTCGAATCGCTGCTCGCCACGCTGGCGGAGGCGGGTCTGGAGCACCGGATCGTCATCGTCGGCGAGCCCCGTGGCGTCCCCGGCGCCCTGGACATGCTGGCCTCGCGCTATCCCGACCGCGTCCTGACCGTGCCGCACGAAGGTGAGCCGGATTCGGCGGAGGCCGAGCGGGCAGGCGTGCTGGCCGCGCTGGAGCGCACCGACATGCGCAGGCTCGTGCTGGTCGGGCCGGGCGACCGGATCCACGCCGCCGACCTGCCCGTGCTCCTGCGCGTGCAGCGCGAGGAACGGGCCGACGCCGTGGTCGGGACGCCGGAGCGGGCGCGGTCACGCACCCGCCGCGCCACCGTGCTGCCCTGGGCCGCGTGGGACCGCCTGCTGCCGAGGAGCCGCGCGCGGGGCGGCCTCTGCTCCTACCGGCTGCTCGACCGGTGGCTGCTGGAGGAGTGGGGCCACGGCGGGACGGCGCGGCCCGCGTCCCTGGCGTCGGCGCGGGGAGACGTGCGGATCGTCGAGCTCCCGCTGTCCCGGCAGGGCCGTGCTCCGGCGCCGCGCGCCGTCTCACGGGCCAGGGCGGGCCTCAGCCTCGGCGCGCGCCGCCCGGCCTGGCGGATGCCGCGGGACCCGGTGCTCGCCCTGGTGACGGCGGCGAGCGTGGTGCTGTCGGTCCTGGCCTGCCTGTACCACCTGGACCTGGGCTCCGTGCTGGCCTACAACGACAGCGGCTCGCACCTGCTCATCGCCCGCCGGGTCATCGACAGCCCGACCCCCGGGCTGGCCCAGCTCGGCGGCGTCTGGCCGCCGCTGCCGCACCTGCTGGCCCTGCCCGTCGTCTGGCACGACGCGCTGTTCTACTCGGGGCTGGCGGGCTCGCTGATCTCGATGGCCTCGTACGTGGTGACCGTGCGGTACGCGTACCTGATCGCCGCCGGGACGGCGGGCGCCGAGCGCGCGCGCCGCAGGGCGGCCGGGGTCACGGCGGCCGGGCTGCTCGCGCTCAACCCCAACGTGCTCTACCTGCAGAGCACCCCGATGACCGAGTTGCTGCTGTTCGCCTGCATCGCCGCGGCGGTGCACCACCTGGCGCAATGGTGCCGCACCGGACGGCACACGCAGCTCGCGATCGCCTCGGCGGCGACGCTGCTGGCCACGCTGACCCGCTACGAGGGCTGGGTGCTGGCGGTGGCCATGACGGCCGTGGTGGGGTACGTCTCCTTCCGCCGCTGGCGCGATCTCGCCCGGCTGGAGGCACACCTGATCTTCTTCGGGGTGGCGGCGTTCGCCGGGATCGCGGGCTGGGTGGCCTGGAGCTGGCTGATCTTCGATGACTGGCTGTACTGGCACTCCGGCGAGTACGCCAAGCCGGCGCTGTGGGTCTCGCCCGACGACCCGAACATCGGCGCGCTGGGCGTCGCCGCGAGCACCTACGCCCACGCCATGGCGCACGCGCTCGGCCTCCTGACACCGCTGGCGGGCGCGGCCGGAGCGCTGGTGTACGCCTGGCGGCGCCGGCTCCGGGTGGAGGACGTGGCCCCGTACACGCTGCTGATCTTCGTGCCGTTCTTCGTCCTCGCCCTGTACCTGGGCCAGCGCCCGCTCCACGTGCCGGAGGTGCACGGCAGCTTCTACAACGTGCGCTTCGCGCTGGTGATGGCGCTGGGCGCCGCGGTCTTCGCCGGCTACCTGGTGTCGCTCGCCCCGCCGCGGGTCCGCTGGGCCCGCGCCGCGCTGGCCTGCGGCATGATCGCCACCGTCGTGGCGGTGCCCGGCACCGCGACGCTCGCCGAGCCGATGAGCTGGCACGCGGGCCGCGACGAGCGCGCCGTCGCGCGGGCGGTGGACTGGTGGCGGCGCCACTACGACGGCGGGCTGGTGCTCATGGAGAACCACGGCAACGAGATCGCCGCCTTCGACTCCCGCATCCCGCTGGGGCGGATCGTCTACGAGGGCAGCTTCCGCCTGTGGGAGCAGGCGCTGCGGGATCCGGCAGGCGAGGGGATCGGGTGGATCTACGCGCGCACCGCCCCGGGCAGGGAGGACCGGACCTGGCGCGCGCTTCGCGACCGGCCCTCGCTGACGCATGACTTCACGCTGGTCTACCGGGACGCCGTCCAGCACATCTATCGGAGGCGAGTGTCATGACCACGCCACCTCGCGAGCGAGCCGGGCACGCGAGCATCGGCGTCCTCGACGCGGAGCTCAGCGCCAGGCGCCTGCTCAGCCGCGGGCAGGCCGCCTGCGCCGTCCTGGCGTTGGGGGTGATCGCCGTCGCGCTGCTCGCGCACCTGGCGTTCGGGTGGGGGCCGTCGCCGCTGTGGTGGTGCCAGGCCGCCGTCGCGCTCGCCACCGCGGTCTACCTCCTCGTGCTCGTCTTCAAGACGGCCGTCGTGCTGGGAGCGTGGGGAGCCTCGGTCATCGATCCGGACGAGGCCGGCCTGCACCGGCTGTCCGGCGGGTCACTGCCGTCCTACACGGTGCTGGTGCCGCTGTACCGCGAGGCCGCGGTGCTGCCGTTCCTGCTGGAGCGCCTGGCGAGGCTCGACTACCCGGCCGAGTCCCTGCAGATCCTGCTGCTGATCGAGGAGGACGACGACGAGACCCGCGCGGCGCTGCCGGAGCTGGGCGCGCCGTTCGAGGTGGTGCTCGTGCCGCCGTCCACGCCGCGGACCAAGCCGAAGGCGTGCAACATCGGGCTCGCCCGGGCGCGCGGCGAGTTCGTGGTGGTCTACGACGCCGAGGACCGGCCAGAGCCCGACCAGCTCCGCAAGGCCGTGCTCGCCTTCCGGGCGCTGCCGGGCAGGGTGGTCTGCGTCCAGGCCGAGCTCCAGTACTGGAACCCCTGGACGAACTGGCTGACCCGCTGCTTCTCCGCCGAGTACGCCACCCACTTCAGCCTCATGCTGCGCGGGCTCGACCGCTACCGGCTGCCGATCCCGCTGGGCGGCACCTCCAACCACTTCCGCACCGACGCGCTGCTCGCGCTGGGCGGCTGGGACCCGTACAACGTCACCGAGGACGCCGACCTTGGCATCCGCATCGCCCGGCGCGGCTGGGACGTGCGCATGATGGTCTCGGTCACCGAGGAGGAGGCCAACAGCCGCCTGGGCAACTGGATCCGCCAGCGCAGCCGCTGGATCAAGGGCTACCTGCAGACCTGGCTCGTCCACACCCGGCACCCGGTGCGCCTGTGGCGGCAACTGGGGACGAAGCGGACCCTCGCCTTCCATCTCACGATGGGCCTGTCCACGCTGACCACGCTGGCGAACCCGTTCTTCTGGGGGCTGACGCTGCTCTACCTGTGCACCGGCACCCGGTACGTGCAGGCGTTCTTCCCGCCCGTCTCGCTCTACTGCGGCGCCGCGGCCATGGTGATCGGCAACTTCCTGATGGTCTACTGCATGATGGCCGGCTGCCTGGAGCGCGGGCTCTTCCCGGCGGTCCGGGCGATGTTGTCCATCCCGCTCTACTGGGCGCTGATGAGCGTGGCCGCCTACAAGGCGTTGTGGCAGCTCGCCAGGCCGGACCGGCGCCACTTCTGGGAGCTGACCGAGCACGGCCTGGTGGACGGCGGCCCTCTCGGGGACGACGACGAGGATCTTGAGCCGGCGCTCCGCTGAGGTATGGTGTACGAAACGGTCTCGTACACCAGGAGTGGCGATGACGACGTGGAGCCCCGCCTCCATGCCCGACCTGACCGGCAGGACCGCGGTCGTGACCGGCGCCAACAGCGGCATCGGCCTGCCCACCGCGCTGGAGCTGGCCCGGCACGGCGCCCACGTCGTCGTGGCGGCGCGCGACCCGGACAAGGGCGCGGAGGCCGTCCGGCTGATCCTGCGAGAGGCGTCCGACGCGCGGGTCGAGTTCGGCCGGCTCGACCTGGCCGACCTCGCCTCGGTCAGGCGGTTCGCCGCAGGAGTGAGCGAGCTGGACCTGCTCGTCAACAACGCGGGCGTCGCCCTGATCTCCAGGCAGCGGACCAGGGACGGCTTCGAGATGCAGCTCGGCACCAACCACCTGGGGCATTTCGCGCTCACGGGGCTGCTCCTGCCCCTGCTGGCCGCCCGTCCCGGCGCGCGGGTGGTGACGGTGTCCAGCGACGCGCACGCCGCCGGCCGGATCGACTTCGACGACCTGGGCCTGGAGCGCGGCTACGGGCGCATGTCCGCGTACGGGCGCTCCAAGCTCGCCAACCTGCTGTTCGCGCTGGAGCTGCAGCGGCGGGCCGAGCGCGCCGGCGTGGACCTGAAGAGCATCGCGGTCCACCCCGGCACGACCGCCACGAACATCGTGAAACTCGGGCCGCTCCAGCCGCTCGTGCGGCTGCTGCTGAGGTCCGCCGCGGCCGGCGCCGTGCCCTCGCTGTACGCCGCGACCTCGCCGGACGTGCGCGGGGGCGAGTACGTCGGGCCCAAGGCCAAGCTGCTACGGCCCTCGGAGAAGGCCCGCTCGCAGGAGCTTGCGGCGCGGCTGTGGGAGGTGTCCATGGAGCTGACGGGCGTACGATTCGACGAGCTGGCCAACCGCTGAAGGACGTGCACGTGGCTCCCCTCGACCCTGACCGTGACAGGGCCATCCTCGACGCCACCGTGGAGCTGCTGTCCGAGGTCGGCTACGACCGCATGACCGTCGACCAGATCGCCAAACGGGCCAGGGCCAGCAAGGCCACCATCTACCGGCGCTGGGCGGGCAAGCCGGAGCTGGTCGTCGACGTCATCTGCCGGCGCTTCGACACGGACGCGCCGCCGGGGCAGGACACCGGCTCCCTCCGCGGCGACCTGGCCTCCATCTTCCGCGGCCTGTGCGAGGCGGTGGAGCGCAAGCACGCGCTCGTCATCGGGCTGTCCTCGACGCTGGTGTCCGACCAGGAGCCGGCCCGCACCCTGCGCGCCCACATGCCGGCCAGGAACCTCGGCGACGTGGACGCGCTGCTCGAGCGGGCCGTCGAGCGGGGCGAACTGGCCGGGCCCGTCGACGCCGGGCGGCTGTTCGGCGTCGCGGAGGCGCTGGTGTGGCATCGCATGATCTTCACCGGGCCGCAGTTCGACGAGGTGTTCGTGGCGGAGTCGGTGGACGGCGTGCTCATGCCGGTGGTCACCGCCTGGGCGCGCTGGAACCGCTGACCCGTCGGGCGCGGCCCGCCTATCTGGTGGCCCGGGCCAGGTAGGCGCAGACGGGGAACCCCTCCCCGGCGTACGGGGCCGCGAGCCGCAGATATTCGGCCCGGATGCGCTCCGCGACCGCCGGCGGCTGGCCGCCGATCATCCCGAACCTCGGCCCGCCCGCCTCCACCACATCCGCCCACCACGCCGCCAGATCCACCTGGTGGCGCCACCGGACCGCCTCCACCGCCGCCTCCCTGAACCCCGCCCCCTCCAGCAGGGCGATGAACGACGGCGGCGTGGCATGGGCGGCGAACGGACGGGCCGGAGGGTCGTAGGGCACCCCGGTCGCGGCGATGGCCTCGGTGAAGACGCTCGTGGCCGTCATCTCGTCGGCCTTCCACCAGGTCAGGGCGAGCGCGCCGGACGGGCGCAGCACGCGGCGCAGCTCCCGGAGCGACGCGGCGGCGTCGGGCACGTGGTTGATGACGAAATTCCCGGCGACGCAGTCGAACTGCTCGTCGTCGAACGGCAGCTCGGGCAGCGCGGCCTGGCGGATGGTGGCGTACGGATGCCGCCGGGCGATCAGCCGCAGCATGACCGGATCGCAGTCGACGGCCGTGACCTCGGCCCCCAGCGCGAGCGCCGCCGCCGTCACCACACCGGTGCCGCAGCCGACGTCCAGCAGGCGCGGGGCGCGGCTCTCCCGGGCCGCGGCCAGGAGGGGGCCGACGGTGTGGGAGCTGAGGTGGGCGAAGCCGCGATCGTACGCTTCGGCGTTGGTCACCGGCCCAGCCTAGCCTAGCCGCGGAACTTGACAATCTCACGTGAGATTCCGCCCCAACCCTTTTTTTTTCGCGAAATATCACCCCTAAGGTCATCCGCATGACCATCGACGCCTTCATCGACGCCCTCCCCAAGGTCGAGCTGCACGTCCACCTGGTGGGCTCGGCCTCGGTCACGACCGTGCTGGAGCTGTCGCGCCGCCACCCCGACAGCGCGGTGCCCACCACGGAGGAGGAACTGCGCGAGTTCTACCGCTTCGTCGACTTCCCCCACTTCGCCCGCGTCTACCGGGCCGTCAACGCACTCGTACGCGAGCCGGAGGACGTCGCCACCCTCGTCCTCGGCCTGGCCCGCGACCTCGCCCCCCAGGGTGCCCGCTACGTGGAACTCCAGGTCACCCCGTACGCCCACCGCATGGTCGGCATGCCCATGCGCGAGGTCACCGAGGCCCTCGACCTGGCCGCCCGCCGCTCCCTGACCGATCACGGGGTGGAGATGGCCTACATCTTCGACATCCCGGGCGAGTACGGCGAGGAGGCCGCGAAGGTGACGCTGGAGCACGCCCTCCAGGAACCTCCCGCCGCCCTGGTAGGTTTCGGCATCGGCGGCATAGAACAGGAACGCCCGAAATACCGCGACATCTACCGCTCCGCCTTCTCCGCCGCCCGCGCCGCCGGCCTCCACAGCGTCCCGCACGGCGGCGAGATGACCGGCCCGGAGACGATCTGGGAGGTCATCGACGGCTACGGCGCCGAGCGCATCGGCCACGGCATCAACTGCCTCCCGGACCCCCGCCTGGTGTCCCACCTCCGCGACACCCAGCTCCCGCTGGACGTGTGCCCCACCTCCAACGTCTGCACCGGCCAGGTCGCCCGCATCGAGGACCACCCGCTGCCCCGGATGCTGGAGGAGGGCCTGTACGTGACGCTGAACAGCGACGACCCGCCCATGTTCGCCACGACGCTGGCGGAGGAGTACCGGGTGGCGCACCGGGTGTTCGGGTTCGGGAAGGAGGAACTGGCGCAGTTCGCGCGGAACGGGGTGCGGGCGTCGTATCTGGGGGAGGGGCGCAAACAGGAACTGCTTGCCGAGATCGACGCGCTGGTCGCGACCGGGAAGCCGGGTTTGTAGCGGAACGTGATGCCGTCTGCTTATGGCATGTGACACTTCCGTCCCTCGCACACCATCGTGGAGAGGCGTTGCATCCGGGGAGAGGGGTGGCGCGCACAACGCCGGTGGGAGGCCCTGATGGCAACGCGAGACGATGCCGTGATAGCGCTGCGCCGCGCCCAGGAGCTGTCCGACCGCTACTGGCACTGCCTCGACCAGCCGGTCGGTCAGCTGGCGGGCGGGAGCGCCTGGACGGGCTCGGCCGCCGACCTCTTCGCCGGTGAGCTGGTGCGCCGCCGGTCGGAGCTGTGGCAGGGGTTGCGGGACGTCATCGGTGAGATCCGCGACCTGCTCGCCCGCATGCCCGCCGAGGACGGGTGAGGCGACATGGCCTTCTCCTCCATCGATCCGCGGGAGATGCACCGGCTCGGGAGCGGTGTGCAGAACGCCGGCCGGGACCTGGCCGACTGCGCCGCGCAGTTGCGCGGGCTCATGGACATGCTCGGCATCACCCATCCAGGGGTCACGGCCATCGATCGGGCAGGCCGATGGCTGACCGATCAGGCACCCGATCTCTACCGGCGGCGCGATCTCGCCTACGAGGCGGAGAACGTCGACACCGACGTGTTCGGCAATCCAGCAGCCGGAGCGGTCGTGCCGCCGGGGAAGGTGTCCGTCGACGAGTCTCGCCTGATCCCGGCGAAGACCCGCGCCGCGGCGAAGCTCGCCGCGCCGTTGATCGAGTCCGCTGCCCGCGGGGACGCCGATGCCCGCAGGCAGTTGACGGCTCACCAGGATCGGTTGCCCGACCCGGCGTTCGCCACCGCCCTGCTCGAAGAGCTCGGCCCGTACGCCCTCGTCACCCTGCCCGCGGAGATGGGGCGGCGGGTGCGCAAGGCGATCGTCGCCGGTCCGGAATCGGTCGAGGCGATGCGGCGCGAGAACGGCGAGGTGCTCACGATGCTGAGCCAGGCACTCGCCGCCGGAACCGGCGGCGGCGGTGGACCGCGGGTCGGCAGGCGGTTCGCGGAGGAGCTCAAGAGACAGTGCAGACGGTCCATCGAGACGCCGGGAAGGGAAGGAATCGACTATCCCGGATACTGGGCGCTCGGTCAGATCCTGGCCATGGCATCCCCGACGCCCTACAGCGAGTGGTTCATGAGCACGATCGGCCGTGACATGATCCGCTGGGATCGCGACTACCGGCGGGAACACCCGATCATGCCGCTGATCCGCGACAGCGACCGCTACGCGCTGGCCGCACCGGCGGGTACGCGGCCGTTCCCCGGCTCGCCGGACATCGGCGCTGCCGACCCGATCGGCGCGCTGATGCGTCTGGCGGGCGCCTCCAGAGGCACAGCCCAGGCGCTGCTGGGAGACGGCGGAGATCTCAAGTACCTGTTGTCCGAGCGGCGACCCCAGTGGGGAGCCGGCGACCGCGGTGAAGCGCTCGGCGAAGTGCTGGAAGCCGCGATGAAGGGCTCCGGCGAGACCTCCAAACGGTTGACGGTCCTGGCGACGCAGGTGCTGGCCGACGACGTGCGACGGCGGGTGTCGTTCGACGGCACCGGGCAGATCCAGCTGAAGGACGTCGCCGAGCTCGACCTGATGTCCGGCATGCGGGACAACATGGGGCGTGTTCTGGCCGAGCACGCCGATGACATCGTCACCTCGTACTACAAGAACTACGCGCGGCTTCCGGCCGACGAGGTCACCGGCAACGTGGACGGGCGGCCCGTCGCCCGGTTCAACCCGACCGATCTCGACCTGGTGCTGCTCGACGTCGCTGCCGACGAGCGCGCCTACAACGCGCTGCTCATGGGAGAGGTCGCGCACATGCGGATGAAGGTGGACCAGGCCATCGCGGCCAGGAACAACGACTGGCTGAACAACGTGATCGGATGGAACGCCAAGGCGATCGGCCACATCGTCGGCGCCCGCCAGCACGCCCTGGTCGCACGGGGCAAGGAGGCTGACGAGGCCGACGCGTCGCTGTCGAAGCTGGTGCAGGACGGCATCGGGCTGGTCCCGCTGCCCTTCGCCAAACAGGCGGGCCAGCTGGGGTTCAAGGCGCTCGAGAGCCTCTACGAGAGCTTCGTCAAGGACGGCCATGCCAAGGCCGGCGACTGGCTGATGAAGCAGAGCGGGCACGGCGGCGGAAACGCGGCCAAGGGTTACGCCGCCGGTTCGTCCAACGAGCAGGCCGTCGACAACCTCCTGAAGCAGATGCTCGAGTCCTCGATGGCGAGTCACGGCTATCACGACGGTCAAGGGCTCACCGGGTCGTTCGTCACCGGTGACCCTCCGCGGATCGTGCCGCCGCTTCAGATGACCAGGGACGAATATGACGCCTTTGTCGCGTGGCTGGAGATCCACGCCAAGGTTCCGAGCAATCACACCGACGCGGAAATGGCCACGAGACAGGGCATGGAGGCTCTGAAGACCGATCTGAGCGCGCTTGGGGACAAGAAGTGAGGGCCGCGAGGGGATGGCCGGCCGTTCTGATCGCAGCCGCGGTCGCCTCCTGCACGCCGGGTGGCTCCGGCACTCCGGCGTCCCCCACGCAGCCGGAGCGACGTCCGATCACCGACAGCGCGCCACACCTGTGCAGCTTCATCCCTCAGGCCGTGGTGTCCGAGGTCTCCGGGTACAACGGCGCGATCAAGGCTGGGCCGGGTCAGCGCAGCGAAATCGGCGACACCTGCGTGATCTCGAACGGCGAGCAGAGCCTTCTCATCACCGGCTACGAACGATCCGCCGAGGAAAGGCACCTGACGAACTTCGCGGGCAGCGCCGCGCGGGAGGGGCGGGTGGAGCTGCCCGCGGAGCTCGGCAAGGGCTCGATGGGCGACCACACGATTCGCGGCCATCCCTTCCGCGCGGCCGGTGCCTGGTTCCGGTGCGGGGACCGGCGTCCGCTCATCACCATCTACGTCAAACGGAACCCCGCCCGCGACCAGGACCACGACCTAGTCCAGCTCATGAGAATCGCCCAGCGGCGGTTCGCCGAGATGTTCACGTGCGACCTCGGCGCCCCGCCGCCCCCTTAGCGCCTCACGGCGACGCCAGCCGCCCCAGCCCCGGCGGGATCTTGCTCGCCGCCGTCCGATCCAGCAGGAACAACGTCCGCCTCCGCCCCCGTGCCCCCGCCGCGGGCACCTGGACGGGCCCGGACTCCGACAGGGCGAGCCGGACCGCGCCCGACTTCTCCTCGCCCGCCGCCACCACCCACACCTCGCGGGAGGCCTGGATGGCGGGCAGGGTCAGGGAGATGCGGGTGGGCGGCGGCTTGGGGGAGCCGTGCACCGCCACCACCGGGCGGGTGTCGTAGAGCGCGGGCATGCCGGGGAAGAGGGAGGCCACGTGGGAGTCGGGGCCCATGCCGAGCAGCATCACGTCGAAGCTCGGCACCGGCCCGTGGTCCTCGGGCCTGGCGGCCTGGCGCAGCTCGGTGGCGTACGCGTCGGCCGACTCCTCGGCCGTCATGCCGGAGTCGGGGCCGCGCATGACGTGCACCCGTGCGGGGTCCACGTCCACGTGATCCAGCAGGGCCTCGCGGGCGCCGGTCTCGTTGCGTTCCTTGTCGCCGGTGGGGAGGAAGCGTTCGTCGCCCCACCAGATGTCCAGGCGCCGCCAGTCGACGGCGTCCCTGGCGGGGGTGGCGGCGATGGCCGCCAGGGTGGCGATGCCGACGGTGCCGCCCGTCAGCACGATCGACGCCGAGCCCTTGGCCGACTGCGCGTCGACCAGCCGGGTGATGATCCGCGCGGCGACGGCCTTGGCCAGGACGTCGGCGTCGCGGTGAACGACGATGCCGGGAACGCTCATGGTCGTCTCCCCTTGAACTGCCGTCATCCCTTGTACGTCCTCGCGAACCGCTTGACCGCGGCCTCATAGATCTCGTCGGTGTCGAGCCTGCGCAGCTCCTCGGCCATCAGCTCGGAGGTCTGCCGCCTGGCCAGGGCCACGTTCCTGTCGGGCTGGCCGGGGCGGGAGAGCGTGGCCAGGCGGGCGTCGGTCCTGACGACCGCGAGCTCGCCGTCGCCGAGCTGCAGGCGTACGGAGGTCAGGCCGGGGCCGGGGGAGTCGACGACCTTGATCGGGGCGCCGAGCCGCTCCGACATCCAGGCGGCCAGCAGCGGCGCGCTCGGGTGGCCGGGGGAGGCCTCCACGGTGCCCTTGCGTACCTTGCCCACCGGCTGGTCGAACGCGGCGGCCAGCAGGCTGCGCCACGGCGTCAGCCGCGCCCAGGACAGGTCGGTGTCGCCGCGCGCGTACCCCTTGGCCCGGATGACCAGCGACTTGACGCCGCCGTCGTCGAAGCCCTTGGCGTCGGTGATGCGCCGTTGCGCCAGCGCCCCGATCGCGTCCTTGGACGGCGCGTCGGGGGCCGCGCCCGGCCACCACGCCACGACGGGCGTGTCGGGCAGCAGCAGCGGGCTGACCACGGAGTCGGCGTGGTCGGTGAGCTCGCCGTACAGGCGCAGCACCACCACCTCGCCGGGCGTGTTCTCGCCGATGCGCAGCTCGGCGTCGAGCCTGATGGCCTCCTCCGGCTCACGCTTGATCACCACGATGATGCGCGAGGGGTGCTCGCGGGCCGCCTCGGTGGCCGCGCGGAGCGCGTCGTACTGGTGGCGCTCCTCGCTGACCACGACGAGCGTGAGCACCATGCCGATGGCGGGCGCGCCCATCTGGTGACGGAGGTGCGTGAGCTGGGCGGCGATCTTCCCGGCCGTGGTGTCCGTGAGCATGAACGTTGTCATCTAGAGCCTCCTCCACACGCGGCCGTCGCGGGCCATCATCGCGTCGGCCGACTCGGGCCCCCACGAGCCGGACTCGTACGGCTCCGGCTGTCCCTGCGTGGCCCAGAACTCCTCGATCGGGTCGAGGATGTTCCACGACAGCTCCACCTCCCGCTGGTGCGGGAAGAGCGGCGGATCGCCGATCATCACGTCGAGCAGCAGCCGCTCGTACGCCTCCGGCGACGACTCCAGGAACGACTCGCCGTAGGCGAAGTCCATGGAGACGTCGCGCACCTCCATCGCCGTCCCCGGCACCTTGGAGCCGAACCGCACCGTGATGCCCTCGTCCGGCTGGACCCGGATCACCAGCGCGTTCTGGCCGAGGATCTCGGTGTCGTCCTTGCTGAACGGCAGGTGCGGCGCCCGCTGGAACACCACGGCCACCTCGGTGACGCGGCGGCCCAGGCGCTTGCCGGTGCGCAGGTAGAACGGCACCCCGGCCCAGCGCCGGTTGGCGATCTCCAGCTTGACGGCGGCGTAGGTCTCGGTGATGGACTCCTGCGAGATGCCCTCCTCCTGCAGGTAGCCGACGACCTTCTCGCCGCCCTGCCAGCCCGCGGAGTACTGGCCGCGCGCGGTGTTGAGGCCCAGGTTGGCGGGCAGCCGCACGGCCTTGAGCACCTTCTCCTTCTCGCGCCGCAGCGAGTTGGCCTCGAAGGAGGTCGGGTCCTCCATCGCGACGAGCGCGAGGAGCTGGAGCAGGTGGTTCTGGATGACGTCGCGGGCGGCGCCGATGCCGTCGTAGTAGCCGGCGCGGCCGCCGATGCCGATGTCCTCGGCCATCGTGATCTGCACGTGGTCGACGAAGCTGCGGTTCCAGATCGGCTCGTAGAGGTTGTTGGCGAACCTCAGCGCCATGATGTTCTGGACGGTCTCCTTGCCCAGGTAGTGGTCGATCCGGAAGATCGAGCTCTCCGGGAAGGCCGAGGTGGTGATCTCGTTCAGCTCGTGGGCCGACTGCAGGTCGTGCCCGAACGGCTTCTCGATCACCACGCGCCGCCACGAGCCCTCGGGCGCGTCGGACAGCCCGGTGCGCTTGAGCTGCTCCACCACCACGGGGAAGAACTTCGGCGGCACCGACAGGTAGAAAGCGTAGTTTCCGCCCGTGCCGCGGGTCTCGTCGATCTCAGCCAACGCCATGGCCAGCGCGTCGAACGCCCCGTCGTCCGAGAACTCGCCGGGAACGAAATGGATGCCCTCGCGGATCTGCTTCCAGACCTCCTCGCGGAAGGGGGTCCGGGCATGCGCCTTGACGGCGTCGTGCGTCAACTGGGCGAAATCCTGGTCTTTCCAATCGCGCCGGGCGAACCCGACCAGCGAGAAGCCGGGCGGCAGCAGCCCCCGGTTCCCCAGGTCGTAAATCGCCGGTAGCAGCTTGCGCTTGGCCAGGTCACCCGTCACGCCGAACAACACCATCACGCACGGTCCCGCCACCCGGGGCAACCGCTTGTCGCGCGGGTCGCGCAGCGGGTTGGCGGCTGCCACTGCCTCGGTCGTGGCGGTGCCCGCGACGGCCGCCGCCACGGTGGCGGCTTCCTCCGCGGGTGCTGCCGGGTCTGTCATCTCAAGCCTCCTGTGCGGCCTCGAGCAAACGCGCGACACCCGCCGCGCGGTCGGTCAAATGCAGGCGTACGGCCGGGCGCCCGCGGGTCTCCAGCGCCCCCAGGTCCCCCAGCGCCTGGGCGAGCTGCAGCCGGCCCAGGCTGTACGGCCTGCCGGGTACGGCGACGTCCTCGGTCACCGCCCCCGTGATCTGCAGGAACACGCCGTTCTGCGGCCCGCCCTTGTGATATTGCCCGGTGGAGTGCAGGAACCGCGGCCCCCAGCCGAACGTCACCGGCCGGTCGGTGCGCAGCGCGAGCAGCGTCCGCAACGTCAGCGGATCGGCCATCATCCACGCATCGGTCATCTGCTCGAAGTCGGCCCCGTCGGGCACCGGCGCGTCGAAGGCGGCCAGCCGGTCCAGATAAGCCGTGATCGCCAGGTAGCCGTCGCCGGGGATCGCGTGCAGCAGCTCGCCGAACAGCCCCGGCAGGTCCTTGGCCGTCGCCGACCCGTACACCTCGACCGGGCCGTCCACGAACGCGGGCGCGCCGGTCGGCAGGTCGGGCAGGGTCAGCAGGGCGGCGGTGTTCTCCTTCGACTCGGCCACGTTCGGCTGGTCGAACGGGTCGACCTCCAGCAGCAGCCCGGCGACGGCGGTGGCGTACTCCCAGACCAGGAACTGCGCGCCCAGCGGACCGTCCACGCGCACGTCGCCGACGTCGGACTCGATCGCCACGACCAGCTCGTCGCCCGACCTGTTGGGGTCGGCGCCGACGACCGGCAGGATGCCCCTGCCCTGCTTGCCGGTGGACTCGGCGACGAGCTGCTCGATCCAGTCGGGCAGCCCGAAGATGGGCGAGAGCTGGTCCTCCAGGACCAGCTTGTCGCGCCCGGCCAGCGCCGCGCCGCCGAGCGCCGCGCCCAGGTCGAGCCCGGGGTTGCCGCTGTCGAGCGACAGCAGCGGCAGCACCTCCTCGGCCTCGTCGAGCAGCCGCGCCACGTCGGCCCCCGCCAGCGCGGCGGGCACCAGCCCGAACG
Organism: Nonomuraea sp. NPDC050202; assembly: GCF_040656115.1. Taxonomy (NCBI): domain Bacteria; kingdom Bacillati; phylum Actinomycetota; class Actinomycetes; order Streptosporangiales; family Streptosporangiaceae; genus Nonomuraea; species Nonomuraea sp. NPDC050202. The sequence continues at coordinate 214,619 of NZ_JBFALF010000012.1, read as the reverse complement.
CCGACAGCGCCGAGTAGCGGCCGCCCACGTCCTCGGGCCCGAGCACCAGGTGGAAGCCGGCCTCGGCGGCCCGCCGCGCCAGCGGCGAGCCGGGGTCGGTGACGACCACGATGCGGCCCGCGGGGTCGATGCCCGCGTCCGCGAAGAGCCGCTCGTAGATCCGCAGATGGCAGTCGGTCTCCACGGTCGAGCCGCTCTTGCTCGCCACGACCACGACCGTGGCCTCCAGGCCGTCGGTCAGCGCGCGGCGGACCTGGCCGGGGTCGGTCGTGTCGAGCACGGTGAGCGGCACGTCGCAGGTGGCGCAGATGACCTCCGCCGCCAGCGACGAGCCGCCCATCCCGGCCAGGACCACGTTCGTCAGGCCCTCGGCGCGGGCCCTCGCCGCGAGCTCGCCCAGGGCGGGCAGCAGCTCGCGGGAGGAGCGGGGCAGGGTCAGCCAGCCGAGCCTGACCGCCGCCTCCGCTTCGGCGTCCTCACCCCACAGCGTGGGGTCGCCGCCGGCGAGCCGCGCGGGCACGCCGTCGGCGACGAGGCGCCCCGCGACGGAGGAGGCGGCCGAGGCCACCCCCTCCTCGCGGTAGGACACCTCCATCACGGAACCAGGTTCTTGGTGACGCTCTCGAGCAGCTCGTTCCAGGACGCCTCGAACTTCTCCACGCCCTCGTCCTCCAGGACCTTCACCACGTCGTCGTAGTCGACGCCGGCGTCCTTGAGCGCGGCCATGGTGTTCCAGGCCTGCTCGTAGAACGGGCGGACGGTGTCGCCGGTGATGTTGGCGTGGTCGGCCGTGGCGTCGAGCGTCTTCTCCGGCATCGTGTTGACGGTGCCGGGGGCGACGAGCTGGTCGACGTACATGGTGTCGGAGTACTCGGGGTTCTTGACGCCGGTCGAGGCCCACAGCGGGCGCTGCGGGCGTGCGCCGGCGGCGCGCAGGCGCTGCCACCGCTCGGAGTTCATGACCTCCTCGAACGCCGCGTACGCCAGGCGCGCGTTGGCGATGCCCGCCTTGCCCTTCAGCTCCGGCTTGCCGAGCTTGTCGAGGCGCTTGTCGATCTCGGTGTCGACGCGGCTGACGAAGAACGAGGCCACCGACTCGATCGAGGCCAGGTTGAGGCCCTTGGCCTGCGCGGCCTCCAGACCGGCGAGCCAGGCGTCCATGACCGCGCGGTACCGCTCGAGGGAGAAGATCAGCGTGACGTTGACGCTGATGCCCTCGGACAGCGCCTGCGTGATCGCGGGCAGGCCCTCCACCGTGGCCGGGATCTTGATCATGAGGTTCGGACGGTCGACCATCCACCACAGCGCGCGGGCCTCGGCGATCGTCTTCTCGCTCTCGCGGGCCAGGCGCGGGTCCACCTCCAGCGACACGCGGCCGTCGACGCCGCCGCTGGCGTCGTAGACCGGGCGCAGCACGTCGGCGGCCCAGCGGATGTCGTAGGTGGTGATGGCGCGCACGGCCTCGCCCACATCGACGCCGCGCACGGCCAGGTCGTGGAGCTGGGAGTTGTACGCGTCGCCCTTGCTGAGCGCGTTGGCGAAGATGGTCGGGTTGGAGGTCACCCCGACCACGTTCTTCTCCCGGATCACCTGCTCGAGGTTGCCGGTGCGCAGGCGCTCACGGCTGATGTCGTCGAGCCAGATGGCAACGCCCTGGCCGGACAGCTTGTTGAGGATCTCGCTCATCTCTGCTTCAGTTTCCCGTCGTCTCGCCCTTGTCCTGACCCAGCTTGGCCAGGCTCGCCCTGGCCGCCGCCGCCACGCGCTCAGCCGTCAGCCCGAACTGCTCGTACAAAGTCTTGTACGGCGCAGAGGCACCGAAGTGTTCGAGGCTGACCACCTCACCACACTCGCCGACGTACTCGTGCCAGCCGAGCGCGATGCCCGCCTCGACCGCCACCCGAGCCCTGTTCGACGAGGGCAGAACCGTCTGCTTATATGCGGTGTCCTGCCCGTTGAACCACTCGACACACGGCATCGAGACCACCCGCGTGGGGATGCCCTGCGACTCCAGCAGTTCCCGGCCGTTCAGCGCGATCTCCACCTCGCTGCCCGTGGCGATGACGATGACCTTCGGCTGGCCGTTGGACGCCTCGCGCAGCACGTAGCCGCCGCGGGCCACGCCCTCGGCGCTGGTGCCCTCCACGACCGGCAGGTTCTGCCTGGTCAGCGCCAGGGCGGCGGGGCGGTCGGTGTGCTCCAGCACGGCCTTCCACGCGTACGCCGTCTCGTTGGCGTCGGCCGGGCGCACCACGTCGAGGCCGGGGATCGCGCGCAGCGCCCACAGGTGCTCGATCGGCTGGTGGGTGGGGCCGTCCTCGCCGAGGCCGATCGAGTCGTGCGTCCACACGTACGTGACCGGCAGCTTCATCAGCGCGGCCAGCCGCACCGCGGGCCGCATGTAGTCGGAGAAGACCAGGAACGTGCCGCCGTACGGGCGGGTGCCGCCGTGCAGCGCGATGCCGTTCAGGATGGCGCCCATGGCGTGCTCGCGGATGCCGAAGTGCAGCGTGCGGCCGAAGCGGTTGCCCTTGAAGTCCTTGGTCTGGAACTCCTCGGGGATGAAGGACGGCTCGCCCTTCATCGTGGTGAGGTTGGACTCGGCCAGGTCGGCCGAGCCGCCCCACAGCTCGGGCAGCACCGGGGCCAGCGCGTTGAGCACCTCGCCGGACGCCTTGCGCGTGGCGATGGAGGTGCCCTTCTCGAACGACGGCAGCGCGGTGGCCCAGCCGGCCGGCAGCTCGCGCCGGGAGATGCGGTCGAGCTCGGCGGCGCGCTCGTCGTTGGCCAGCCGCCACTCGGCGTAGGACTTCTCCCACTCGGCGTGGTCGGCGCGGCCGCGCTGGGCGACGCCGCGGGCGTGCTCCAGCACCGCGGCCGGCACGTCGAACGTCTTGGCCGGGTCCATGCCCAGCACTTCCTTGGTGGCGGCGACCTCGGCCTCGCCCAGGGCGGAGCCGTGGATCTTGCCGGTGTTCTGCTTGTTCGGCGCGGGGTAGCCGATGATCGTGCGCAGCCGGATGAACGACGGCCGGTCGGTCTCCGCCTTGGCCGCCTGCAGGGCGTCGTAGAGGGCCTGGACGTCCTCGACGTACTCGCCGGTCTCGGTCCAGTCGACGCTCTGGGTGTGCCAGCCGTAGGCCTCGTAGCGCTTGACCACGTCCTCGGAGAGCGCGATCGCCGTGTCGTCCTCGATGGAGATGTGGTTGTCGTCGTAGACGACGACGAGGTTGCCCAGCTTCTGGTGGCCGGCGAGGGAGCTGGCCTCGTGGCTGATGCCCTCCTCGATGTCGCCGTCGCTGACGATGCACCAGATGTGGTGGTCGAACGGGGAGGTGCCCGGCTCGGCCTCGGGGTCGAACAGGCCGCGCTCGCGGCGGGCCGCCATGGCCATGCCGACGGCGTTGGCGATGCCCTGGCCCAGGGGGCCCGTCGTGGTCTCCACTCCGGCGGTGTGCCCGTGCTCGGGGTGACCCGGCGTGAGGCTGTCCCACTGGCGCAGGCGCCTGAGGTCGTCCAAAGTCAGGCCGTAACCGGAAAGGTAGAGCTGGATGTAGAGCGTCAGGCTGCTGTGGCCGCACGACAGCACGAACCGGTCACGCCCGAGCCAGCCGGGGTCGGTCGGGTCGTGGCGCATCACACGCTGGAAGAGCAGGTATGCGGCGGGGGCCAGGCTCATGGCGGTGCCGGGGTGACCCGAGCCCGCCTTCTCCACTGCGTCCATCGCCAGGGCTCGAACGACATCGACCGCCTGCTTGTCCAGGTCGGTCCATTCAAGGGCTGGCACGAGTTCGGTGCTCAAGTGCTCGATCTCCGGAATCTAGTTGTCATTGGATGTGGCTGTCCCGCCCGAGGCCGGCCGCGTCGCGGCGGCCTGCCGCAGGTTGCGCGCCCGCGCCTACACCGGACCCTAACCGAGTGGGACTGGTGATCGATTCCCATTCCGTCCTCGCGTGTCCAGGTACGGCGCAAGCCCCCCATTGGCCGGACCGGCCGCCCCTGCGACTACAGTTTGTTTGTTCGCAGGGGCGTCACCGGCGCCCGCCCATGGATCCGCTCTTATCAGAGGTTACGCGTTGACTTCCGACAGGCTGGAAGCGCCTTGACGGTGCTGACCAACAGGCAGGCGACGGCCCCATCACGGCAGGTGGAGGCGCCGCGCTCGATCGGCATGATCGTCAAGGCCTACATCGCGCTCACCAAGCCGCGGGTCATCGAGCTGCTGCTGATCACGACACTGCCGGTGATGTTCCTCGCAGCGGGTGGCCTGCCACCGCTGTGGGAGTCGATCTGGGTCATGGTGTTCGGCACCCTATCGGCAGGCAGCGCCAACGCGCTCAACTGCTACATCGACCGTGACATCGACCAGAAGATGCGCCGCACCCGCCGCAGGCCGCTGGCCAGGCACCAGGTCTCGCCGCGCGCCGCGCTGGTCTTCGGCCTCGTGCTGGGCGTCATCTCCACGGTGGGCCTGTGGGTGACCACCAACTGGCTGGCCTCGATGTTGTCGCTCGGCGCGATCCTGTTCTACGTGCTGGTCTACTCGCTGGTGCTCAAGCGGCGCACGGCCCAGAACATCGTGTGGGGCGGCATCGCGGGCTGCATGCCGGTGATGATCGGCTGGGCGGGCATCACCGAGCGGCTCGACTGGGCGCCGCTGGTGCTGTTCGGCGTGGTGTTCTTCTGGACGCCGCCGCACACCTGGACGCTGGCCATGCGGTACAAGGAGGACTACGCGGCGGCCAAGGTGCCGATGCTGCCCGTGGTGGCCACCGAGCGGCGGGTCATCCTGGAGTCCATCGCCTACACCTGGGCCACCGTGTTCTGCTCGCTGGCGCTGTGGCCGGTGGCGGGCACCACGCTGTTCTACCCGATCGTGGCCGCCGCGCTCGGCGTGATGTGTCTGGTGGAGGCGCACCGCCTGCTGGCCCGGCTCAACGCCGGCAAGAGCGGGGTCGACCTGCGTCCCATGCGCTTCTTCCACTGGTCGAACGCCTACCTGGCGCTGCTGTTCCTGGCCGTGGCGATCGACCCGCTGCTCGCCTGACCCCTGAGAGTGCAGGTGCGCGGCCTTCATGTCCGGACGGTGACGAGTGGCTATCCGACCCTGTCGGCCCGCGTGATCGTGGCGCGCGGCGCCGGCTGCCACCGGGTGCGCACGCGGCTCGCCGACCTGCTGCACGAGCCGTTCCGGATCGGCCGCACCACCCTCCACTCCGGCCATGGCGTCCCCGGCCTCGACCGGCGGCGCGAAGACCCGCACGGACCCCGGCACTCTGATCCGTTAAAGTCACCCTATGGCGACCCGTGATCCACGCTGGGTGTTGAAGGACCGCCCGTCATTCGCGTTGATCATCGGGTTGGTCCTCACCGGCATCTGCGCCCTGGTCTCGTTCTCCTTCGACGTGTTCAACGGCGCGCCGGTGCAGTTCTTCATCGCGCTCATGCTGGCACTGGCGCCGGTGCCGCTGCTGCTGGCGGCCGTGCTGGCGCTCGACCGGATGGAGCCGGAGCCGCGCAGCAACCTGATCTTCGCCTTCGCCTGGGGCGCGGGCATCGCCGTGCTCGTGGCCGGTGTGATCAACTCGCTCAACCTGCACTACATCATCGACACCGCCAAGCTGTCGGAGGCCAGCGCCCGCAACCTCGCGGCCACGTTCGGCGCGCCGGTGGTGGAGGAGACGATGAAGGGCCTGGTGCTGCTGGGCCTGCTCAAGTTCCGCAGGGCCGAGCTCGACGGGCCGACCGACGGCGTCATCTACGCCAGCATGGTCGGCCTCGGCTTCGCCATGAGCGAGAACGTCAGCTACTACCTCGGCGCGCTGTCCACCTCGGGCGTCAAGGGGCTGGCCGTCACGGTGGTGCTGCGCGGCATCCTGTCGCCGCTGGCGCATCCGCTGTTCAGCTCCATGATCGGGGTCGCCGTGGCGTACGCGGCCCAGCGGCAGGGCTCCGAGCGCAGCACGTACGTGCTGGCGGGCTGGACGGCGGCGATGATCCTGCACGGCCTGTGGAACGGCCTGGCCTCCTACGGCGGGTTCCCCGGGCTCGTGGTGGCCTACCTGACGCTGCTGGTCGTGCTGGTGATGCTGATCGGCGTGGTGTTCAGGGACCGGCGGCGCATCGTGGCGCTCATCCAGCGGTACCTGCCGGCGTACGAGCCGACCAAGCTGGTCACCCAGGCCGACATCTACATGCTCTCGGCCTTCGCCCGGCGCCGCCAGGCCCGGCAGTGGGCCCGCGCCCACGGCGGCAAGCCGGGGCTGCGGGCGATGCGCGACTACCAGCTCGCCGCCACCGAGCTGGGGCTGCTGCACGAGCGGGCGGCCCGCCACATGGTCGACGAACACACCTTCCACGAGGAGCAGCGAGCGCTGCTGGAGTGCATGAGCACCGCCCGCGCCGACTTCCCCGTGCCGGAGATGCACGCCCGTTCGGTGGCCAGGGGATCGCCGCCGCCCGGCTACGCGCCCGGCGCGCCCGGCTGAGGTCGCGGCTCGGCGAGGATGCGGGTGAGCGAGACCTCGCGCGGGCCCGGGTACACCGGGTCGGAGTGCAGGATCATGGCGTCGGCGAACGCCTTGGCGGTGGCGAACAGCTCGCGGGCGGCATAGGCGTACGTGGTCGCGGCCCAGCGCCTGGCCGAGTCGTCACCCGTCCCGAACGCCTCCAGCCCCGCAGTCCTGCACAACGTCACGGCCCTGGGGATGTGGAACTCCTGGGTGACCACCGTCACGCGCTCGGCCCCGAACACCTTGCGTGCCCGCACGCAGGAGTCCCACGTGTCGAACCCGGCGTAGTCGAGCACCATCACCGCGTCGGGCACGCCCTTGGCGCGCAGGTAGTCGCGCATGGCGGTGGGCTCGTCGTACTCCTTGCGGCTGTTGTCGCCCGACAGCAGCAGCGCCTTCACCTTGCCCGACAGGTACAGCTCGGCGGCGATGTCGAGCCTGCGGGCCAGCATCGGGGAGGGCCGCCCGGCGTACAGGCCGGCGCCGAGCACCAGCGCGGCCTGCGTCTCGGGCACCTGCCGGACCCAGCCCTCGTCCTCGGCCGTCGCGCGGTGTCCCGAGCTGCCGAGCCAGGCCCACGTCATGGGCGCCAGCGCGAGCACGCTGGCCAGCACCAGCCCCTGGTACGAGCGGCGCAGCACCTTCCGCGAGAGGCGGACTTTTCCCCGCAAAGCACACCTCTTCCGGGCCGGGGGAGTGGCGCATCTAACACCACATACCCTGGCATATCCGCTCAGACGATGGCGGCTGCTTCGGTGGGGGAGTGGTCCACGGAGGAGGGCTCGGGGTCGCGGGAACGCAGCGACGTGGCGACCCGCAGCGCGGCGATCCAGACCAGGGTCGAGCCGAGGACGTGCAGCAGCACCAGCGCGGCAGGGACGGCCAGGAACCACTGCGTGTAGCCGATCACGCCCTGCAGCAGCTCCACGCCGAACAGGGCCAGCGCGGCCCGCCGGGCGGAGCGCGGGGCGTTGGTCACGTGCAGCGCGAACAGCAGCGCGAACGTCAGCCCCACCACCACGTAGGCGATGTCGGCGTGCAACCGGGCGACGGTCTCGATGTCGAGGTCGAAGCGCGAGGCCATCTCGTCACCCGAGTGCGGCCCGGTGCCGCTGACCACGACCCCCACCACCAGCAGCGCGAACACGGCCGCCAGCAGCGCGTGGCCGAGCCGGCGGACGTCGCGGTGGGTGATCTTCCGTACGGGCCCGTCGCCCTCGCCCGCGCGCGCGTACAACATCCAGCAGGCGGCGATCAGCCCGCTGGACAGGAGGTAGTGCATGCCGACGGTGAACGGGTTGAGCATGGTGTTGACCACCAGCCCGCCCCACAGGGCCTGCGCGATGATCCCGATCGGCTGCAGCCAGGCCAGGCGGACCAGGGAGACCCGGCGGGGCCGCATCCGCACGGCGGCCAGCCAGCAGGCGATGCCCACCGCCAGCACCAGGAACGTGAGCAGCCGGTTGCCGAACTCGACGGCCATGTGCAGCGGCGAGACCTCGGGATGCGCGACCGGGATGAAGCTGGTGGGCGTGCACCTCGGCCAGGTCGGGCAGCCGAGCCCCGACTCCGTCACGCGCACGCCCGCGCCCGTCACCGTGATGCCGGCGTTGACCACCACGGAGGCCAACGCCCAGCCACGCATCGAGCGGGTGGTCGGTGCCCAGAACGACCGGATGAAACGCGCGACGAGGTGGGGATTGTCCGTGGGTAGCTTCACGTCATCGATGGTAGGGGCCGCACCGGCCGGTCCCGCCATCGGGAACCGGCTTCCCTGGGGCCGGGCTTCTCAAGGGTGAAGGTATGTGACATATTACTGAGAGGAGGTGGTGATGTCCGACGTGATCGTCGTCGGCGCGGGTGTGGTGGGGGCGGCCTGCGCCTACTACGCCGCGCGCGCGGGCCTCGACGTGACCGTGATCGACCGTGGCCCCGTGGCCGGCGGCACGACGGGCTCGGGCGAGGGCAACGTGCTGGTGTCCGACAAGGAGCCGGGACCCGAGCTGGAGCTGGCCGTGCTGTCGAACCGGCTGTGGCGCTCGCTGGCCGGGCTCGGCGGGTTCGAGTTCGAGCCGAAGGGCGGGCTGGTCGTCGCCGAGACCGAGCAGGTGCAGCGGCAGCTCACCGAGCTGGCCGGCAAGCAGGGCGTCGAGCACACCCTCGTGCCGGCCTCCGAGCTGCGCGGCTACGAGCCGCACCTGGCCGAGGGCCTGGCCGGAGGGGTGTTCTATCCCCAGGACGCCCAAGTGCAGCCCATGCTCGCCGCCGCCACCCTGCTCAGGCACGGCGCGGAGAGCTTCGGCCACGGCACGCTGCGGCTGCGGCTCGGCGCCACCGTGACCGGGATCATCCGCTCGGGGGACCGCGTCACGGGCGTGCGCACCTCCCAGGGCGACGTGCTCGGCGACGCGGTCGTCAACGCGGCGGGCACCTGGGGCGGCGAGGTGGCCGCGCTGGCGGGCGTGCACCTGCCGGTGCTGCCCAGGCGGGGATTCATCCTCGTCACCGAGCCGCTGCCGGAGCCGCTGATCAGGCACAAGGTCTACACCGCCGCCTACGTGACGAACGTGGCCAGCGACTCCGCCGGCCTGGAGACCTCGGCCGTGGTGGAGGGCACGCCCGCCGGGACCGTGCTCATCGGGGCCAGCAGGGAGCGCGTCGGGTTCGACAGGACGACGTCGGTGCCGGTGCTGACGCGGCTGGCCGAGCAGGCGGTCGCCCTCTTCCCCGCGCTGCGGGACGTCCGGGCCATCCGGTCCTACTGCGGGTTCCGGCCGTACTGCCCCGATCACCTGCCCGTCATCGGGGCCGATCCGCGCGTGTCCGGGCTGTATCACGCGTGCGGCCACGAGGGTGCCGGCATCGGGCTCGCCCCGGCCACCGGTCACCTGCTCGCCCAGCTCCTCGCCGGCCGGCGGCCCGACCTCGACCTGCAGCCCTTCCGCCCGGACCGCTTCCCTGAGGAGGCCCTGTGACCTTCCACATCACCGTCGACGGCCGCTCCGTGCCGGTCGTGCCGGGGCAGACCATCGGCGCGGCCCTGCACGCGGCCGGGGTGCGGTCGTGGCGCTCCACCCGCTTCGGCGGGCGGCCGCGCGGGCTGTTCTGCGGGATCGGGGTCTGCTTCGACTGCCTGATCTCGGTGAACGGGCGGCCGCCCGAGCGGGCCTGCCTGCTGGAGGCCGAGCCGGGGGACGAGGTGACGACGGCGTGACGTACGACCTCGTGGTGGTCGGCGGCGGGCCCGCCGGCGTGGCGGGCGCGCTCACGGCGGCGCTGGCCGGGCTGCGGGTGGCGCTCGTGGACTCGGGCCTGCGGCTCGGCGGGCAGTACTTCCGGCACGCCGCCGACCCCAAGCCGGCGCCCGGGCTCGACCGGTTCCTGCGGCAGGCGCGGGCCCTGGACGCGCGCGCCGACGTGCTGCTGCGGCACCAGGTGTGGGCCGTTTCCCGCGAGCCGGACGGCGACCTGCTGGTGCACTGCGCGACCAGGGACACGGCGGCGCCCACAGGCCGGTCCGGTACAGGGGACGAGCGGGCGGTGGTGTTGCGGGCGCGGCGGCTGCTGATCGCGACCGGCGCGCACGACAGGCCGCTGCCGTTCCCCGGCTGGGACCTGCCCGGGGTGCTCACCGCCGGTGGCGCGCAGGCGCTGCTCAAGGGTGGCGGCGTCGTGGCGGGGCGGCGGATCGTGGTGTCCGGCACCGGGCCGTTCCTGCTGCCCGTCGCCTCGGGGCTGGCCGGGGCGGGGGCGCGGGTGCTCGGCGTGTACGAGGCCAACGGCGGGCTCGGGCTGGCCAGGAACCCGGTGCTGGCCCTGGGCAAGGCCGGGGAGGCGGCGGGGTACGCGGCCGCCCTGGCCCGGCATCGGGTGCCGTACCGGACGCGCCAGGCGGTCGTGGCCGCCCACGGGGAGCGCGAGGTGGAGGCCGTCACCATCGCCCGCCTCGACCACGACTGGAACGTCACGGCGGCCCACGTCGTCGAGTGCGACGCCGTGGCCGTGGGGTACGGCTTCGTGCCGCAGATCGAGCTGGGGACGCAGCTCGGCTGCCGGACCCGCCACGACGTGGACGGCAGCCCGGTGCTGAGCGTGGACGCCACCCTCCGCACCACCGTGCCCGGGGTGTGGGCGGCGGGCGAGCCCGTCGGCGTGGGCGGCTGGCGGCTCGCCGAACTGGAGGGCCGCCTCGCCGGCCGCGCCATCGTGGCCGACGCCCGCACGGGCGCGGCGCCCGGCGCCCGCACAGGCCCGGACAGCGGCGTCCGCACGGATGCGGCGACCGGCCCTCGCACGGGTGCGGCTGCGGACCTTCGCACGGGTGCGGCGGCTGATGGTCGTGCGGGGCCGGAGGGCGTGCCGGTTTCCGGTGGTGCGGCGGCGGTCGTGCCGCCGCTGTTCGCGCGCAGGCGGGAGCGGTGGCGGGCGTTCGGGGAGGCGCTGCAGCGCGCGTACCCGGTCAAGTCCGGCTGGCAGGGGTGGCTGCGCGACGACACGCTCGTGTGCCGGTGCGAGGAGGTGCCGCTGGCCCGGGTACGCGAGGCGCAGGCGCTCGGCGCCACCGACGCGCGCTCGGTCAAGCTGCTGGCCCGCCCCGGCATGGGCTGGTGCCAGGGCCGCATCTGCGGCTACGCCGTGTCCTGCCTGGCGGGAGAGCGGCCCCAGCCGCCCCGCCGCCCGATCGCCCAGCCCGTCACCCTCGGCGCGCTGGCCTCACTCACGGCACCCGACGGCGGCTCCGGCGGCGGCTCCGGCGGAGCGACAGCGCCCGACGGCAGCTCCGGCGGAGCGACAGTGCCCGACGGCAGCTCCGGTGGGGCGACGGCGCCCGACGACGACCTCGCTCACTGAACCCCCGACACCTGGAGGACTTCCCCATGGAACACCGCAGCAAGCCCTGGCAGGGCGTCATGGTCGCCACCGCGCTGCCCCTGCGCGAGGACCTGTCCGTCGACTACGACGGCTTCGCGGAGCACTGCCGCTGGCTGGTCGCGAACGGCTGCGACGGCGTCGTGCCGAACGGCTCGCTCGGCGAGTACCAGACGCTCACCCCGCAGGAGCGGACGAAGGTGATCGAGACCGCCGTCGCGGCAGTCGGCGGCGGGAACGTGATGGCCGGGGCGGGCGCGTACGGCGCCGCCGAGTCGCGCCGCTGGGCCGAGCAGGCGGGCGAGGCGGGCTGCGGCTCGGTCCTCCTGCTGCCGCCCAACACCTACCGGGCCGACAAGCGGGCCGTCGTGGCGCACTATCGTGAGGTGGCCAGGGCCGGCGTGCCGATCGTGGCCTACAACAACCCCTACGACACCAAGGTGGACCTGACCCCCGCGCTGCTGGCCAGGCTGCACGAGGAGGGGCTGATCGTGGCGGTCAAGGAGTTCAGCGGCGACGTGCGCAGGGCCTACGAGCTCGCGGAGCTGGCGCCCGAGCTCGACCTGCTGGTCGGCTCCGACGACGTGCTGCTGGAGCTGGCCGTGGCCGGAGCCGTCGGCTGGATCGCCGGCTACCCGAACGCGCTGCCCGCCTCCAGCACCGCCCTCTACCGCGCGGCGGTGGCGGGCGACCTGGAGACCGCGCTGCCGCTGTACCGGGCCCTGCACCCGTTGCTGCGCTGGGACTCCAAGACCGAGTTCGTGCAGGCCATCAAGCTGTCCATGGACGTGGCCGGCCGTCGCGGCGGCCCGTGCAGGCACCCCAGGGAGCCGCTGACGGGCGAGCAGGCCGCTATCGTGCGTGCGGCGACCGAGAAGGCACTGGCAGAGGGGCTGCGATGAGGACCAAGCGCGTATTCCACGCCGTCGACTCCCACACCGAGGGTATGCCCACCCGGGTCATCACCGGTGGCATCGGCGTGATCCCCGGCGCGAGCATGGCGGAGCGGCGCGTGTACTTCCGAGACAATCTCGACCACATCCGCACCCTGCTGATGACGGAGCCGCGCGGCCACTCGGCCATGAGCGGCGCCATCCTGCAGCCGCCGACCAGGCCGGACGCCGACTACGGCGTGCTGTTCATCGAGGTGTCCGGGCTGCTGCCGATGTGCGGGCACGGCACGATCGGCGTGGCCACCGTGCTGGTGGAGACCGGCATGGTGGAGGTGGTCGAGCCCGTCACGACCGTGCGCCTGGAGGTGCCCGCCGGGCTCGTCGAGGTGGACGTGGCCGTCGAGGACGGCATGGCCATGTCGGTGACGCTGCGCAACGTGCCGTCCTACTGTGACCGGCTGGGCGCCACGGTGACCGTGCCGGCGTTCGGGGAGATCCCGTACGACCTCGCGTACGGCGGCAACTTCTACGCCGTCGTCGACCTCGACCACTACGGCCTGCCCTTCGACCGCAAGGCCAAGAACGAGATCATCGCGGCCGGCCTGGCCACCATGGAGGCCATCAACGCCGCCGACGAGCCGGTGCACCGCGAGGACTCCCGCATCCGCGGCTGCCACCACGTCTACTTCGCCGCCCCCGGCTCCGACGCCCACCACTCGCGCCACGCCATGGCCATCCACCCGGGCTGGTTCGACCGCTCGCCCTGCGGCACCGGCACCAGCGCCCGCATGGCCCAGCTCCACGCCAGGGGCGAGCTGCCGCTGGGCCGCGACTTCACGAACGAGTCGTTCATCGGCACCCACTTCATCGGGCGGCTGCTGGAGGAGACCACGGTGGGCGGCCGGCCGGCGGTCCTGCCGTCGATCACCGGGCGGGCCTGGATCACCGGCACCGCCCAGTACTTCCTCGACCCGCGCGACCCGTTCCCCGCGGGGTTCGAGCTCTGATGCTGACGACGGTCGACTATCACACGGCGGGGGAGCCGTTCAGGATCGTGACGGGCGGGGTGCCCGAGATCCCCGGCTCCACCGTGCTCGACCGCCGCACCACCGCGATGGCCGAGCTGGATGACGTGCGGCGGCTGCTGTGCAACGAGCCGCGTGGCCACGCCGACATGTACGGCTGCTTCCTGGTGCCCCCGGACGACCAGGGTGCGCGTCTCGGGGCGCTGTTCTGGCACAAGGACGGCTTCTCCACCGCCTGCGGGCACGGCACGATCGCGCTGGGCGTGCACGCCGTACGGGAGGGCCTGGTCGAGGCCGCCCCCGACGGCGTGACGGACGTCGTCGTCGACGTGCCCTCGGGCCGCGTCCAGGCCAGGGTGCGGCTCTCCGGAGGCAGGATCGAGGGCGTCACCTTCGTCAACGTGCCCTCGTTCGTGATCGCCCGCGACGTGCCCGTCGCGGGCCTGCGCGCCGACGTCTCCTACGGCGGCGCCATCTACGCGTCGGTACGCGCGCAGGACGTCGGCCTGCGGGTCGAGCCCCGGCACGTGAACGCCCTCATCGAGCACGCCCGGCGGATCAAGGCCGGCCTGGCGGGGCACCCGGCCGCCAGGCACCCGTCCGACGAGAGGCTGTCCGGCGTGTACGGGGTGATCTACCACGAGGAGCTCCCGGACCTGGACGGGGTCAGACGGCAGCGCAACGTCACCGTGTTCGCCGACGGCGAGGTGGACCGCTCGCCGTGCGGCTCCGGCACCGCCGCCAGGATGGCGCTGCTGCACGACGAGGAGAAGGTCGCCGGCCTCGTGCACGAGAGCGTCGTGGGCAGCGTGTTCACCGCCCGCGTGCGGGAGGCGACGGACGAGGGCGTGATCGTGGAGATCGACGGCATGGCGTACCGCACCGGGCGGCACACCTTCGAGCTCGACCCCGCCGACCCGTTCCCGACCGGGTTCACGCTGCGATGAGCGGGCTGCCGTACCTCGACGCGGCCACCGTGGAGCGGCTGGTGCCCATGGGCCGGGCCGTGGACGTCCTGGAGGAGGCGCTGCGGGCGGGGCTCGACCCCGAGACGACCCCGCGGCGGCCGATCGTGGACCTGCCCGCCGGGCAGCTGCTGCTCATGCCCGCCTCCACCCGGCGGTACGCGGGCGTCAAGGCCGTCAGCATCGCGCCGCGCAACCCGGAGCGGGGGCTGCCCCGGATCCAGGGCACGTACCTGCTGTTCGACGGCGACACCCTGGCCCCGCTGGCGGCACTGGACGGGATCGCGCTCACCTCGCTGCGCACGCCCGCCGTCTCCGCCCTCGCCGTCCGCCACCTCGCCGATCCCGGCGCGCGGCGGCTGGTCGTGTTCGGGAGCGGGCCGCAGGCGTACGGGCACGTGCTGGCGCTGCGGGAGGTGCGGCCGGTGGACGACGTCACGGTGGTGGGCCGCGACGCGGGCCGGGCCGAGGCGCTGGCCGCCCGCTGCCGCGCGCTCGGCCTGACCGCCCGCGCCCTGCCCGCCGGCCCGCCACCTTCCGCCGCGCCTTCCGCCCCGTCTTCCGCCCCGCCGGCCGTCCCGCCGGAGGAAGCCGCCGGAGAAGCGGTGACGGGGGCGGCGGCCGAGGCGGTGACTGAGGCCGTGGCTGAGGCCGTGGCTGAGGCGGTGGGCGGGGCCGATCTGATCGCGTGCTGCACCACGGCCAGGCATCCCCTGTTCCCCGGTAAGCTCGCCCGCGACGGCGTCACCGTCGTCGCGGTCGGCTCGCACGAGCCCGACGCCCGTGAGCTCGACGGCGACCTGATCGCCCGCGCCACCGTGGTCGTCGAGGCCAGGGCGGCCGCCCTGGAGGAGGCGGGCGACGTCGTCGTCCCGATCCGCCAGGGTACGATCACCTCTCATCATCTCGCCGGTAACCTTGCCGACCTGCTCGCCGGAAGGGTGGTCACCGGTCCGGGGCCGCGCGTGTTCAAGAGCACGGGCATGGCGTGGGAGGACCTCGTGGTTGCGGCTGCCGCCTACGAGGCCCGAACGAGGGCGCAGGCATGAGGGTGGACAGAGAAGGGGATGGGCCGATGGCTGCCGAGGACCGGCTCGACCTGCCGATGGTGGGGGAGCGGCAGAGCCTGCGCGAGCAGGTCGCGCACGCGCTGCGTGCCGCGCTGATCACCGGCGAGATGCGGCCGGGGGTGGTCTACTCCGCGCCGGTGCTGGCCGCCCAGTTCGGCGTCTCTGCCACGCCCGTGCGCGAGGCCATGCTCGACCTGGCCAAGGAGGGCCTGGTCGAGGCCGTGCGCAACAAGGGCTTCCGGGTGACCGAGCTGTCCGACCGCGACCTCGACGAGCTGACCGAGATCCGTCAGCTCATCGAGGTGCCCACGGTCGCCAGGCTGGCCGACAGCTCGCGGGCCGAGGAGTTCGAGCGGCTGCGGCCCATCGCCGAGGAGATCGTCTCGGCCAGCGAGCGGGGCGACCTGCTCGCGTACGTGGACGCCGACCTGCGCTTCCACGTCGAGCTGCTGTCGCTGTGCGGCAACGTCCACCTCGTCACGGTGGTGCGCGACCTGCGCAACAGGGCCCGGCTCTACGGCCTGTCCCAGCTCTCCGAGCGCGGCACGCTGGGCGACTCCGCCAGGGAGCACCTGCAACTGCTGGACGCGCTCAAGAGCGGCGACGGCGCCGCCGTCGGCCATCTCATGGCGGAGCACATCGGCCACGTACGCGGTATCTGGGCCGAGCACTGAGCGTTAAGTTCTGACATTCGGGGATCGGGCACTCCCCGATGGAGGTAACCTCGATGCGGGCCGGCCGGGCGACGCCTCGCGCGAACGCCGCCGGTTCCGCCGTTCCCGGTCCGCGACGGACCGGCTGCTTGCGGCACATACCTGGTCACGCGGACACCCGCACTCCGCTGACCTCCATGGGCTCGGCACACCCCGCCCACCGAGCCGAGCCCCCCGCCGCGCGCCCGAGACCCCATCCCACGGGCGCGCGGCGGCCCTCATCTCCGCCTGCGGGTCGAGCCCAGGCTGGCGGCCACGATGCAGATGATCGCCGCCCACTGCTGCGCGTGCAGGATCTCGCTGAGCAGCAGCACCCCGATCAGCGCCGCGACGGCGGGCTCCAGGCTCATCAGAATGCCGAACACGTGCTTGGGCATGCGCCGCAGCGCCTGCAGCTCCAGCGAGTACGGGATCACCGACGACAGCAGCCCCACGCCCAGCCCGATGAGCAGCAGCTCGGGCTGCAGCAGGTCGGCCCCGCCGGTGGTGACCCCGATCGGCAGGATCGCCACCGCTGAGACGATCATCGCGAACGACAGCCCGCTCGTCCCGGGGAAGCGCCGCCCGGCGGCCGCCGACAGCAGGATGTACGCCGCCCAGCAGGCCCCCGCCACCATGGCGAACCCGATGCCCACCCAGCTCACCGACGACGAGTCGCCCCACGGGGCCAGCAGCACCACGCCCATCCCGGCCAGCCCGATCCACAGCAGGTCGATCCGCCGCCGGGAGGCGGCCACCGCCACGCCCAGGGGCCCGAGGAACTCGATCGCCACCGCGATCCCCATCGGCAGCCGGGCCAGGGCCTCGTAGAAGGTCAGGTTCATCACGGCGAGCGTCAGGCCGAAGCCGATCCCCACCGCCCAGTCGCGCCAGGCCAGCCCCTTCAGCTTGGGCCGCGCGACGGCGCCCATGATGAGCGCCCCGGCCGCGATGCGCAGGAACACCACCGCGCTCGGCGGCAGCGCCGCGAACAGCTCCTTGGCGAACCCGGCGCCGATCTGCACCGAGAAGATGGCCAGCAGCACGAGCCCCGAGGGTGGGATGGAGTCGGCCGCGGTGCGGAGCAGGTTCCCCGGCCTGGGCAGGCCAGGACCCCGGCCGATGGGGTCGTCGAGTGCGAAGGCGGTCACGGGACTCCTCGTCAGGTGCAGGAAGAGCAACCGTCAGAGCCTACTCAACGCGACCGACATCACCTCCATTAAGGTGGTACCACTGCCGACTGGATCATATTCCGGGACATATCCACCATGGATGTATGAAAGCCCCCGCGCTCCCCGTGAGTCTCGATCGCCCTCCGCTGGCTCTGTCCGTGTCCGGGTTCGTCAGCAGCTTCGACCGCTTCGCGGTGAGCCCCATGCTCGTGCTCATCGCCGCCGACCTGGACGTCTCGCTGTCGGCCTCGGTCGCCGCCGCCAGCGGCTACTACCTGGCGTACGGGCTGACCCAGCCGCTGTGGGGCCTGCTGTCCGACCGGTTCGGCCGCGTTCGCGTCATGCGCTGGGCCCTGTTCGGCGCGGCGCTGGCGGGCGCGGTCTCGGCGCTGATGCCCGTGCTGTGGGCGCTCGTGCTGGCCAGGGTCGTCACGGGCGCCTGCTTCGGTGCCGTGATCCCCACGGGGCTGACGTACGTGGGCGACACCGTCCAGCCGTCGGTACGCCAGCGCGCCCTCACCGACCTCATGGCCGCCGCCGCCCTCGGCACGGCGCTGGCCACGGGCCTGGGCGGCGTCGTCGCCGGCCTGGTGGACTGGCGGGTGGCCTTCACCGTGCCCGCCGCCTGCGCCCTGGTCTGCGCGCTGTCGCTGCGCACGCTGCCCGAGCCGCCCCGGCACGGGAACGCCGGGAGCGGGGTGCTGAGCCACCTGGGGAAGGTGCTGCGGCAGCGGTGGGCGCTGCTGGTGTTCGCGCTCGCCTTCGCGGAGGGAGCGATCATGCTGGGGGCCATGCCGTTCCTGGCCCCGGCGCTGCAGCACACGGGGCTGGCCGCCGCCGTGGCGGGGCTGTCGATCACCGCGTACGGGCTGGGGCTGTGGGGCTTCGCCAAGCTCGTCAAGCACCTGTCGGGCCGCTGGCCCGCGCCGCTGCTGATGGTCGTGGGCGGTGCGCAGCTCTGTGCCGGGTTCGCGATCGTGACCGTGCACGTCAGCGTGCCCGCCGTGGCCGTCACGGCGCTGCTGCTGGGCGGTGGCTGGTCGTTCCTGCACTCCTCGCTGCAGACCTGGGCCACCTCGGTCGTGCCTGAGGCCCGGGGGACCACGATCGCCTTCTTCGCCTGCGCGCTGTTCGTGGGCAGCGCGGTCGCGTCGTGGGCCGCCGGGCCGCTGGCGCAGGACGGCCGGTACGGGCTGCTGTTCGGCCTGGCGGCCGGCGCGGCCATCCCCCTGACGGCGGTGGCCGCCCTCACCCGCCGCCGCTACGGCGCCCTGCGAGCCGAACCGCCGCACCCGGAATGACGATGCGGGTCCGCCGGCCACGGCCGGCTGACCCCTCACTCCTAGCGGCCCCTGACTCCCAGCGGGACCCTCACTCCCAGCGGAACGTGCGCGAGACCAGCGCCAGCGACACCACCGCCCAGGCCGCGAGCACGGCCACCGGGACCAGCGGGAGTGCCGCGCCCTGGGCGAGCACCGCGCGCAGGCCGCCGGTCAGCGCGGTGATGGGCAGCGCCTCCAGCACGGGCCGCACCCCCTCGGGGAACTTGCTCAGCGGGAACATCACCCCGCCCGCCCCGAGCAGCACCAGGTAGACCAGGTTGGCCGCCGCCAGCGTGGCCTCGGCGCGCAGTGTGCCGGCCATGAGCAGGCCCAGCCCGCTGAAGGCCGCGGTGCCCAGCACGATCAGCAGCGCCGCGCTCAGGAACGAGCCCTGCGGCCGCCACCCCAGCGCCAGCCCCACGGCCACGATGACCACGGCCTGGATGATCTCCACGCCGGCGACCGCGGCCGTCTTGGCCAGCATGAGCCCGCTCCTGGACAGCGGGGTCGCGCCCAGCCGCTTGAGCACGCCGTAGCGGCGCTCGAAGCCCGTGGCGATGGCCTGCCCGGTGAAGGCCGTGGACATCACGGCCAGCGCGAGCACGCCCGGCGCCAGGAAGTCGACCCGCCGCCCGCCGCCGACGTCGATCAGCGGCGCCAGCGAGAACCCGGTCAGCAGCAGCACCGGGATGACCAGGGTGAGCAGGAGCTGCTCGCCGTTGCGCAGCATCGCGCGGATCTCCGCGCCCGCCTGCGCCAGCACCATGCGCGGGAACGGCGCCGCACCGGGAGCGGGGCTGAAGTCGAGCGTGGTCATCGGGATCCCCCGTGGGTCGGGCCGTGCGCGGTGATCTCGGCGGGCGCGCTCATCGCAGCTCCCTGCCGGTCAGCTCGAGGAAGACGTCTTCGAGGGTGCGGCGCTCGATGCGCAGGTCGTCGGCCGTGACGCCCTCGGCCGCGCACCAGGCCGTCACCGTGGCCAGCAGCTCGGGCCCCACCAGGCCCTCGATGATGTAGTGCCCGGCCGGCGACTCCTTGGCCGCGCTGCCCGCCGGGAGCGCGTTGAGCAGCTCCTCCAGCGCCAGCCCCGGCCGCGCCCTGAACCTGAGCTGCCGCTCGGCCCCGGTCAGCGAGGCGGGGCTGCCCTCGGCCACCACGCGCCCCCTGTCGATGATCACGACGTGGTCGGCCAGCCGCTCGGCCTCGTCCATGTGGTGGGTGGTCAGCATCACCGACACCCCGGCCTCGCGCAGCTCGCCCACCAGCTCCCAGCAGGCGTGCCTGGCCTGCGGGTCGAGGCCGGCCGTCGGCTCGTCGAGGAAGACCAGCTCCGGCCGCCCGACCACGGCCGCCGCCAGCGACAGCCGCTGCTGCTGCCCGCCCGACAGCCTGCGGTACGGGGTGCGTACGTGATCGGTCAGCCCCAGCCGCTCCAGCAGGGCGCGCGGGTCGAGCGGGTGCGCGTAGAAGCGCGAGACCAGCCGCAGCCACTCGGCGCAGCGCATCGCCGGCGGCACGCCGCCCGCCTGCAGCATGACCCCCACCCGCGCGCGCAGCTCGGGCAGCGCGGGCGCCAGGCCGAGGACCTTGACCGTGCCGCCGTCGGCCTTGCGGAACCCCTCGCAGATCTCCACCGTGGACGTCTTGCCGGCGCCGTTGGGACCGAGGACCGCGGTGACCGCGCCCCGCTCGGCGCGGAAGGTGAGGCCGTCGACGGCGGTGCTGCCGCCGTAACGTTTGACCAGGTCGACGATCTCGACGGCTGGGGAATCCATGGCCACGAGTTTAGGGACTCCGGCAGGCAGTCCGGGCCGCAGGTGACCATGACCGCATTCACCCGGTTCGACGCCCTATCTAAGGAAGTTTCGGGAAATGTCTGATGACTGGGAATTCGGAGGACCGAAACATGGTTTGATCTCTCGGCCCTCGTGGGCCACAGGCCTACGAGGGAGAGGGGTTCACGCATGTCCGTGGCAGAGATCGCCACGTCCGCCGTCGTCCAGCAGAGTCAGAAGAGCCGCCGCGGACTGTTGCTGCTGATCCTCGGCGCGCTGTCGGCGATCGGGCCGCTGTCCATCGACATGTACCTCCCCGCCCTGCCCTCCATCACCGCCGAGATGCTCAGCGGGGAGGCGCAGGTCCAGCTCACGCTCACCGCCTGTCTCATCGGCGTGTCGCTCGGCCAGGTGATCGCCGGCCCGCTCAGCGACGTGCGCGGCCGGCGGGTGCCGCTGATGGTCGGCGTGGCCGGGTTCATGCTCTCCTCGCTGCTGTGCGCCTTCGCGCCCTCGGTGCCGATGCTCATCGCCTTCCGCCTGCTGCAGGGCATGCTGGGCGGCGCGGCGCTGGTCATCGTGCGGGCCGTCGTCCGCGACCTGTACGACGGCGCCGCCATCGCGCGCATCTTCGCCACGCTGATGCTCGTCAGCGGCCTGGCCCCGATCCTGGCGCCCATCGCCGGCGCACAGCTGCTGGAGTTCACCTCGTGGCGGGGCGTGTTCGTGGCGCTCAGCATCGCGGGGATCGTGCTGCTGCTGGCCGTGGTGGCGGGCGTGCGCGAGACGCTGCCCGCCGGGGAACGCGAGAGCGGCGGGCTCAAGCACACCGTGAGCACGTTCTGGCACCTCCTGCGCGACCGCTCGTTCATGGGCTTCGCCCTGACCGGCGGCCTGTCGTTCGCGGCCATGTTCGGCTACATCTCGGGCTCGCCGTTCGTGCTCCAGGAGGTGTACGGCGCCACGCCCCAGCAGTACTCCCTCATCTTCGCCTTGAACGCCCTGGCCCTGATCGCCACCTCCCAGCTCGGCGGCCGGCTGTCGGGGCGGGTGCGGCCCGTCCTGCTCGTGCGCGCCGGGCTCGGCGTGGCCCTGGTCGGCGCGGTCCTGCTGATGACCGCCGCGCTGGCCGGCCTCGGCCTGTGGGGCATCGTGAGCGGGCTGGCCGTCATCATGCTGGGGCAGGGCCTCGTCCTGCCCGGCACCGGCGCGCTGGCGCTCGGCTCCCAGCCCGCGCAGGTCGCGGGCAGCGCCTCGGCGCTCACGGGCGTGCTGCAGTTCGCGCTCGGCGCGGCCGCGGCCCCGCTGGTCGGACTTGCCGGAACCGGCTCCGCGGTGCCCATGGCATGTGTCATGCTCGGGCTCTTCATCTGCTCGGCCCTGGCGTTCACGATCCTGGGCCGGGCAAAAGTTAGGTAAGGCTACCCTGCGTGACAAATTCCATCCCCGCCCCTGCTCAGATCCGTTTGTGATGCGGGAAGGAATTACGGCACACTGATGTTGTGAAAAACATGCCCACGATGGAGCCCGGTGGTGAGCGCGGCACCCGCGCCCGCGTGGCCAGGCTGATTCTTGAGCATGGTCCCGTCGCGGCCGCGGCTCTCGGCGAGCGGCTCGGGCTCACGCCCGCCGCCGTACGGCGTCACCTCGACGCGCTGCTGGCCGACGGAATGATAGAGCCTCGTACGGTTCGCCCGCGCGGACAGCGCGGGCGTGGACGGCCGGCCAAGCTGTTCGCGATCACCGACGCGGGGCGCAGTGCTTTCGAGCACGCCTATGACGACCTGGCCGGCAGCGCGCTGCGCTTCCTGGCCGAGCGTCTGGGGCGAGAAGCCGTGGCAGACTTCGCCCGCGAGCAGGTGTCGAGCCTGCTGGAGCGGCTGGAGCCGGTCATGGCGACGGTGCCCGCGGACCAGCGCGTACAGGTGCTGGCGCAGGCGCTGTCGGCAGAGGGGTATGCCGCCTCGGCCACCAAGGCCAAGTCGGGCGGCGACCAGCTCTGCCAGCACCACTGCCCGGTGGCGCACGCGGCCGCGGAGTTCCCGCAGCTGTGTGAGGCCGAGACGGAGGCGTTCGCGCAGCTGCTCGGCACCCCGGTGCAGCGCCTGGCCACGATCGCCCACGGCGACGGGGTGTGCACGACGCACGTGTCCCCGCAGTCATTGGCCGATTCCGCACATAGAGACAAGAGCAAGGAGACCGGAAGGTGACTGTCACCGACCGCCCGGAGCTGGAAGGCCTCGGGAATTACAAGTTCGGCTGGGCCGACCCGGATGCCGCGGGCGCGGCGGCCAAGCGAGGCCTGTCCGAGGAGGTCGTCCGCAACATCTCCGCGCTCAAGAGCGAGCCGGAGTGGATGCTCGACCTTCGCCTGAAGGGCCTCCGCCTGTTCGACAAGAAGCCGCTGCCCACCTGGGGCTCCGACCTCACCGGCATCGACTTCGACAACATCAAGTACTTCGTGCGCTCGACGGAGAAGCAGGCCGCCTCCTGGGACGAGCTGCCCGCCGACATCAAGAACACCTACGACAAGCTCGGCATCCCCGAGGCGGAGAAGCAGCGCCTCATCGCCGGCGTCGCGGCCCAGTACGAGTCCGAGGTCGTCTATCACAAGATCCGTGAGGACCTCGAGGAGAAGGGTGTCATCTTCGTCGACACCGACACGGGCCTGAAGGAGCACGAGGAGCTCTTCAAGGAGTACTTCGGCTCGGTGATCCCGGTGGGCGACAACAAGTTCGCCGCGCTCAACACCTCCGTGTGGTCCGGTGGCTCGTTCATCTACGTGCCGCCGAACGTCGAGGTCGAGATCCCGCTGCAGGCCTACTTCCGGATCAACACCGAGAACATGGGTCAGTTCGAGCGGACCCTGATCATCGTCGACGAGAACAGCTACGTGCACTACGTCGAGGGCTGCACCGCGCCGATCTACTCCTCCGACTCGCTGCACAGCGCGGTCGTCGAGATCATCGTGAAGAAGAACGCCCGCTGCCGTTACACGACCATCCAGAACTGGTCGAACAACGTCTACAACCTGGTCACCAAGCGCGCCGTCGCCTACGAGGGCGCGACCATGGAGTGGATCGACGGCAACATCGGCTCCAAGGTCACGATGAAGTACCCGGCCGTCTACCTGATGGGCGAGCACGCCAAGGGCGAGACGCTGAGCGTCGCGTTCGCCGGCGAGGGCCAGCACCAGGACGCCGGCTCCAAGATGGTGCACCTGGCGCCCAACACCAGCTCCAGCGTCATCTCCAAGTCGGTGGCGCGCGGCGGCGGCCGTACCTCCTACCGCGGTCTGGTGCAGATCGAGGAGGGTGCCCACGGCAGCGCCAGCACCGTCAAGTGCGACGCCCTGCTGGTCGACCAGATCAGCCGCTCCGACACCTACCCCTACGTCGACGTCCGCGAGGACGACGTCTCGATGGGCCACGAGGCCACGGTCTCCAAGGTCAGCGAGGACCAGCTGTTCTACCTCATGAGCCGCGGGCTCGGCGAGGACGAGGCGATGGCGATGATCGTGCGCGGCTTCGTGGAGCCGATCGCGCGTGAGCTGCCCATGGAGTACGCGCTCGAGCTGAACCGGCTGATCGAGCTGCAGATGGAAGGAGCCGTCGGCTGATGGGCCTGAACGAGAAGCCCCTGTCGACCCTGCACGAGAGGGCGTCCTACGAACTGGGCGACTTCGAGGTCCCGACCGGGCGGGAGGAGGCGTGGCGCTTCACGCCGCTGTCCCGCCTGAAGGGCCTGCACAACGGCAAGGCCGAGCCGGTCGGGCACGTCCGCGTGGACGTGGACGCCGCCCCGGAGGTCACCGTCGAGACGGTCGGCCGCGACGACGCCCGCGTGGGCAAGGCGTTCATGCCGACCGACCGGGTCAGCGCCCAGGCCTGGAACAGCTTCGAGAAGGCCACCGTGATCACGGTGCCGCGCGAGGCCGTCACCTCCAAGCCGACCGTGCTGACGCTGACGGGCGAGGGCGACGGCGCGACCTACGGCCACATCGTGGTCAAGGTGGAGCCGATGGCCGAGGCCGTGCTCGTGCTCGACCACAAGGGCAGCGCCGTCTACGCCGACAACATCGAGTTCGTCGTCGGCGACGGGGCCAGCCTCAAGGTCGTCAGCCTGCAGGACTGGGACGACGACGCGGTCCACGTCTCCCACCACCACGCGCAGCTCGCCAAGGACGCCACCTTCCGCAGCTTCGTGGCGACGTTCGGCGGCGACCTGGTACGCCTGTCGCCCAGCGTCACCTACACCGCGCCGGGCGGCGACGCCGACATGTCGGGCGTCTACTTCGTGGACGCCGGGCAGCACCTGGAGCACCGCCTGCTGGTCGACCACTCGCAGCCCAACTGCAAGAGCAACGTCGACTACCGCGGCGCCCTGCAGGGCGAGGAGGCGCACGCCGTCTGGATCGGCGACGTGATCATCAGGGTCGAGGCCGAGGGCACCGACACCTACGAGCTCAACCGCAACCTCATCCTCACCGACGGCGCCCGCGCCGACTCGGTGCCCAACCTGGAGATCCTCACCGGCGAGGTCGCTGGAGCGGGGCACGCCTCCGCCTCCGGCCGCCTCGACGACGAGCACATCTTCTACCTCCAGGCCCGCGGCATCCCCTACGACGAGGCGCGCCGCCTGGTCGTGCGGGGCTTCCTCGGCCAGCTCGTCGAGAAGGTCCAGATCGAGGAGATCCGCGAGCGCGTCATGAACGCGCTGGAGGCGGAGCTCGCCCGATGAGCTCGTTCGAGAAGGTGTGCAAGGTCGAGGACATCCCCGACGGGGGTGTCATCGGCGTCGAGGTCGGCGCGGACGAGACACCGGTCGCGCTCGTGCGCAAGGGCCGGGAGGTCCGCGCCCTGCACGACGTCTGCTCCCACGCCGAGGTCAAGCTCAGCGAGGGCGAGGTGTACGACGGCACCCTGGAGTGCTGGCTGCACGGCTCGTGCTTCGACATCAACACCGGCAAGCCCACCGGGCCGCCCGCCACCCAACCCGTGAACGTCTACTCAGTGAAGATCGACGGCGATGACGTCCTCGTCTCGCTCTCGAAGGAGTCCTAAGCACATGTCCACCCTTGAGATCCGTGACCTCCAGGTCGCCGTCGAGGACAAGGAAATCCTGCGCGGCGTCAACCTGACCGTGAAGGCCGGGCAGACCCACGCCATCATGGGCCCGAACGGCTCGGGCAAGTCGACGCTCGCCTACGCGATCGCCGGCCACCCGAAATACACGATCACCGGCGGCCAGGTGCTGCTCGACGGCGTGGACCTGCTTGAGCTGTCCGTCGACGAGCGCGCCCGCGCCGGCCTGTTCCTGGCCATGCAGTACCCCGTCGAGGTGCCCGGCGTCTCGGTGTCCAACTTCCTGCGCTCGGCCGTCACCTCCGTCCGCGGCGAGGCGCCGAAGCTGCGCGAGTTCGCCAAGGACCTGAAGGCCGGCATGGACGCGCTGTCCATCGACCCCGCCTTCGCCCAGCGCAACCTGAACGAGGGCTTCTCCGGCGGCGAGAAGAAGCGCCACGAGATCCTCCAGATGGAGCTGCTCAAGCCGAAGATCGCGGTGCTCGACGAGACCGACTCCGGCCTCGACGTCGACGCGCTGCGCGTGGTGTCGGAGGGCATCAACCGCTTCCGCGCCTCCGGCGAGACCGGCGTGCTGCTGATCACGCACTACACCCGCATCCTGCGTTACGTGAAGCCGGACTTCGTGCACGTCTTCGCCGCCGGCCGCATCGTCGAGGAGGGCGGCCCCGAACTGGCCGACAAGCTCGAAGCCGAGGGCTACGAGCAGTACACGAAGGCATCTGCATGACTTCGAACAGCTTCGATGTGGAGAAGATCAGGAAGGACTTCCCGGTCTTCTCCCGCGAGCTGCCCGACGGGCGACCGCTCGTCTATCTCGACTCGGGCAACTCCTCACAGAAGCCCAACCAGGTCATCGAGACCATGCGGGAGCACCTGGCGCTGCACTACAGCAACGTCGGGCGCGCCATGCACGTGCTCGGCGCCGAGTCGACCGACGCCTTCGAGAGCGCCCGCGACAAGATCGCGGGCTTCGTGGGGGCGCCGTCGCGCGACGAGGTGATCTTCACCAAGAACGCCTCCGAGGCCCTCAACCTGCTGGCGTACTCCTTCGGGAACCCCGCCAACACCGACCCGCGCTTCACCCTCGGCCCCGGTGACGAGATCGTCATCTCCGAGATGGAGCACCACTCCAACATCGTGCCGTGGCAGCTGCTCGCGCAGCGCACCGGGGCGAGCCTGAAGTGGTTCGGCGTCACCGACGAGGGGCGGCTCGACTATGACCCCGCCGTGATCACCGAGCGGACGAAGATCGTCTCGATCGCCCACCAGTCGAACGTGCTGGGCACGGTCAACCCGGTGGCCGCGGTGGCCGCACGGGCGCACGAGGTCGGGGCGCTGATCGCGCTCGACGCCTCCCAGTCCGTGCCGCACCACCCCGTGAACGTGACCGAGCTGGACGCCGACTTCGTGGCCTTCACCGGCCACAAGATGGTCGGCCCCTCCGGCATTGGCGTGCTGTGGGGGCGGGCCGAGCTGCTGGAGGCCATGCCGCCGTTCCTGGGCGGCGGCGAGATGATCGAGGCGGTCTGGATGGACCGCTCGACGTACGCGCCGATCCCGCACAAGTTCGAGGCGGGCACGCCGCCGATCGTCGAGGCCATCGGGCTCGGCGCGGCGGTCGACTACCTCACCGAGATCGGGCTCGACGCCATCGAGGCGCACGAGCGGGAGCTGACGGCGTACGCGCTGGAGGCCCTGCGCGAGGTGCCGACGCTGCGCGTGATCGGCCCGCAGACGCTGGAGCAGCGCGGGGGCACGGTGTCCTTCACCCTGGAGGGCATCCACCCGCACGACGTCGGGCAGATCCTGGACGACCAGTTCGGCGTGGCTGTACGCGTGGGGCACCACTGCGCGCGCCCGCTGCACCTGCGGTTCGGAATACCCGCGACCACGCGGGCGTCGTTCTACCTGTACAACACCACGGGCGAGATCGATGCCCTGGTGCGCGGCCTGCATCACGTTCAGAAGGTGTTCGCATAGCCATGATCGGCGAGTCGATGTACCAGGAGCTGATCCTGGAGCACTACAAGCACCCGCAGGGGCGGGGGCTGCGCGAGCCGTACGACGCCGAGGTTCACCACGTGAACCCGACGTGCGGCGACGAGATCACGCTCAGGGTCAAGGTGGACGACGCCGGCAAGATCCTGGACGTGTCCTACGAGGGGCAGGGCTGTTCGATCAGCCAGGCCGCCGCCTCGGTGCTGCACGAGCTGGCCACCGGCTCCACGGTGGACGAGACGCTCTCGGTCGTCGACGAGTTCACCCGGCTGATGCAGGGCAGGGGACAGGTGGAGGCCGACGAGGAGGTCCTCGGCGACGCGGTCGCGTTCGCGGGAGTGGCCAAGTTCCCGGCGCGCGTCAAATGTGCGTTGCTTTCGTGGATGGCCTACAAGGACGCTGTTGTGAGGAGTGCTGGGCAATGAGCAAGCCGACGGAGACGCCTACCGGCTACGACGGTGACACGACCGTCGATGAGGTCATGGAGGCGCTCAAGGACGTCGTGGACCCCGAGCTCGGCATCAACGTCGTGGACCTGGGCCTGATCTACGGGCTCAACCTCGACCCGGCCGACGGCGCGCAGCCCGTGGCGACCATCGACATGACGCTGACCAGCGCGGCCTGCCCGCTGACCGACGTGATCGAGGACCAGGCGCACTCGGCGCTCGACGGCATGGTCTCCGACGTCAAGATCAACTGGGTCTGGCTGCCGCCGTGGGGCCCCGACAAGATCACCGACGAGGGTCGCGAGCAGCTCCGTATGCTAGGCTTCAACGTCTGATCTTTCTGCTGTCACCCCTGACGGTAAACGTCAGGGGGTTCAGCATGACTTGCGGGTTTCGGAAAGTCCGGACCCATCGCCGAGGAATATCCGATAACATCCCCGGCGTTGGATTACAGGAACACCTGACGTCTCATCACGCGTCTCGCATCGCCTGCGGCCGGTGCCCGGGTGTGTCCCCCCTCATCTTCACCCCGCCCTCATAGCGGCGGGTGCCCTTGAACCTTGTGCGACCTTCGGGGTCGTACGCCCTGGCTCGTCCTTTCGCAGAAGTGACGCGCCACTTCGACGGAAAGGCACGACTTTCGTGACCATGCTTGACGCTGTCATGCCCGCGCTCGGCGACACCTCCGCTGCTGCGGAAGCTCCCGCCGCCGAGCCGGGCCCGTCCGAGTTCGAGCTCCTGGGCCTGCCCAAGCCGCTCGTCAACGGACTGGCCAAGCTGGGCTTCGACAGCCCGTTCCCCATCCAGAGCGCGACGATCCCCGACGTGCTCGCCGGCAACGACGTGCTCGGCCGCGGCCAGACCGGCTCCGGCAAGACGCTCGCGTTCGGCCTGCCCACCATGGCGCGCATCGCCGGCGTGCGGCCCGCTCCCGGCCGCCCCCGCGCGATGATCCTGGTGCCCACCCGCGAGCTCGCCCTCCAGGTGCACGACGCCCTCGAGCCCCTCGGGCGCGGCCTCGGGCTGCGCATGAAGGTCATCGTCGGCGGCATGTCCATGGGCAAGCAGATCGAGGCGCTGCGTCGCGGCGTGGACGTCGTCATCGCCACCCCGGGCCGCCTGGGCGACCTGATCAGGCAGGGCGAGTGCTCGCTCGGCGACGTCGAGGTCTCCGTGCTCGACGAGGCCGACCACATGTGCGACCTCGGCTTCTTCCCCGTCGTCACCGACCTGCTCGCGCAGACCCCGGCCGACGGGCAGCGGCTGCTGTTCTCCGCCACGCTCGACGGCGACGTCGACAAGCTGGTGCAGCGCTTCCTCAAGGACCCGATCACGCACTCCGTGGCTCCGGCGACCTCGCCGGTCGACACCATGGAGCACCACGTGATGCAGGTCACGCGCGACGACAAGTTCGACGTGATCGCCGAGATCGCCAACCGCGAGGGCCGGACCATCATCTTCGTCCGCACCCAGCACGGCGTGGACCGGCTGTGCAAGCAGCTGGCCAGGGTCGGCGTCAAGTCGGGCGGCCTGCACGGCGGCAAGCGCCAGAACCAGCGCACCCGCATCCTGTCGGAGTTCCGCGAGGGCTCCATCAACGTGCTGGTCTGCACGGACGTCGCGGCGCGCGGCATCCACGTCGACAACATCAGCCTGGTGCTGCACGTCGACCCGCCGCAGGACCACAAGAGCTACCTGCACAGGGGTGGCCGCACGGCCCGCGCCGGCGAGAAGGGCACGGTCGTCACGCTGGTGCTGCCGAACGAGCGCCGCTCGACCGACGCGCTCACCCGCCGCGCCGGCATCCACCCGTACCGCCTGAAGGCCACGCCCGGCCACCCCAGGGTCGCCGAGGTGACCGGGGCCCGCACGCCGAGCGGCGAGTCCATCCCCGTGTGGGAGCCGGACGTGCGCAAGCCGCTGCGGCCCCGCCGTGACGGCGGCGTCTCGGAGCGCCGTGGCCGCCGCGGCCGCCGCGACTTCGACGGCGAGCGCCGCCCGCGCCGCCACGAGGACGGGGACCGCCCGTTCGAGGACCGCCGCCCGCGCAGGCACGAGGACGGCAACCGCTCGATCAGCGCCGGTGACGACCGCCGCCCGCGCCGGCACGGCGAGGGCGAGCGGCCGTTCGGGCGCCCGCAGGAGCCGCGCACGTTCGGCGACGACCGCCGGCGTGACGGCCAGGGACGCGGTGGCTACCGCTCCGACGACCGCCCGTTCCGCCAGGACGACAGGCCGTTCCGCCAGGACGACCGCCCGATCCGCCAGGACGACCGCGGCGGCGACCGTGGCCCCCGCTACAACTCCGACCGTGGCCGCCCGTTCTCGGGCGACCGCGACCGCGGTTTCCGTCCCGACGACCGCCCCGCGCGTGACGGTTACCGCTCCGGCGACCGCCCGGCGCGTGACGGCTTCCGCTCCGGTGACCGTCCGGCGGCCCGTGACGGTTACCGTTCCGGTGCCGGCCGCTCCGACGAGCGCGGCAACGGCGGCTTCCGCCGCAACTCCGGCCGCCGCTACGAGCGCTGACCTGCTGTTCCCCGCTGCCCGTCGCACCTTCCCGGTGCGGCGGGCAGCGCCGTTCCCAGCCCCGCGCTCGCCTCAGCCCTTGAGGCCGCTGAGCGCTATGCCCCGGACGAAGTACCGCTGGAAGATCAGGAAGAAGACGATCGTCGGTACCGACGCCAGCAGTCCGCCCGCCATGATGGCGCCCTGGTGGTCGGGCCCGGCATAGTAGGAGTTGAGCCTGGCCAGCGCGACCGGCAGGTTGGCCATCTCGTCGCTCTGCACGATGATGAGCGGCCAGAGGAAGTTGTTCCACTCCGCGAGCACGATGAAGATCGACATCGCGGCGAGCGCCGGGCGCAGCAGCGGCAGCACGATCCGCCACCAGATCCGCCACTCCCCGGCCCCGTCCACCCTGGCGGCCTGGATGAGCTCGTTCGGCAGCGACTGCAGGAACTGCACCAGGAAGAACAGCACGAACGCCTTGGCCAGCGCGGGGACGATGTAGGCGGCGTAGCTGTCCAGCCAGCCCAGGTTCCGCATGATGACGTAGTTCGGGATCAGCGTGGTCTGCCAGGGCACCATCATCGAGGCGATGACCAGCAGGAAGACGATCCGGCGCCCCTTGATGTCGTGCTTGGCGATCACGTACGCCGCCAGCGAGCAGATCAGCAGCGACCCGACGGTGATGGCGCTGGTGATGAACAGGCTGTTGAACAGGAACCGCCAGAACCCGAAGTCCACCTGGAAGCGCTGGAAGACGCCCTGGAGATGGCCCGGGTTGATCCGCTCGGGCGACCACTCGGCGTCGTAGAAGTTGGCGACGGTGGGCGACTGCGGCACGAACGACGGGGGAGTCCTGGCCAGCTCGGACGGCGGTTTGAAGACCGTGATGAGCAGCCAGTAGAACGGGATCACCATGGTCAGCGACAGCAGGTAGAACGGCAGGCGCAGCAGGTGACCGTTGACCCGGGCCATCACAGCTCCTTCAGCGCGCGGCCCAGGCGCAGGTTGACCAGGCTGAGCACGAAGATGATCAGGAAGAGCACCCAGGCGACGGCCGAGGCGTAGCCCAGCCGGAAGTGGGTGAACCCCTGGTCGTAGAGGTAGGGGACGATCATCAGGCCGGAGTCGAGCACGCCGCCGACGTTGTTGGTGGCGCGGAAGACGATGTAGACCGACTCGAACACCTGGAAGGCGCCGATCAGGCCGGTCACCACCACGTACGTGGTGACCGGGCGCAGCAGCGGCAGGGTGATGTGCCGGAAACGCCGCCAGGCGGAGGCGCCGTCGATCTCGGCCGCCTCGTAGTACTCCTGGGGGATCGACCCGAGCCCGGCGACGTACAGCACCATGCCGTAGCCCATGCCGCCCCACACCGCCATCAGCACCAGGATCGGGATCGTCAGCCCCGGCGTGGCCAGCCAGGCGACGGCCGTGCCGCCGAACCAGCGCACGATCGTGTTGGCCAGCCCCACGTCGCTGGGGAACAGCACCCACTTCCACATCAGCATGAGCGCGATGGAGGAGGTCACGGAGGGCAGGAAGAACACCGTGCGCATGACGCGGTGCGCCCATCCCGAGCCGTTGAAGGCCAGCGCGAGGCCCAGCGACAGCAGGGTGCCGATCAGGACGGACGCCACCACGTACAGGCTCGTGTTGCGCAGCGCGTGCAGAAATCTCGCGTCCTCCATCAGCCGCTGGAAGTTCTCCAGGCCGGTGAAGGCGGCCGGGTTGATGCCGTCGAACGAGGTGAAGCTCAGGTAGAGCGAGTTGGCCAGCGGCCAGATCAGGAACGCCGCGAACAGCCCCAGGAAGGGCAGCAGCATCGCGTACGAGGTGCCGTAGCGGCGCAGCCGGCTGCGCAGCGGCGGCGCGGGGTTCGCCATGTCGGTACTCCTGTCAGCCGGCGTTGCGCTCCATGACCTTGGCGGCCTCGGCCAGCGCGGTCCTGACGTCCGCCTTGCCGAGGATGGCCGACTGCAGCTGCTTGGAGACGTCCGGAGCGCTCTCGTCCCAGCCCGGGCAGCCGGGGGCCGCCTTGCCCGTGCTGAACGCCTGCTCGAAGACCCGGGCCTGGTCCGGCGTGAACGACGAGGAGTCCACCACCTTGTCGGGGCGCGGCGGGATGTAGGGCAGGTTCCGTTTCCTGGCCTCGTCCACGATCGCGGCGATGGCCTCGTCGCTGTACATGAACCTGACGAAGTCCGCGCCCGTCCGGGCGTGCTTGCTGAAGGAGGTCACGCCGATCGCGCGCCCGCCGATGAACGTGGTCGGCCCGGCGGGGCCCGCCGGCAGCGTGGTCATCGCCCACTTGCCCTTCAGCTCCGGCTTGTTGACGTCGATGCCCTTGGCGATCCAGTTGCCGCCCACCACCAGGGCGGTGCCGGTGTCGAGCGCGTCGGAGGCCTCCACGCTGGCGGTGGGCGCGCCGTGCTCGCGGTAGAGGTCCACCCAGAACGCCAGCGCCTGCTCGGCCTGCGGGGTGTTCAGCGAGGGCTTGCAGTCGGGCGTGTAGAACGTGCCTCCCGCCTGGTAGAGGTAGTTGAAGTAGCCGATCCAGTCGAGGTTGCCCCAGTCCTGGCTGTACGGCTTGGCCACCCCGGCCGCCTTGAGCTTGCCGATGGCCGCGGTCAGCTCCTCCCACGTCTTCGGCGGTGCGTCGAGGCCGGCCTTGGCCAGCAGGTCGGTGCGGTAGTAGAGGGCGAGCGTGGACATGTCCAGCGGCACGCCGTACACCGAGCCGTCGGGGGAGATCGCCGACTCCCACTGCGCGGGCTGGGCCTGCGCCTTGAGCGAGTCCAGGCCGTGCTTGCGCAGGTCCACCATGGCGCCCCTGGCGCCGAACTGGATGGTCCAGGTCATGCCGCCGGAGATGACGTCGGGGCCGCTGCGGCTGGTGGCCGCCGCCAGGAGCTTGGCGTAGGCGTCGTCCCACGACAGGGTCTGCACCTTGACCGTCACGTTCGGGTTCTTCCGGTGGTAGAGGTCGGCCGCCTTCTGGAAGATCGCGGTCTCGTCGTCCCCGCCCGTGGACCAGAACGACAGGGTCGCGGGGGCGTCGCGGTCTGCCTGTTCGGCGGGGGCCTGGCCGCTGGTGGCGCAGGCCGCGCTCACGAGCGCGAGCAGGACCGTTCCGCATGCCGCCGTCGTACGTCGCATGAAAGCCATCCGATCTATCGCCGCCTGTTGAGCGGATCTCATCACTTAAACGGGTAAGTGACAACTCTCAGTCATGTAAGTTTCATCGCCTTGTCCGCTGCGCCGCGCTGGCCTGTCGGAATGGTGTTTTGGCACGATTCATGGGTTGGGCGCGAGGTGGCTTTCCCGGTTCAGGGAACCAGAGCGGCGGCCAGGGCTCGTGCTCCGAGGGGCTTCCCGCGTACCGTGGCGAGCACCTTGCCCCCCGGAAGGAGCCATCCGTGTTCGTCGACATGCCCCTGCCGCAACTGCGCGAGTACCGTCCCGAGCGGGCCGAGCCCGCCGACTTCGACGCGTTCTGGCAGCGGACGCTCGGCGAGGCCCGCGCCCACGACCTCGCCCCCGAGTTCGCCCCCGTGCCGGCCGAGCTGACCGTGGCCGAGGTGTTCGACGTGACGTTCGCGGGGTTCGGCGGGCACCCGATCAAGGGCTGGCTGCTGCTGCCGCGGCACGTCCCGGGGCCGGTGCCGTGCGTGGTCGAGTACCAGGGGTACGGCGGCGGGCGCGGGTTGCCGATCGACTGGCTGCTGTGGCCCAGCTTCGGCTACGCCGTGCTCGCCATGGACAGCCGCGGCCAGGGCGCCGGCGGGTGGCGGCGCGGCGACACCGCCGACCCGTACCCCGGCACGGGGCCGCAGACGCCCGGCGTCATGACCAGCGGCATCCACGACCCGGCCGCCTACTACTACCGGCGGCTCTACACCGACGCCGTGCGCGCGGTCGAGACCGCCAGGTCGCATCCGGGCATCGGGGCGGTCGCGGTCGGCGGCGCGAGCCAGGGCGGGGCGATCGCGCTGGCCGTGTCGGCGCTGGTGCCCGATCTGGCCTGCGCGCTGGTGGACGTGCCGTTCATGTGCCACATCAGGCACGCCACGCAGATCACGCCCGAGCACCCGTACGCCGAGCTCGCGGCCTACTGCCGGGCGTTCAAGGACCAGGTGGAGCAGGTCTTCCGGACGCTGGCCTACTTCGACGGCGTGAACTTCGCCGCCAGGGCCCGCACGCCCGCGCTGTTCTCCGTGGGGCTGCAGGACGGGATCACGCCGCCGTCCACGGTGTTCGCCGCCTACAACCACTACGCGGGGGAGAAGGACATCAGGGTGTACCCGTACAACGGGCACGAGGGCGGCGAGTCGGCGCACGTCATGGAGCGGGTGGCCAGGGCGAAGAAGGCGCTGGGGTGAACAGCCGACGGCGCCGTCTCGCGTGGCGGACGCGGGGCGGCGTCACCCCGTGACGCAGACTAGGCTTAACAAGCACGTCATCCGACCGACGAGAGAGACCATGAAGACCTTCGAAGAGCTGTTCGCCGAGCTGTCAGAGAAGGCCACCACCCGGCCCGCGGGCTCGGGCACCGTGGCCGCGCTCGACGCCGGCGTCCATGCCATCGGCAAGAAGGTCGTCGAGGAGGCCGCCGAGAGCTGGATGGCCGCCGAGTACGAGTCAGACGACAGGGCCGCGGAGGAGATCTCCCAGCTCCTCTACCACGTGCAGGTGCTGATGATCGCCAAAGGCATCGGCCTCGACCAGGTCTACAAGCATCTCTAGGGCGCCGCGGCGCGCCCGCCACCAGGAGATAGCGGAAGGCAGACACACGTAAGGACCTGAAGACATGCTGCGTCTGGCAGTACCCAACAAGGGCTCGCTCAGCGAGGCCGCCCAAGCCATGCTGAAAGAGGCCGGCTACCGGTCTCGCAGGGACAGCAAGGAACTCGTCGTCGTCGACGACGCCAACGGCTGGGAGCTGTTCTTCCTGCGGCCCCGCGACATCGCGGTCTACGTCGGCGAGGGCACCCTCGACGTGGGCATCACCGGCAGGGACATGCTGATCGACTCCGGCGCGCCGGTCGAGGAGATCATGTCGCTCGGCTTCGGCGCCTCCACCTTCCGGCTGGCCGCCACGGCGGGTTCCATGTCGTCGGTGCACGACCTCAACGGCAGGCGCATCGCCACCTCCTACGCCGGCCTGCTCGACAAGTACCTCTCCGACGAGGGCGTCGACGCCCGCGTGATCAAGCTCGACGGGGCCGTCGAGACGGCCATCAGGCTCGGCGTGGCCGACGCCGTGGCCGACGTCGTCGAGACCGGCACCACGCTGCGCAACGTCGGCCTGGAGGTGTTCGGCGACCCGATCATGAAGTCGGAGGCCGTGCTGATCAAGCGGCAGAGCGCGCCCGACACGCCGGGCGTCGGCCAGCTCGTACGCCGCTTCCAGGGCGTCGTGCAGGCCCGCGACTACGTCATGATGGACTACGACATCCGCGCCGAGCGCATCGAGGAGGCCATCGCCCTGACGCCCGGCATGGAGGGCCCCACGGTCTCGCCGCTGCACCGCGAGGGCTGGGTCGCCGTGCGCGCCATGGTCCGGCGCAAGGGCCACCAGCAGGTGATGGATCAGCTGTGGGACATCGGCGCAAGGGCCATCCTGGTCACCGACATCTACGCCTGCCGCCTGTGAGATCTGCCCGCTAGGTCACGGGGCTGGCGGGCATATCGCAGCCGTGCGTAACGAAGCGGTCGCCTGGCGTGGTTGTGCCAGGCAGATGTGGTCCTTACTCGAACAGGGCAACCGGCGCTGGGCGGCGGGCAAGTCCGCCCACCCGCACCAGGACCCGCGACGCCGGAGGCAGGTCGCCTCCGGGCAGGAGCCCCGGGCGGTCGTGCTGTCGTGCATCGACTCCCGGGTGCCGCCCGAGGTGATCTTCGACGTCGGCCTCGGCGACCTGCTGGTCGTCCGCACCGCCGCCCACACCCTCGACTCCCTCGTCACGGCCGCCGTCCAGTACGGCCCGCAGGACCTGCGGGCCAGCCTCGTCGTCGTCCTCGGTCACCAGCGCTGCGGCGCGGTCACGGCGGCCGCCCGGGCGTTACGCAGGCAGGTCGTCCTGCCCGGCGAGCTGCCCGCCATCGTCGCGGCGCTCGAGCCCGCCTACGCCACCTC
Organism: Nonomuraea sp. NPDC050202; assembly: GCF_040656115.1. Lineage (NCBI taxonomy): Bacteria > Bacillati > Actinomycetota > Actinomycetes > Streptosporangiales > Streptosporangiaceae > Nonomuraea > Nonomuraea sp. NPDC050202. The sequence goes on along the minus strand of NZ_JBFALF010000012.1, from coordinate 178,146 downwards.
CAACGGCCGGGTCGAGCCCATGGTCCACGCCCACATCCGCCGGACCGTCTCGCGCCTGAGAGCCGACCCCCTCCTGCACGGCAGCGCCACCGTCATCGGCGCCCACTACAGCCTGGACACGGGGCTGGTGAGCCGCGTGAGCTGACCAGCCCGGCGTGACCGCGCTCCTGCCCGGTCTGACCAGCCCGGCGTGACCGCGCTCCTGCCCGGTCTGACCAGCCCGGCGTGACCGCGCTCCTGCCCGGTCTGATCGATGCCCGGCCGGGGCACGACCGTCGTGCTCCGGCCGCGGCCTCCGGGCCGTGGGCACCTGGTTCAGTAGCGCAGCTCCGCCAGCACCCCGTAGTGGTCGGAGGCGGGCTCGGGGCCGTCGCCCACCACCTCGCAGCGCACCGGATGCCCCGCGCCGCCCGCCCTCGGCCAGGCGCTCAGCACGTAGTCGAAGCGCCGGTCGGGATACAGGCCGGGCCGGGCCCACGGGTTGGCGTTGCTCCACGTGCATCCGGGGCCGCCGCCGCCGGCGACCTCCCACGCGTCGTAGAAGACCAGCCCAGGCACAGGGGTGGCGCTGCGCCCGGTCAACATCCGCATCTCGTCGCTGTCGGGCGGCGCGTTGAAGTCGCCGCACACCAGCGTGGGATGCCGGCGGGAGCTCACCTCCTGCACGAACGCGGCCAGCGCCCGCACCTGCTCCTGCCGTGCCTGCGAGTCGCCCAGCCGGTAGGCCCCGATCATCACGCTGAACACCTGTAACGGCCCGCGCGGCCCGTCCAGCTCGCAGAACAGTGCGCGGCCCGGCAGCACGCCACCCTTCTCCCGCGGCGGGGGCCCGCCCGGCAGCAGACGGTCCTCCTGCCGGATGATCGGCCAGCGGGACAGCACGGCGACCGGCGCCTCCGCCCGGACCGCCGTCGTGTGCTCGAAGCCGAGCCGCTGACCGGCCCACTCCTGTAACGCCACCACGTCGGGCGCCAGATCGCGCACGACCTTCTCGATCCGCCCTGCCCGCTCGGCGTACGGGCCCTGCTCGCCCCACACGTTCCAGGTCAGTACGCGCACGCCGGTGCCGATCAGCGGCCCGTACGGCTCCGCCCAGTTCATTTCAGCCCCTCCACCGCCTTGACCGCCTGATCCACCTGCTCGGGGCCCGTCACGATACTCGTGCCGAAGCGCAGCAGCGAGAGGTTGTACGGCGTCACGCTCGCGATCACCTTCCGCTCCCGCAGCCGCTCCACCGCCTCGAACGGCTCCATGCCGGCGACCGAGCAGCACACCAGCCCCGCCGACAGGTCGGGGGCCTGCGGGGTGGCGAGGGTGATGTGCGGGATCTCGGCCAGGCCCGCCTTCAGCCGGGTGGCCAGCTCCTGGGTGCGCGCCCGCACGCGGTCCTTGCCGATCGCCGTCATGAACGCGAACGCCTGCGGCATCGCCCACCGGTGCTCGAACGCCTTGTATCCGCCCGGCGTGACCAGCTCCGCCGTGGTGGCGCCGGGGGATCCGCCGTTCTGCCAGGCGGCGAAGGCGGCCTGGCTGAAACTGGGCACGATCGGGGCCACCGCGTCCCAGGCGCGCCCCCACACGATGCCGGTGCCGCGCGGCCCGAACAGCCACTTGTGCGTGCCGCTGGCCAGGAAGTCGCAGCCCAGGTCCGCCACGCCGTCGGCCATCGCGCCGAACCCGTGCACCCCGTCCACGCACAGCAGCGCCCTGTCGTGCGCGGCGCGGCCCCGGTTCGCCTCGGCCAGCATGTCGGCGATGGCCCGGACCGGCACGCGCACGCCGGTGCTGGAGTGCACCCAGGTGACCGCGACCACGCGGGTGCGCGGGCCGAGGCCGTCCTTGATCGCCGACACCATGCGGTCGGCCGAGGCGCGGGCCGGGTCGTCGTACAGCCTGACCCTGCGCACCTTCGCGCCCGTGCGTCCCGCCAGCAGCCGCAGGCCCTCGTGGGTGGCCAGGAAGTCGTGCTCGGTGGTCAGCACGTCCTGGCCGGGGCGCAGGACGAGGCCGGAGTAGAGCAGCGCCAGGCCCATCGTGGTGCTGTCGGTCAGCGCGATCGCGTCCGGCTCGGCGCCCAGGTAGCGGGCGGCGGCCTCGCGTACGGCCTGGTCGGGGGACCTGCCGGAAGGGCCGCCGGGAGGCGTGTACTCGGGGTCGGCGTCCAGCGCGTCGCGGTGCGTCCTGATCGCCTCCCGCACCTGCGCCGGCGCCGGGGCCAGGACGAACGCGGCGAACTGCCCGTACGCCGGGTCGAGGGTGAACTGGGACCGCACCGACGCCCAGTCGGCCGGGTCGAAGCTCCTGGGCGGCGGTGACCCGGCGGTGCACGCCGACGCCCCGGCCGGCACGCCGGCGAGCAGTCCGGCGCCGAGCAGGGCGCGTCTGTTCAGCATGCTCCGCTTCCTACCCGCCCGCGCCGGTTCGGCATGCCGTGGTTCCTGCCCGCGCGCGCCGGTTCGGCATGCTCCGCTTCCTGCCCGCCCGCGTCAGCCTCTGATCGCGGTGATCTGCCTGATCAGGTCGGAGACGCGGACGATGCCCAGGCAGCGGTTCAGCTCGTCGGTGACCACCAGGTCGTCGTAGACGCGGGTCGCGTCCCTGCCCGCCGCCTGCATGGCGGCGACGGCCGGGGTGGTGCGCGGCACCGTGCGCGGTGGGTCGGCCAGCCGCTGCGCCGGCTTCGACCCGTGCAGCGCGTGTCCGTAGCGGGCGGCGAACGACAGCAGGAAACGGCTGCGGTCCAGGCTGCCCTTGGGCCGCTGGAACTCGTCCACCAGGATCACGCTGGTGATCGTCGGCTCGTGCCCGAACGCCGCCACGGCCTCCTCGGCCTTCGCCTCCACCGGCAGCGTCACGGCCGGCAGCAGCAGCTCCTGCACGCGCGGGCCGAGCATGACCGAGGCGGGGGACTCGTCGGCGATCGGCAGCGGCACCCGTACCTTGCCGTCGGGGCCCGGCGCCAGCAGCGGGCCGTGCGCCAGGCGCACGCCCAGGCCGCGGACCATGGCCACCTGCGCCTCGCGCTCCACGCCCGGCGCCATGACGTGGGCGCCGATGCCGCGCGCCAGCGTCACCACCGCCCGCGCCACCGCGATCGCCCGGTGGTCGCCGGGGATGCGCGTCGCCACCTCCGGGTCGAGGGCGAGCAGGTACGGGGAGGAGTCGGTGATCAGGTCCAGGGCCGCGCCCACGGTGCCCACGTCGGCGAACCCGAGCAGGTAACCGATCGTGCGCAGGCCGTCGAGGCCCACCTTGAGCAGCGGCCTGTCCTGCTCGTGGCACGGTCCGGTGAGCAGCAGGATCGCCTCGCGCGGATGCCTGCCCGCCCTTCTCAGCGCCTCGTGCAGGGGCGCCAGGGCGCCCGCGCCCGACAGCACCACGTGCACAGGCAGTTCGAGCACCATGGGCAGCGGCGCGGCCCGGAGGACGCCGTTGGCGTCCACGATGGCGGGGTGCGCGATGACGGCCCCGGTGTCGAGATCCACCATGGGACTCGTGAGCAGGGAGGACACGTACAGATGGTGCTCCTGCCACAGCCGCATCAGAAGCCCCGCGAAACAGAATTTACCGACATTTCCGCTTCGGTTCCCTTGTGAGTGCTCCCGGCACGGGTCCGCTAGCCTGCGGGCATGAGCGCGCGTCCGGCGAGGGGCGGCGGCCGGTGGGTCACCGTGCCGCCGGAGCGCCTGCATCCGTGGATCGACGGGTTCGCCCGGCGTCACGGGCCCTTCTCGGCGAGCGGGGACGGGCGGGTGGTGCGGCTGCTGGCCGGCGACGGCGCGGTGGCCGAGCTGCACGTGCCGTTCCCGCCCATGACGCCGCCGGGCCCGCCGCACGTGACCAGGCTCGTCGCGCACGCCGGCCGGGAGCGGCGGGTCGGGGTGTTCCTGGTGCGGCTCGGCGGGTACGCGGCGGGCATCTTCCACGGCGGCTCACTGGTGGCGTCCAAGGTGGGGTCGCGGCTGGTGCAGGGGCGCACGGCGGCCGGCGGGTGGTCGCAGCAGCGCTTCGCCAGGCGGCGCAGGAACCAGGCGGCCCAGGCGTTCGACGACGCGGTGGAGACCGCGGTGCGGGTGCTGACGCCGTACCTGGGGGAACTGGACGGCGTCGTGCTCGGCGGCGACCGCAGGGCGATGGACGCGCTGCGGCCCGACCGGCGGCTGGCGCCGCTGCTGGCGCTGGAGACCGAGCCGTTCCTGGTGGTGCCGGACCCGCGGCTGGCGGTGCTGCGGGACACGCCCGCGCAGTTCAGGGCGGTACGCGTCCGCGTCATCGACCCAGGCTGATCCGGCAGGCGCTTCGCGTCGGGGGCTTCGTCTGAGGCGGCTCAGGCGAACGCGTCCTTGTGGTCGGTGAGGAAGTCCGCCAGCGAGCGGGGCGGACGGCCGGTCAGCTCCATCACCGTGTCCGTGGCCGGCGCCCAGCGCCCGTCGCCGGTCTCGGCCATGAGCACGGCCAGTTCGGCGGCCCGCGGGCCGGGAAGGCCCTGACGTTCCAGATGGGCGGTCATCTCCGGGACGGTCAGGTCCACGTAGCGGACGTCGCGGCCGGTCACCTCGGTGATCCGTTCGGCGATCCGGTCGTGTGACAGGGACTCCGGTCCGCTCAGCACGTAGTCGCCGCCCTGACCGACGGGGCCGGTCAGCAGGGTGGCGGCGACGTCGGCGATGTCGCGGGTGTCGATGTAGTTGACCAGGCCGGTGCCGTAGGAGCCGTACATGGTGCCGGTGCCGAACTCGCCCGGCAGGTTCTGCATGAAGCCGCTCGGCTGCAGGACCGCCCAGGGCACGCCCGATTCGCGTAGATGGGCGTCCACCACGCCGTGCATGCCCCAGCCGAGCCTGGAGCCGGGGGCGGCGTCCCGTACCGACAGCGCGACGATCTGTGCCACGCCCGCCCGGGCGGCCAGGTCGATGACGGCGCGGTGCGCGTCGGCGAAGCCGGGCCAGAGGGAGCTGTTGAGGAAGAGCCGGTCGCCGGGGGAGAGCAGCTCGCCGATGCTCTCGGGGCGCTCGAAGTCGGCCAAGGCGTAAGGGGCGGCGAGCTCGTCGGCAGGGCGGCGAACGGCGGCCAGCACGTCGTGGCCGCGCAGGCGCTCGACAAGGGCGCGGCCGATGGACCCGGTGGCGCCGGTTACCACGATCACGGGGACCTCCTACGATAAGTGGACGATCGCATTCCGGTTGCCCGACGGTACACTAAGCGGAATCTCGTCGTCCACTTGGGAGTCGTACGTGCGCGCGGATGCCAGGCGGAACCTGACCAAGATCGTCGAGGCGGCCGCCGAGGTCGTGGCCGAGCGCGGCGTCAACGCCCCCATGGAGGCCATCGCCAAACGCGCCGGCGTCGGCGTCGGCACGCTCTATCGCCGCTTCCCCGACCGCGAGGCGCTGATCGCGGCCGTCGGTCACCACTACATCCACACGATGGCGGAGGCGCTGGACGCCGCGGCCCTGCGCTCCGCCGACGCCTGGGGCGCGATCTGGGAGTTCATCTCCTGGGCCGCCGCGCCCGGCCGCACCGCGCTGTCCACGGCGCTGGCCGTACTCCCGGCGGAGGCGATCGCGGAGCGGCCCGAGTTCGCCGGGGTGCGGGCGGGCTGGGTGGAGCGGTTCGCCGAGCTCGTACGGCGGGCGCAGGCCGAGGGCTCGATGCGGCCCGACGTCGGCGTGGAGGATCTGATCCACCTGCTGAACGTCTTCACCTGCCACCCCGAGCAGCTCCCCGCGCCGGTGGCCGCCGACCCGGGGCGATACCTGCGCCTGATGCTCGACGGCATGAAGGCGGGCGCCGCCACGCCTTCCGGAGCGTGACCACCCCGAGTCTTTGAGACGATTCAAAAGAATCTTGAATGCCGCTATGATGAGCCGAAGTTCACGGTGAACCGCGGTTGGCGGTTCTTCGTACGCAGCGGGTCCTGCGCTTTATCAGTCTGGATTCCGTACTTTCAGCAGCACGGCCTCGTGAGGATCGATGGCGACCAGGAACATCAAGGAGGTCGCGCAGCTGGCGCGCGTCTCGGTGGGGACGGTGAGCAATGTACTCAACCGCCCGGAGATCGTGTCCCCCGCCACACGCGAACGCGTCTTCGAAGCGATCAAGAAACTTGGCTTCGTCCGCAATGAGGTGGCCCGCCACCTGCGGGTGGGCCGCAGCAGGACGGTCGGGCTCGTCGTGCTCGACGTGTCCAACCCGTTCTTCGTGGACGTGGCCCAGGGCGCGGAATCCGTCGCCGACGACCACGACTCGATGGTGGTGCTCTGCAACAGCGCCGGTGACACGGGGCGCGAGCGCCGCCACCTCGACCAGCTCGAACAGCAGCGGGTGATGGGCATACTGATCACCCCTGTCGAGATGGAGAGCCCCTGGGTGGAGGAGCTGATCGCCCGCGGCACCCCCGTCGTGCTGGTCGACAGCCCGGCGACCGGGCTGCAGTGCTCGGTCGCCGTCGACGACCGGCTGGGCGGGCAGATCGCCGGCGCCCACCTCATCGAACGCGGGCACCGGCGGATCATGTTCGTCGGCGGGCCGATGTCCATCAAACAGGTGGCCGACCGGCACGCGGGCGTGACCAGCGCCGTCGCCGCCGCCGACGGCGCCGTCGAACTGCTCACCTCCAGCGCGCACACGCTCACCGTGGCGGAGGGGCGGGCCATCGGGGAGCGGGTGGCGGCGCTGCCCCCCGACGAGCGGCCCACCGCCGCCTTCTGCGCCAACGACATGATGGCGCTGGGGTTCTTACAGGCCATGGCCTCGCACGGGCTCCGGGTGCCCGAGGATCTGGCGATCATCGGGTACGACGACATCGACTTCGCGGCCGCGGCGGCCGTGCCTCTGTCCTCGATCAGGCAGCCCCGGGAGTTGCTGGGGCGGACCGCGATCGATCTGTTGCTGGAGGAGGTGGCCGAGCCTGAACAGCATCGGCATCGGCAGGTCATCTTCCAGCCTGACCTGGTGATTCGAGAATCCAGCGCGTTGCGTCGCGACGCCTGAACCGGGGATTTCCGCCCGAGGGGTTCTGTGCCGCATGCCCCTTCGGAGATCGAACGCGCGGGCGCGACGCGGCGCGTTCCCGCGATGGTGCGTCGGCGGCCCTGTCATGCGCACGTTCGGCCATGCCTGCGCGCCCGACGGTGGGCTGTCACAGTTTCCGCAGCTCAGAAGGGGTACTTCATGGAAGTTCTCTACGCCAACCGCCTGTCCTCACCTCAAGACCTGGCCGGCTTCCGCATGGAAGGCGACGGCGCCATGTCCTTCCCCCAGGGCAGGCTCAGGCTGGAGAGTCTCAGACCCCCGTCCGACGGGCAGGCGGCCAATCTGGTCCTCTGGTGCCCGGAGGACTTTCCGCAGGACATCCGCATCGAGTGGGACTTCTGGCCGGTCAGGGAGCCAGGGCTGGCGATCATGTTCTTCCACGCGCGCGGAAGGAACGGCGAGGACCTGTTCGACCCGGCCCTGGCGCCCCGTAACGGCCCCTACGACCAGTACCACCACGGCGACCTCGACGCCTACCACGTCTCCTATTTCCGCCGCATGTGGCCCTCGGAGCGCGCCCTGCACACCTGCAACCTGCGCAAGAGCCATGGCTTCCACCTGGTCGCCCAGGGTGCGGACCCGCTGCCGGCCGTGCTGGACGCCGACGGTCCCTACGCGATCCGGATCGACGTCAAGGGGGGAGCGGTGGCGTTCTCAATCAACGATTTGGTCTCGTTCCGCTGGGAGGACGACGGGTCGATCGGCGGTCCGGCCCTGGCAGGAGGCAAGGTCGGGTTCCGGCAGATGGCTCCGCTGATCGGAGAGTACGCAAATCTCCGGGTATCTCGTCATTGACTTTGAGTCGATTCAACACTAATTTCGCACCAACCGCCGTTCACTCGCTTGTAACTGGGCAGGAACCACGGTGCAATACTCCACCCCCGTATCCGTGCACATGCCACGAGAAGGTGGTGCCGGATGAACCATCCCGCCATGTCGATCAGGATTCAAGCTGCCTGCTCAGAGGTCATCTGGGCGGCTCGCCTGAACCTGATCTGGCTCGTGTTCACCCTCGCGGGAGGCGTGATTCTCGGGCTCGGGCCCGCTACCGTAGCCGCCTACACCCTGGCTCGGAGGCGTGCCCGGAATGAAACGTTTCAGGCTTGGAGCGAATTCTGGACCGTCTACCGACGGGAGTTCGTCCGGGCCTCGTTGCTGGTCCTGCCGGCGGTGCTCGCCGCCATCGTGCTGGTCGGCAACTACCTCTACCTCTCCGCACTGGGTCCCGACCACGGAGCGCCGCGAATCGCCAGTTTCGTGGCACTCATCGTGCTGGCGGGTGTGGGGGCACATGTAGGGCCGCTTTACGCGCACTACGACCTGCCGCTGTGGGCCTACTGGCTCAAGGCGGCACAACTAGCGCTGCTGCGTCCGGCGTCGTCCGTGATCTTGCTGCTAGCGCTCTCAGCCATCGCCTACGCGACCTCGGTGGCGCCGCTCCTGGCGCCGATGATCAGCTTCGGCGCGTGGATCTATCTCAACACGTGGCTCTGCCAGCGCTTCTTCCAGGAGAACGAGGCGCGCTTGCATTCGAAAGGGAACTCATGAGCGCATCCCGTCGTCGGCGGCTTCTCGCCGGTGTGTTAACGCTAACGGCTGCTCTCACCGCCTCGGCCTGCTCCGGTGGTGGCGACGCGGCTCAGTCCGACCCGAACACGATCACCTTCATGGCGAAGCTGTTCGGCACCGCGCCCGAGCCCACCGGCGAGCTGCATCAGGCCATCGAGAAGTTCCTCGGCAAGAAGATCAAGGTCACCTGGGTCCCCAACGCCGAGTACACCGAGAAGATGAACGTCACGCTGGCCTCGGACAGCATTCCGCAGGTCGTGGTCGTGGACCCGAAGATGCCGGCGTTCGTCAAGTCCGCCCAGGCCGGGGCGTTCTGGGACTTGACCGACAAGCTGGACAAGTATCCGAACCTCAAGCCGGCGGACGAGCGGACCGCGCTCAACGCCTCCGTCAACGGCAAGACCTACGGCCTCTACCGGATGCGGCCCCTGCTGCGCTCGGCGATCGTGATCCGCAAGGACTGGCTGGAGAAGGTCGGCCTGGAGGAGCCGAAGACGATCGACGACTTCTACGAGGTCGCCAAGGCGTTCACCGAGAAGGACCCCGACGGCAACGGCAAGAAGGACACCTACGGCCTCATCATCCCGAAGTGGCCGTCCAGCTCCTACGCCAGCGCCAGCCCGTACGACGTGGTCGAGACCTGGTTCGGCGCCCCGACCGGCTGGGGCGAGCGCGACGGCAAGGTCGTGCCCGGCTTCGACACGCCGGAGTTCATCGAGGCCAACAAGTTCCTCAAGAAGATGGTCGACGAGGGCCTGGTCAACCCCGACTTCGCCACCCTCGACACCGCCAAATGGAACGAGCCGTTCTTCTTCGGCAGGGGCGGCATGATCATCGACGTCAACATCCGCTCTCGCCAGGTCCTCGACCTGTTCAGGGAGGACGGCGACAAGAACTACGGTGACAAGGTCACCTTGGTCGGCAACCTGGCGCGCTCCGACGGCAAGAAGTTCTCCTACCCGTTCAGCGGCTACGCCGACTCCCTGGCCATCTCCAAGCAGAGCGTGCGGACCGAGGCCGAGCTGGACAACGTGCTGAAGACGCTGGACAAGCTGGCCACCAAGGAAGGCCAGGTCCTGCTGCAGAACGGCATCGAGGGCCGCAACTTCAAGGTCGAGAACGGTGACACCGCCACGCTGATCAACGTGGACGACCCCGCCGTCAGGACCGTCCAGGACAACGTGGACGACGCGTTCACGCAGCTCAGCACCAAGGGCACGATGGACATCGGCGGCATCGCCTACCAGCGCATCCCGCCCGGCCAGCCGTACCGGGACATCATCGCCAAGCAGAAGCAGCTGGTGGAGGAGGACCTCAAGACGGCGGTGCACAACGTCGCGCTGCCCGTCGTGGCTCCCGCGCAGATCGAGAAGGGCCCGCAGATCGACAAGATCATCGGTGACGCGCGGGTCAAGTTCCTCTCGGGCGCGATCGACGAGGCGGGCCTGAAGGCCGAGATCAAGAAGTGGCACGACGGCGGCGGCGACCAGATCATCACCGAGGTCAACGACCTGCTCGCCAAGCTCCCCAAGTAGGACGACCCCCCGCGTGAGGGGCCCGGCTCCTTCCGGGCCCCTCACATCGAAAGGAGGCCGCTGTGGCCACCGACCTGGCGACGCCTCCGAAGGCGGCGCCCAAGGCGAAGAAGCCGAAGAGGGCGGACAAGGTGCCGCTCAGCACGGCGGTGCTGCGTTATCGCTGGCTCTACCTGATGCTCCTTCCGGGCGTCGCCTACTTCGTGATCTTCAAGTACCTGCCGATGTACGGCGTGACGATCGCGTTCCAGGACTACCTGCCGTTCCTCGGCTACTCGGGCAGCCCCTGGGTCGGCTTCAAGCATTTCGAGCAGCTCTTCTCCGGGCCCGACTTCGCCCGGCTGCTGGCCAACACGCTGATCCTGGCGGCGCTGCACATCCTGTTCGTCTTCACCGCGCCGGTCATCGTCGCGCTGATGCTGAACGAGCTGAGGGTCAACATCCTCAAGCGCTCGATCCAGTCGCTCATCTACATTCCGCACTTCCTGTCGTGGACCATCGTCGCGGCGCTGACGTACGTGCTGTTCGCGGCCGACTTCGGCGTGATCGCCGCCTGGATGCGCGATCTGCTGGGCGACACCACCAAGATCGACTACATGGCGCAGGAGCAGTGGTTCCGCGAGATCGTCATCCTGCAGCAGCTCTGGAAGATGACGGGCTGGGGCACGATCATCTACCTGGCCGCGCTGGCCGGCGTGGATCCCAACCTGTACGAGGCCGCCCGCATGGACGGCGCCGGCCGCTTCCGCCAGCTCTGGCATGTCACGCTGCCCGCGATCCGCCCGACGGTCGTCGTCATGGCCATCCTCGCCTCCGGCAACCTGCTGGACTCCGGCTTCGAGCAGATCTGGCTGATGACCACCTCGCTGAACCGCGGGGTCGCCGAGGTGTTCGACACCTACGTCTACTACGCAGGCGTCCAGAACGGGAACTTCAGCTACTCCACCGCCGTCGGCCTGTTCAAGGGCGTGGCCGGCGTCATCCTGATCTTCGGCTCCAACTGGCTGGCCAAGCGCATGGGCCAGCGGGGACTGTTCTAGGGGGCCCCGGGCATGACCACTATGACTGAGACCAAGCCCAAGAAGCTCGCGGTCAACAACAACAGCTCCGCCGGCAGCCGCGTCTTCGACACCCTCAACGTCGTCGCGCTCGTCGGCCTGGCGCTGATCACGGTGCTGCCGCTGCTCTACGTGCTGGCCGCGTCGTTCGCCACCGAGCCGGAGATCGCCTCCAGGCCGTTCTTCCTGTGGCCGGAGAAGATCGTCACCGAGGCGTACGAGTACATCTTCGCCACCCCCACCTTCATCCGCTCCCTGCTCACGACCGTCATCGTGACCGCGGTCGGCATGGTGGTGCAGGTGATGCTGACCTTCACCATGGCCTACCCGCTGGCCAAGCGGTACCTGCCGGGCCGCACCCTGGTGCTGAACCTGGTCATCTTCACGATGGTCTTCACCGGCGGCATGATCCCCACCTATCTGGTGGTGCGCGACCTGGGGATGCTCGACAGCTACTGGGCGCTGATCCTGCCACTGGCGATCAACCCGTTCTATCTGATCATCGTCAAGAGCTTCTTCCAGGAGCTGCCGCAGGCGCTGGAGGAGGCGGCCAGGATCGACGGCTGCAACGAGATGGGCGTCTTCTTCAAGATCGTCCTTCCGCTGTCCAAGCCGATCATCGCGACGTTCGCGCTGTTCTACGCGGTGGCGATCTGGAACGACTACATGTCGCCGCTGTTGTACATCACCGATCCGGACAAGTGGACGCTGCAGATCCTCGTCCGCCAGCTCGTGGCCACCGATCCCGCGGCCGCCCTGTCGCAGATGGACCGCACCTGGGTGCCGCCGGAGCAGGGTGTGAAGTTCGCGATCATCGTGATCGCGACGCTGCCGATCCTGTTCTTCTACCCGTTCCTGCAGAAGCACTTCGCCAAGGGCGTGCTGATCGGGGGCGTCAAGGAGTGACCGGCCGCACCGTGCTGCTGGCGGGGGACTCGACGGTCGCCTCCTGCCCGGCCTTCGAAGCGCCGATGTCCGGATGGGGGGCGCAGCTCGGATCGTACGTCGGCGGCCCGGTGCGCAACCTCGCCAAGGGCGGCGCCACCACGGCCAGCCACCGCGCCGAGGGCCTGTGGGCGGCGCTGCTGCGCGAGACCTCGCCGGGCGACGTCGTGGTGATCCAGTTCGGGCACAACGACCAGAAGGAGCCCGGCCTGCCGTACCGCGACAACCTGCGCGCCTTCGTCGAGGAGGCGCGCGGGGCGGGCGCGCTCGCGGTGCTGTGCACGCCGGTGCAGCGGCGCAGGTTCGACGGCGGGCGGCTGGTGCCCACGCACGGCGACTACCCCGACCGCGTGCGCGACCTGGCCGCCGCCGAGGACGTGCCGCTGATCGACCTCACGCGAGCCACCACCGAGCTGTACGAGCGCCTCGGCCCCGAGGGCTCGAAGGCCCTGTTCACCCACTTCCCGCCCGGCACGCACCCCCTCTACCCGGACGGCGTGGCCGACGACACCCACTTCTGCTTCCGCGGCGCCGACGAGGTGGCCGCCATCGTCGCCGAGCGACTGAAGGAGATCGCATGACAGAGCTGCGCTGGCTGGACCGACCGGGAGAGCAGGGGGTGACCTGGGGAGTCCCGTGGCCACGCGGCACGGTCGAGCGCGGCACGCCGTTCGCGCTGGCCGACGGCGACGGCCACGAGGTGCCGGTGCAGAGCTGGGTGACCGCCACCTGGCCGGACGGTTCCGTCAAGTGGACCGCCCACGCCATCGGCGCGCAACCGGCCGCCAGGGGATACCGGCTCGAACCGGGGAGCCAGCCCGCCGCCCCCGGCACCGCCGTCACCGTCACCCGCGAGGGCCGCGACCTGGTGGTGAGCACGGGCGTCGTCACCTGGCGCATCGGCGGCGGCGCGGTGGCGCGGTCGATCTCGCGCGGGAGCCGCGAGATCGCCAGGGACGTGCGCCTGATCAGCCTCCACCAGGACGGGCCCACCCCCGACGAGGGCGGCCACGTGGCCCGCGAGCAGGCCGAGGGCGTCGTCGAGAGCGTCACGGTCGAGCAGGAAGGACCCCTGCGCGCGGTCGTCCGGCTGGAGGGCAGGCACGGCGGCCGGCTGCCGTTCACCGTGCGCCTGTACTTCCACGCGGGCGCCGAGCACGTGCGCGTCCTGCACACCTTCATCTGGGACGGCGACCCCGAGCGCGACTTCCTGGCCGGGCTCGGCCTGCGCGCCGACGTGGTCATGCGGGACGAGCTGCACGACCGGCACGTGCGGCTGGCCGGCGGCGACGGCTTCCTCACCGAGGCCGTGCGCGGGCTGACCGGCCTGCGCCTCGACCCCGGCGAGGCCGCCCGCCGCGCCCAGGTCGAGGGCCGCCCGGCCGGCGAGCTCGCCCCCGAGGTGGCGAGCCGCCTGCACCTCATCCCCGCCTGGAACGACTACACCCTCGACCAGAGCTCCGCCGACGGCTACACGCTGCGCAAGCGCACCAAGGACGGCCACGCCTGGGTGACGATCCCGGCCGGCGCCCGCTCGAACGGCTACGGTTACGTCGGCGGCGTCAGCGGCGGGCTCGGCTTCGGGCTGCGCGACTTCTGGCGCCTGCACCCCACCCGCCTCGACGTCAGGAACGCGGCCACCGACGTCGCCACCGCCACCATCTGGCTGTGGTCGCCGTCCGCCCCGGCCATGGACCTGCGCTTCTACCACGACGGCATGGGCCAGGACACCTTCGAGGAGCAGCTCGAAGGCCTGGAGATCACCTACGAGGACTACGAGCCCGGCTTCGGCGATCCGCGCGGCATCGCCCGTACGCACGAGCTGAGCCTGCGCGTCCACGACGCCACGCCCGCCGCGCACGAGCTGGCCGCGCACGCCGCCGCCATGAACGAGCCCGGGCTGCTGGTCGCGAGCCCCGAGCGGGTGCGCGAGGCGGGCGTGTTCGGCGTCTGGGGCCTGCCCGACCGCGCCACCCCCGCGCACGCCGAGATCGAGGACCGCCTCGACTTCCTCTTCGACCTGTACGTGCGCGAGCGCGAGCAGCGCCGCTGGTACGGGTTCTGGGACTACGGCGACGTCATGCACACCTACGACGAGGACCGGCACACCTGGCGCTACGACATCGGCGGCTACGCCTGGGACAACTCGGAGCTGTCGCCCGACCTGTGGCTGTGGCTGCAGTTCCTGCGCACCGGCCGCGCCGACGTCTTCCGCTTCGCCGAGTCGATGACCCGCCACACCGGCGAGGTGGACGTCTACCACCTCGGCAGGTGGAAGGGCCTGGGCAGCCGCCACAACGTGCAGCACTGGGGCTGCAGCTGCAAGCAGTTGCGCATCTCCAACGCCGCCTACCGGCGCTTCTACTACTACCTGACGGCCGACGAGCGCACCGGCGACCTCATGGACGAGCTCAGCGTGCCCGAGGAGACGTTCCTGGCGATCGACCCGCTGCGCAAGGTCCGCGAGGACGTCTACACCCCCGACCCGTCCGCGCTGTCGGTCGGGCTCGGCACCGACTGGGGCTCGCTGGCGGCGGCCTGGCTGACCAGGTGGGAGCGGCACGGCGACGAGCGCGCCAGGGACCGGCTGCTCGGCACGATGGCCGACATCGGCGCGATGCCGCGCCGCTTCCTGACGGGCGAGGGCCGGCTGGACCTGGAGACCGGGCGCTTCGACACCTCCCGTGACCAGATCTCCATCTCGCACCTGTCGTCGCTGTTCGGGCTGCCGGAGATGTGCGCGGAGCTGATCGCGCTCGACCTGGGCGTGCCCGGGTTCGAGGAGGCGTGGCTGGAGTACTGCCGGCTCTACCTGGCGCCGCCGGAGCAGCAGGAGGCCGAGGTGGGACAGCGGCTGAGCGGGATCTCGCTGATCCAGGCGCACAGCCGGCTCACGGCGTACGCGGCGGCCCGCACCGGGGACGCCGAACTGGCCGCCTGGGCGTGGCGCAAGTTCCGACTGGGGGAGGGCGACCAGCTCAACCGCAATCCGTTGCAGCACCAGGAGAAGTGGGAGCTGACCCTGGTGGACGGGCCCGAGGTGCCGCACCCGGTGCACGAGGCGCCGTTCGTCAGCACCAACAGCGCCGCGCAGTACGGCCTGGCGGCCATCCACAACCTGGTGCTGATCGGCGAGCACCTGGCGAAGCCCTGACGACGGCCGTCAACAAGAGGTGGGGCTCCCGCTGGGAGCCCTACACTGATCGGTATGCATACTCCCGATTGACCGGCGGCGCACGCCCAATCCTCGTTTCCTAGCTCGGGAGTTGTCCGGTCACCATGATCATCGCTAATGATATCGAGCTGCGCGCGGGCGCGCGCCTGCTCATCGAGAAAGCCTCGTTCCGGGTCAATCCCGGCGACAAAATCGGGCTCGTCGGCCGCAACGGCGCGGGCAAGACGACGCTGACCAAGGTGCTGGCGGGTGAGGGCATACCCGCCGCCGGCACCGTCACCACCACCGGCAGCGTCGGCTACCTGCCCCAGGATCCGCGCACCGGCGACCTGCAGGTCCTCGCCCGCGACCGCATCCTGTCGGCGCGCGGGCTCGACGAGGTCATCCGCAAGCTGCGCGAGGCGGAGCTCGGCATGTCCTCCGCCGACGACCGCACCAGGGAGAAGGCCGTCAGGCGGTACGGGCGGCTCGAGGATCAGATGCACGTCCTGGGCGGGTACGCCGCCGAGTCGGAGGCCGCCTCCATCGCCTCCAGCCTGGGCCTGCCCGACCGGGTGCTGGGGCAGCCGTTGCAAACGCTTTCCGGCGGCCAGCGCAGGCGCGTGGAATTGGCGCGAATTCTTTTCAGCGGGGCGGAAACTCTCCTTCTCGACGAGCCCACAAACCACCTAGATGCGGACTCAATCGGGTGGCTTCGTGATTTTTTGCGCAGTCATCAAGGTGGCTTGGTGATCATCAGCCACGACGTCGGCCTTCTTGAAGCGACGGTCAACAAGGTCCTGCACCTGGACGCCAACCGGTCGGTGATCGATCACTACAACGTCGGCTGGAAGGCGTACCTGGCCCAGCGGGAGACCGACGAGAAGCGCAGGAAGCGCGAGCGGGCCAACGCCGAGAAACAGGCCGGCGCGCTGCTGGCGCAGGCCGACAAGATGCGCGCCAAGGCCACCAAGGCCAAGGCCGCCCAGGACATGATGCGCCGGGCGCACCGCCTGCTGGCCGGTACCGAGGAGGAGCGGCAGAGCGACAAGGTGGCGCGGCTGCGCTTCCCCGAGCCGCAGCCGTGCGGGCGCACGCCGCTCATGGCCGAGGGGCTGTCGAAGTCGTACGGGTCGCTGGAGGTCTTCACCGACGTCAACGTGGCCATCGACCGAGGTCACCGGGTCGTCATCCTCGGCCTGAACGGCGCGGGCAAGACGACGCTGCTGCGCATACTCGGCGGCATGGAGGAGCCCGACACCGGAGAGCTGAAGCCGGGCCACGGCCTCAAGGTCGGTTACTACGCCCAGGAGCACGAGACGCTCGACGCCGATCGTACGCTTCTGGAGAACATGCGCTCGGCCGGGGGCCAATTCACCGACACCGAGTTGCGCAAGGTGCTCGGCTCGTTCCTGTTCACCGGTGACGACGTCGACAAGCCCGCCGGCGTTCTGTCCGGTGGCGAGAAGACCAGGCTCGCACTTGCGATCTTGGTGCTCTCCAGTGCCAATGTCCTCCTTCTCGACGAGCCCACGAACAACCTCGATCCGGTCAGCCGCGAGCAGGTTCTCAACGCTCTGAGGTCGTATTCAGGAGCAATCGTCCTAGTCACACATGACGAGGGTGCCGTTGACGCCCTGTCACCGGATAGGGTGATCTTGCTACCTGACGGAACTGAAGACGCGTGGAGCGACGAATTTTCCGATCTTGTGGCACTTGCCTGATCTTAATTTGAGTGGGTACGGATCTTTTCCCGTGGAGTAGGTAGCCGATCCCGCTGAAATGACTGATCATGGCGGAGTAACGCTGCGGAAGTCCGGCACTACAGGAGGTACTCGTGGCCGAGACACTGAAGAAGGGCACCCGGGTCACCGGGGCCGACCGGGAAAAACTGGCCGGCGATCTCAAGAAGCGCTACGCCGCGGGCGAAAGCATTCGCGCCCTGGCCGCTTCGACCGGTCGGTCTTACGGGTTCATCCACCGCATCCTCAGCGAGTCCGGTGTGACTCTGCGCGGGCGCGGCGGGGCGACCCGAGGCAAGTCCAAGCGCTGACGGCCGCCTCGGAACGTGCGACCGCAGCCGCCCGTCCCTAGTCAGCCGCCGTCGCGCCCGAGCCAGAACGATATTCTGTAGGCTCGGGCGCGACGGTCAGCAGCAGTCCGACGACAAGGAGCGGGCGATGGCGGAAGCGCAGGCGCAACAGCGCGGGGGGTATACGGACGACGGCCCTGCCACGGCAGAGGGCGGAGTCCGCTTCGAGGTGGACGGTGAGATAGCGACGATCACGCTGGCCCGGCCGGAAAAGCGCAACGCACAGACGTTCGCGACATGGTCGGCACTGGCTCGCATCGGCGAGAGCCTGCCCGAGCAGGTGCGCGTCGTCGTCGTGAAAGGTGAGGGACCGTCCTTCTCGGCAGGCATCGACCTGCGAATGTTCACACCTGAGGGGGTGCCCGGACAGGGCTCCTTCAGCTCGGCGGCCAGAAGCGACGGCGCCGGTTTCGAGCAGCGCATCAGGCAGGCCCAAGCGGGGTTCCTGTGGCTGCGCCGCCCGGAGATCGTCTCCATCGCCGCAGTGCAGGGGCACGCGATCGGGGCGGGGTTCCAGCTCGCGCTCGCCTGTGACCTGCGGATCGTGGCCGACGACGTCTCGTTCTGCATGAAAGAGCCCGCACTGGGCCTGGTGCCCGACCTGACGGGGACCAAGCCCCTGGTCGAGCTGGTGGGCCTGGCCAAGGCGATCGACATCTGCCTGACCGCCAGGACCGTGCACGCCGACGAGGCCATGCGCATCGGCCTCGCCGAGAGAGTGGTCGCCGGGGGCGACCTGGATCAAGCGGTACGTGAGAAGGCCGCGCAGTTGCTGTCCACCAACCGGGACGCGGCCGTGGCGACCAAGCGACTCCTCCAGGGGGCGCAGGCACGCACCCTGGAGGAGCAGAGTGTGGCCGAGGGGATCGAGCAGGCGGCGCGGATCAAGGCGTTGTTCGGCTGATTGAACGGTCAAGCAATCCGCGGTTGACGTGCGTCGGCGGTGAGCGCCTGTCGCCCGCCGCCGGGCCGTGAGGGGGCCGTGGCGTCCGCTTGGAGGTGATCGGGAGCGAAATGCGCAGAGGGGCCTCCGTGGCGCCCAGAGGGCCCTTCGAGGGACGCTGAAGGGGCATGGGGCGTCCGGCCGCCGCGCGCGGCGGGGTGACGGCACGCGGGTGCGGAGTTTCGCGGTGAGCTGAGACGGGAATCCCCAGGCGCTCCGACGGCGCTGTCTCCGGCGGAGGAGGAGGGATCCCCCGGATGGCGATGATGGGTGGGGGCTTCGGCCCCGGCATGATGATGTCCCTGCGGCGCGACGGCTCGGTCACCAAGCAGCGGCTGCGTCCCGGCACGGTCCGGCGCATCGCGCGCTACGCCCGGCCGTACACGCGGCAGATCACGGCGTTCCTGCTGCTCGTCGTGGCGGGCGCGGTGATCGTGGTCGCCAACCCGCTGCTGATGAAGGCGATCATCGACGACGGCATCCTGCTCAAGCAGACCGGCGTGGTGATCGGGCTGGCGGTGGCGATCGCCGCGCTCGCGGTGGTGGACGCGGGGCTGACGCTGGCGCAGCGGTGGTTCTCCGCGCGCATCGGCGAGGGCCTGATCTACGACCTGCGCACCGAGGTGTTCGACCACGTGCAGCGCATGCCGGTCGCGTTCTTCATGCGCGCGCAGACCGGCGCGCTGGTCAGCAGGCTCAACACCGACGTGATCGGCGCCCAGCGCGCCCTGACCAGCACCCTGTCCTCCGTCGTGTCCAACGTGGTCAGCCTGGTCCTGGTGCTGGGCGCGATGCTGGTGCTCTCGTGGCAGGTGACGCTGGTCGCGCTGGTGCTGCTGCCGATCTTCATCGTGCCCGCCAAGTACGTCGGCCGCCGCATGTCGGCCCTGACCCGCGAGCAGATGGAGCTCGACGCCGAGATGAGCTCCGTCACCACCGAGCGCTTCAACGTGGCCGGCGCCATGGTCGCCAAGCTGTACGGCAGGCCCGAGGACGACGCCGAGGTGTTCGGCAGGCGCGCGGCCAGGGTGCGGGACGTGGGCGTGACCGTCGGCATGTACGGCACCGTGTTCCGGGTCGCGCTCGGCCTGATCGCGGCGCTGGCCACCGCCCTCGTCTACGGCATCGGCGGCGTGCTGTCCGTCTCCGGCGCCTTCGAGCTCGGCACTCTGGTGGCCCTGGCCGCCCTGCTCATGCGCCTGTACGGCCCCCTGACGTCCCTGTCGAACGTGCACGTGGACGTGATGACCGCGCTCGTCAGCTTCGACCGGGTCTTCGAGATCCTCGACCTCAAGCCCATGGTGGCGCAGAAGCCGGACGCCGTGCCGGTGCCCGAGGGCCCCGTGACGATCGAGTTCGACGACGTGCGCTTCCGCTACCCGGCCGCCGAGGAGGTCTCGCTGGCCTCGCTGGAGTCGGTGGCCAGGCAGGACACCGGCCCGTCCTACCCGGTGCTGAAGGGCGTGTCGTTCACGGCCGCGCCGGGGCAGCTCATCGCGCTCGTCGGCCACAGCGGGGCGGGCAAGACCACGATCACCTCGCTGGTGTCGCGGTTGTACGACGTCAACGAGGGCACGGTGCGGATCAACGGGATCGACGTGCGCGACGCCACGCTCGACTCGCTGCGCGACACCGTGGGCGTGGTCATGCAGGACGCCCACCTGTTCCACGACACGATCGGCGCCAACCTCCGCTACGCCAGGCCGGAGGCGAGCGACGAGCAGATCTGGGAGGCGCTGCGCGCCGCGCAGATCGGCGAGCTGGTCGAGAGCCTGCCCGACGGGCTGGACACCGTGGTGGGCGACCGCGGCTACCGCCTGTCCGGCGGGGAGAAGCAGCGGCTGGCGCTGGCCAGGCTGCTGCTGAAGGCGCCGCGCGTGGTCGTGCTCGACGAGGCCACCGCCCACCTCGACTCCGAGTCGGAGGCCGCCGTGCAGGTGGCGCTGAAGACCGCGCTGGAGGGCCGGACGTCGCTGGTCATCGCGCACCGGCTCTCGACGATCAGGGAGGCCGACGAGATCCTCGTCATCCACGACGGCCGGGTTGCCGAGCGCGGCGGGCACGAGGAACTGCTGGCGCGCGGCGGGTTGTACGCCGAGCTCTACCGCACCCAGTTCAGCTCCGCGGGCAGCCCGGCCGCCTGAAGCCGCGTGGCTCAGCTCTGCTGGTAGCCCAGCCGCTTGAGCTCCTGCCTGGCGACCTTCTCCACCAGCTCCAGGTCGTCGCGGCGCAGCCGGGTGCGCCAGGCGCCGACCTTGGGCACCGCGGTGTCGTACAGGACGACCTTGGACACCCGCGTCTCCAGGAACTCCGACAGCGTGGCCACCGACTGCGGCGGCCTGTCGATCAGGTCCTCGTAGCGCAGGGTGAGCAGTTGCGGCCCGGGCAGCGTGCGGCGCAGCTCGGCGCTCATCCGCACCGCGCTGCGCCAGCGCAGCGCGCTCTTGCCCGCCGCCGGCATGGTCTTCCAGCGCTCCAGGTGCTCGTCCTTGTTGACGCCCAGGAACGCGTTGGGGAACTCGGTCTGCTCGGTCAGCATCGCCGGCTTGAACCAGGCCAGGCAGGCCGGGTCGCCCAGCATGCCGGCCACGACGTCGCGGCCGTCGCGGATGAGCTGGACGAACCGGGCGTCGGGGAAGGCCTGCAGCAGCACGGGCGCGCTGTAGAGCAGGTCGGGGCTGCCGTCGCCGAAGCGGGTGACGTCGTCCGCCGACACGCAGGGGCCGAGGCCCGTGACGCCGCCGGCCTCGCGGCACGGCTCGGCGCACTCGCCGCAGGAACGGGGCAGCACCTGCCACGACTCGGCGAGGGCGTCACGCATGACGCGCACGGCGCCGGACGTGCGGGCGATGGACGGCTTGCGGGCGAAGGCGTACACCACGTGCGCCACGCTCGCGCGGCCCATCGTCACGTGGAAGCCCGGCGAGCGTTTCAGGGCGCGGGCCAGCAGGTCCACGCCGGAATGCGGAGCTCCGAGCAGGAAGACCGGCCGGCGGACCTTGATGCCGTTGACCACGAGGATGTGGGGCGGAAGTCGCATACGGAAAGCAAGTGTGACACCGTTTGCCAGGTGAACGAGCCAACGTCAGTGTCGGTGCTCACCGGTGCGGGCATCTCCACCGACTCGGGGATCCCCGACTTCCGGGGGCCGCAGGGGGTCTGGACGAAGAATCCGCAGGCCGAGGCCAACGCCACGATCGACCGTTACCTGGCGGACCCCGACGTCAGGCGCGCCACGTGGCAGGCGAGGCTGGAGTCCCCGGCCTGGCAGGCCCAGCCGAATCCGGCCCACCACGCGCTGGTCGAGCTGGAGCACGCCGGCCTGCTGCGCGCCCTGATCACGCAGAACATCGACGAGCTGCACCAGCGCGCCGGCTCGTCGCCCGGGAAGGTCATCGAGCTGCACGGCACCATGCGCCGTGCCGAGTGCCTGTCCTGCGACCTGATCACGCCCATGGAGGAAGTGCTCGCCAGGGTGGCCGCGGGCGAGGCGGACCCGCCCTGCCTCCGCTGCGGCGGCATCCAGAAGTCGAACACGATCTCGTTCGGGCAGCACCTCAAGCCCGAGGTGGTCGACGCGGCGCTCGACGCGGCCCGCTCGTGCGACCTGTTCGTGGCGATCGGCACCTCGCTGACCGTGCATCCCGCGGCCGGGCTGTGCGGCGAGGCGCTGGACGCCGGCGCCCGGCTCGTGATCGTGAACGCGCAACCCACGCCGTATGATCCGTTCGCCGATCAAGTCATCAACGAGCCGATCGGCCAGGCACTACCCGCGCTCGTCAAGGAGCTGATCGATGCGGCCAGGTGACACCGTCGCCATTGTTGCCCCCTCAGGACCGCCCAGCGCCGTGCTGCTCAAACGCGGCGTCCGGCGGCTGGAGTCACTCGGGCTCAAGGTGGTCGTGGGCGAGCACGTGCTCGCCCGCCAGGGCCTCGACTACCTGGCGGGCGAGGACGCCGCCAGGGCCGCCGACCTGCAGTCGGCCTGGTGCGACCCGGCCGTCTCCGGGGTGTTCTGCTGCCGGGGCGGGTACGGCGCCGGGCGGCTGCTCGGTCTGCTCGACTGGGATTTGATGCGCGAGGCTGTTCAGCAGTCCGGGCCCAAGGTGCTGCTCGGGTCGAGCGACATCACGGCGCTGCACAACGCCTTCGCCGCCGAGCTGGGGGTGCCCACCCTGCACGGGCCGATGGCCGCCTGCGACGTCATCGCGGGCGACGAGAGCGGGCCCGAGCCGCGTACGTGGGAGAGCCTGCGCGAGGCGCTCTTCGGCACGGCCACCACCACGGTGGCGGGCGACCGGGTCCTGGCGCCGGGGCGGGCCGAGGGCGTGCTGCGCGGCGGGAACCTGTCGCTGATCGCCTCGATGTGCGGCACGCGGTGGCAGCCGTCCTTCGCCGGGGCGATCGCGTTCCTGGAGGACGTGGGCGAGGAGCCGTACCGGATCGACCGCATGCTCACCCAGCTCCTGCAGGCCGGCGTGTTCGACGGGGTGCGCGGGATCGCGCTGGGGTCGTGGGTGCAGTGCGGCGATCCGTACCCCGTCCTGGAGGACCGGCTGGGGCCGCTCGGGGTGCCGATCGTGGCCGGATTGCCGGTCGGGCACGGGTCTCCGCAGCACAGTGTCTGGCTTGGCGCGCTTGGTGGTATCGATACCGAATCGTGCTCCCTAACTGGCATGATGCGGAATGAGGAGCAGGCAAGGTAGGAGGGACGAATCCGACAGAAAGGGACACGACGCGTGAACTTGTTCAGGCGTGAGCCCTCTCGCCGGCCGGTCGAGGACGTCGATCTCGACTCGCTGCTCGCGCTCGTCGCGGAGTCCCTCGGATACTCCTTCGCGTTCGCCCAGGACGGCTCCGCCGTGACGCTCAGCGGAGACTCGGGGGCGCTCGTCGTCCGGCTCACGGGCCTGCGGCGCGAGGCCGGGCGCAGGGCCAGGGAGGACTGGCCCATGCTGGTCTCCGAGCACCTCGCGCACGCCGTGGCCACCGCGGGCGAGCGGCTGGACGTGTGCGACCTCGACCAGGTACGGCCGCTGATGCGCACCCGCGTGGAGGCCGTGGACGAGATCCCCGACCTGACCCGCGTCGTCGGCCGCCACCTCAACGCCGACCTCGTCGAACTGCTGACCGTCGGGACACGTCCGGTACGCCCGGAGGAGTCCGGATGCTGGCCCGTGCCCACCGGCCAGGCCCTCGACCTGGCCGTGGCCAACGTGCGGGGGCAGGAGCGGCTGCGGGTGGAGTACATCGAGCTGTCGGGCACGCCCGTCACCCGGCTGACCGCCTCCAGCCCGTCGGCCGCCACGCACCTGCGGTGGCTGGGCGACTACCTGGCGGTGCCGGGCGACGGGGTGCTCGTGGTGCTGCCGGATCCGTACACGCTGCTGGTGCATCCGGTGGACGGGATCGGGGTGGTGCGGGCCATCGAGCGGCTGCGGGTGCATGCCGCCCGTACGGATGGGCTCAGCTCGCAGGTTCACTGGTGGCATGCGGGGCGGCTGACGTTGATCAGGGCCGACATCGTGACCAGGGACGGGCAGACCAGGCTCGTGGTGGCGCCGCCGCCGGACTTCGCCCGCGTCCTGGCCCGTCTGGCGGTCTGACGGTCCGTCGCCTTCCGGGGTTGTCCGCCGTCGGCGGTTGTGGGGGTGGCCGGGCCGCCCTCACCTCCGGGAAAGGCTCGCCGGAGTGTGGCGTGAGGGCGGGGACCGGAGGCCAGGGTCAGGGGCGGTTGACGTAGTCGCGCAGGTGGATGGCCGTCAGGGAGGTGCCGTTCGCCACCAGGTCGGCCGGGGTGCCGGAGAAGACGACCTGGCCGCCGTCGTGGCCGGCGCCCGGGCCGAGGTCGATGATCCAGTCGGCGTGGGCCATGACGGCCTGGTGGTGCTCGATGACGACGACCGTGTTGCCGTCGTCCACGAGGCGGTCGAGGAGGGCCAGGAGCTGGTCCACGTCCGCGAGGTGGAGGCCCGTCGTGGGCTCGTCCAGCACGTACGTGGTGCCGTTCTTGGCCATGTTGATGGCGAGCTTGAGCCGCTGGCGCTCGCCGCCCGACAGGGTGGTGAGGGGCTGGCCGAGGCCGAGGTAGCCGAGCCCGACGGCGACGAGGCGGTCGAGGATGGTGCCCGCCTGGCCGGTGGGGAAGAAGTCGCGGGCCTCGGAGATCGGCATCTCCAGCACCTCGCTGATGTTCTTGCCGCGCAGCCGGTACGTCAGCACCTCCGGCGTGAACCGCTTGCCCTCGCAGGTCTCGCACACCGACGCCACCTCGGCCATCATCGCCAGATCGGTGTAGATGAGGCCGATGCCCTTGCAGGCCGGGCAGGCGCCCTCGGAGTTGGCGCTGAACAGCCCCGCCTTGACCCCGTTGGCCTTGGCGAAGGCGGTGCGGATCGGGTCGAGCACCCCCGTGTACGTGGCCGGGTTGCTCCGGCGCGAGCCGCGGATCGGCGACTGGTCGGCCACCACCACGCCGTCCCTGCCCGACACGTGCCCGTGGATCAGGGAGCTCTTGCCGGAGCCCGCCACGCCGGTGACCACGGTCAGCACGCCGAGCGGGATGTCCACGCTCACGTCACGCAGGTTGTGCAGGGTGGCGTTCCTGATCGGGAGCTGCCCGGCAGGCTTGCGGAAGCTCTCGCGCAGCCGTACGCGGTGGTCGAGGTAGCGGCCGGTCAGCGTGCCGGAGGCGCGCAGCCCGGACAGGTGGCCGGAGTAGCAGATCTGGCCGCCCGCCGTGCCCGCGCCGGGGCCGAGGTCCACGACGTGGTCGGCGATGGCGATGGTCTCCGGCTTGTGCTCGACCACGAGCACCGTGTTGCCCTTGTCGCACAGGGCCAGCAGCAGGCGGTTCATGCGCTGGATGTCGTGCGGGTGCAGCCCGGCGGTGGGCTCGTCGAAGACGTAGGTGACGTCGGTGAGGCTGGAGTTGAGGTGGCGCACCATCTTCACCCGCTGCGCCTCGCCGCCCGACAGCGTGGACGACTCCCGGTTCAGGCTCAGATAGCCCAGGCCGATCTCGACCAGCGAGTCGAGCGTCGAGCGCAGCCCCTCCAGCACCGGCCCGATCCGCGGGTCGTCGATGCCGCGGATGAAGTCGGCCAGGTCGTTGACCTGCATGGCCGAGCAGTCGGCGATGTTCCTGCCGTGGATCCGCGCCGAGCGGGCGGCCTCGTTCAGCCGGGTGCCGTCGCAGGCGGGGCAGGGGGCCAGCTTGATCGCCCGGTCGGCGAACGCCCGCGCGGCCGGCTGCATCGACTCCCGGTCCTTGCCCAGGAAGCTGCGCCTGACCCGGACGAGCAGGCCCTCGTAGGTGAAGTTGTTGTTGCCGTACTTGAGCTTCGTGGCGGGCTTGTGGAGCAGGTCCGCCCACTGCTGCTCGGTGAAGTCCTTCAGCTTGGCGTCGGGGTCGAACAGGCCGGAGCCGGCCACGATCTGCCAGGGCCAGCTGTCCACCGCGTACCCGGGGGCCTTGATCGCGCCCTCGTTCAGCGACAGCTCCCTGTCGACCACCTCGTCCAGATCGATGTCGGTCGCCTTGCCCAGCCCCTCGCACTCCGGGCACATGCCCTCGGCCATGTTGAAGCTGAAGGCGGAGGCGGAGCCGACGTGCGGCTCGGCGATACGGCTGAAGATGATCCGCAACATGGTGTGCGCGTCGGTGGCGGTGCCCACGGTGGATCGGGCGTTGGCTCCCATCCGCTCCTGGTCCACGATGATCGCCGCGCTCAGGTTGTGCAGCGCGTCCACGTCGGGACGGGACAGGCTCGGCATGAACGCCTGGATGAACGCCGTGTACGTCTCGTCGATCAGCCGCCGCGACTCCGCGGCGATCGTGTCGAACACGAGCGAGGACTTGCCGGAGCCGGACACCCCGGTGAAGACCGTGAGGCGCCGCTTGGGGATGTCGAGGGAGACGCCCTTGAGATTGTTCTCCCTGGCGCCGCGGACCTGGATGTTGTCGTGGCTGTCCGCGGCGGTGTGGTCACGGGTCTGGACGGTGCTTGCCTGGTGACTGGAGAGCACGGAACCCTTCCATCGTCGGCTGACTATTTATGGTGTAAAGAGATTAGCCGGGACAGCTTACCCCGGCCCAGGAGCGGGCGGAGCACGTCTGCGGGCGGGCGAACATGTCGTGAACTCGGAGCGACGCCCCGCTCAGGGCGTGCTGCAGGGGATTAGCGTGGCAGAGGCCACCAGTGAAGATCCGTCGGAGTACGTCGAGTTGCGCAGGAATCATCGGGAGCCCGGCGTGCGCGCCGTCCTTGCGGGGGGAAGGCTCGTCTCGGTCGGGATCGACTCCTGGCTGATGCGCGAGCACCCGGAGACCGTGGCCGCCTTGGTGGCCGAGGCGGTGGACGCCGCCTTCGCCAGGGAGTCGCCGGTCGACGCCGCCGTCCCGTTCGTCGAGCCGCTGGCCCTGGCGCGGGAGCTGCGCGCCGTGCGGGCCGACCTGGACGCGCGGATGGCGCGGGTGACCGCATCGATCGAGGTGAGCGCGGCGGCGCTGCGGGCCGAGGCCGGGGTGCCGCTGATGGACTTCGGCGAGCTGTTCGACCGGCTGATCGCGATGCTCGAGACGATCGGCGGCGTGCCCGACGGGGACGTGCGCGGCACGTCGGAGGGCCCGGTGAGCGCCGTGTGCGCGCCGGGGCCCCGGCTGGTCGCGCTGAGCGTGGCGCCGCGCGCCCTGTACGGTGGCCCGCGGGCGCTGGGGGAGCGGGTGGTGGACGGGGTCAACACCGCCCTGGACGACCTGCGGCACGGGCTGCTGCGGCGGCGCGCCGAGGCCGGTGCGGGCACCGAGCAGATCATGGCCAGGGTGGAGGAGCTGCGGCAGCTCGGCGTGCTGCGGATGCGGGCGTACGCGCGGGACATGGCGGCGATGATGGACGAGGTCAGGTCGGCCGACGCGGTCGGGGGCGACGTGCCGGAGGCGGTGTGATGTCGTGAGCCTGGAGCTGCCCGCCGCGCTGGCGGCCGTCGAGGCGTTCCTCGGCCGGCCGTTCCCCGACGGGGACGAGGACGCCCTGGTGCGGCTGGGCGACGACCACGACGAGCGGCCCGGCGCGGACGCCCGGGTCGCGGGGCTCGGGCTGAAGGCCGCCGCGGGCCTCGTGCTCGCCCGCAAGGGCGTCACGCTGCTGCAGTACGGC
The DNA here is from genome assembly GCF_040656115.1 of Nonomuraea sp. NPDC050202. Classification (NCBI taxonomy): domain Bacteria; kingdom Bacillati; phylum Actinomycetota; class Actinomycetes; order Streptosporangiales; family Streptosporangiaceae; genus Nonomuraea; species Nonomuraea sp. NPDC050202. The sequence goes on along the minus strand of NZ_JBFALF010000012.1, from coordinate 150,657 downwards.
CTGATCGCGGCCGCGCTGGCCGAGACGCTGGCGGCGGGCGGCGCGCCGGCGCCGGTGCTGCGGCGGGCCGGCCAGCGGGCCCTCGACGCCGTCACGGCGGACGACCTCCCGTCCTGACCCGGGCCCTCGCCGCCGTGGACCGCGGACGGCCTCCCGGCCTGCGACGACGCCACGGCGGACGGCTTCCCGTCCTGACGGGCCGGGGACGCGCGGCGCCGCCGGCCCTCACTCAGCTGATCGCGCAGGCTTCGCCCGCTGCTCACCCCGCGTACGCCCGCCCGTCCCCGGCATGCCCGATCTTGTCGCGAGACCAGCACCTCTACGGGGACGGACGAACACATGAAGAGATGGCACGCGCTCGCTGCCTCGGCGGCCCTGGCGCTCGCGGCCCTGCCCGGGACGGCCGCCGCCGACGCCGGGCGGCACCGGGACTTCGACCTGCAGGCGCACCGGGGCGGGCTCGGGCTCGTGGTGGAGAGCTCGCTGCCCGCGTTCGCGAACGCGCTGGAGCTCGGCGTGAGCACGCTGGAGCTGGACGTGCAGATCACCGAGGACGGCCAGGCCGTCGTGACGCACGACCGCAGGATCAGCGACAGGAAGTGCCGCGACACCGCGCCCGCCGTCGCGGGCGACCCCGAGTTCCCCTACGTGGGCAAGTACCTCAACACGCTCACCCTCCAGCAGGTCAGGACCATGGACTGCGGGTCGTGGACGCTCGCGGAGTTCCCCGGGCAGCGGGCCGTGCCCGGGGCGCCGATGGCCACGCTGCGGGAGGTGTTCGACCTGGTGCGCCGCTACCGGGCGCGCGGTGTCAAGCTGAACGTCGAGACCAAGGTGGAGGCCGGGGCGCCCAGCGAGACGGCGCCCAGGGAGCAGTTCGTGCGGGTGACGCTGGGCGAGATCCGCCGGGCCGGGCTGCTGCGGCAGGTGACCGTCCAGAGCTTCGACTGGGGCGCGCTCATGCGGATGCGCGAGCTGGAGCCGCGCCTGCCGCTCGTCGCCCTGACCAACCGCGACTTCCTGCAGACCGGGCAGCCCGGCGCGTCGCCCTGGCTGGGCGGCCTCGACATCGACGACTTCGGCGGCGACCCGCTCAAGGCGGTGAAGTCGTTCGGCGCGCAGGCGTTCTCGCCGGTCCACGGGTTCCCGCAGAACGGCAAGATCACCGACGCGAACTACCAGCCGTACGTCACCAAGGACATGGTGGACCAGGCCCACGCCCTCGGGATCAAGGTGATCCCGTGGACGGTGGACGACGAGGCGACCATGAACAAGCTCATCGACGACGGCGTCGACGGCCTCATCACCGACTACCCCGACCGGCTGCGCCAGGTCATGGACGCGCGCGGGCTCAAGCTGCCCAAGCGCTACCACCCGCGCGGGCAGGGCGGCGGCGAGCGGTAACGCGCCGGCCTCATGCCGAGATCGAGTTGACGGCCCTGTGGTGCAGGCCGATCACCGGGATCTCGTGCAGGCTGCCCGAGTACAGGAACTGCGTCATGCCGATCAGCAGCCGTCGTACGTCCTCCTGAGGGCGTACGACGAGCCGCAGGAACTGGCTCGTCGTGCCGAGCTTGTTGCCGCACTCGCGCACGTACACGCCGTGCTCGGTGAGCAGGTGGTCGCGCAGCGGCACCCCGTCCTGGCCCGGCGGCAGCTTCACCAGCAGGAAGTTGCCCTGCGAGGCGAACACCGACAGCCCCGGCATCGTGCTGAGCTGCTGGAACATCGCCCTCCTGTCGTTGCCCAGCCGCTTGAGGCTGTCCTGGTACTCGGGCATGAACTGCCGCATCATGAACACCACGACCTCGGCGAACGAGTTGAGGTTCCACTTGGGCAGCGCGTCCCTGATCCGCCCGGCCAGCGCCGGGTTGGCCACCATGTAGCCGAAGCGGATGCCGTGCAGGCCGAAGTTCTTGCCGAGGCTGCGCAGCACGATCACGTTCGGCCGCACCGCCGCCTCCGCCGCGATCCCCGGGTACGGCTCGGCGTCCACGAAGTCGCCGAACGACTCGTCCACGATCACCAGATCGAGGTCGATGAGCTGGTCGAGCAGGCGCAGCACCTCGTGCTTGGGCAGGTAACCCCCGTCGGGGTTGTTGGGGTTGCAGATCACCGCCACCCGCGAGCCGCGCGTACGGACGAACGAGACGTAGTCGTTCACGTCGAGCGCGAAGTTGCGGCTCTCCAGCAGCGGGTACATGTCCACCCGCTTGCCCGTCTCCAGCGGCTGGTCGGTCCAGCGGCCGAAGGTCGGGATCGGCACCGCGAGGCTCTCGCGCACCAGCAGGTGGTCGATCCAGGTGATCAGCTCCGTGGAGCCGTTGCCCATCGCGACCGTCTTGGGGTGGAGCCCGAGCGTGGAGCAGAGCTCCTCGGTGATCGTGCCCGCGTCGCTCGGATAGAACTTGAGTATCGTCTCCAGATTTCTCCCGAGGTGCTCGAAGATCTCCGGTGTGGGGAAGTAGGGGTTGCAGGGGATGCAGAAGTCCACCGGGGCGCGCTCTCCCGACGAGCTGCGCAGGAGTGAGAAGTACGACGGGCTGTGCGCCTGTGCCCGCAAGAGACTGAGCTCCACGACACCTCCATGGACCACGTGTCCGATGTGTGTAGGTACGCGCGGGTGTCGTCAGTGGTTCATGGTGACGGTTCGGTTCTGCGGAGTGCGAGGATCGCGATGTCGTCGCGCGGGGCGGCGCGGGTGAAGCCGCGCAGGTCGGCTTCCAGCCTGGCGGCCAGCCCGCCGGACGGGGCGCGGGCGTAGGCGCGCAGCCGCGCCTCCAGCGGGTAGAAGGCGCCGCGGGGATCGCGGGCCTCGGTGACCCCGTCGGTGCACAGCAGCATCGTCGCGCCGGCCGGGAACGTGAAGCGCGCGCTCTTCCTGGGCGCCGACGACAGCGCCGCCAGGCCGAGCGGCACGGCGGGCTCGCCCAGGTCCGCCTGGGTCGCGTCACCGTCGTGGATGACGAACGGGGCGATGTGGCCGCAGTTGACGGCCTCGACCACGGGCTGCCTGCCGATGTCGAGCACGAGGGCGGTGACCAGCCGTTCGGGCTCGCCGGTGTGCGCGGCGAAGGCGTTCTGCCTGACCACGGAGTTCTCCAGGGCGGCCACGACGCCGGTGAGCGTGGGCTCGCGGTAGGCGGCCTCCCTGAACGAGCCCAGCACCGCCAGCGCCGTGCCGATCGCGGGCAGGCCCTTGCCCTGGACGTCCGCGATCAGCACGCGGGTGCCGTGGCGGGAGGCGGCCACCTCGTACATGTCGCCGCCCACCATCGCGTCCTCCTCCACCGGCTGGTAGAGGCCGTTGACGACCACGTCGGCCGTGCGCAGGGGCAGCGGGCGCACGATCAGCCGCTGCAGCGCCGCCGCGGCCGAGCGCAGCCGGGACACCTCCTCCTCGCGCCGCACCCGGTAGCGGCAGCCGATCGCGCTCAGCGTCCCGAACACCACCATGAACCCGGTCGCCAGCAGGATGTCATCGGTCTCCGCGCCGATGTAGAGCCCGACGCCGATCTCCACCACGACCACCCACGCCGAGGCCAGCACCGTCTGCCACACCTCGCCGAGGGCCGAGACGATCGCCGGCAGGAAGATCAGCAGCGGGTACAGCCGCACCGCCGTGCTCGTGGCCATGTCCAGCGCGACCACCACGACCGTGACCAGGATGCCCGCCAGCAACATCGCCGGTGTGCTCAGCCGCGGCCCGTCGCGGTGCACCTGTCTCCCGTCGTCCGTCACTGGTCCCCTTCACCCCCATGTCACCTTCTATCAGTCTGTTTCTCCTCTCCGGCGCGCTGGCACGCGCGCTTGACCGCCCCTTGCCCTGGCGTGCAAATGAGAACGCCTCCCGGGCGTGCCGGCGCGATTATCCGGCGGGTTGTCACCGTGTTTTGAATGGCGGATAAACCGGCGCCCGGGCAGGCATGTCGAAATTCGAGTTCGTTGTCATTTCAACTGGGCGTCAGAAGTGCGGCATTGACGCTCTGTACTGCGAGGATAGGCCGCACGGCTACGGAAAGTAAACAGTGCTGCCCTGTATGGTGGGGTTTGCCGGCGTTGGTCGACAATTATCCTTGGGGTTTGCCGGCGAGGTGCCGGGTTCTCATTTTCTTCTAATCCGCAAACTCATTGACACAAGAAAATGATCTTGTAAATATCTGAGTCAAGACGCGAACGGCGAATTCATGCCTGGGAAAGGGAGAGGCTCATATGGACATCGAGCACGACTGGACCCTGCTGCCGGCCGTGGTCGTCCGGAGCGCCGGGTTCCCCTGGGAGCTCGTCCTGTCCCTCGTCCACCCCAGGGCGGCGGAGGCCGCCGCGGCGGTCGTGCGGCTGGAGCGGCGGGCACTCGACCTGCTCGCCGAGGCGCCCGGCCGCGAGACCGACGCCCGCCCGTCCGGAGCGCCCAACGGGCGGGCGGGAAGCGGGCGGCTGCGGCGTGGCCTGCGCAGCCGCCTGCGCGATCTGCGGCCCCTGCCGGACGGCACGCCCGGCCCGGCAGGCTGGCTGACGTCGTGGAACGACGTGACCGGGCGGCTGGAGGAGGCCAGGCTCACGCTGGCCGGCCTGGTCTCGGGAGACGCCGCGCTCGGCAGGGCCGCCGTGGCCGGGATCGTGGCCGACGAACGGTTCCTCGACGCGCTCGTGTGCTCCTCGCCCGCCCTCTACCGCGACCTGCGGCACGGGGCCAAGGGCGGCAAGACCCGCCGCGAGCTCGCCGAACAGGTGCAGCGGCTGTCGGCGTCGTGCGAGACGGCGGGCTGCTACGGGCCCGTCAACTACGGGGCCGTCGCCGCCGGGCAACGCGGAGGCTACACGTGGGCGGGGGCCTGCGGGTGCGCGCGGCGGGCGGCGTTCCCGGCCGCGCGGGTGGGCGAGGCGCTGCAGCAGCGCGTGCTCGCCGAGCCCGCGCTCGTCGCCGGGCTGGTGCCGCGGCGCAAGACGTGGACGGGCGAGGTGCTCGACGGCGCCGCCTTCGTGGGGCACTGCGACGGAGCGCGCACGCTGGCCGAGATCGCCGCCGCTACCGGGGCGGGCATCGAACGGGCCGCGGCGGCGCTGGCCGTGGCCGTGCGGCGCGGGCTGCTCACCCACGACCTGTGCCCGCCCGCCACCGTCTGCGACACCCTCGGCTGGCTGCGTGAGCGGCTGGCCGCCAGGGGGGTGCGGGTGACAGCGGGGGACGCCGCCGGACCGAGCCCTGCCGGGCACGGGCGGGCCGCCGCCTCGGGGAGCTGCGGGTGCGGGTGCGCCGAGGTGGAGGGGCATACCGGGCGGGGCGGCGCCGGAGATGAGGAGGGCTGTGGCGCGCGGGCACGCAGGCTGCTGGCGCCGGAGGTGCCCGGGCGGGCGTTCGCGGCCCGTACCGGCGTGCCGGCCCAGCGCTCGCGGGCGATCATCGGCTCGCGGCCGCCCCAGGACGCCGACCTGCCGCTCGGCCGGCGCGTCGGCGAGATCAGCGAGCTGCTCGCGCAGTACCCCGGCGCCTCGCCCGACGTGAAACTGGCCGTGCAGCGGCGGATCGAGGCGCTGGCCGGAGGCGGGGGCCGCGACGACCGGGCGATCGTGCACGAGGCCGCCGCCGGCACGCTGCACGTCACGGTCGGCGACACGCTCGCCGCCGACCTGCGGGGCCGCGTGCCCAGGGTGCTCGACCTGCTCGCCGAGGAGGCCGAGCTGACCAGGCAGCGCACCAACCGGCTGCTGGCCGGGCGGCTCGGGCCCGGCACGTACGAGCTGGCCGAGGTCCTGCGCTCGACCGGCGACCTGGAGATCGAGCACGGCGACCGGCTGGCCGCGCGCATCGCCGCCCTCGTCCGCGAGGCCCCCGCCGACGTCCCCGAGCTGAACCTCGCCGGCCTGCTCGGCGAGCCCGCCCCGCCCGCCACCCCGGTCCTCTGCTCGGCCGACGTCATGGTGGCCGCGCCCGAGCTGGAGGCGTACGAGACGGGCGTGACCCCGCTGGTCCTCAGCCGGCTGCACGACACGGTGCTGCTCACCCCGTGGGCGCTGCAGTTCCACGAGGAAGCCGCCGCCTGCCTGGCCGAGCGGGACACCGAGATCAGGCGGGTGCTGTCCGGGTTCACCGTGCTGAACGTCATCTCCCGCCGCACCGACGGCGTGCCGCCGCTGGAGCTGCCCGGGCCCGTGCTGGAGCTCGGCGGCGTGGCGGCCGACCCGCGGCGGCGGCGGATCGGGCTCGACGAGCTGTACGTGCACAGCGACGGGCAGCGTGCCGTCCTGCACGCCAAGGGGATGGAGGAGCCGCTGCTGCTGCACAACGGCGAGCACGACACGGCGCTGCACACGGCGTTCGCGCTGCCCAGGATCCGGCCGCCGCGGCTCGGCGACCTGGTCCGGGTGCCCCGGCTGACCTGGGACAACGTGGTCATCTCGCGGCGGAGGTGGCGGCTGGCGCGGGCCTCGTTCGAGGCGCTCGGGCAGGCCGGGGGCGACCGCGAGCTGCTGGTGGCGATGGCGCGCCTGCGGGAGGTCCACGAACTGCCGGTCGCGTTCTTCGCCTCGACGCCCCGGGAGCGCCGCTCCCTGTACGTGGACACGCGCTCGCCCGCGCTGCTCGAAGCGCTGGCCCGGCTGGCCGCCTCCGCCGATCGGGTCACGGTGACGGAGGTGCTGCCGGGGCCGGAGGCCTGCTGGCTGCGGGAGGGGGAACGGCGGTTCGCGGCCGAGCTGCGCTGCGTCTACCTGCGGCCGGCGGGCTCTTCGGCGCCGGGTGGCCACATCGCACGGTCCGGAGCCGCGCAGGCGGAGGCCGTGCGGTCCGGAGGCGCGCAGGCGGGGGGCGCGCGGTCCGGTGGGGCCGGTTCGCGACCGGGTGTGGTGTCCCGTAGCGGTACCGGGCAGCAGGCGAACCGGGTTGCCCGGCAACCGAACCGCGTCGTCCAGCAGTTCTACGGTCCACTCCAGCAGCTTCACGACCCGGTCCAGCCGGCCCATGGGCCCGTTCAGCAGTTTCACGGCCTGGCCCAGCAGCCGCAGGGGCCCGTTCAGCAGCTTCACGGGCCGATCCACCAGCCGCACGGGCCCGTTCAGGAGCCCATGGGGCCCGTTCAGCAGTCGCACCCCTACCCCTGGCCCGGAGAGAGCGGTTGATGGAACTTCTCGTCATTCCCCCCTTCACCGACTTCACCACCGAGATCGTCGCGCCGCCCGGGGCCGAGGTGCTCGACCTGGGAGCCGGCATCGTCGAGCGCCTCGCCGACCCCGACCGCCTGCGCGCCGCCGCCGGGCGCCGCCGCGACGGGCCGCACACCGCGCTGACCGGGCGGGCGGCGGCCGTCATCGAGCGGGCGGCGTACGACGACGCGCACCTGCGAGCCGTCGGCACGGCGCTGCGCCTGGCGGGCGACCCCGCGCTCCGGCTCAGCATCGACGGCCTCGAACTCGCCGAGGGCAGCACGCAGAGCAGCCGCGACGTGCTCGCCGCCGCCGCCAGGTGCGAGCTGTTCCGGCCCGAGGTCGAGCAGGCCGTGGAGGCGGCCAAGGAGCGGCGCGTGCACGTCGTGGTGGACGGCGAGCGGCAGCTTCCCGCCGCGTTCGCGCTGGTGCGGGCGCTGGGGGCGGAGCGGGTGACGCTGTGCGGGCGGCTCGTGGCCGAGCAGGTCGGGGCGCTGCGGCGGGTCCCGGAGCTGGCCGGGGCCGAATGGCTGAACTGGTCGCCCGAGCGGGTGATCCGGCAGAGCTGGTACGCGGGCGGCTCCCGCACCCCCGCGCACGGGGCGGGCGAGCCGGACGTCCCTGGGTGGACGAGCGAGGCGGACGTCCCTGCGCGGTGGGCGGGCGAGCCGGACGCCCCTGCGCGCTGGGCGGGCGACCCGGACGCCCCGGCACGGTGGGCGGGCGAGGCGGACGCCAGCCTGCGCTGGACGGATGGTGCGGGCGCCCGCGCGCACCGGGTGGACGGGTCGCAGGCCCCGGTGCGCTGGGTGACCGGGGTGGACGTGCCGCCCGTGAGCGGGCCGTGGGCAGGGCGGCTGGACGCGGTGCGGGTGGCGGCGTTCCCCCTCGGCGCGCTGGCCCGCTGCCGTGGGCTGACGATCATCGTGACGCGCATCGACTTCCTGGCCGCCGTGACCGGGCTCAACGGCATGACCGTCAACCTGCGCCGCCTGCTGGCCGCGATCCCGGTGGCGGCGCCGGTGACGTGCGAGCTGGCGGTGGGGGCGCCGGGGATCGACGCGGGCGTCGTGGGGGAGTCGCTGGAGCTGCTGGCCGACGGGCCCGGCGGGGTGCGGCTCGGCGGGCTGCGGCCGTACCGGATGGGCATCCGTACGGTCTGGGCCGGGCACAGCGTGCGCTTCCCGCCACGCGCGGGGCACGACCTGACCCGCTGGATCGAGTTCGACGCGCCCGAGACCATGCGCGAGTGGGAGGTGGCGAGGACGATCAGGACCTGGCGCGACCGGCTGCACGGCCTCCCGCCCGGACGGCTCGCCGCCTGCACCGTCGCCGCGGAGACGCCGGCGACCATGGGGGATCCGTGCGGGCCCGGGGCGCCGAGGGGGCGCGGGTGAGCGGCCCGCGGCGGCCCGGAGGGCACCCGCGGGCCGACGCGGAGGGCCGCCCGCGGGCCGCTGAGCAGGCTTTGGACCGGAGTCACGGGACGGGGTTGGGCCGGCCACCCGGCAGCGTCGGTGGTGGCGAGTCGGTGGTGGGCCGTGCCGCTGGGAGCGGCGGTGGTGGCGAGTCGGTGGTGGGCCGTGCCGCTGGGAGCGGCGGTGGGGGTGATGCTGGGCCGGGCGGGCCACCCGGCAGTGGGGCGCCGGTGATGTCCTGGGCGGTTCCTGCTGGGCGTGGGGAGCTGGTGGTGGAGTTGCGTCCGTGGTTCCTGCTGCGGACCACCGGGTTGCCGGTGTCGTTGCTCGACGGGCTCGGCCATCCCGGCCTGCGGCGACTCAGCGAACGGCTGCTCGCCGCCGAACGCCGGCTGGCCGCCGAGCGGCAGTGCTTCGAGCGGCTCGCCACTCCCATGCGCGGCAGCGTTCTGCGGCTCAACCCCGAGCGGCGGGCCCAGGCCAGGCGCTGCATCAAGAGCGTACGCGCCGGGATGCCGCTGACCGGGGAGGAGCTGGGGCTGGTGGAGTCGCTCGGGCTGAGGGAGTGGGCGCGGCGCTGGCAGTCCGCCGTGGTCGTGGCGGGCGCGGCCAGGGCGGCGGCCAGGAGCGCCTACGCCGCCGCCCGGCTCGTGACCCGGCGCAAGGTCGCCGAGGCGTACGACGACGAGTCCGTACGGCAGGCCGCCTTCCTCGCCGACCCCGCCTTCTACCAGGCGATCGTGCGGCATCCGCTGGCCCGGAGGCCGGGAGACGGCACGGCGAGGCGTTCCCGACTGCTCAGCGCGACCGCTCACCGGCAACTGCGGCGCTTAACGGTGGGTGGTGGGGGTGGCGGGCCTGTCCTGTACGCGCGGTTCGCGCCCGGCAGCGGCGGCGCGGCGCTGCGCGTGGGTGAGCCGGGCCCCGAGCGGGTGATCGTCGAGGTGGGCGACTGGCTGACCCGGCACCTCGGGGACGCGAGCCGGGCGGAGGAGCTCCGCGCCCGGTACGCGAGCACGCCCTGGCCCCAGCGCGCCCAGCACCACGAAGCCGCCCGCCTCGCAGCACTCGGCCCCGTCGATCGGCCTGACTCGGCCGATCGACCCCGTTCTGGTGATGGGCCCGGCTCTGGTGATGGGCCCGGCTGGGGTGATGGGCCCGGCTGGGGTGATCGGGCCGGCTCGGGTGGTCGGCCCCGTTCTGGTGATCGGGTCGGCTCGGGTGAGCGGCCTGGTACCGACGTGGATGGGCCGCTTGGCATCGGTGAGGCGTTGGCGCCCGGCCGTCGGGCCGGGGTGGCGGGGCGGCCCCATCCGCACGGGTGGGGCGGGCGGCCGGGGAGTGGCGGGGCGCGGGGACCGCAGCGTCACGAGGTCTTCCGCGAGGAGCGGTCCAGCCCGTACAGCGAGCGCCTCACGATCGGCGGCGAGGCACTGGCCGGACTGCGGGAAGCGCTCACGGCGGTGCTGCCGCTGTGGCACCTGGCCACGCTGCTCGCCGGTGACCCCGCCCGCACGAGCGCGCTCACGGCCGCCCTCGCCAGGCTGGCGGCTGAGGCGCTCGGCCGCGCCGGGCAGGACGTCGTCCGGCTGACCGCCCAGGACGTGGCCCGCGCCACCGCCCGCCTGTGGGACCTCGCGCCGGACGGCCCCGCCCCCCGCCTCCCCGGCCCGGAGCTGATGGCCGTCGGCCCGCACCTGGACGAGGCGACGTGGCTGCTGTGCGGCGTCCGGGACGACTGCCGTCCCCTGTACGAAGGCCTCCACGCCAGGCTGCACTCCGCACCTCACACGCTCCGCGACGGCCTTCCCGAGCCCGCCCCTGCGCCCGATTCCGCGCCCGCGCCCGAGGCCGGGCCGGTGGTCGCCCGCGCGCGGCCGGGACGCAGCCGGCCGCCCGAGATCGACCTCGGCGCCCACACCCCCCGCATCCTGATCGACGACGTGATCTACCAGCGGGCCCGCTGGCGCGTCCACCTCCCGCAGGAACGCGGCGCCGACGCCTTCGACCGCTGGCTCGCCCTCCACCGCCTGCGCCGCGAACGATCCCTGCCCCGCCACGTCTTCGTCCACCACCCCGCCGACCCCCGCCCCTGCTACGTCGACTTCTGCGATCCGTTCGCGGTCGAGGAGCTGGCCAGGCACGACCCGGCCGAGGTGCTGATCACCGAGATGCTGCCCGCCCCCGGGCAGCTCTGGTGGCGGGTGGACGGCCGCGAGCAGTGCGCGGAGCTGCGGCTGGGCTGCGTCGTACGACCCGCGCCCCGGTAATTCGGTTGCCGGGCCGCACCCGGGCCTGGTGTACTCCCCGACGGAAGACCGCCCTACCACCGCGAGGAGGCCCACGATGGCTGCAGCGTTCATGATCCCTCAGCTCAGTGAATCCTCCGACGCAAAGGGCATGACGCTTCTTGAGATCGTTCGATCCGGAGACCTCATCATCACCTAGTTCCGCCGTCCTCCGGCTGCTCCGCCCAGGACCGGGCGCCACCGCGGCCCTGGCCGCCGCGATCGCCGCCGCGACCGCGCTCCCGCTGGCCGCGCCGCAGGTGACCCGGCGGTTCGTCGACGACGCCATCGGCGGCGCGAGCATCCGGCACCTGACGCTGGTCGCCCTCGGCTACCTCGCGCTCGCCGTGGCGGGCCAGGCCGCCAGGATGGTGACCGCGTGGCTGGCCAGCAGGCTCGCCTGGGACGGCACCAACCGCCTGCGCGAGCGCCTCACCGGCCACGCGCTCGGCCTCGACCTGGCCTTCCACGGCCGCCACACGCCCGGCGAGCTGATCGAGCGGGTGGACGGCGACGTCGTGGCGGTCGCCGACTTCGTCGTGGCGTTCCTGCTGGACGTCGTGGCCAGCGTGCTGCTCCTGGCCGGCGTGGTCGTCGTCGTGTTCGCCGTCGACTGGCGCATCGGGGCCGCGCTGCTGGCGTACTGCCTGCTCATCGGGTACGGCATGGCCCGCGCCCAGCGGCTGGCCGTGCCGTCGGCGGCCCGTTCCCGCGCCGCGAGCGCCACGCTGTTCGGCACCCTCGAGGAGCGCCTGGCCGGCGTCGAGGACCTCAGGGCCAACGGCGCTGGCGAGCACACCGTGCGACGCTTCCACCAGGTCGCGGCCGCCCTCTTCCGCGCCGAGCACCGCGACGCCCGCATCGGCACCGTGCTGCTCGCCGGCACCTCCGTGGCCTTCGCCGCCGGCACGGCCATCATGCTGGGGCTGGCCGCATGGACCATCGAGACGGGCGCGCTCACGGTGGGCGCGGCCGTGCTGCTCTTCCAGTACACGCTCATGGTGCGGACGCCGTTCGAGCGGCTGATCGACCAGATCAGGCAGTACCAGGCGGCCCTGGCCGGCCTGGCCCGCATCGCGGCGCTGCTCGCCGAGCGGCCCGCGCTCACCCCGGGCACGCGCCCGCTGCCGGGCGGCGGGCCGCTCGGACTGAGCGTCGAAGGGGTCGCGTTCTCCTACCCGGACGACGACGAGCAGGTGCTGTCCGGCATCGACCTCACGCTGGCGCCCGGCGAGACGCTGGGCCTGGTCGGGCGCACCGGCAGCGGCAAGACCACCCTGGCCAGGCTCGTGCTGCGGCTGCACGACCCCGTCGAGGGCACCGTGCGCGTGGGCGGCGTGGACCTGCGCGAGGCCGACCCGCGCTCGCTGCGCGCCAGGATCGGCGTGGTCACCCAGGACGTGCAGCTCTTCGCGGCGAGCGTGCGGGACAACCTGACGCTGTTCAGGCCGTCGCCGGGTGACGAGCGGCTGATGGAGGTGCTGCACGGGGTCGGGCTCGGCGAGTGGGCGGCCGGGCTGCCCGACGGGCTCGACACCGAGCTGCGCGGCGTGTCGGCGGGGCAGGCGCAGCTCCTGGCGTTCGCGCGGGCGTTCCTGGCCGATCCCGGGCTCGTCGTCCTCGACGAGGCGTCCAGCCGCCTCGACCCGGCCACCGAGCGTCGCATCGAGGACAGCGTCGGCCGGCTGCTCGAAGGCAGGACCGGCGTGATCATCGCGCACCGCCTGTCGTCCCTGTCCCGGGTGGACAAGATCGCGGTGCTCCACCGCGGCAAGATCGTCGAGTACGGTCGCCGCGCCGAGCTCGCCGCGGACCCGGGCAGCAGGTTCGGCCGGCTGCTCGACCTGGCGGGGGTGGGCCGGTGAGGCCGGTGATGCTGGTGGCCACCCGGCTGGCCACGTTCGACCTGCGCCGGTATCTGGTCGGGGCGCTGCTGTGGCTGCCCGTCCACGTCATCCCGCTGGCCGGCGGGCTCATCCTGCAGCAGGTCTTCGACCAGATCAGCGGGCACCAGCCGGCCGCCCTGCGGGCCACGCTGTGGTGGTGCGCGGCGTTCGTGGGGGTCGAGCTCGTCCGCGGGGTGGTGATCGTCGTCGCGTGGACGTACGGCGTGTACTGGTGGAGCGCGGCGGCGACCCTGCTGCGCGCCAACGTGCTGCGCTCCGTGCTGACCGCGCGCGGGCCGGCCGCCGCGCGGCTGCCGCACTCCTCGGGCGAGGCCGTCGCCCGGCTGCGGGACGACGTGGCCGACGCGGTGGACTTCACCGACGAGAGCGTCAGCCTGGCCGGCACGACGCTGTTCGCCGCCGCGGCCCTGCCGATCATGGCGTCCGTCGATCCCGTGATCACGCTGGTGCTGGCCCTGCCGATGATCGCGATCGGGGTGCTGAGCAGGACGATGCGGCGGGCGGTGGCGCGGCTGCACCGGAGGGCCAGGCGGCTCGGCGCGGCTGTGACGGCGTACGTGGGCGAGGTGTTCGGCGGCGCGCTCGCGCTCAAGACGGCGGGGGCCGAGGCGGCGGCCCTGGAACGGCTGCGCGAGCACAACCGGCGGCGGCGCGACGCGGCCGTCAGGGACCGCATGGCGACCGACCTGCTGAGCGCCGCGACCACCACGACGATCGAGCTCAGCACCGGGCTCGTGCTGCTCCTGGCCGCGCCCGCCATGCGCGGCGGCGACTTCACCGTCGGGGACCTGGCGCTCTTCACCAGCTACATCGGCTGGCTCACCGCGCTGCCCCGCTCGATCGGCACGATCCTCTACCGGCTGCCCCAGGCGGCGGTCGCCACCGAGCGGCTCACCGGGCTCATGGCGCCGCACGAGGACGCCGGCACCCTGTCGCGGGGCGCCGACGTCTGGCTGCACCGCGACCCGCCGCCCGCCGCGCCGCCGCCCCGGCACGCCGATCCGCTGCGGGTGCTCGAAGCGCGCGGGCTCACCGTGCGCGGCGCGCTGCACGGCGTCGACCTGCGCCTCGAACGCGGCACGTTCACGGTGATCACGGGGGCCGTGGGGGCGGGCAAGACCACGCTGGTACGCGCCCTGCTCGGCCTCCTGCCGCTGGACGGGGGCACGATCTCGTGGAACGGCGCCCCGGTGGCGGACCCGGGCACGTTCCTCGTCCCCGGCCGCACGGCGTACGCGGGCCAGGTGCCGCGCCTGTTCTCGGCGACGCTGCGGGAGAACCTGCTGCTCGGCCTGCCCGCCGGCGACGACGACGCGCGGCGGGCGCTGGAGCTGGCGGCGTTCGAGCAGGACCTGGCCGGGATGCCGGACGGGCTCGGCACGGTCGTCGGGCCGCGCGGGGTGCGGCTGTCCGGCGGGCAGGTGCAGCGCGCCACCGCCGCCCGCGCCCTCGTCCGCGAGCCCGACCTGCTGGTGGTGGACGACCTGTCGTCCGCGCTGGACGTCGAGACCGAGCAGCTCCTGTGGGAGCGGATCGCCGGGCGCGGCCCCGGGACCGTGCTGGTCGTCTCCCACCGGCAGGCCGCGCTCGAACGCGCCGACCAGGTGATCGTCCTCGACCGGGGCCGCGTCGCCGGTCGCGGGCGGCTGGAGGAGCTGCTGGAGAGCTGCCCCGAGATGCGGCGGCTGTGGCACGCGGAGCTGATCGCGGAGGCGGAGGAGCAGACCGGCGGTTGAGGCACCATGGAGGGGTGACACCAAGCACCACGAGCGTGGCGGAGCTGGTCGAGCTGGTCGCTCCGGGGCGAGTGGCCGTGCTCAGCGGGGCCGGCCTGTCGACCGAGTCGGGCATCCCCGACTACCGGGGGCCGACCGGCCGGGCCAGGCGCGCCGAGCCGATGACGTACCAGCGGTTCGTCGGCAGCGCCGAGGCCCGGCAACGTTACTGGGCGCGCAGCCACGTCGGCTGGCGGCAGATCGGCACCGCCAGGCCCAACGCCGGCCACCGGGCCGTGGCCGAGCTGGAGCGGCGCGGGCTGCTGGCCGGCATCGTCACCCAGAACGTGGACGGCCTGCACCAGGCGGCCGGCGCCCGGCGGGTGATCGAGCTGCACGGCGGGCTCGACCGCGTCGTCTGCCTGTCGTGCAGGGAGCGCACCCCGCGCGCGGAGCTGGAGCGCCGCCTGCGCGAGGCCAACCCGGGCTGGGAGGCCAGCGGCCGGATCAACCCCGACGGCGACGCCGTGCTCACCGACGAGCAGGTGGCCGGGTTCCGCGTGGTCGGCTGCGCCGGCTGCGGCGGCGTGCTCAAACCCGACGTGGTGTTCTTCGGCGAGAACGTGCCCAGGCCGCGCGTGGACGAGTGCTTCGCCGTCGTGGGCGGGGCCCGGGCGCTGCTCGTGCTCGGGTCGTCGCTGGCGATCAGGTCGGGGCTGCGGTTCGTGACGAAGGCGGCGGCGCTCGGCATCCCCATCGCCATCGTCAACCAGGGCCCGACCGGTGGCGACGCCGACGCCACCCTCACCCTGAACGCCCCGCTCGGGACCACGCTGACCGACCTCGCCGCCCGGCTGGAGTCGGCCTGCTGAACGCGGCCTGCCGGGCGGCGGTCTCTGGGCGGCGGCACCGTCGCGGGCGCGGCAGAATGGGGCGCATGCCTCCTCGTACGTGCCTGTGCGGCCTGCCCGCCCCCTACCACGACTGCTGCGGCCGCTTCCACCGGGGCGAGGCCGCGCCGGCCACCGCCGAGCAGCTCATGCGCTCCCGGTTCAGCGCGTTCGGCGTGGGGGACGAGGCGTACCTGCTGCGCACCTGGCATCCCTCCGCCCGCCCGCCCCGGCTCGACCTGGACAAGCGGGTCAGGTGGGTGCGGCTGGAGGTGCTGGGGAGCACCGGCGGCAGCGTCGTGCACACCGAGGGCACCGTCCGCTTCCGCGCCCACTACCTGGAGCGCGGGAAGCCGGGCGAGATGGAGGAGCACAGCAGGTTCGTGCGCCTCGACGGCCGCTGGGTCTACGCGGGCGCCCTGAACGGCTAACGGGCCGTCACTCGATGCAGCGCGTCAGCGTCTGCACCGTCTTGGTGATCCGGTAGTCGTGGTCGATGGTGACGATGGCGTTGCCAGGGCCCCAGTCGATGTTCTCGCAGGTGTCCTCGGAGCTGACGGCGCCGAAGTCCCACGCCCCCTGGACGATCTTGTTCCCGGAGACCTTCCACTTCGGCCCCGAGTGCCATTTCAGCAGGAGGCTGTAGTTGCCGCCGGCCACGAGGTTGTCGGTGACGGTCACCGCGCTGAGGTTCTTGTCCACCAGGTTGATGGGGTCGGAATGCTGGGGAGCCTGCCGCTGGTCGATCGTGTTGTGGTCGAACACCAGCCCGCTGCAGACGATCTTGCCGGGGCAGTACGCCTGGATGCCGTCGGAGTGGCTGGTCGGCGGGCCGCACAGCTTCACGTAGGAGTCGCGGACGACGATGTTCCTGCCCGACATGCGGAAGCCGTCGTCGAACCCGCGCACGCTGATGCGCTCGGCCTTGAAGTTCTTCTCGCCGACGCCCTGGTTGATGACGCAGCCGCTGGGCGGGCCGACCGTGGAGTCGGTGATGGTGAACGAGCCGCCCGTCTCCCAGTTGGTGATCAGGCCGTCGATCCGGCTGTTCCTGATGACCACGTCGTTCGCGGTGATGACGAGGTCGCCGGTGATGTGCTGCCCGTCGATGACCTGGCCGTTCCTTGCGGCGGTGACGTTGCCCTTGACGGTGGTGAGCCTGGTGCCGGGTGGCACGCCGGTGCAGGACGGGCGGGGGTGTCTCGGCAGGTCGCAGTCGGGCCTGCCCGGTGTCGAGGGCGTGGGCGTGCCGGTGGGTGTCACGGTCGGAGTGGGGGTGACGGTCGGAGTGGGGGTGACCGACCGAGTGGGGGTGACGGTCGGAGTGGGGGTGACCGACCGAGTGGGGGTGACGGTCGGAGTGGGGGTGACCGACCGAGTCGGGGTGACGGTCGGAGTCGGGGTGACCGTCGGTGATGGTGACGGCGAGGGGGAAGTGGTGGCCGGTTGGAAGGCCACGTCCACCAGATAGTTGTGCCCGGCGCTCGTTCTCCGCGGAAATGCGCTGGAATCGTAGCGGTACACGCCATTGCGCGCCTGCGCGCGCAGGGAATCGGTGCGCGGTGAATTCCGCGTGAAGTAACGCGGTACGACGGCATAGCGGCCGTCCGCGCTGAAATACGACACCGTGTAGGTCCTGCCGGGCGCGAGCGCCACCCCCTTGGGCAGGCGCACCTCCTGCCAGCCCTGGCCGCTCTCCACCGTGGACGCCGCCTTGGCCAGGCGGTTGCCCCGGTCGTCCCAGAGGCTGGCGGTGTGGCCGTCCGAGCTCCTGGGGTGCTTGTAGAAGCGCAGCGCCGTCACGGAGCCCGCCCGGGAGGTGGTGAAGCGCATGCCCAGCTCCACGGGGCGCCGCCCGTTCGACAGCCGCGGGGACAGCGGGCTGGAGGCGGACCAGAAGCTCTCCTGCGTCGTGCCCGTCCCCGGCAGCGCCGCGGCGGGGTTGACGATCACGAGCCCTCCGGCCAGGACGCCCGCCACCAGCACGGCCACGCCGGGCCGCTGCCGGAAGCGCCGCGGTGCTTTTCGATCGACGTGATATGACCCATTCACGAGCGAGCCTCCATGGCAGGCAACACGCACCGGAATATCCGATCAAGAATCGGGCCCATCGTGCCATGCCCCGTCAGACACCCGCCGCGGTTATCACCATTCAGCTGAGAAATAGGCCGTAAACGGACGGCGCTAAACCCCTGTTTGAATGTCGGCCGCCGCCGGTCAGGGCTTGCGGGCGACGGCTCCGACGAACGTGTGGTACGTGATGCCGGGCTCGGCCCGGTCGCCGGAGCCGGGGCGCCATTCGGGCAGCGGGACGAGGCCGGGCTCCAGCAGGTCCAGGCCGTCGAAGCAGGCCAGGATCTCCTCGCGCGTACGCCAGCGCCCCGTGCCCAGCGTCTCGTTGAAGATCTTTTCGGCCGCGAACGCCTGCCTGGACACCTCCGGGTACGCCATCCCCGGGTTGTGGAAGTGGGAGACGGCCAGGTAGCTGCCCGGCGCCAGGTGGTCCACCAGGCGCGCGGCGATCCCGGCCGGGTCCTCCTCGTCGGTCAGATGGTGCAGGATGGCGAACATCAGCAGCCCCACCGGCCGGTCGAAGTCGATCAGCCGCCGCACCTCGGGATCGCCGATGATCGCGTCGGGGTCGCGCAGGTCGGCCTCCACCACCGTCGTGCTGCCCTCGTCCACGGCGAGCAGGGCCCGGCCGTGCACCAGGACGATGGGGTCGTTGTCGACGTAGACGACGCGGGTGCCGGGGGCGGCCGACTGCGCGATCTCGTGCACGTTGCCCTGGGTGGGCAGGCCGGAGCCGATGTCCAGGAACTGCCGGACGCCCGCCTCCGCGGCCAGGAACCGGACCACCCGGCCGAGGAACTCCCGGTTGGCGCGCGCGGCCTCCGGGGCGTCCGGGGCGACCTCCAGCGCCAGGTGCGCCATCCACCGGTCGGCCTCGTAGTTGTCCTTGCCGCCGAGCATGAAGTCGTAGACGCGGGAGACGTTGGGCTTGGTGGTGTCGATCCCCTGGGGTGCCTGCTCCCGCTCGCCGTCGGCCACTGTGGGCTCCTTCGGGTGCGTCAACTCAGGGGATCGTACTGCCGAATTGCTGATATGTCGGGAAAGGCGTGCGATTGCGCCCGCCGACGGGGTCAGGCCGACTCGCGGATCACCAGCTCCGTGGGGAGTATCACCGGTTCCACGTGCTCCGCCCCGTCGATGAGCGCCAGCAGCAGGCGCAGCGTCTGCTGCGCCATCTCGGCCAGCGGCTGGCGGATGGTCGTCAGCGGCGGATGCGTCGAGACGGCCACCGACGAGTCGTCGAACCCGCCCACCGCCACGTCGTCGGGCACCCGCCGCCCCGCCGCGCGCAGCGCCGCCAGGGCGCCGGCCGCCATGAGGTCGGAGGCGACGAAGACGGCGTCGATGTCGGGCGCGCGCTCCAGCAGCTCCGTCATCGCCCGCTCGCCGCTGGCCTGCGTCCAGTCGCCGTGCGCGATCAGCCGCTTGGTGGCCTTGCGGCCGAGCACGTCGGCGAAGCCCTCCAGGCGCTGGATGCCGCCCGGCGTGTCCATGGGACCGGTGATCATCGCGATGCGCCTGCGGCCGAGGCTCACGAAGTACTCGGTCATCTGGCGGGCGCCGAGCCGGTCGTCGGCGGCGGCGTACGGGATGACGGTCTCGCGCCCGATGACCGGGCCGCAGGAGACGGCGGGCGGGCCGCCGCCCAGCGCGTCGAGCAGGGGGTCGCCCGCGTGCGTCGAGACCAGCAGCACCCCGTCGGCGTGGCCGCCGCGGACGTAGCGCACCACCCGCTCCCTGTCGCCCTCGTCGCCCGCCAGCATCATCACCAGCGACAGGTCCCGCTCGGCCAGCATCCTGATGGCCACCCGGATGAGCGTGCTGTAGTTGGGGTCCTCGAACAGCTTCTCGTGCGGCTCCGACAGCACCATGACGACCGACCCCGTACGCTGCGTGACCAGGCTGCGGGCGGCGCGGTTGACCACGTAGCCGGTTTCCGAGATGGCCCTCTCGATGGCCACGCGCGCCGCCGGGCTCACGTACTTGTCGCCGTTGAGCAGGCGGGAGACCGTGCCGCGGGAGACCCCCGCGGCGGCGGCGACGTCGTGGATCGTAGGGCGTTTCACTTCACGGCTCCCGAGGACAGATCGGTCTTCCAGTATCGCTGCATGGTGAGGAAGAGCGCGATCAAGGGCACGATCGACAGGAAGGCGCCGGTCAGGATCAGGTTGTAGAGGGAGGGCTGGTTCGCGCCCGCCATCAGCAGCGTGTAGAGGCCGACCGTGAGCGGGAACTTGCCGTCGTCGCCCAGCATGATGAACGGCAGCAGGAAGTTGTTCCAGATCGCCACGAACTGGAACAGGAAGATCGTCACCATGCCCGGCACCATCAGCGGCATCGCCACCCGCGACATCAGCCGCCACTCGCCGGCCCCGTCGATGCGGCCCGCCTCCAGCAGCGAGTCGGGGATCGCCGCGGCGGCGTAGATGCGGGCCAGGTAGATGCTGTACGGGTGCAGGATCTGCGGCAGCAGCACGGCCCAGTGGGTGTCGGCCAGGCCGATCTTGGAGAACAGCAGGTACTGCGGGATGGCCAGCACCACGGCCGGCACCAGGATGCCGCCGATGAGCAGGTTGAAGATGGCGTCGCGGCCGGGGAAGCGGTACTTCGCCAGCGCGTACCCGGAGACCGCGGAGACGGCGGTGGACAGCAGCGCCCCGCCGCCGGCGTAGAGGAGCGTGTTGCCGGCCCACAGCCAGAACACGCCGTCGCGGTAGGCGAACAGCTCGGCCACGTTGTCGAAGAAGCCCGTGCCGAAGGAGAGGGTGGCGGTGCTGAACAGCTCGCCCGGCGACTTGGTGGCCGCGATCAGCACCCAGAAGACCGGGAACAGGCAGTAGATCGCGCCGATCAGCAGCAGCGCGGTCGGCACGGCGCCGATCGGGCGGCCGAAACCCGCCCGGGTGCGGCGGTGCGAGGTGGTCGCGGCCATCAGCCCTCCCTGAAGGCGTGGCTGCGGACCACGCGCAGGAAACCGAACGACAGGACGAGCGAGATCGCCGCGATGACGATCGAGGTGGCGGCGGCCGAGTACAGGTCACCGGTGACGAACGCGTCGCGGTAGACCTTCATCAGCGGGCTCCACGTGGAGCTGATCGTGTTGGTCAGCGGGCGCAGCGTGGTCGGCTCGGTGAACACCTGGATCGTCGCGATGATGGAGAACACGGTCGTGAGGACGATCGCCGGGGTCAGGATCGGGATCTTGACCCGGACGGCGATCTGGAACTCGGAGGCGCCGTCGAGCCGCGCGGCCTCGTACAGGTCGCGGGGGATGGCCCGCAGCGTGGTGTAGAGCACGAGCATGTTGAAGCCGACCCCGCCCCACACCGCCACGTTCGCCATCGAGTACGTGACGGTGGTGGCGCCCAGGAAGTCGACGTCCAGGACGTCCCTGATCGGGCTGAGCGAGGGCAGGTAGAGGAAGCCCCACAGCAGGGTGGCCGCCACGCCCGGCACCGCGTACGGCAGGAAGATCGCGATCCGCGAGAACCGCGCCAGCCGCACCCGGGCCGAGTCCAGCAGCAGCGCGAACAGCAGCGCCAGCCCCAGCATGACGACCAGCACCAGCACGCCGTACCCGAGGACGCGCAGCCACCCGTTCCACAGCTCGGCGTCGGCCAGGGCGGCGGCGAAGTTGTCGAACCCGACGAACACCTCCCGCCGCGCGCCCCTGCCCAGCCCCAGCCCCGACACCTTGGTACGGCGCATCGCCAGGTAGACGGTGTAGCCGATGGGCACCGCGAGGAACAGCGTGAACAGCACGATCGCGGGGGTCAGGAACAGGTAGGGCCAGGGCCCCCTCTCCGACCGCTTCATGAGGCGATCGTGAAGCCGGACTTGCGCATGTCGGCGACCGTGGCGTCCTGCATGCCCTGCACGGCGCCGGTGAACGGGGTGCCGTCCTGCAACGCCTTGTCGAAGCCGTCCTTGAAGGCGTTGTAGGTCACGCCGACGTTCGGGCCGAAGGTGAAGCCGCGGGCGCCGGCGGAGACGGCGGCGGCCTGCTGCCAGAAGTCGGGCTGGTTGGCGAAGTACTCGGGCGCCTCGCCGAGCGCCGACTGCGCCTTGGTGGCGGCCGGGTAGATGGCCGCCTCCTCGACCAGCAGCTCGATGGCCGCCGGGTCGGTGTTGAGCCAGGTGGCGAACTGCGCGGCGGCGGCCTTGTTGGCGGTCTTGGCCGACACGGCGGTGGACGAGCCGCCCCAGAAGCCGCTGAAGCTCTCCCCGGCGTTCCACTGCGGCAGCGGCGCGACGGCCCACTTGCCCTTGGCCTTCGGCGCGTTGCTCGACAGCACGCCCGGCGCCCACACCGCCGACGGCCAGGTCAGCAGCTTGCCGTCGTTGAGCGCCTTGTTCCACTCGGGGGTGAAGTACGGCATGTCGTCGATGGCGCCCTCCTTGACCAGCGCGCCCCAGAAGTCGGCGACCTTCCTGGTGGGCTCGTCGGCGATGTTCACCTTCCACGACTCGCCGCTGATCGACCACCACTGCGCGCCCGCCTGCTGGGCCAGCCCTGTGAACGCTCCCGGGTCCTTGCTGGAGAACGTGCCGAGGTAGGCCTTCGGGTCCTTCTTCCTGACCGTGCGGGCCGCCTCTCCGTACTCCTGCCAGGTCTTGGGCACGGCGATACCGTACTTGTCGAACAGGTCCTGGCGGTAGAAGAGCATCATCGGGCCGCTGTCCTGCGGGACGCCGTAGACGGCCTCGGTGCCCAGCGTGACCAGGCCCCACAGGCCCTCGGAGAACTCGCCCTTGATCGAGGCCGTCTCGGCCTTGAGGTCGGCGACGGCGTCGGCGGCGATGAACGAGGGAAGGTGCTGGTACTCGGCCTGCACCAGGTCCGGCGGGTTGCCGGCCTTGGCCGCGGTGAGGAACTTGGCCGCCGCGTCGTCGCCGCCGGCCTGCTTGCTGACCGTCACCTGGATGTCGGGGTGGGCCTTGTTCCAGACTTCGACGATCTTGTCCATGTTGGGGGCCCACGTCCAGTACGTGAGCTTGACCGGGCCCTGGGCGGAGGCGGGTTGGCTCTGCGCCGCCTCGGGGCTCTCGGTGGGCTCGCTGGAGCCGCAGCTCGCGAGGGTGGCCGTGAGTGCGACGGCCAGGGCTGCTCCAAGGCGGTTGGCGCGCATTGCGTACCTCCAGGGGGGTTCTGTGAACGTGCACAGAGTGGAACAGCGCCGAAACGACCGTCAAGGGGTCGTTACGTTCTCGTTAATGTCCTGCAAGAGCATGAAATTTGGTGAAAGGTGTTCCCTTCTCGCCGTCGAGCGTCCTACTGTGCACGTTCACAGAAGCTTTCAAGGGGGATGGATGTATCCGGAGCGTCCGGCCGGGATCGCCTATGGCGGCGACTACAACCCGGAGCAGTGGCCGCGCGAGGTCCTCGAAGAGGACGTGGCCCTCATGCGCGAGGCCGGGGTGAACCTGGTCAGCCTGGGCCTGTTCTCGTGGGCGCTGCTGGAGCCCGCGCAGGGGCGTTTCGAGTTCGGCTGGCTGGACGAGATCATCGACCGGCTGCACGCGGGCGGCGTCGCGGTCGACCTGGCCACGCCGACCGCCGCCCCGCCGGCCTGGTTCGTGGCCCGGCATCCCGACGTGCTGCCGGTGACCAGGGAGGGCGTGCGGATCGGGTTCGGCGGCAGGCAGAGCGCCTGCTCCAGCGCCCCGGCCTTCCGCGAGGCGACCGCGCGGCTGGTGCGGGCGCTGGGCGAGCACTACCGCGGCCATCCGGCCGTGGTCATGTGGCATGTCCACAACGAGTACGGCGCGCCGCTCGGCGAGTGCTACTGCGAGCACAGCGTGGCCGCCTGGCGCGCGTGGCTGCGCCGGACCTATCGCGAGATCTCCGCGCTGAACGACGCCTGGGGCACCACGTTCTGGGGCCAGACCTACACCGACTGGTCCGAGATCGACGCCCCCCGCGCCAACCACACGGCCGTCAACCCGGCCCAGCGCCTCGACTACGCCCGCTTCAGCGACGGCCAGCACCGCGAGCACTACGCGCTGCAGCGCGACATCCTGCGCGAGCTGACCCCCGGCATCCCGGTGACCACGAACTTCGCCGGCACCGTCAACTGCAAGTCCACCGACCTGTGGCAGTGGGCCCGCGAGCTGGACGTGATCGCCAACGACCACTACCTCCAGGCCGAGCGGCCCGACAACCACATCGACCTGGCCATGTCCGCCGACCTGGCGCGGTCGGTGGCGGGCGGCGAGCCGTGGATGCTCATGGAGCACTCGGCGGGCGCGGTCAACTGGCAGCCGCGCAACCTCGCCAAGCGCCCTGGCGAGATGCGCCGCAACAGCCTCGCGCACGTCGCCCGCGGCTCCGACAGCGTGCTGTTCTTCCAGTTCAGGGCCTCGCGGTTCGGGGCCGAGAAGTTCCACTCCGGGATGGTGCCGCACGCCGGGACGGACTCCGAGCAGTGGCGCGAGGTGGTGCGGCTCGGCGCCGACCTGCGCAAGCTCGCCGGCGTCCGGGGCGGCCGGGTGCGGGCCGAGGTGGCGGTCGTGTGGGACTGGGAGTCGTACTGGGCGCTGGAGCTGGACTGGCGGCCGTCGGTGGACCTGACGTTCAGGGAGCGGGTGGACGCCTTCTACGAGGCGTTGTGGCGGGAGCACGTCACGGTGGACTTCGTCCACCCTTCTTCTGATATTTCGGGATATCGGGTGGTGGTGGCGCCCAGTTCGTACCTGCTGACCGAGGCGTCCGCCAAGAACCTGCACCGCTACGTCGAGGCGGGCGGTCACCTGCTCGTGTCGTACTTCTCCGGCATCGTGGACGAGCACGACACCATCCATCCGGGAGCCCACCCCGGCGCGCTGCGCGAACTGCTCGGCCTGTCGATCGAGGAGTTCCACCCCCTGCGCGAGCACGAGACGGTGACGCTGACCGGCGGTGAGGTCGCGCGCGTCTGGTCGGAGCGGGTCCGCCCGGCGGGCGCCGTGACGGTCCGGGGCTTCGCCGGGGGGCCGGACGCCGGCCACCCCGCCGTCACCCGCCACGACCTAGGCGCCGGCACCGCCTGGTACCTGGCCACCGCCCCCGTCACCGGCCTGCGCGAGCTGCTCGCGCAGGTGCTCGACCATGCGGGCGTGTCCCGCCCGCACGGCCTGCCCGACAGCCTGGAGCTGGTGCGCAGGGGCGGCCACGTCTTCCTGATCAACCACGGCGACCGGCCGGTGACGGTCGAGGGGGTGAGCGGCGTGAGCGTGTTCGACGGCGTGCGGCACGACGGACCGGTCACCGTCCCGGCCGGCGCGGTCACGGTCATCGCGGAACCAGTCGCGGAACCAGCCGCGGAACCAGTCGCGGAACCAGCCGCAGGACCAGTCGCGGAAACCCCCCAACCCTAGGAGAGCCGATGAAACGCATCCTCCTCACCGCGCTGCTGTTACTCACGGCCCTGGCCGCCCCGGCGCACGCCCAGGCCGGGCCGGGCCGCCTGCAGATCAGGGGCGCGGACGTGTCCAGCCTGGCCAAGTCGGAGGCGTTCGGCGGCGTCTACCGCGACGCCCGCGGGCGCAGGGGCGACGCGCTGGCCATCCTGTCGCAGGCCGGGCTCAACTACATCAGGCTCAAGGTCTGGGTGAACCCGGCCGACGGCTACAACACCAAGGCGCGGGTGCTCGCCGTGGCCAAGCGGGTCAAGGCGCTCGGCATGGGCCTGCTCGTCGACTTCCACTACTCCGACACCTGGGCCGACCCGGGCAAGCAGTACAAGCCCGCCGCGTGGGAGGCGCTGCCGTTCGAGCAGTTGCGGCAGGCCGTGTACGACCACACCTACGACGTGCTGGACGCGCTGCGCGACCAGGGCACGACGGCCGACATGGTGCAGGTCGGCAACGAGATCAACGGCGGCCTGCTCTGGCCGGACGGCTCCAACGCGAACTGGGCGAGCACGGCGGCGCTGCTGAACGCCGGCCACGACGCCGTCAAGGCGGTCTCCGGCTCGACCAGGGTCGTGCTGCATCTGGCCAACGGCGGCGACAACGGCCTGTACCGGTGGTGGTTCGACAACGCGGGCGCCCACGGCATCCGCTACGACGTGATCGGCCTGTCGTACTACTCCTACTGGCACGGCACGCCGGAGGCCTTCCAGGCCAACCTCAACGACGTGGCCACCCGGTACGGCAAGCCCGTGGTCGTGGTGGAGACCGCGTACCCGTTCACCACGGCCGACGACGACGGCTGGGAGAACATCATCACCTCCGCCGAGCCGTACCCGGGCTACCGGGCGACCCCGCAGGGGCAGTCGGCGATGCTGACCCGGGTGGCCGACATCGTCCGCGCCGTGCCGAACGGCCTGGGCCTCGGCCTGTTCACCTGGGAGGCCACCTGGACCGGCGTGCGGGGCAACGGCTGGGACCCGGCCGACCCGGCCTCGGGCAACGGCTGGGAGAACCAGGCCCTGTTCGACTACAACGACCGGGCGCTGCCCGCGATGTCCGTGCTCGGCCGCCTCTGACCTGATGACCCGCGGCCAGCCCCTACCGTAAAGGTATGCGGCTGACCGCCTTCACCGACATCGCGCTGCGCATCGTCATGCGCCTGGCCGTGGCGCAGCCGGACGACCTGCTCACCACCCGCGCCGCGGCCGGCATGCTGGCCGTCCCCTACACCCACGCGGCCAAGGCCGTCGCCCGGCTGAGCGAGCTGGGGGTGGTGGAGGCCAGGCGCGGGCGGGGCGGCGGGATGCAGCTCACCGAGGCGGGCAGGGCCACGACCGTCGGCGCCCTCGTGCGCGCGCTCGAGGGCGCCGGCGACGTCGTGGGCTGCGAGGACGACCCGCCGTGCCCGCTGCGGGCGGCCTGCCGGCTGCGCTCGGCGCTGCGCCAGGCGCAGGAGGCGTTCTTCGCCTCGCTCGACGGGGTCACGGTCGCCTCGCTGGTGGACGCGCCGACCGGGCCCGTCCTGCTGTCGCTGACACCCCGATCCGAGGACCGGCAGCCGGGGAACATAATATGAATCTCAGATGCTTATTTAAAGTGTCTGGGGAGATCCACACCGCCCGCCGCGCGCGGAGCACGTCCGCGACGCCGTCCCCACCGGATGGATCCCAGACACCTTTCCCCTGTCTGGAGGTTCTTTCATGCTGTCCGCCAAGGCCGCCGAGCTCGTCCGCGCCACCCTCCCCGCCGTCGGGGCCGAGCTGGAGACGATCACCGCGCGGTTCTACGACACCATGTTCGCCGACCACCCCGAGCTGCTCGACGGGCTGTTCAACCGCGGCAACCAGCGCAGCGGCGAGCAGCGCAAGGCGCTGGCGGGCGCCGTCGCGGCCTTCGCGGTCGCGCTGCTGGACAACCCCGGCGAGCGCCCCGACGCGCTGCTGGCGCGCATCGCGCACAAGCACGCCGCCGTGGGCGTGACCGACGACCAGTACGTCATCGTGCACAAGTACCTGTTCGCCGCCATCGCCGACGTGCTCGGCGAGGCCGTCACGCCCGAGGTCGCGGCGGCCTGGGACGAGGTGTACTGGCTGATGGCCGGCGCGCTGATCGCCATGGAGGCCCGCATCTACGCCGAGGCGGGCGCGCGCGACGGCAGGACCTGGCGGGCCTGGCGGGTGGACGAGCGGCGCGAGGAGACGGCGGAGGTGATGTCGCTGGTGCTGAGCCCTGTCGGCGACCAGCCGGTGCCCGCCGCCAGGCCCGGCCAGTACGTCAGCGTCAGGGTGACCATGCCCGACGGCGTACGCCAGCTCCGCCAGTACTCGCTGTCCGGGCACGACGCGGACGGCCGGCGCCGCATCACGGTCAAGCGGGAGCGCCGCGACGGGGTGCCCGAGGGCGAGGTTTCCAGCCTGCTGCACGCCACCGTCAAGGAGGGCGACGAGCTGACCCTGTCGGCCCCGTTCGGCGACATCGCGCTGAAGGACGGCGACGAGCCGCTCGTGCTGGTCTCGGCCGGCATCGGCTGCACCCCGATCGCCGCGATGCTGCAGCACCTCGCCGACGCCGGCGACCCGCGCCCGGTGCTGGTCCTGCACGCCGACCGCTCCGCCGACCACCACGCGCTGCGCGCGGACATGGAGCGCCTGACCGGCGAGCTGCCCGCCGGCGAGCGCGTCTTCTGGTACGAGAACGGCGCCGCCGGCGGCGCCCGTGCCGGGTGGCTGAACCTGGACGGGATCGAGATCCCCCCGGGCGCGGTCGTCTACATGTGCGGGTCCCTGCCGTTCATGCGCTCGGCCCGCGCCCAGCTCATCGAGGCCGGGGTCGCCCCGCGCGACATCCACTACGAGGTGTTCGGCCCGGACCTGTGGCTGGGTGCCGCCTGAGGGAATGATGGCCGCATGACGATCTCATCGGACGAGCTGCTCACCACCACCCGCAGCGTACGCAAGCGACTCGACCTCACCCGTCCTGTCCCGATGGAGCTGGTCCGGGAGTGCCTGGAGATCGCCCTCCAGGCGCCCACCGGCGGCAACGCGCAGCTCTGGCACTGGGTCGTGGTCACCGATCCCGGCAAGCGCAAGGCGATCGGCGAGTACTACGCGCGCTCGTGGAACGCGTACTACGGCTCCGGCTCCTCGGCCAGGTCGCTGTTCAAGGACGACCCGGTGCGCGCGGCGGCCCAGGAGCGGGTCTCCGACAGCGCCGCGTACCTGGCCGAGCACCTGGGCGAGGTGCCGGTGCACGTGATCGGCTGCACGACCGTGCCCGGCGGGCTGCCCGAGGGCAACCAGGCCGGGCTGTGGGGCTCGCTGCTGCCGGCCGCGTGGAGCTTCATGCTGGCCGCCCGCGCCAGGGGGCTGGGCACGGCGTGGACGACGCTGCACCTGGCCTACGAGAGCGAGGTGGCCGAGCTGCTCGGGTTGCCGGCGAACGTCCGGCAGGGCGTGCTGCTGCCCACCGCGTACTTCACCGGTGAGACCTTCCGCCCGGCCAGGCGCCAGCCGCTGGACGAGGTGCTGCACGTCGATCACTGGTAACGCCCGATCACTGGTAACGCCGGATCGCCGGTAATGCTCGATCGCTGGTAACGCCCGCGGGATGCGCCCACAGTGGAGGTCACGACCGACGTGAGGGAGGACCCCGTGATCTCCTTGCCGCTGCTGCCGACGTCGCTGGTCGGGAGCTACGCCCAGCCGGACTGGCTGATCGACCGCGCCAGGCTGGCCGGGCGGTTCCCGCCGCGCGTACGGGCCCGGGAGCTGTGGCGGATCCCGCCGGAGCTGCTCGGCCAGGCCCAGGACGACGCCACGGAGCTGGCGATCAGGGCGCAGGAGCGGGCCGGGCTGGACATCGTCACCGACGGCGAGATCCGCCGCGAGAGTTACTCCAACCACTTCGCGACCGCCCTGGAGGGCATCGACCTGGACAACCCGGGCACCGCGCTGGACCGCAGCGGCCACCCCAACCCGGTGCCGCGCATCGTCGGGCCCATCCGCCGGACCCGCCCGGTCGAGGTGGACGACCTGCTGTTCCTGCGCGCGCACACCCGCCGCGTGGTGAAGGTGACGGTGCCGGGGCCGTTCACGATGAGCCAGCAGGCGCAGAACGAGCACTACCCCGACGCCGAGGCCGCTGCCATGGACTACGCGGCGGCCGTCAACGCCGAGGTCCGCGACCTGTTCGCCGCCGGGGCGGACATCGTGCAGCTCGACGAGCCGTACATGCAGGCCAGGCCGGACGCGGCGCGCGCGTACGGGCTGGCCGCGCTGAACGCCGCCCTCGACGGGATCACCGGCATGACGGCGGTGCACCTCTGCTTCGGGTACGCGGCGATCATCCACGAGCGGCCGGAGGCGTACTCGTTCCTGCCGGAGCTGGCCGGGTGCCCGGTGCGGCAGGTGTCGATCGAGACCGCGCAGTCGGGGCTGGACCTCGGGGTGCTGTCCGACCTGAAGGACAAGACGGTCGTGCTCGGCGTGATCGACCTGTCCACGCCGGAGGTGGAGACCGCCGAGGTGGTGGCGGGGCGGGTACGCAGGGCGTTCGAGCGGGTGCCGCCCGAGCGGATCGTCATCGCCACGGACTGCGGGATGAAGTACCTGCCCAGGCCGTCGGCGGAGGGCAAGATGCGGGCCATGGCGGGCGCAGCGCGCCTGCTGCGGGAGGAACTGGGCGGATCACGATAATTCCTCATGAATATCCCGCCCGGACCGGACGCCCCGCCTTAGGATCATCGCGCTGACCCCTGATCCCAGAGGAGCCCGGAGTGCCAGGAAGCGAGCAGGAGAGCGCGCCCAGCGGGATAGACACCACCAAGCCGAGCGTCGCCCGCGTCTACGACTACATGCTCGGCGGCAAGGACAACTACGAGATCGACCGCCACGTGGCGCAGGCGGCGTTGCGGATCGCCCCGGACGCCCCCGAGGCCGCCCAGGCCAACCGGGAGTTCCTGCGCCGCACGGTGCGGTACCTGGCCGCCGAGGCGGGCATCCGGCAGTTCCTGGACGTCGGCTCCGGCCTGCCCACGCAGGGCAACGTGCACGAGGTCGCCCAGGCCGTCATCCCCGGCGCGCACGTCGTGTACGTCGACCACGACCCCATCGTGCTCGCCCACGGCCGGGCCCTGCTGGCCGTGGACGAGACCACCACGATCCTCGACGCCGACCTCCGCGAGCCCGAGAAGATCCTCGACGACCCGCGCACCCGCGCCCTCATCGACTTCGGCGAGCCGGTCGGGCTGCTGCTGTTCGCCATCCTGCACCACCTGAAGGACGAGGAGGACCCGGCCGGCGTCGCGGCCAGGCTCCTGCGCCCGCTGCCCCCGGGCAGCCACGTGGTGATCTCGCACTTCCACAACCCGATGGAGGCCCACCCCGAGGTGTCGCAGCAGGCCTTCACCGCGGAGAAGCTCTTCAACGAGCACCTCGGCACCGGCCGGTGGCGCACCCGCGAGGAGATCCTCGCCTTCTTCGACGGGCTCGAGCTGCTGGAGCCCGGCCTGGTGCCGCTCCCGGAGTGGCGTCCGGAGACCGGGGACCACCAGGCCGCGCCCGGCATCACGTACCACACCTTCGTCGGCGGCGTGGCGCGCAAGCCGTAGACCAGCCTGTCAGGCCACCGGCAGCTTGCCGGTGGCGACCACCTCGCGGTACCAGTGGGCGCTGTCCTTCCAGGTGCGCCGCATCGTCTCGCGGTCCACGCGGACGATGCCGAACCGCTTGGCGTAGCCGTGCGCCCACTCGAAGTTGTCCATCAGCGACCACACGAAGTAGCCGCGCACGTCCGCGCCGCCCGCGATGGCCTCGCTGACGGCGGTCAGGTGGCGGTGCAGGTAGTCGACGCGGTCGGCGTCGTGCACGAGCCCGTCGGCGGAGACCTGGTCGGGGAACGCTGCGCCGTTCTCCGTGATCATCGTCGGCATGCCGGGGTAGTCGCGGTGCAGGCGCAGCAGCAGCTCGGTCAGGCCGGTCTCGTCGATGTTCCAGCCCATCTCCGTGTACGGTCCCGGCTGCTTGACGAACTCGATGTCCTCGCAGGCGATCCAGGGCGAGGCGGCCCCGTCCTGGTGCCCGTCGGCGGTCTCCTTGGCACTGTCGCCGTCCCACTGGCGCACCAGGGTCGGGTTGTAGTAGTTGACGCCGAGCACGTCCAGCGGCTGGCAGGCGGTGGCCTCGTCGCCGTCGCGCACGAACGACCAGTCGGTCACCGACGCCGTGTCGGCGATCAGGTCCTGCGGGTAGGCGGCCTCCAGCATCGGGCCGAGGAAGGCCCGGTTGGACAGCGCGTCCGCGCGCCGCACCGCGTCCGCGTCACGCTCGGACACGCCGCGCACGTGGTGCAGGTTGAGCGTGACCGACATCTGCGCGTCCCTGGCGGCGGTCGAGCGCAGCGCCTGCACGGCCAGGCCGTGGCCCAGGTTCAGGTGGTGCACGGCGGCCAGCGCGGCGGCGGGGTCGGTGCGGGCCGGGGCGTGCACGCCGGAGGCGTAGCCCAGGTAGGCCGAGCACCACGGCTCGTTCAGCGTGATCCAGGTGCGCACGCGGTCGCCGAGCGTCTCGCCCATGAGCCGGGCGTAGTCGGCGAAGCGCAGCGCGGTCTCGCGCTCCGGCCAGCCGCCCGCGTCCTCCAGCTCCTGCGGCAGGTCCCAGTGGTACAGCGTGGCCACCGGGGCGATGTCCCTGGCCAGCAGCCCGTCCACCAGCCGGTTGTAGAAGTCCGCGCCCGGCCGGTTGAGCGCGCCGCGCCCGCCCGGCTGCACGCGCGGCCAGGAGATGGAGAAGCGGTACGCGCCGACGCCCAGCTCGGCCAGGATGTCGAGGTCCTCCTCCAGGCGGTGGTAGTGGTCGCAGGCGACGTCACCGGTGTCGCCGCCCGCCACCAGTCCGGGCGTGTGGGAGAAGGTGTCCCAGATCGATGGGCCGCGGCCGTCCTCGTTCCAGGCTCCCTCGACCTGGTAGGCGGCGGTGGCGGTGCCCCACAGGAAGTTCTCGGGGAAGGCAGGCATGTCACTCCTTGACGCTGAGCGTGATCTCGATGTGGTCGATCTCGGGGGCCGCGGCGGCGTGCGCCCCGGCATGTCGGAGGTTCCAGGGGGCCGGTGCGCCGCTGGTCCGGCGGGCGCGCAGCCGGTCGCCCCGGCGGGACACCTCGAAGACGGCCGCGGGGCCGCCGTCGGGCGCTGGGACGGTGACGGTGCGGGTGGCGCCGTCCTCGAGCCGGTAGGCGTCGAGGGTGACGCCGTCGGCGTAGTCGTAGTCGGGCCGGTCGTCGCGGGCGCCGGTCGCGATCACCGTGCCCGGCCGCACCAGCAGCGGCAGGCTGTCGAAGCCGTGCCGCTCGGTACGCCAGCCGGGCCCCGTGACGGTCTCGCCGTCGAGCAGCCGCGTCCACACCCCCTCAGGGACGTAGTACGAAATTTCCCCATCCGCTGACAGCACGGGGGCCACCAGCAGGTCGGGGCCCAGCATGTACTGGGCGTCCAGGTAGTCGCAGGCCCGATCACCGGGGAACTCCAGCTGCATGGCCCGCATCATCGGCAGGCCCTCGGTCGCGGCCTGCACGGCGGCGCCGTACAGGTAGGGCATCAGCCGCGCCTTGAGCCGCGTGAACGCGCGCAGCACGTCCACGGACTCGTCGTCGAACAGCCACGGCACCCGGTACGACCCGCTCCCGTGCAACCGGCTGTGCGACGACAGCAGCCCGAACGCCACCCACCGCTTGAACACGGCCGGATCGGGCCGGCCCTCGAAGCCGCCGATGTCGTGGCTCCAGAACCCGAACCCGCCCAGCCCCAGCGACAGCCCGCCGCGCAGCGACTCGGCCATGGCCTCGAACGTCGACTCGCAGTCGCCGCCCCAGTGCACCGGCAGCCGCTGCCCGCCGACCGTGGCCGAGCGCGCGAACAGCACCGCCTCGCCCGGCCCGCGCCGCTCGGCCAGCACGTCGTGGACGGTCTGGTTGTAGATCAGGCTGTAGTAGTTGTGCATCCGCTCCGGGTCGGAGCCGTCGGCGTAGACCACGTCGGTGGGGATGCGCTCGCCGAAGTCGGTCTTGAACGCGTCCACCCCCATGTCGAGCAGCCCGCGCAGCTTGCCCGCGTACCACTCGCGGGCGGCGGGGGAGGTGAAGTCCACCAGCGCCCGCCCGGCCTGCCAGTGATCATCCTGCCAGACCGTGCCGTCCGGCCGGCGCAGCAGGTGCCCGGCCGCCGCCCCCTCGTCGAACAGCGCGGACGCCTGCCCGATGTACGGGTTGATCCACAGGCACACCCGCAGCCCCCGCTCCTTGAGCCGCCGCAGCATGCCCTCCGGATCGGGGAACACCTCCGGGTCCCACTCGAAGTCGCACCACCGGAACTGCCGCATCCAGAAGCAGTCGAAGTGGAACACGCTCAGCGGCAGGTCCCGCTCGGCCATCCCGTCCACGAACGACGTCACCGTGGCCTCGTCGTAGTCCGTGGTGAACGAGGTGGACAGCCACAGCCCGAACGACCAGGCGGGCGGCAGCGCCGGACGGCCGGTCAGCGCCGTGTAGCGGCGCAGGATGTCGGCCGGCGTCGGCCCGTGGATGATCAGGTACTCCAGGTCGTGGCCCTCGGTGCTGAACTGCACCCGCGACACCGTCTCCGAGCCGACCTCGAACGACACCCGGCCAGGATGGTTGACGAACACCCCGTAACCCCGGTTGGTGAGGTAGAAGGGCACGTTCTTGTAGGCGATCTCGCTGCTGGTGCCGCCGTCCTCGTTCCAGATGTCGACGGACTGGCCGTTGCGGACGAGGGGGCCGAAGCGCTCGCCGAGGCCGTACACGAGCTCGCCGGCGCTCAGGCGGAGCTGCTCGATCATGAAGCGCCGGTCGGCGGGGTCGCGCATGACGCCCAGGCTCTTGCCGGAGCTGCGGGTCAGCTCCCGCCCGCCCGCGCTGAACGTCATCTCCCAGGGCGCGTCCCTGCGGACCCGGACGGTCAGGTCGCCGCTGGTCAGGGCGGCCTCCTCGGCGTCCACGGCGATCTTCACCTCGGGCCGGTCGTCCCGTACGGCGAAGGCGGGGGAGTCCGGCACGGACCCGGCGAAGTGCACCGTGCGGACGCGGATCACGTCCGGCATCGGCGACGACAGGTCCACCCGCAGGACCGGCCCGTCGATGGTGTTGCCACGGCGGGTGATCTCCCGCGTCGGGGCGAGGATCCGCAGCGAGCCGTCCCGCGCGGTCACGTCGTAGGCGGCGGTGGCGTAGTCGCCGCGCACGCCGGGACGCATGCGCCAGTAGCCGTCCTTGAACTTCATGCCGAGACGACCTCCGGGCGCAGGGCGGCGACGGCGCGGGGCGCCAGCGTGACATGATCTTCGGCGGGGGAGCCGGTCAGCAGG
Organism: Nonomuraea sp. NPDC050202; assembly: GCF_040656115.1. NCBI lineage: Bacteria > Bacillati > Actinomycetota > Actinomycetes > Streptosporangiales > Streptosporangiaceae > Nonomuraea > Nonomuraea sp. NPDC050202. The sequence goes on along the minus strand of NZ_JBFALF010000012.1, from coordinate 116,454 downwards.
TCCACACCGGGTTCGGGGATCGGCACGCGTACCGTGGTGCCGCCGTGGTTGAGCAGGAACAGCACCTCGCCCCGGCGCACCGCCTCGACGCCCGGCGGCGGATCGGCCAGCACGCCGCGCACGCCCGCGTCGGCCAGCGCCCGCCCGGCCAGCGCGGCCAGCGCGGCGGGCTCGGGCATCGTGCCCACGTACCAGGCGACGCCCTGCCCGGAGCGGTGCCGCAGGATCGCCGGCCGCCCGGCCAGGTCGCCGTCGGTGAACTCGGCCACCACCTCGGCGCCGTCGGACCGCAGCAGCTCGGTCCAGCTCTCCGCCTCGAAACCCGCCCCGCCGTGCCACCGGCAGGCCACCGGGCCGGACGCGGGCAGCCACTCCTCGCCGGAGGCACCCAGCACCTCACGCAGCGGCACGGGGAAACGCCCGGTCCTGACGTGCGAGTTCGGGTCCACGACGCCGGAGAACGGGCCGACCACCAGCACGCCGCCGCCGTTCACGTACGCGGTCAGCGCCGCGGCGTCCCGGTCGCCGACGAGGAACAGGTTCGGCACCACGACCAGCGCGTACGCCGACAGGTCCGCGTCCGGCGGCACCACGTCCACGCTCACCCCGCGCTCGAAGAACGGCACGTAGTAGCTCAGGAGCTGGTCCACGGCGTTGAGCCGGTCACTCGGCCTGCCGCGGTCCTCCAGCGCCCACCAGCTCTCCCAGCCGAACACCATCGCCACCCGCGCCGGCACCGGCTCGCCCGCCACCTCGGCGAGCCGGCGCAGCTCCTGCCCGTGCGCGCGGACCTCGGCGTGCAGCCGGGTGTCCGCGCCCGCGTGCGGCACCATCGCGGCGTGGAAGCGCTCGGCGCCGAACCGGGAGGCCCGCCACTGGAAGTAGCACAGCCCGTCCGCGCCCCGCGCGACCGCCTGCAGCGACTCCAGCCGGAACTGGCCGGGCGGCTTGGGCAGGTTGTGCTCGCGCCAGTTGACGGCGCTCGTCGACTGCTCCATCAGCAGCCACGGCCGCCCTCCGGCCAGGCCGCGCATGAGGTCGTGGGTGAGCGCCGTCCTGGCGGGGGTGAGCGGGTTGCCCGGCTCCGGGTAGCAGTCGTTGGAGACCACGTCCTGCTCCCCGGCGAACGACCAGTAGTCCACCCGCTTGAAGAAGCCCATGAAGTTCGTGGTGACGGGGAGGTCAGGGGTGTGGGCGCGCAGGATGTCGCGCTGCTCGCGGAAGTGGGCGAGCAGCTCGGCCGAGCAGAAGCGCCACCAGTCGAGGCGCTGGGTGGGATTGATGATGTACGGGGCGCGGCGCGGCGGCACCACCTCGGCCCAGTCGCCGTACCCCTGGCTCCAGAACGTGGTGCCCCAGGCCTCGTTGAGGGTGGCCAGGTCGCCGTAGCGGTCGCGCAACCAGGTGCGGAACGCCTCGGCGGACACGTCGCAGTGGCAGACCTCGCCGTACTCGTTGCCCACGTGCCACATCGCCAGCGCCGGGTGGGCGGCGTACCGCTCGGCCAGCGCGGTCGTGATCGACTGGGAGCGCTCCCGATACGGGCCCGAAGAAGGGCAGAACTGGTTGCGCGAGCCGTACCAGAGCCGGTGGCCGCCCTCGTCCACCGGCAGCGTCTCCGGCCAGCGGTGGCCCAGCCACGGCGGCGGCGAGGCCGTCGGGATCGCCAGATCCACCGCGATGCCGTGCTCGCCCATCAGGTCGAGCACCCGGTCCAGCCAGCCGAAGTCGTGCCTGCCCGGCTCCGGCTCCAGCCGCGCCCAGCTGAACACGCCGACCGTGACCAGGTTGACCCCGGCGGCCCGCATCAGCTCGGCGTCCTGCTGCCATACCTCCTCCGGCCACTGCTCCGGGTTGTAGTCCCCGCCGAACAGCAGCCCGCGGCCCTCGGTCAGCGTGTGCATCCCTGGCCTCACCATCTGCCCCCTTCACGTGGTGGCGCGGAGCTGTCCCCGACCACCAGACGGCAGGGCAGCAGCCGCCGCTGCGGCCCGCCCTGCGACTCCTCCTGCAACCTGCCGATGAGCATGCGGGCGCCCAGCCGCCCCAGCTCGGCGCTGGGCGGCTCCAGCGTCGTGAGCCGGGGATGGAACATCCCGGCCACCCGCGCCGACGACAGCACCAGCAGCAGCGTCAGATCCTCCGGGATGCGCCGCCCGTGCCGCGCCACGGCCGCGATCACGCCGACGGCCGCGTGGTCGTCCATCACGGCCAGCGCGGTCACGTCCGGGTGGGCGTCCATCAGGTCCTCGAACGCCTTGCCGCCGTCCTCGGCCGAGCCGGGGCGGTGGCCTCCCACGTACGCGATGCCGGCCTCCCGCGCCGCCCGCTCGAACTCCGCCCCGGCGCGGATCGCGGGCCCGTACTGGGCGGCGTGCGTGTCCTCGGAGAGGTTGAAGAAGGCCAGCTTGCGATGCCCCAGCCCGGTCACGTGCGCCACCGCGTCCCTGGCGGTGGCGGCGAAGTCGATGTCGGCGTGGTCGATCCCGTCCGGCTCGCGCGTCCGCCCGATCATCGCGAACGGCACCCCCGACTCCGCCAGGAACGCCGTCCGCTCGTCGTCGAGACCCACCTCCATCAGCAGCACCCCGTCCACCAGCCCCAGGCCGGTGAGGTGGCGCAGTTCCTCGATGGGGTCGGCGCTCTCGGGGGACAGCAGCAGGTGATACCCCAGCTCGCTGGCCGCCTCGGCGGCGCCGGTGGCGAACTGCATCTCGGTCAGCCCGAAACCGCTGCGCGGGGCGGGGAACAGCAGGGCCAGGATGCGGGTGCGCTTGCTCTGCAGGCCGCGGGCCAGCAGATTGGGCCGGTACCCGAGCTCGGCGGCGGCCCGCTCGACCCGCCGCCTGGTGGCCGCGGCCACGGGGCGGGTGCCGTTGAGCGCGGCGGACGCGGTGCTCACGGCGACCTGGGCGCGCTCGGCCACGTCACGTAGCGAGGTCATGGGACTCCGGGGTGGGCGGGCCGATATGAGAGTCGAAACGTTTCGCACCACGCTAAAGTCCGGTTTATGGGGATGTCAATGGTCAGTATTCGGGCGGCCGAAACTTGCGAGAATCCCGCTCCGGCCTGAGCCTCCTCCGCGCGGGGACGGTCCCGGAGCGGCTTCACTACGGTACGTACCTCAACCGCTACAAGGAGGATGAGGGTGCGCCGCTCGGGACGATTCATCGCGCTGCTCACGGGGGTGTCGCTGATCGCGGCCCTTTGCGTTCTGCTCGCGCGGCTCGGCGTCCTCGACACCGCGAACGACGCGATCGGCTTGGTCGCCGGGCTGACCGGGGTGGCGGCCTGCTGCGGGGCGCTGTGGCGCTGGCTGCTGCGCGGCCCCCGCACGGCCGCCACCCCGCCCGAGCAGGTGGACAGCGCCAGGGCCGCGCTCGCCGGCGCCGTCCTGGCGCGGTGGCGGGCCGAGGCCGCGCTGCGGCACCCGGGCGATCCGCTGCCCGTCGCCGTGTGCTGGGGGCCGACCAGCCTGCCGGGCGCGGCGCCCCACGACGGGCCGCCGCTCGCCGGACCGGGCGCGCAGGCCGCGGTCCCGGCCGAACGGCTGCTCGCCGCCCCGCAGCGATGGCTGGTGGTGCTCCTTCCCCTGCCCGGACGGGACCCGGAAGGCCCGCGGGCGGGGCGGTGGCCGCCCGAGCAGACGGTGCCCGGGCAGGCCTCCGGGAGCCACGTTCGCTAGTACACGTACGGCCAGCCGGCCGAGTCCCAGCCGATGAGGTTGATCCCCAGCTTGGGCGTGCCGCCCGCGTTGCCGTCGTAGTAGTGGTAGACGAGCAGGTCGCCGTCCACGTCGGACATGACGCTCTGCCCGCCCGGCCCGACGATGCTGCCGTGGGTCTCCAGCACCATCGTGCCGCCGCCGCTCAGCATCGACCGGCCCGAGCGGTCGGTGTACGGGCCCGTGGGGCTGGTCGAGCGGCCGACCTTGATCTTGTACGTGCTGTCGAGGCCCGCGCAGCACCGGTCGTAGGAGGCGAACAGGTAGTAGTGGTCGCCGTGCCGGACGACGTCCGGGGCCTCGACCGCGTGCGGGGCGTCGGGGCGGGTGGCCAGGTGGTGGAGCGTGCGGTCGGAGGAGTGCCGCTTGCCGGTCGCGGGGTCGAGCCGGATCATGCGGATGCCCGTCCAGTACGAGCCGAAGCTCAGCCACCACCGGCCCGAGGCGTCCACCAGGAGGTCCGGGTCGATGGCGTTGTGGTCGTCGCTGGTCGTGGTGGCGTAAACGACGCCCTGGTCGGTCCACGTGCCCGGCTGGCCGGTCGAGCTGGTGGCCAGGCCGATCGCGGAGTTGTTGGAGCCGAAGCTGGAGACCGCGTAGTACATCAGGTATCTCCCGCCCTGCTGGGAGATGTCCGGCGCCCACGGGTCGTTGCCGGAGGAGTACGTCCGCCACCACGACGGCGGCGTGCGGAAGGCCGAGCCGGCCCGGGCGAAGTTGATCCGGTCGGTGGAGGTGCGGGCCTCCAGGTAGCCGTGGGTGGAGTACAGGACGTACCCGGACGAGGTGCGGATCATCGTGGGGTCGTGCACGACGACGTCACCGGTGACCCGGCCGGGGTTGGGGTAGGCGAACGCGGCGCCCATGAGCGCCAGCGCGCTCGCGGCGGTGACGACGAGACGGGACAGGCGGCGCAAGAGTCCTCCTCGGGTGGGTCGGACGCTGCGCCGGTGCGTCGCAGGCAATGTAGGCGCGGTTTTCCGCGACCGTCAACCCGGTGGTGAAACTTACATGCCTCTGGCCTGCCGAGCTGCGGTGACGCCGGGAGCGGGTGGCCCCCTCTTGACAAGGGGTGTCAGCGTTCGTAGGTTCGGGCCGCTTTCGTCCGTGGTGTTAACGCTAACATCATCGTCCGCGGAGGCTGCGCCGCGTCACCCTTCCCGGCCGGACCGCTCGGGCCCGGCCGGTTCTCCGGCATGGGAGGTTCAGCTCACCACGCGATACCAGATGTTCGTGGCGGTCGGCACGTGGCTGACGCTGATCTGTTCGAGCCGGACGTTCGTGCCGCCCGGGTGCTCGAAGAGGCGCACGCCGTCACCGAGGAGCACCGGCGCCACCATCGTGAGCACCTCGTCCAGCAGGCCCGCCTCCAGGCACTGACGGGCGACGTTCGCGCCGAGCACGTTGACGTACTTGCCGTCCGCCGCGGCCTTCGCCGCCGCGACGGCGTCGGGCAGGCTGCCGAGGAACTCGACGCCGGGCACCGGCGTGTCCGGGACGTGGTGGGTCAGCACGATGTGCGGTCCCTGCCAGGCGCCTTCGAACGCGCCCTCCTTCTCCGTGCCCTTGTTCGGGTCGTCGCCGCGGAAGGTGCGGTTGCCCACCAGCAGCGCGCCGGTCCGGGCGGCGAGGTCGTCCGCCTGCGGGTTCGGGCCGAGGTGCGGGGCCAGCCACGACATGTCGCCGCCGGGCCCCGCGATGAAACCGTCAGCCGACATGGTCACCGAGTACAGCAGTTTGCTCATGACCTGTAGACGATCGCGCCCGGCGGAAGTCATCGTCCAGGGGGAGCGGTGGAGCGGCGCTGGATCAGCTCGATCGGGCCCGCCAGCACCTCGGCCACCGTGTCGTCCGGCTTCAGGCTGCCCAGCAGCGTCACGCCGCGCCTGCCCAGCTCCGCCAGCGGCATCCGCACCGTGGTCAGCGCCGGGTAGAGGTAACTGGCCAGGTCGAGGTCGTGCACGGCCACGATCGACACGTCCCGCGGGATCTCCAGCCCGGCCGCCCGCACCCCCTCCATCGCCCCGATGGCCGAGGCCACGTTCGCCACGAACACCGCCGTCGGCGGCTCGGACCCGGCCAGCAGCCGCGCCATGGCCGCCGCCCCGCCCGCCGGCGTGTAGTCGGCCGCCACGATCGGGCCCTCCGGCAGGCCCGCCTCGCGCATCGCCGCCGAGTAGCCGGCCGACCGGCGCGCGGCGGTGTCGGCCCGCGACGGGCCCGCGAGGTGGGCGATGCGGCGGTGGCCGAGGCGCACCAGGTGCTCCACGGCCAGGGCGGCGGCCCGCTCGTCGTCGAGGATGACGTAGCGCTTGACGCCCCTGCTGCGGTTGTTCAGCATCAGCCAGGGGATGGCGGCCTGGTCGAGCTGATGGGTGAGCGTGGTGTCGTCGCCGGTGCCGGCCAGCAGCAGCCCGTCGATGCGGCCCTGCCCGATGCGGTCCATGTACTCGCCGAGCCCCGCCCCGGTCGCGCTGCCGGTGACCAGCACGTACCCCTGCGCCGCCGCCTCCGCCTCCGCGCCCTTGATGATCTCGGCGTAGACGGGGTTGGCGAAGTCGGGGATGAACAGCCCGAACATGTGCGCCCGCGACGTCCGCAGGCTGCGCGCGGCCACGTTTGGCCGGTAGCCCAGCTCGTCGATGGCCGCCAGCACCCGCTCGCGCGTCTCCTGGCGGATGTTGAGCGTCGGGTCCTTGTTGACCACGCGCGAGACGACGGCCCGGTCCACCCGGGCCATCGCGGCGACGTCGGCGAGCGTCACGCGGGAGCGCTTCATGCGCTCGATCCTGGACGCACGCTCTGCCCGCTGTCCATCGACCGGTAGAGCGCGTCGAGCAGCCGCAGAGTGCCGAGGTTGTCGCGGCCCGACGTCTCCGGCTCGCCGCCCTCGGCGATCGCCCTGAGCAGGGATCCCATCGGCCCTGCCACCGCGTCGGGCAGCCAGCGCCGCGTCACCGGGTACGGCAGCCAGCCGTCCGTCGGCACCGCCCGGCTGCTGACCTCCAGGGTGTCGGGGCGGCCGTGCGGGTAGTCGTACAGCAGGCCGAGCGTGCCCCTGATCGCGCCCTCGGTGCCGTCGATGCGGAAGGACGCCTCCCCGTCGCCGGTGCGGTTCTCGTGCGTGGCGTGCACCAGCGCCCGCACCTCGCCCGGGTAGACCAGCGTGCTCATCGTGCGCGTCTCGCCCTTGGCGAGCTGGCCTGGCGTGCGGCTGCCGGTGCAGAAGACCAGCTCCGGGTCGCCGAGGACCGAGCGGATCGCGTCCAGGTAGTGGATGGAGTGGTAGACGATCTCCAGCCGGTCGGTGGTGACCAGCCAGTCCCACGCGCTCCAGTCGGTGAGGATGTTCACGGTGAACGTCATCGCCGTCGGCTGCCCGATCCACCCGGCGCGCACCATGGCACGGGCGGCGGCGATGCCCTCGTCGAAGCGGAGCTGCTGGTTGACCGCGACCTTCAGCCCCGTGGCCGCCGCCACGTCCACGATCCCCTGGCCGGTGGCCACGTCCGGCGCGAACGGCTTCTGGCACAGCAGGTGCTTGCCCGCCGCCAGCGCCTGCCGCGCGACGGCGGGCTGCGCCTGCGGCGCGACCGCGATGTCCACGACCGCGACCCGTTCGTCGGCCAGCAGCTCCTCCAGCGAGGCGTACGTCCTGGGCACCCCGTGACGGGCGGCCACCTCGGCGGCGCGCCCCGCGTCGAGGTCGAACAGCCCGGTCACCTCCAGCCCGGCCTGCCGGTAGGCGGGCAGGTGGGCCACGTCCACGATGGCCCCGGCGCCGACGATCGCGACCGGCCGGCGGTGCTCCGCCGGGATCGACAGGTCGGCGGCGGCCGCGATGGGCGCGAACACGTCGATCAACGCTCCTCCATCCGGTAGAAGTGGGCGGCGGTGCCGCCGAGCACCATCGCGCGCTCGGCGTCGTCCAGCCCCGACAGCGCCACCTGCGTCTCCCGCCACACCGTGGCGTAGTCGCCGGCCAGCGTGGCCACCGGCCAGTCGCTGCCGAACATCAGCCGCCCGGGCCCGAACAGCTCCAGCGCGTGCTCGACGTACGGCCGCAGGTCCTCGCCGGTCCAGGTCGCGGCGTCGGCGGCGGTGTTCAGCCCGGACACCTTGGCGTACACGCCGGGGCACTCGGCCGCGCGGGCCAGCAGCGACGCCCACGGCTCCCAGCCCCTGCCCTTGATCGGCGGCTTGGCCAGGTGGTCGATCACCATCCGCAACCCCGGCACCCGTTCGGCCAACACCGGCACGTGCTCCAGGTGCCGCGGCAGCACCGCCACCACGTCGAACGGCACCCCGGCGGCGGCCAGCAGCTTCAGCCCCTCGATGACCGGCTCCTGGAGCAGCCAGTCGGGGTCGGGCTCGTCGTGGATGAGATGCCTGACCCCGGCGAACCTGGGATGCCGCCGGTAGCGCTCCAGCGCCCGCGCCGCCTCCTCGGGCCGGAGCAGCGGCACCCAGCCCACCACCGCGCCGACGAAGTCGTACGCGTCGGCCTGCGCCAGCATGGCGTCGGTGTCGGCGTAGGAGTCCATCGACTGCACCAGGACGGTGCGGTCCACGCCCGCCGCGGCGAGCTGGGGGATGAGCTCCTCCGGCTCGAACGTGCGGAAGATCGGCCCGGACCCGGGCGTCAGCCAGGGGTACGAACCCGTCTCCAGGTTCCAGAAGTGCTGGTGGGCGTCGACGACGGGCATCCGGCCCCTCCTCCCATGATCAATCGTTTGAGCGCAACAAAATAGCAGGAGGCTGGACGAGTTCCAGCGTGATCTCGTCCGGGTCGAGGAAGTAGCAGGCGTAACCGCCCTTGTTCACCCCGGCCGTGATCTCCTCCGGCGGGTTGACGAACCGCACCCCGGCCGCCGCCAGCCGGGTGTGCTCGGCGCGGGCGTCCTCGACCGTGAGGGCCAGGTGCGCGGCGCCCGGCAGGTGGCGGGCGGGGTCGCGGGCCTCGCCCCGCGGCTGGACGTACTCGACCAGCTCCAGGTCGTGGGTGGAGACGCCGCGCGGCTGGCCGGGCACGGCGAGCTGGGCCACGCGCAGCACCGCGTCGGGGTAGCCGACGAGCCTGCGGGTGTAGTCGTTGTCCTGCTCCTGCCGGTGCACCAGCGTGAAGCCGAGCAGGTCGCGGTAGAACGCCACGGACCTGTCGAGGTCGGCGACCGTGAACGAGAAGTGCCAGACGCCCCTCATCGCAGCGCCTCCTGTCTGACCTGGACCTGCGGTTCCGACGATGGCCTCACCCGTTTGACCTGCCGCTGGCGGCCGGCGACGGTGTAGATGGCGGCGGCCACGACGACGACCGTGCCGACGATGACGCCCTGGTAGTTGGCGCCGAGGTTGAGCACGTTGAAGCCGTTGTCCAGGGTGAACAGGATGAGCGCCCCCACCACCGACTTCAGCACGCTGCCCAGGCCGCCGAAGAGCGAGGTGCCGCCGAGGATGGCCGCGGCCAGCACGGTCAGCTCGGTGCCCTGCAGGCCCGTCGGGTTGATCGCCAGGAGCTTGGCGGCGAACAGGATGCCGACGAAGCCGGAGCCGAGCCCGTTCAGCACGAACGCGCCGATCTTGTAGCGGTTGACGTTGATGCCGGACAGGCGGGCCGCCTCGGCGTTCGCGCCCACCGCGTACAGGCGGCGGCCGATCACCGTGTACCGCAGCACCGCCCAGGTGATCCCGGCGATCACGATCAGGTAGTAGGTGGGCTTGCTCAGCCGCAGCTCGAACCCGAGCACCGGGCTGAGCACGATCGCCACCACGCCCGCGGCGACGATCGCGATCCCGGCGGCGCGGGAGCGGCGCAGCAGCACGAACACGCCTGCCGCGACGGCCGCCGCGCCCAGGACGGCCAGGATGTGGGGGATCGTCCAGTAGCCGGCCTGGAGGGCGATCAGCGAGCTCTGCGCGTCCGGGTCCGAGGCGGTGATCGTGCGGCCGTCGGTGAGGATGAGCACCAGCCCGCGCACGGCCGTCATGGTGCCCAGCGTGACGATGAACGCGTTGATCCCGACGAGCTGCACGATCAGCCCGTTCACCGCCCCGCACACCAGCCCCGCGCCCAGCGCGATCGCCATCGCGAGCGGCAGGCCGAGCGGCGCCACCAGGCTGAGCACGGTGGCCGCCGAGAAGGCCGCCACCGACGCCACGGACAGGTCGAAGTTCCCGCTGATCAGCACGACCGTGGTGAACACGGCGAGGATGGCGATCAGCGACGACTGGTCGAGGATGTTGATGACGTTCGTCGCCGACAGGTAAGGCGGGCGGCCGAGCTGGGCCGTCAGCAGCGTCAGCACGGCGACGATCAGCAGGAGGGCGTAGACCACGCCCGCGTTGCCCGGCCGCAGCGCGGCGGCCAGCCGTGAGCGCGTGTCATGCGGCATGGTTCGCACCTGCCTCGCCGAAGCCGTTCGCCAGCATCAGCAACTCCTCCTCCGATGTCTCGTGCGCCGCCCGTTCGGCGACGACGCGGCCCTCGCGCACGACCAGCACCCGGGTCGCCACCGCGAGGATCTCCTCGAACTCGCTGCTCACCACGAGCACCGCGCCCCCGTCCGCGGCGAAGCGGCGGACGAGTTCGAGGATGTCGGCCTTGGCGCCGACGTCCACACCGGCGGTGGGCTCGTCGAGCATGAACACGCGGGCGCCGCCGTACAGCCACTTGCCGAACACCACCTTCTGCGCGTTCCCGCCGGACAGCTCGGCCGGCAGCGCGCCGGGGCCGGAGCAGACGATGCCGAGGTCGGCGATGGCCCGTTCGGCGCGCTCGTGCTCGGCGGGCTCGCGCGGCAGCGACCGGCCCGACGACAGGGACGGCAGGTCGGGCAGCGAGACGTTCTTCCAGATCGGGAACGTGCCCACCAGGCCCTGGGCGCCGCGGTCCTCGGGCACGAGCGCCATGCCCGCGGCCACGGCGGCGCGCGGGGTGCGGCGGACCGGGCGGCCCTTGACCAGCACCTGGCCGGTGGCGCGCGGGTCGGCGCCGTAGACGGCGTGCAGGATCTCGGAGCGGCCGGAGCCGAGCAGCCCGGCCAGCCCGATCACCTCGCCCGCCCTGGCCTCGAACGACACCTCCCGCACGCCGGACGGCGAGCCGAGCCCGCGCACCGACAGCAGCACCGGGGCGTCCTCGGGGACCGGCTCGGCGCCGCGCCGCCCGGCCTCCAGCAGGTCGCGGCCCACGATGGCCTGGACGAGGCGGTCCTCGTCGTAGTCGCCGGTGGCGCCCTCCGCCACGACCGTGCCGTCCCGCAGCACGGTGACCCGGTCGGTCAGGGAGAGCACCTCGTCCAGGAAGTGCGAGACGTACAGGAAGGCCGTGCCCTGGGCGGAGAGCCTGCGCACGACGTCGAAGACCACCTGCCGCTCGCCCTCGGCGAGCGAGGCGGTCGGCTCGTCCATCACGACCAGCTCCGCGCCGGTGGCCAGGGCCTGCAGGATCGCGACCATCTGCCGCTCGCCGATGGCCAGGCCGGCCACCTCGGCGTCGGGGTCGATGGCGTAGCCGACCCGCTCCAGCAGCCGGGCGAACTCGGCGCGGCGGGCCCGGGGCAGCCGCCAGGGGCCGGGGGCGCCGAGGAAGACGTTCTCCAGCACGGTGAGCGTGGGCGCGAGCGGCACGTGCTGCATGATCGTGGCCACGCCCGCCTTCCTGGCGGCGCCCGGGGTGCGCCAGACGACCTGCTCGCCCTTCCACCGGACGGCGCCCGAGGTCGGCGCGTGCGCGCCCGCGATCACCTTGATCATCGTGGACTTGCCCGCGCCGTTCGCGCCGACCAGGCCGTGCACGCTGCCCGCGTGCACGGTCAGGCGGGCGTCCCTGAGCGCGACGGTGCCGTTGGGGAACTCCTTGCCGATGCCCGTCAGCGACAGCAGTGGCGTCACCATTGCGGCGTGCAATCGGTGAGGTTGTCCTTGGTGATGGCCGGGGTGTCGTAGGTGACGAACGCCGCGTCCTGCTTCTTCTGCCCGGTCAGGTGCTGGTGCAGCGTGGTGAGGGCGAGCTTGCCCAGGTCCTCGGGCTTGTAGCAGACGGTGCCCGCGATCGCGCCCGACTTGACGGCGTCGATGCCCAGCTTGCTGCCGCCGATGCCGACGATCTTCGCCTTGGAGCCGGCCGCGGCGACCGCCTTGGCGCAGCCCGCCGCCATGTCGTCGGACTGGGCGTAGAAGAGCTGGGTGTCGGGGTTGGACGAGAGCATGTTCTGGCAGGCCGACTGGGCCTTGTCCTGCACCCAGTCGCCGGGCTGGCGGGCCACGACCTGGTACGTGGCGCCCTTGGCCGCCGCCGACTTCGGGAACTCCTGGTAGCGCTGGACCACCTCGGCGAAGCCGGCCTGGCCCTCGACGATCGCCATCTTGCCGCCCCCGGGGACGACGCTCGCGGCGATCTCGCCGGCCTTGCCGCCGGCCGCGTACTCGTCCTGGGTGACCAGGGCGACCAGGCCCGGGTAGACGTCCTTGAGCTGTCGCTGTTTCGGGTCGCCGACCTGCGAGGCGACGGCCACGGTGGGGATGTCGGCGGCCTTGAGCCGGTCGGCCAGGCCCTGGGCCACGCCCGAGTCGACGGGCAGGATGAGCACGCCGTCGGGCTGCTGGGCGATGAGGTCCTGGATGTCGTTGCTCTGCTTGTCGGCCTTGCCCTGGGCGTCCAGCTCGACGATCCTGACGCCGAGCCTGGCCGCCTCCTCCTTGATGCCCTTGCCGATGGCGGCGGGGAAGGGGAAGCTCAGGCCCAGGTTGGAGACACCGATGGTGTACTCCTTCTTGCCGTCGCCGGACGCGCTGGTGGATCCGCCGCAGGCCGTCGCGCCCAGCACGAGCGCGGTGGCGGCGAGGAATGCCTTCTTCATGGTTCTCCTGATGGAGTCAATCGTTTGACTGGCGGGCCTGTCAGCCCTTGACCAGTCCCCGTACATCCCCCGTGATGCGCGCGGCGTCCGGCACCAGGGACTGGGCCAGCACCGGCGCGGCCGGCATCCGCACGTCCGGCGTGCCGATCCGGATCGGCGGCGCGAGCAGGGGCACCCCCGCCCCCGCGACGCGGGCGACGACCTCCGCGCCGAAGCCCCCCGTGACGTTCGCCTCGTGGACGACCGCCAGCCTGCCCGTCCTCGCCACGCTCGCGACCACCGCGCCGGTGTCGAACGGGTTGAGCCACGGCGTCTCCAGCACCTCGGCCTCGATCCCGTCGCCGGCCAGCGCCCCCGCCGCCTCCAGCACGCGCTGCGTCATCGCGCCCCAGGTGACGATCGTGACGTCGGAGCCCTCGCGGCGGGTCCGCGCCCCGCCCATCGGCCGCACCGGGCCGCCCGTCTCGACCGGCTCCTTCCGGCCGAAGTAGAGGGTGCGGTTCTCGATCACCAGCACCGGGTCGTCGCAGTGCACGGCCGTCACCAGCAGGTCGTAGGCGTCCTGCGGCGTGCTCGGCATGCACACCCGCAAGCCGGGGACGTGCAGGAACAGCGCCTCCAGGCACTGCGAGTGCTGCGCGCACGCGCCCGGCGCGTTGCCCTGCTGGGTACGGATCGTCAGCGGCGCCGTCAACCGGCCGCCCGAGACGTAGCGCACGTTGGCCGCCTGGTTGACGATCTGGTCCAGCGCGACCAGCGAGAAGTCGGCCCACATGATCTCCACGATCGGGCGCCGGCCGAACATCGCCGCGCCCACCGCGCTGCCCAGGATGGCCGACTCGCTGATCGGGGTGTCGAAGGCGCGCTCGCCGTACTGCTTGCGCAGCCCCCGCGTCACCCCGAACACGCCGCCGGGCACGCCCACGTCCTCGCCGTAGACCAGGGTCTCCGGCAGCTCCTCCATCAGGCGGTGCAGGGCGGCGTTCACGGCCTCGCCGTAGGTCATCTCAGGCATACAGGTGCTCCATCGCTGTGGCGGGGTCGGCCAGGGGCGCCTGCCGCGCGGCCTCGGCGGCGGCGTCCATCTCAGTGCGCGCCCGGCGCTCCACCGCGTCGATCTCCCGCTCCGGCACGCCGTCGGCCAGCAGGCCCGCGCGCAGCCGGGCGATCGGCTCCCTGCGCCTGATCCGCTCCAGCTCGCCGGGCTGCCGGTAGGTCTCGGCGTCGCCGATGTAGTGGCCGACCAGCCGCTCGGTCATGCACTCCAGCAGCGTCGGGCCGCCGCCCTCGCGGGCCACCTCCAGCGCGTCGCGCACGTGGAAACGCACCGCCTCGGCGTCGTTGCCGTCGATCCGGTGCCCCGGCATGCCGTACGCGGCGGCGCGATCGGCCAGTCGCGGGCTGCGCACCATGTCGGCGATCGGCGTCAGCTCGGAGTACCGGTTGTTCTCGCACACGAACACGACCGGCAGGCTGAACGCGGCGGCGAAGTTCATCGCCTCGTGCACCGCGCCCTGGTTCATCGCGCCGTCGCCGAACACGCTCACCGCGACCCGGTTCGAGCCGTCGTGCCGGCCCGCCAGCGCCGCGCCGCAAGCGATGGGCGCGCCCGCGCCGACGATCGAGTTCTCGCCGTGGAAGCCGTACTCGGCGGCGGTGAAGTACGCCGACCCGCCGCGCCCGCCGTTGACCCCGCTCGCCCGGCCCATCAGCTCGGCGAACAGCGGCTCCGCCGGAACGCCCCTGGCCAGCGCCCACCCGTGGCCCCGGTAGGTCGCGAACAGCGCGTCCTCCGGCTCCAGCACGTCGCACGCCCCGACCGGGATCGCCTCCTGCCCGACGCACAGGTGCACCGAGCCGACGATCGGCCCCCCAGCCGGATCGCCTGTCCGCAGGTCACGCACCTTCTCCTCGAACGCGCGGATCCGCCACATGGCCAGCAGGTCCGCCAGCCGTCTCTCACTCATGCCCACTCCTTGCCTGCTCGTCTCTCCACGCGTCGAGTGCCGCGGCGCAGACGGCCCCGGCGTCGCCGACGTAGGACTCGGGCGCGATGGGCAGCGGGCCCAGGCTCTCCAGCTCGCCGGCCCCCGCCACCTCCAGCAGCGCGTCGGCCAGCGCCCGCCCGCGCTCGCGCGCCTCGTGCGCCGCCTTGTAGACCAGGTCGTGCGCCCGCTCCCGCCCCAGCGCCGGGGCCAGCCGCATCATGTACGCCTCCGCCATGATCAGGCCGCCCTCCGCGTCCAGGTTGGCGCGCATGGCCTCCGGGTAGACCCGCAGGCCGGCCGCGACATCGGCGGCCGTGGCCAGCGCGCCCGCGGCCAGCTCGGCCAGCAGCGGCACGACGTACCACTCCACCTGCCACTCGCCGGCCGCCCGCTCGTGCCCGGCCTCCATCGCGCGGAACAGGCCCGAGCTGAGCGCGCCCGCCGTGCCGGACATGCCGATCACGGCCTCGCAGCCGATCGGGTTGGCCTTCTGCGGCATCGTCGAGGAGGCGCCGCGGTGGTGGCCGCCCGCCTCGCGCACCTCGCCCACCTCGGTCCTGGACAGGTCCACGACCTCGCGGGCGAAGCGGGCCGCGGTCGCCGCCAGCGACGCGCACGTCACCCCGAACTCCGCCACGCCGTCCCTGGCCACGTGCCATGGGACCTCGGTCGTGCGCAGGCCCAGCGCCCGCGCCAGCGCCGCCCGTACGGCCGAGGAGCGCTCGCCCATGGCGGCCGAGGTGCCGCCCGCGCCGAACAGCGACACCACCCGCACCTGCCGCGCGGTGGCGCTCACCCGCTCGCGCTGCCGCGTCACCTCCGCCAGCAGCACCGCCATCTTCGCCCCGAACGTCGTCGGCACCGCCTGCTGCGCGTGCGTACGGGCGGCGATGACCGTGCCCGCGTGCTCGGCCACCAGCCCGGCCACCGCGTCGCCGAACGCGCCGAGCAGCTCGGCCAGCCGGTCGAGCGCCTCGCCGAGCTGCAGGGCCAGGCCGGTGTCCATGATGTCCTGCGTGGTCGCGCCGTAGTGCACCCGGCCGTTCGGGCCCTCGGGCAGGGCCGCCGAGATCATCCGCACCAGGGGGAGGATCGGGTAGCCCACGTTCACCGCCTCCGACCACAGGCGCGGCAGGTCGATGTTGGCGGGCACGCACGCCGCGGCGATGGCCGCGGCGTCGCCGGGCTCGATCACGCCCGCCTCCGCCTGGGCCCTGGCCAGCGCCTCCTCGGTACGCAGCCACGCCAGCACCGTGCGCTCTGCGGAGAAGATCTCGGCCATCACGGCGTCGCCGAACAGCTCGGGCAGCAGCTTGAACGTCTGCCTGTTCAAGGTCAGTTCATCTCCAGTCCGCCGTCGACGTTCAGCGCCTGGCCCGTCACGAACGACGCCAGGTCGCTGGCCAGGAACAACACCGCCGAGGCGACCTCCTCGGGCCGCCCGGGGCGCTTGAGCGGCGAGCGCTCGCTGACCTCCTTGAGGTAGCCCGCGCCCGCGTCGGGGCCGAAGCGGCGGTCGCGGTCGCTGATGATGTCGTCCCACATGGCGGTGAGGAAGACGCCGGGGCAGACCGCGTTCACCCGCACGGGTGCCAGCGCCTCGGCCGCCGACTTCGTCAGCGACAGCAGCGCCGTCTTGGTGGCCGAGTAGTGGGCGGCGTTGGGCCGGCCCGAGCGGGCGGCCACCGAGGCCAGCGTCACGATCGAGCCCCCGCCCTGCTCGACCATGCGCCGCCCGACGGCCTGGGTGAGCCAGAACGCGGCGTTGAGGTTGACGTCCACGATCCGCAGCCACTCCTCGGGCTCGATGTCGAGCAGGGGGGTGGTGCGCATGATCCCGGCGCAGTTCACCAGCACGTCGATCCGGTCCAGCCCGTCCACCAGGGCCCTGGCCTGGGCCCGGTCGGTGAGGTCGGCTCCCCGCTTCGCCACGCCCAGCCCGGCCGCCGCCTCGTCGAGCCGCGGCCCCTCCAGGTCGGAGAGCACGACATCCGCTCCGGCGCCGGCCAGCGCGCGGGCGCAGGCGAGACCGAGACCTCCCGCACCGCCCGTGACGAGCGCGGTGCGGCCCGTCAGGTCGATCGTGACCGCCATCCTCGATGGCCTCCCTCATGCGTTGGTCAAACGATTGACCTGACGATAGCAAGCGGCTCACAAACCGAACAAGAGGGAGGTCAATCGTTTTTATTCGGAAATTTCCCCGCCCCTCACGGGGTCCAGCCCAGCTCCGCGTAGAAGGCCGCACGGGCCCGCTCGAACGCCGCCCGGCCGAGGACGGCGCCCCTGTGCGGGCCCTCGGTGATCGGCTCGTCGTGCAGGCGCGCGGGCAGCGCCTCGTCGAGCCGCCCGCCGCTCTCGCGCACCGCGTAGGCACGCAGCTCGTCCAGGCGCGCCTGCCCGGCCGCCAGCAGGTCCTCCAGGGTGAACTCCGCACCCAGGACGGCCGTGACCAGGGCGGTCAGGTGGTCGACGGTCAGCGGGCGGGTCGGGGTGGAGGCGAAGACGCACAGGTTCAGCGCGTCCAGGCCGCTCCACAGCCGCAGCAGCCGCGCGCTGCGCCGGCCCCGCTCCTCGTCCAGCTCGTGCGCGGGAGCGGGGAGCGCGCCGACGCGGGCGGCCTCCGGGAAGCTGTAGGCCAGCCCGGCGACCGGGTCGAAGTCGAGGTCGTGCTCCAGGGCGTCGTAACGCGGGCCGCCGGGGGCCAGCGCGTAGCCGAGGCCGATGCCGGGCTGCGGGCGCGGGTCGAAGCAGGGCAGCTCCGCGCCCTTCACCGTCATCGCGTACGCCTGCGCGCCCCGCCCCACGTGCCGCGCCGCCCTGGCCGAGCCCTCGGCCAGCAGGCCGCCGAGCGCGCCCGACCGGGCGGCCACGTCCTCGATCAGGCCCGGCAGCGCCGCCGCGTCGCCGAACGCCGGCCCGCCGGGGAGCAGGCCGCGCTCGGCGCACTCCATCGCGAACGCGATCGTGCCGCCCAGCGAGACCACGTCGAGGCCGAGGTCGTTGCAGCGGGCGTTGGCGGCCAGGATCGTGCCGAGGTCGTCGATGCCGAGATTCCAGCCGAGCGACAGGAACGCCTCCTGCCCGAGCCCGCCGGACCGCTCCCCGTACACCTTGAGGCAGTCGTTCGGGCAGCCGGGACAGGAGCCCGCGGCCGAGAGCGCGCGGCCGTCGTAGTCGCGCGCCGAGGGCACCCGAAGGCCGGGCGGCCCCGGGACGGAGAAGTTGCGGACCGAGGCGTAACCCGGGTCGAGCGGGTCGCCGGCCCAGCCCGCGAAGCCCGGCAGGCCCGCCTGGAGCGCGGCCAGCGGGTTCGTGGCCAGGGACTCGCGGTAGTAGGCGGTCAGGGCGGCGATCGCCTCCGGGTCGGCGACCTCGGCGGGCGCGTCCCCCGCGCAGACGACGGCCTTGAGGTTCTTGGCGCCGAAGACCGCGCCGAGCCCGTACCGGCCGGCGGGGAAGGCGTGGTCGGTCACCACGCTCGCGTACCGCACCAGGTTCTCCCCGGCGGGCCCGATCGCCGCGACGTGGGCCCCCGCCCCGTGCCGGGCGCGCAGCGCGTCGGTCGTGGCGGCGGTGCCGAGCCCGCGCAGGTCGCCGGCGTCGTGCAGGCTCACCTCCCCGCCCGCCACCAGCAGGTACGACAGCCGCGGCGCCCGCCCCACCACGGCCAGCGCCCTGGCCCCCGCCCCCCGCATCCCCGCCGCGAACGGTCCCAGCGCGTGCGCCTCCCCAGCCACCCCCGTCAGCGGCGACTTGGCCAGGAACACCGCCTTGGCCAGCCCGGGAGCCGCCGTCCCGCCCAGCATCCCGGCCGCCACGTACAGCAGCGCACCAGGATCGTACGGATCCAGCCCCGCCGCCGTCCGCTCCCGCATCAGCCGCAGCCCCAGGATGGACCCGCCGTAGTGCCCCTTCTCCGGAGACCGATACTCCTTCTCCACGTTCCCGCTGGTCAAATCCACAATGAACGGCATGACAGAGCCTCCTAGAGCCGGACAGGGAACCAGGAGCGGCACCACATCACACATCACCCATGGCATGCAACCCTCCCGGCTTCCTGCGCCGGACAGCGCCGAACCCGCCGCGTGCACCAGGAGGCGGCCCGGCCCTGCGTGGCGACGTCGAGCCGCAGAACCTCGTGCTGTGACCTGGGCGGCGCGCCGGAACTGTGCGACTTCGTCATCACCCGGCCCCCGGCACCCGGCCTGACGCGCTGCACCGGCACCCGCGCGCATCGGCACTCGCCGAGCGAGGTGAATGTGGCCGGCGGTTTCTCAACCGGCTGCCTCTGGCGTGAACCCCGCACGACGAATCCGGCCCGGGTGGCATTCCCTGGGCCCGCGCGTCTCGGCGCGACGGCGGGTGTGGACCGGGCCGGACCCTCGCAGCGCGAGGAGCTCGTAAAACGCCGGACATTCTCGGAAATTTCGACCGAGCATCGCATATGTCCGTGATATTTCGGGACGATAGATCTGACTTTTAATTCTTGTCAACATAAGTCAGCCGATTTTCGAAGTAAGGTGGATGCATGCCAACCTACGGCCAGCACGCGGCGGGGGCGGGGGCACTGTTGGCGATCCTCCGGGACGGGCGGGCCAGGACGAGAGGCGAGCTGGCCCGGCTCACCGGCCTGTCCAGATCCACCGTCTCGCAGCGGCTGGACGGGCTGATCGGCTCCCGCTGGGTCGTCGAGGGCGAGGGCTCGATCTCCTCCGGAGGCCGGCCGGCGGCGGTGTTCACCTTCAACGGCGGCGCGCGGGTCGTGCTCGCCGCCGACGTGGGCGCCACCCGGGCCCGCCTGGCCGTCCTCGACCTCGGCCTGAACGTGCTGGCCGAGCAGGTCGCCGGATTCCCCGTCGAGCTCGGCCCCGAGGCGGTGCTCGGAGGGGTGGCCGACGCGTTCTGCGAGCTGCTGGCCGCGGCCGGGCGCGGCCCTGAGCAGGTGTGCGGCGTCGGGCTGGGGCTGCCGGGCCCGGTCGAGCACCGCACGGGACGGCCGGTGAACCCGCCGATCATGCCGGGCTGGGACGGGTTCGCGGTCCCCGAGTGGCTCGGGGAGCGGCTGGGAGCGCCCGTCCTGGTCGACAACGACGTCAACGTCATGGCGCTCGGCGAGCACTGGGCCGCCGGCCCCGCCGTGGACCACCTGATCTACATCAAGATCGGCACCGGCATCGGCTGCGGCATCATCTCCGGCGGCAGGCTGCACCGCGGCGCGCGGGGCGCCGCCGGGGACGTCGGCCACATCCGGGTGCCCGCCTCGGACGCGCCGTGCCGGTGCGGCAACACCGGCTGCCTGGAGGCGATCGCGGGCGGCGCCTCGATGGCCGCCGCGCTGCGCGGCGCCGGGGTCGAGGCGCGCGGCAGCAGGGACGTGGTCGCGCTCATGCGCGCCGGCGACCCGCGGGCCACCCGCCTGGTCAGGCAGGCAGGGCGCGAGGTGGGCGCGGTGATGGCCGCCATCGTGAACTTCTTCAACCCGTCCGTCATCCTGATCGGCGGCGACGTCGCCGCGGCCGGCGAGCAGGTCCTGGCGGGCGTGCGGGAGGCGATCTACAGCCGGTCGTTGCCGCTGGCCACGCAGCACCTCGGCATCAAGGCGGGCGAGCTGGGCGACCGGGCCGGGGTCGTCGGCGCCGCCGTCATGGTCGTCGAGCACGTGCTCGCGCCCGGCAGCATCGACCGGATCGCCGGAAGCTGAGCGCCGGGTACGAGCACCATTGACCCTTTCACGACGGCGGCGTAACAATGGTGATCGTCCGGGAACCGGGGCGGTGGCATGCCGCGGGGACCGGGCACGGATCCGCTGCGACGTGGTCGGCGCACGCGTCCCTCAAGGAAGGGAACCCTCGCGTGAGCCCTCGCCATGCCCTGCCTGACGACGCCTTACCCGACCACGTGCACGAGGAGCGGGAGCGCGCCGAGACGCTCCGCCACCGGCTGGGGCTGAGCCGCCGCCGACTCTTCGCCGCCACCACCGGTCTGGCCGCCGCCGCCGCGATCCCCCTCGCCCAGCCCGCCGGGGCCGGCACGCGCCGGGTGCTCATCCCGCCGGGCAAGCGCGGCATCATCCTCTACACCGTCCGCGACGCGATCACCCGGGACCCGGCCTCCACCACCTCGCCGTCGGGCTTCCGCCGCGTCCTGGAGGCGCTGTCGGCCATCGGGTTCCGGCAGGTCGAGTTCGCCGGCTACCGGCAGCACGCGAACGCCGAGGGCGGCGCGAGCCTGGACACCGTCGAGGGCGCCCGGCTGCTGCGCGGCTGGCTGGACGGCAACGGGCTGCGTGCCCAGGGCAATCACGGGTTCATCCCCGGCTCCTGGCCGCTGACGACCGCCGACCTCGACCGGTTCAAGCAGGCACTGGAGATCGCGAACATCCTCGGCCTGGAGCACATGGGCACCGGCGCCGACCCGACCGGCAGCGCGTACAAGGCCGACTGGGACGTGGCGGCGGAGAAGTGGAACGCGCTCGGCGCGATCGCCCGCAGCGCCGGGATCAAGCTGTACACGCACAACCACGACGCGGCCTACGCGTTCCTGCTCGACAGCGGCCCGCCCGACGAGCAGGGCCGGCCGACGCGCTCGTCCGGCATCCGCAAGCTCGAGTACTTCTTCAGGATCAGCGACCCCAGGCTCGTGCACTTCGAGATGGACATCTACTGGGCGCACGTCGCGCAGTACAAGCACCGCACCTACACCGCGCCCGACGGCTCCACGCAGACGGACGTCTTCGACCCGCTGCGCACCGTCAGGGCCCAGGAGAAGCGCTTCCCGCTCTTCCACGCCAAGGACGGCGCGTCGAACCCGGCCGTCCCCAACGGTTACGACATGGTGCCGTTCGGCACCGGCGACATCGACTACCGCCGCTTCTTCTCCCGCCTGCGCAACCACGGCTTCCACAACCCGATGTACGAGCAGGACAACGCCCCCGGCGCCGACCCCGCGCAGTCCCTGCAGCTCGCCGAGCTCAGCTACCGCAACATGGCCGCCCTGCGCGGCTGACGCGGACCAGAAACGGAACCGGACCGCCACGAAGCACCCTGCCGTTGGCCCGGCAGACGTGGCGGCCCGGCATCCGGCACTCCTCGTCCTAGGAGCAGCATCACCATGCAGCGTACCCTCGCGGTGCTCGGCGGCCTCGTGCTGGCCGGCGCCTGCCTGTCCTTACCCGCCCGGGCACACGACCCGGCCACCACGTGGTCCAGCTACGAGAAGATCACCCTGACCAAGAACGTCGGCGAGCCGATCGACCTGGCCGTCCTGCCCGACCGGCGGGTGCTGCACACCGCCCGCAACGGCGACATCCGGCTGACCGACCCCGCCACCGGCGTCACCAAGGTCATCAACACCGTCCCGGTCTACGCCAACTCCGAGGACGGGCTGCAGACCATCGCCCTCGACCCGGACTTCGACCAGAACAGGTGGGTCTACGTCTACTACGCGCCGAAGACGATGACGGCGCCCTACCCGCCGAGCACCCCGGCCGGATCCGCGCCGAACACGCTGCCCGCCGGGGCCGACGAGACGTACTGGAACCAGTGGAAGGGCTACAACCAGCTCTCCCGCTTCACGTGGACGGGCAGCGCGCTGGACCTGTCCACCGAGCAGGTCATCATCAAGGTCGAGGCGCAGCGCGGCCAGTGCTGCCACGTCGCCGGCGACGTCGACTGGGACGCCGACGGCAACCTCTACCTCGCCACCGGCGACAACACCCCCGCCGGCACGCCGGGCGCCAACGGGATGGCGCCCAACAACGACGCGCCCGGCATGAACCCGGGCCTCGACGCCCGGCGCGGCGCGGGCAACAGCAACGACCTGCGCGGCAAGATCCTGCGGATCAGGGTGGCCGCGGACGGCACGTACACGATCCCCGAGGGCAACCTGTTCGCGCCCGGCACGGAAGGGGCCAGGCCGGAGATCTTCGTGACCGGCGTGCGCAACCCGTTCAGGATGGACGTGGACGCCGAGACCGGCACCCTGTCCTGGGCCGACTACGGCCCCGACGCCGGCACCGGCGACCCCGCCAGGGGGCCCATGGGGTACGTCGAGTGGAACATCACCCCGCTCACCAAGCCGATGAACAGCGGCTGGCCGTACTGCACGGGCGACAACTTCAACTACAACGACTGGGACTTCGAGACCGCCCGGCCGGGCCCGTGGTTCGACTGCGCGGCCGGCCCCCGCAACACCTCCCGCTGGAACACCGGCCTGGCGCAGCTCCCGCCCGCCGTGCCCGCCGACCTGTACTACGGCGACAACAACACCCACCAGCCGGCCGCGTGGGCCGGGCTCACCGACTTCGACCCGCAGGGCGGCCAGGGCCCGATGGGCGGGCCGATCTACCACTACGACCCCGGCAACCCGGCGCCGGGCAAGCTGCCCGAGCACTGGGACGGCAAGGCGTTCTTCGCCGAGTTCTCCCAGGACTACCTGGCGGCCTTCACCTTCACCGGCGCGGACGGGCCGGTCACCGCGATCGAGCACTTCCTGCCCAACAGCGCGCTGCGCACGGCCGCGCAGCCCGTCACCGACAGCCCGATGGACATCGAGTTCGGCCCCGACGGCTCCCTGTACGTGCTGGAGTACGGCGACGGCTTCTTCCGCGCCAACCCGGACGCCGGCCTCTACCGCATCGACTACACCCCCGCCAACAAGACCCCGCAGGCCAGGATCGCCGCGGACAGGACCTCCAGCAGCGCCGCGCCGCTCACCGTCGCCTTCGACGCCACCGCCTCCAGCGACACCGAGCCGGGCACGCTGACCTACGAATGGGACTTCGACGGCGACGGCGACTTCGACGCCACCGGCGTCACCGCCACCCACACCTACACCGAGCTGGGCCAGTACGCGGCCCGGCTGCGCGTCACCGACTCCGGCGGCCGGTCCGGGCTCACCTCCGTCGAGGTCACCGTGGGCAACACCGCGCCCGTGGTGACCGTCAAGACGCCGCCGGACGGCGGGTTCTTCGACTGGGGGAACGCGCTGCCGTACCGGATCGGGGTGTCCGACGCCGAGGACGGCGACAACCCGGTGTGCTCGCGGGTCCAGTGGACGTTCGGCCTGGGGCACGACACGCACGCGCACCCGGAGACGCTCGGCACGGGTTGCGCCGGCGCCTGGCCCACCCCGGCCAGCGCGCCCGAGCACGGCGAGACCGAGAACATCTACGGCGTGGTCGTCGTCAGCTACCGCGACAACGGCGCCGGCTCCATCCCCGGCGCGCTGGGCGAGGCCGCGCTCACCCTCAACCCCAAGCTGGCGCAGGCCGAGCACGCCGACGAGAGCAGCGGCGTCACCAAGACCCCCGACGACACGGCGTCGGCCAAGGCCAAGGTCACCTCGTTCGACCCCGGCGACTGGATCGCCTACGACCCGGTGCACTTCGCCGGCATCACCGGCGTCCAGACCAGGGCGTCGGGCGCGGGCACGCTGTCGCTGCGGTGGAACTCGCCGACGGCCGAGCCGTTCGCCGGCGTGACCGTTCCCGAGGGCGACGGCTGGCAGACGGTCACCACGCGGCTCGACGACCTGCCGGAGGGAACCGGCCGGCTGTACGTCACCTCCTCCGGCGGCGTGGACCTGGACGCGTTCACCTTCCAGGGCGGCGGCGTGGCCGACACCACCCCGCCGGCCGTCACCGCCACGCTCACCCCGGCCCAGCCGGACGGCGCGAACGGCTGGCACACCGGCAACGTCACGCTCGCCGTCACCGCCACCGACAACGGCACCGTCGCCTCGCGCCAGTACTCCCTGGACGGCACCACCTGGTCCAACGCCAACAACCCCGTCACGCTCAGCGCCGAGGGCGCCAGGGAGGTCCGCTACCGGGCCACCGACAACGGCGGCAACGTCTCCCCGGCCGGCACCCTCACCGTGAAGATCGACAAGTCGGACCCGACGCTGACGGTCACCGGCGTGGAACCCGGGGCGTACGGCGACTCGGCCACCGTCACGCCCGTCCTGACCGGCGCCGACGCGGTGTCCGGCGTGGCCGGGGTGACGGCGGAGCTGGACGGCGAGGCGGTGGCGTCCGGGAAGCCGGTGGCGCTGTGGGCGCTGCCGCTCGGCGAGCACCGGCTCACGGGCACCGTCACGGACCAGGCGGGCAGGACCGCCACGGCCTCCGTGACGTTCGAGACGACCACCTCGTACGCCGACGTGCGGGCGCTCGTCTCGCGCTTCCGGCAGACCGGGGCGATCACCTGGAAGGCCGCCGCGGACCTGCATGACCAGCTCGCGCAGGCGGAGCGGCACGAGAAGAGGGGCAAGCGGGCGCTGGCCGTCGCGGCGCTCGAACGGTTCGTGAGGGTCGCGGAGAAGCGCGGCAACGTGCGGGACGCGGCGGCCGGATCGGCCCTGGTCCGCGACGCCAAGGCCCTGATCGAACGGCTCCGCCCCGCCTGACCCCGTCCTGGCGGTCTCACCTCCGACGGCGAGACCGCCAGTCACGGCACCGCTCTGATCGCCGGCCCCCAAAAGCGGATATTTCACGATCTTCCGGGCAGTGGGTCCGGCGATGTCCACCCTCGACCTCGTCCTGGCCCTCGGCGGCGCCGCCGCGCTGCTCGCCGCGATCCTCCCCGAGTTCCTCGCCCGCCGCGCCCTGTCCCTGCCCCTGGTCTACCTGCTGGCAGGCGTGCTCCTGTTCACCCTGCCCATCGGCCTGCCCGACCCCGACCCGATCGCCCACCGCGCGGCGCTGGAGCACATCACCGAGCTGTGCGTCGTCATCTCCCTCATGGGCGCGGGCCTGGCGATCAACCGCCGCACCGGGCCGCGCGGCTGGTCCACCACCTGGCGGCTGCTCGCCCTGGGCATGCCGCTCACCGTGGCCGGCGTGGCCGCCGCGGCCCTCGCCCTGCCGGGCTGGCCGATCGCCGCCGCGCTGCTGCTCGGGGCCGTGCTCGCGCCCACCGACCCGGTGCTCGCCTCGGACGTGCACGTGGGCGAGCCCGTGGACGCCCAGAACGCCGACGACGAGGTCCGCTTCGCCCTGACCTCGGAGGCGGGCCTCAACGACGGGCTGGCCTTCCCGATCGTGTACGCCGCCATCGCCGTGGCCGCCGGCTCGGTGGCGTGGGGGGAGTGGGCGCTGGTGGACGTGCTCTACCGGACCGCGGCGGGCGCCGTCCTGGGGCTGCTGATCGGCCGCCTGCTCGGCCGGCTGTTCTTCCGCGCCAGGTCCGACGGCCTGCGCCTGTCGGAGCGCCGTGACGGCTTCGTCGCGCTGGCCTGCACGTTCCTCGCGTACGGGGTGACGGAGCTGGCCCACGGCTACGGGTTCGTCGCGGTGTTCGTCACCGCGTGCGCCATCAGGAGCGCCGAGCACGGTCACGGCTACAACAACGTGCTGCACGGCTTCGTGGAGCAGATCGAGCGGCTGCTCACGGCCTGGCTGCTGCTCCTGCTCGGCGGCTTCGTCGCCACCGGCGGCCTGGCGGCGCTCACCTGGCGCGGCGCCGCCGTCGGCCTCCTGCTGCTGCTCGTCATCCGGCCGCTGGCCGGCTGGCTGGTTCAGTGGC
Source organism: Nonomuraea sp. NPDC050202 (assembly GCF_040656115.1). NCBI lineage: Bacteria > Bacillati > Actinomycetota > Actinomycetes > Streptosporangiales > Streptosporangiaceae > Nonomuraea > Nonomuraea sp. NPDC050202. Next base: position 90,359 of record NZ_JBFALF010000012.1, on the reverse strand, counting down.
GCGGCCGGGCGGGGCCGAGGGAACGGCTGGCGATCTCGTTCTTCGGCATCCGGGGGATCGGGTCGCTGTTCTACCTGGCGTACGCGCTGGGGGAGGCCGACTTCGGCGTGCCGGCGCAGGAGCTGTGGGCGGTCACCGGCTTCACGGTCCTGGCCTCGGTGGTGCTGCACGGCGTGACCGCCACCCCGGCCATGAACCACGTGGACGCGCTCCGCGGCCGGATGACGCCCCGGCGTTGACGAACATCCCCGCCACCGCCGCGAGCAGCGGGATCGCGGCGGCCAGCAGTCCGATCAGCGCCCATGGCGTGTCGAACGGCACCCGCGGCAGCGCATCCCAGCCGATCGACGCGGTGAACACGGAAGGAGGCTACGCGCGCCACTGAAGAGATCAAGGGTGAGATTTCCCCTGGGGGAAGGCGCCTGTTACCGCCCGGGGCACCACCGCGCCACATGCGAAGATCAAGGTGCTGGTCATGTCCCACCCCACCCTCGGCCGCCGCGCGCTGCTCACGGCGGCCATCGCCGCCCCGGCAGCCGGCGCCCTCACCGGCACGGCCACGTCCCCGGCCCACGCCTCCGCCCACGCCTCCGCCCACGTCTCCGCCCATGGGGGCAGGTTCGACCGCGAGAGCCCCCGCTTCACGATCGGCGTGCTGCCGGACACGCAGTACCTCTTCGACGAGGACCGCTCCGACCCCGCCCCCGTGCGCCAGACGTTCCGCTTCCTCACCGGGGACGAGCGCGAGAGCAGGAACATCGCGTTCATGACCCATCTGGGGGACGTCACCGAGCACGGCACGCAGGAGGAGCTCGCGCTGGCCTCCGACACGTTCAGGTCCCTGGACGGCCGGCTGCCCTACAGCGTCCTGGCCGGCAACCACGACGTGACCGGCGCCGACGACCAGCGCGGCGACAGCGCCTACCTGAAGGCGTTCGGCCCGTCCCGCTACGCCCGCATGTCCACCTTCCGCGGCGCCTCGCCCGACGGCTACAACAGCTACCACGTGCTCGACGCGGGCGGCCGCCAGTGGCTGGTGCTCGCGCTCGACTGGCGCGTCTCCGACAAGGGCCTGCGGTGGGCGCAGGGCGTCATCGACGCGAACAGGACGCTGCCCGCCATCCTCACCACCCACGACCTGGCCTGGGCGGACGACGCCGGCGTGGCGGCCCTGTCCCAGCACGGGCAGCGGCTCTGGGACGCCTTCATCAAGCGCAACGACCAGATCTTCCTCACCCTGAACGGCCACTACTGGCCCTCCGGCCGCACCGTGCTCAGGAACGACGCCGGCCACGACGTGCACGTGCACCTGGCCAACTACCAGGACCGCTACTACGGCGGCGCCGGCATGGTCCGCCTCTACGCCTTCGACCTCGTCCGCAACGTCATCGACGTGGAGACGCTGTCGCCGTGGCTGCTGGCGCGCGACCCCGAGGACCGCACCCCGCTGGAGGCCGAGCACCTGGAGCTGACCGGCCCGGTGGACCGCTTCAGCATCGAGATCGACTTCGACGAGCGTTTCGCCGGGTTCGCGCCGCGCACCCCGCCGCCCGCGCGCCCCGCCAGGGCCGTGATGCCGCGCGGCACGGTGGCGTACTGGAGGTTCGACGCCGAGGGACTGGCGGCGGCGGGCACGGACGGGGCGGTCGTCCCCGCGGGCACGGTCGCCCGCGACCTGACCGGCGGCGGCAACGACCTGACCATGGAGCTGCTGCACGCCGGCGCGCCCGAGACGCTGAAGTGGTCGGCCGAGCACCACGAGGGCCAGCCCGCGCACGCCAGCCTCCGCTTCGACGGCGGCAAGTCCCCCGACCGGGGCGCGGTGCTCAGGTCGGGCGCGAACGCGCCGATCAACAGCATGACGTTCGAGTCCGGGTACACGATCGAGGCGTTCATCAAGCTGCCGGAGCCGTTCGAGGGCGACCACGCCTGGATGGGCATCCTGAGCTGGGAGGGCCGCAGCGGCGACGCGGGCAAGAGCAGCGGCTGGTCGCCCGACGAGCCGACGTGCAGCCTCAACCTGTCGCCCGAGCGGTTCCTGCAGTACGTCGTCTACCCCACCGACCGCGACGCCGACCCCACCTCGTGGAGCCACGCCCTGCCGGTGGGCCGCTGGATGCACGTGGCCGTGGTCAACGACGCGCGGCGGACGATCGTGTACGTGGACGGCTCCAGGATCGCCCGCAACCCGAGCCAGCCGTCCAAGGGCATCTCGACGCTGGGCAGGCCGTTCGCGATCGGCGGCACGCAGTTCGCGCTGAAGTACGGGCAGGGCTTCTACGGCTGGATCGGCGACGTGCGGATCGTCGCCAGGGCGCTGCGCCCGAAGGAGTTCCTCACCCCGTACACGTGATCGGCGCACCGGGTAGGTTGACCTCCCATGGAGGCACGCCCGAAGCACACCCGGCCACGACGGCTCGCCTGGGGCGCGGCCGTGCTCGTCTGCGCGGCGGCGTGCGGGACGGCCCCGGCGAGCCGGCCGTCCAGCCCACCACCCGACCCGTCCACTCCTGCGCCGTCCGCACCGGTGGCCACGACGCCGCCGCCGGAGGAGGAGAGGCTCCCGGCCCCCGACGAGAAGATCCCCGGCAGCGCCGCGAGGCTGGCCGCGGCGCTGCGGGAGACCACCGAGGCGCTCAACGAGTCCATCGACGCCTGGACGGAGGGCGGCGCGCCGGCGCCCGGCCGGCCGCCCGAGGACGTCGAGCTGCTGGCCCTGCACCAGCAGCGCATCTACCGCCACGCCGCCCGCCACCCCGAGCTCGCCGCCAAGGCCTTCGCCCGCCTGCCCGCCGCCCTGGCCGCGCAGGCCAGGGACAACACGGCCGCCATCGGCGAGCTGCTCGCCCTGGCCCACCCCATCAAGCCGGACGCCGTCTTCAAGACGCAGCAGCCCCGCCCCGCCGGCGAGCTGCTCGGCCACTTCAAGAAGGCGGAGCGCAGATTCGGGGTGGAGTGGGAGGTGCTGGCGGCGGTGATGTTCGCGGAGACGAAGTTCGGCCGGGTGCGGGCCGACAGCCACGTCGGCGCCCAGGGTCCCATGCAGTTCATGCCCGCCACCTGGAAGGCGTACGGGATGGGCGGCGACGTGCGCGACCCGCGCGACGCGGTCATGGGCGCGGCCAACTACCTCAAGGCCAGCGGCGCGCCCCGCGACTACCGGCGGGCCCTGCACGCCTACAACCCGTCCCAGGCGTACGTGAACGCCATCCTGCTGCACGCCCGCCAGATCAAGCGCGACCCGCGCGCCTACTACGCGTACTACAACTGGCAGGTGTACGTGATCACCACGGCGGGGGAGCGCCGCCTGACCGGCCCGTAGGACGAGCGGGTCAGACGCCGTCCCCCGCACGTCAGGCGCCGTCCCCCGCACGTCAGGCGCCGTCCCCCGCACGTCAGGCGCCGTCCCCCGCACGTCAGGCGCCGTCCCCCTCGGCAGGTCAGGCGCCGTCCCTCCGGCAGGTCAGGTGTGGTCGGCGCAGCAGGGCGTGGGGTTCGGCACCTCGGCGGGGGCGATCCGGCCACCGGCGGCCGGCATGGTGAGCAGGGTCATGAGGCCGTCCCGCCAGACGGGCCTGACGTGGTCGTTCGTGACGACCGGCACGTCGTCGGGCGGCGGCCCCGGCGAGGCGAGCAGCAGCACCAGGTCGATGGCCGAGCCGGCGCGCAGCTCGCCCGCGCTGAGGGTGCCGGTGAGCAGGTCACGGCCGGGGAAGGTGACGACCCGGCCGCTCCGCCTGGCCTCGTGCTCGGCCGCCGCCAGCGCCGCCCCCGCCGCCAGCGGCCCGGCACGCCTGTCGCCCAGCGCCCACGACGCGACGACCGGCGGCTCACCCAGCGCCGCGGACAGGTCCGCGGGCGTCATCGGCCCGGGGACGGCCAGCGAGCAGGCGACGTGCGGCTCGTCCCCCGCCTGACCCGCCGGGACGAAGTGGGTGCACCCGATCGCGTCGCCCGGCAGGCCGAGCGCCCGCGCCACGGCGTGGAGCAGGTGCTCGGCCTCGGGCAACGTGCGGCTGCCCGCGTCGAATCCGAGGATCATCGGCGCGGCAGCACCCAGATCGGGTTGCTGTAGAACCACAGGTCGTTCCACGGGTCGGCGTCGCCGTACACGTCGATCTGCGGGCCGTTCGGGTCCACGGCCGCGCCCAGCAGGCCGGGCGCGCCGCGCTTGCCGTCGGTGCCGCGCAGCCGCACGTACACGGGGCGGTCGACGGCGCCGAGCTGGTAGGTGAAGGTGACGGTGCCGCTGTCCCTGTTCACCTCGTACGACTGCACGACCTTCGTGTTCGGCGTGGTGAAGGCGTCCCTGTCGGAGACGGGGCCGGTGACGTCGCCCTGGATGACGTCCACCCGGGCCAGCGTGGGCACGAACTGCGCCCAGTTCGGCCGCCCGGCCAGGGTGACCTCGATGGACAGCTCGACGCGGGCGCCCTGCCGTACGTGCAGGGTGCCGCCGAGCGTCACGCCCCGCTGGCCGGCGCCGGCCGTGCGGGCCCGCACCACCAGGCCGCTGATCAGCCCGCCGTGGTCCACCCAGATCCGCCCGGCGCGCAGGGCGTCCATGACCGCGCGGTAGGAGAAGTCCTCGGCGCCGACGTGCGTCCTGCTGTAGAAGCCGGGCCAGAAGTCGCCGGAGCCGAAGTTGGCCACGCCCTTGTAGACCGGGTCCTCGTAGCGGCCGTTGGCGTTGAAGTCGCTGTTCGGGCCGCGGTCGCTGGTGTCGCCGTGCACCCAGTGCGCGTCGGAGTTGGCGGTGATCCACCACGGCTTGCCCTCGGCCAGCAGGCTGTCCCACAGGCCGCCCACGGTCGAGGTCATCCAGTCGAACCCGCCGAAGGTCTTGTAGCTCTCGGCCGGGTAACCGGGGAAGGAGTCGGCGCCGGGGTTGCCGTCGTAGTAGCCGCGCCCGCCGCCGGGGCCGTTCGGCTTGGCGATGCCGGCGGCCTGGTGGCCGGGCGCGCCCTCCATCCCGATCGCGATCGACGGCTGCGCGTCGCGCCAGCCGCGGATCTCGTGCGGCGAGTCGATGCCCTTCCTCGAGGGGTGGTTGGCGAGGAACAGCGCGTCCGGCACGCGCCGCTTCCTGACCGCCTCGGCCAGGAAGTTCAGCCCGGCGATGGCCAGCGCCTCGTTCTGCGGCGTGTTGGAGCTCGCGCCCTTCACCGACCCGTCGAAGGAGCTCTCGAACTCCTTGAGCGTGGCGACCTCGTTCCGGCCCGGGGCGACGAACACGGTGCCGTGCTCGGCGGCCGGGATGTTCCACTCCAGGCCCTGGAAGACCAGCGTGTCCTTGACCGCCTCGCGAGCCGCCACGATGTCCGGGTTGACCTTCTCGACGCCGATCTTGGCGTGCGTGGCGCCGCCGTGGTCGGTGATGACCATCCAGCCCAGCCCGAACGCGTTGGCGTGGCGCACGTGGTCGATGACCCGGTAGATGCCGTCGGAGCTGTGCTGCGTGTGGATGTGGTGGTCGCCGGCCAGCCACTGGTAGCCGTCCCTGGGCTCCCGCCCGCGCCCCTCGTCCCTGGTGGCGGCGGTGGCGGAGGCGGCGGCGGCCTGCCCCTCGCCGCCCAGCACGCCGGCGGCGGTCAGGCCGGCGCCGAGCAGCCCGGCCCGCCGGAACATGCGCCGGCGCGAGAGCTGCCCCGGCGACAGCTCGCCGTCGGGAACCGCGAGGTCCCGCGCCACGGCGGCCTCGGTGTCTCCGAGCTGCTCGTGCGCGTGGTCGTGATCGTGGTCATGGTGATGGTGCCCGTGGCCCATGGGGTGTTTCTCCGTCCCGCCGGAAAGGGTGCGCCGGCTACGGCCGGAGCGTGGCGGAACGGGATGAATCGGACATGAACGCCAAGAGAGCGGCACATGCCGACCTGATCACGACCCCGCCCCGCGACCCCTGCGACCCCTGCGACCCCTGCGACCCCCTAGGACAGGGCGCGGGCCGCGTGCACCAGGGGCACGTGGCTGAAGGCCTGCGGGAAGTTGCCGACCAGCCGCCCGTAGCGGGGGTCGTACTCCTCGGCCAGCAGCCCGACGTCGTTGCGCAGCGACAGCAGCCGCTCGAACAGGTCCTTGGCCTCGTCCTTGCGCCCCTGCATCGCCATGACCTCCACCAGCCAGAAGCTGCACGCCAGGAACGCGCCCTCCCCGCCCTGCAGCCCGTCCACGTCGTTGTCCTCGGCGATCGGGTAGCGCAGCACGAACCCGTCGGACATGAGCTCCTTCTCGATCGCCGCCACCGTGCCGGCCACCCGGGGGTCGTCGACCGGCAGGAATCCGACCATGGGGATCATCAGCAGCGCCGCGTCCAGCTCCGACGAGCCGTACGACTGGGTGAAGGTGTTGCGCTGCGCGTCGTAGCCCTGGTCGCAGATCTCCGCGTGGATGGCGTCGCGCAGCGTCCGCCACTTGTCCACCGGCCCGGTACGGCCGAAGCGCTCGACGTACTTGACGGCCCGGTCGAGCGCCGCCCAGCACATCACCTTGGAGTGCACGAAGTGCCGGCGCGGCCCGCGCACCTCCCACAGGCCCTCGTCCGGCTCGTCCCAGTGCTCCTCCACGTAGTCGAGGAGCTGCCGCTGGATGCTCCACGCCCGGTCGTCGGCCGACAGGCCGCGGGTGCGCGAGACGTACAGGCAGTTCATCACCTCGCCGTAGACGTCGAGCTGGAGCTGCTTGACCGCCTCGTTGCCGATGCGCACCGGGCGGGAGTCCTCGTAGCCGTCGAGCCAGTCGAGGCGCAGCTCGGGCAGGCGGCGCTCGCCCGCGACGCCGTACATGATCTGGAGGTCCTGCGGGCGGCCGGCGATCGCGCGCAGCAGCCAGCCCCGCCAGTCGGCGGCCTCCTCCAGGTAGCCGGAGTTGATCAGCGCGTCGAGCGTCAGGGTGGCGTCGCGCAGCCAGCAGAAGCGGTAGTCCCAGTTGCGCACGCCGCCCAGGTCCTCCGGCAGGGACGTGGTGGGCGCGGCCACGATGCCCCCCGTCGGCGCGTACGTCAGGCCCTTGAGCGTGATCAGGGACCGGACCACGGCCTCGCGGTACGGGCCCGAGTAGGTGCACCTGCCGACCCAGTCGGCCCAGAACGCCTCGGTCTCGGCGAGCTGGGTGTGGCAGTCGATCTGCGGCGGCATCGGCTCGTGCGAGGGATGCCAGGTGAACACGAACGGCAGCCGGTCGCCCTCGTTCACGGTGAACGTGGCCCGGTGGGCGTAGTCGCCGCCCTTGAGCGGCACGGGGGAGTGCAGCCACACCGAGTCGGGCCCGCCGATGGCCTGCATGTGGCCGTTGGTGTGGCGCACCCACGGCACGATGCGGCCGTAGTCGAAGCGGACGCGGAGCTGCGTGGAGACCTGGACGGAGCCGGACACGCCCTCGACGATGCGTACGACGTCGGGGTTGCGGTCACGCGGCGGCATGAAGTCGATCACGCGGACGGTGCCCGTGGGGGTGTCCCACTCGCTCTCCAGGATGAGCGTGTCGGGGCGGTAGCGCCGCCGGGTGGCGGGATTCCTGCCGGTGGGCCCGAGCCACCAGTGCCCGTTGCGCTCGCTGCCGAGCAGGGCCGCGAAACACGACGGCGAGTCGAACCTGGGCAGGCAGAGCCAGTCGATCGAGCCGTCCCGCCCCACGAGCGCGGCGGACTGCATGTCTCCGATCAGCGCGTAATCCTCGATCCGCATGCCTAGACGCTACTCGGAGAAGGGGTGATCCCGCGGCCGGGTCGATCATGTCGCGTCATGTCCGCCCCGGGCCGCGGGATCACGTCAGAGGGAACCAGCGGGTGAACGCCTGCGTCAACGGCCCGATGGCCAGCGCGAACACCACGGTCCCCAGGCCCACGGTGCCGCCGAGCAGCCAGCCCGCGATCAGCACGGCGACCTCGATGGACAGGCGGGACAGCCGTACCGACATGCCCAGCCGCACCAATCCCGTCATGATGCCGTCGCGGGGGCCGGGGCCCAGGCCCGCGCCGATGTAGAACAGGGTGGACAGGGCGATGACGACGACGCCCATGACCAGGTAGAAAGCCTGGAACGCCAGGTGCTCGGGCGTGGGCAGCAGGAAGATCGCGGCGTCCGCGAACGGGCCGACGAGCAGCACGTTGCTGATCGTGCCGAGGCCGGGCTTCTGCTTCATCGGGATCCACAGCAGCATGACCAGCGCGCCCACCGCGAGGATGACGGTCCCGATGGACAGGCCGGTACGCAGGGCGGCCCCTTCGTGGAAGACGTTCCACGGGCCGTTGCCGAGCCCGGACTTCACCTGCAGGGCGATGCCGAGCCCGTACAGGGCCAGCCCGCCGTAGAGACGGCCGAGGCGGGCGGGCAGTGAACTCGGCAGCGGGACGGTTGATTCGCTCATGATGGCCCCAGATTGGCATCTTCCGATTTGCCAAAACAGGGCCAATCACGAAAAGTGGCCTTATGCGGCACATGTCAGCCATGCAGGTGGCCCGGCTCCTCGACGTCGACCCGGCGGCGCGCCCGTACTACCGCGCCCTCGCCGACGGCGTCCGCACGCTGGTCATGGACGGCCAGATCCCGGTACGCGTGCGCATGCCCGCCGAGCGCCACCTCGCCGAGACGCTCAAGGTCAGCCGCACCACCGTGACCGCCGCCTACGACCTGCTGCGCGAGGGCGGCTACCTGGAGAGCCGGCAGGGCTCGGGCAGCTGGACCGCCCTGCCCGACCCGTCCGTCTGGCCCGACAACCCGTGGCTCGGCACCGACCGCGACGGCCTCATCCAGCTCCACACCGCCGCCCCGCCCGCCCCCGCGGGCCTGCTCGCCGCCATGACCGCGGCGGTCGAGGACCTGCCCAGGTACGGCATGGGCAACGGCTACGACCCCATGGGCCTGCCGTCGCTCAGGGAGCGGATCGCCGCCCGCTACACCGCCAGGGGAGTGGCCACCAGGCCGGAGCAGATCGTCGTCACCACCGGCGCCCAGCACGCCATCCACCTGGTCATGGGCCTGCTGGCCGGCCCCGGCGACGCGGTGATCGTGGAGTCGCCGACCTACCCGCACGCCATCGACGCCGCCCGGCAGCGCGGCGCCCGCATCGTCCCGGTCGGCGTCTCCCACGAGGGCTGGCAGCCCGATCTCGTCGCCGGCGCCATGCGCCAGTCGGGCGCGCGCCTGGCCTACCTCATGCCCGACTTCCAGAACCCCACGGGCGCCCTCATGGAGGACCCCGTCCGCGCCGCCGTCGCCGGCGCCGCCCGCCGCGCCGGCACGCTGCTGCTGGTGGACGAGACCTGGTCGGAGCTGGCGCTGGAGGAGGTGCCCCGCACCTCGCCCATGGCCGCCTTCGACACCGACAGCCGCGTCATCAGCATCGGCTCCGCCTCCAAGCTGTGGTGGGGCGGGCTGCGCATCGGCTGGATCCGCGCCACGGCCGCCCTGGCCCGACGGCTCACCGTGTTCCGCTCGTCGGTGGACATCGCCAGCCCGGTGCTGGAGCAGCTCGTCGTGGCGAGGCTGTTCGACCGGCTGGAGGAGACCCGCGCCGAGCGCCGCCGCACGCTGCGCGCCTCACGCGACACCCTGGCCGCGGAGCTGCGCACCCACCTGCCCGAGTGGTCGTTCGAGCCGCCGCGCGGCGGCGGCGCCCTCTGGGTCCGCCTGGACGGCGCCGGCTCCACCCCGCTCGCGGAGGCCGCGCTCTCCCACGGCGTACGCCTGGCGCCCGGCCCCTGGTTCGGCCTGGAAGGCACCCTCGAGGGCTACCTCCGCCTGCCCTACACCCAGCCGCCCTGCCTGCTCGCGGACGCCGTCACCCGCCTGCGCGCCGCCCGCGACCACGGCCCCACCGGCGCCCCGCGCCCCTCGGACCAGCTCATCGCGATGGTGTGAGGAGGTGAAGGTCGCCCCGGGGTCACCTGCCGCCGCGCGTTACCTGCCGCCCCGTGGTCATTCGCCGACGCCCTTGGCCAGGGGCGCGCGCCACTTGAAGCGCATCGCCGCGATCCGCAGCCCGAACGCCAGCAGCGCCGCCGCCAGCGTGGCCGGCCAGCCGTGCAGCCCGTGGTACGACAGCCCCGCCATCACCGCCGACCCCAGCAGCGCGGGCAGCGCGTAGAGCTGCCGGTCGTACAGCAGCGTGGGGATCTCCCCGGCCAGCACGTCGCGCAGCATGCCCCCGCCGACGGCCGTCGTGACCCCCAGCAGCGCCGCGTGCAGCGGGCTGAGCCCGTACTCCATGGCCTTCTCCGTGCCGACCGCGCAGAACAGCCCGAGCCCCGCCGCGTCCAGCACCAGGATCGCCGGCATCACCCGGGCCACGTGCGGATGCCAGAAGAAGACGATCACCGTCGCCGCCACCGGCACCAGCACGTACCCGAGGCTCTGGAAGGCGATCGGCCGCACGTTCAGGATGAGGTCGCGCACCACGCCCCCGCCGAGCGCGGTGATCTCGGCCAGCACCGCCATCCCGACCACGTCGAGCCGCTTGCGCACCCCCATGAGCGCGCCCGACAGTGCGAAGACGAAGATGCCGACAAGGTCGAGAAGTTCAGACACGTTCGGAATGTCTACCGCATGGCGGCGGGCTCATGGTGCTCGGCCATCATCACCCGCAGGACCCGCGTGAACATGAACAGCGCCAGCCCGGCCACGATCGCCATCGCCGCCAGCACCAGGTAGTACATCGGCTCGGACATCACCCGGCCGAGCCGCCCCGTCTGCCCGCCGACCGCGTCGCCCACCGACACCGCGATGAACCAGATCCCCAGCATCTGCCCCTTGAACGCCTCCGGCGCCAGCTTCGTCGTCACCGACAGCCCGACCGGGCTCAGCGACAGCTCCCCGAACACCTGGATCAGGTAGACCAGCACCAGCCACCACACCGACACCCGCCCCGCGCCGGCCAGCCCCGCGGCCACGGCCATCACCACGAAGCTCAGCCCCACCATGACCAGCGCGAAGCCGAACTTCTGCGGCGTGCTCACCCGTGTGCCCAGCTTCACCCACAGCGCCGCGAACACCGGCACGAAGATCATGATGAACAGCGGGTTGAACGACTGCGTCGTGGCCTGGTTGATCCTGATGCCGAACAGCGACAGGTCGGTGTGGTCCTGGGCGAAGAACAGCAGCTTGCTCGGCGCCAGGTCGTAGATCATCCAGAAGATGGCCGCCGCCACGAACAGCCAGATGTAGGCTTTCATCCTGATCCGCTCGTCCTCGGTCAGGTCGTGGCTGCCGAACATGATGTAACCGAAGTACACGACCGGCACGATCAGGATGACCACCGTGAGCGCGACCGTGAACCGGTCGATGGTGAGCGTGCCGGTCGCCGCCCACGCGCCCAGCGCGACCAGCGTCAGCACCACCCCCAGGGCCACGAGGCGGCCGAAGTGGCGGCGCTCGCGCGGGGTCAGCCGCATGCCGGGCCGCTCGCCGACGCCGCGCAGGCTCCTGCCGCCCAGGACGTACTGGATCAGGCCCAGCGCCATGCCCACCGCCGCCGCGCCGAACCCCAGGTGCCACCGGTCGCCCCCGGCCAGCCACCCCACCACCAGGGGCGCGAAGAAGGCGCCGAGGTTGATGCCCAGGTAGAACAGCGAGAACCCGGCGTCCCTGCGCCCGTCGTCCCCCTCGGGGTAGAGCCGGCCGACCATGACCGAGATGTTCGGCTTGAGCAGGCCGGTGCCGACGATGATCAGCAGCAGCCCCAGCCAGACGAAGAACGCCGACGTCACAGGGATCGCCATGCTGATGTGCCCCAGCATGATGACGAACCCGCCCCAGAACACCGACCTGCGCGCCCCCAGGACGCGGTCCGCGATCCACCCGCCCGGCAGCGCCACCAGGTAGATGAGCGCCCCGTAGACCCCCACCACCGCCTGGGACGTCTCCTGCGACAGCCCTAGCCCGGCGTGCGCCGGCGAGGCCGCCATGAACGTGGCCAGGATCGCCCGCAGGCCGTACCAGGAGAAGCGCTCCCACATCTCGGTGCCGAACAGCGTCGCCAGGCCCCACGGATGCCCGAAGAACGTCCTGCCGCTCATCCACGCCCCCATACTCTTCGCATCCTCGTGATCACTTTACGTGACCAGCAGGGGTGTTTCCGCACAGGCTCTTGCCGCTGCCCCGGGGGTGTGGTGCGATGCAGGCCAATCATGCAAGTGATTACTGACTGGAGGCGCGTGCCATGGGCGAAGTCCTCGAAGTCCGGGCCGAGATCGAGCGGCAGATCGCCGGCCGTACCGTGTGTGAGCAGCTCCGGCTGGCGGCCGAACAGCACCACGACGCACCCGCCTACTCCGACCCCGACGGGGAGGGCTGGCGCACGCTCAGCTACGGGCAGGCCCGCGAGCGGGTCCTGGAGATCGCCGCGGCGTTCGTCGCGCTCGGGCTCGAGCCCGGCGAGTCCGTGGCCCTCATGATGATCAACCGCAGCGAGCACGTCCTGGCCGATCTCGGCGCGGTGCACGCGGGCGGCGTCGGCTGCACGGTCTACTCGACGTTCGCGCCCGACCAGATCGCCTTCGTGGCCGACAACGTGGGCGCCCGGTACGCGGTGCTCGGCGGCCCCGCCGACCTGGCCCGCTGGGAGCCGGTGCTCGACCGGCTGGACGGCCTGCGCAAGATCATTGTGCTGGAGGGGGCGCCGGCCGGAGACCGGTTCATGAGCTGGGCCGACTTCCTCGCCCTCGGCCGCGAGCGCCTGGCCGCCGACCCCGGCCGGGTCGAGGCGCGCTGGCGGGCCGTCACCCCCGGCGACGTCGCCACCGTCCTGTACACCTCAGGCACCACCGGGACCCCCAAGGGCGTGCCGCTCACCCACACGAACATCTTCTACGAGGTCGCGGCCACCGACCGCCTCACCTCGCTGCCCATGCGCGGCACCCAGATCTCCTACCTCACCTACGCGCACATCGCCGAGCGCATCCTCAGCCTCTACCTGCCCCTGGTCAAGGTCTCCCACGTGCACTTCTGCACCGACCTGGCCAACCTGGGCGCCACGCTCGGCCAGGTCAGGCCGATGATGTTCTTCGGCGTGCCGCGGGTGTGGGAGAAGATGATGGCCCGCCTGCTCGCCGTGCTCGCCACCCAGCCCGAGGAGCAGCAGGCCGCCGTACGCGAGGCCATGGCGGCCGGCGCCGCGTACGTCGAGGCCGGCCAGTACGGCCGCACGGTCACCCCCGAGATCCAGGCCGCCTACGACAAGGCCGACGCCGCGCTCCTGTCCGTCATCCGCGGCATGATCGGCTTCGACCGCGCAGAATGGACCGCCACCGGCGCCGCGCCGCTGCCCGACGAGGTGCAGCACTTCTACGCCGGGCTCGGGCTCAAGGTCATCGACGTGTACGGCATGACGGAGACGACCGGCGCCTTCACCGGCAACAGCCCCGCCTGCTACCGCCTGGGCAGCGTGGGCAGGGCCGAGCCCGGCGTCGAGATCCGCATCGCCGACGACGGGGAGATCCTCACCCGCAGCCCGCTCAACACCGCCGGCTACCTCAACCGCCCCGAGGCCACCGCCGAGCTCATCGACGCCGACGGCTGGCTGCACACCGGCGACATCGGCACGGTCGACGACGACGGCTTCTACCGGGTCGTGGACCGCAAGAAGGAGCTGATCATCACCGCGGGCGGCGAGAACATCTCCCCCGCCGAGATCGAGAACCACCTCAAGCAGCACAACCTCATCGGCCAGGCCCTCGCCTACGGCGACAACCGGCCGCACCCGGTGGCCGTGCTGACGCTGGACGCCGAGGTGGCGCCGGGCTGGGCGCAGGCGCGCGGCATCACGTTCGGCTCGCTGGCGGAGCTGGCCGAGCATCCCGACGTGCTGGCGGAGGTGGAGGCGGCCGTGCGGGCCGCCAACGCCAAGCTGGCCAGGGTGCAGCAGGTGAAGAAGTGGGCGCTGCTCGGCGTGGAGTGGACGGCCGAGACCGAGGAGCTCACCCCGAGCCTGAAGCTCAAGCGGCGCATCATCCACAGCAAGTACGCCGACATCATCGAAGGGCTCTACGGCCAGCCCGGCTGAGGCTTTTGCCATTCGTGGCGTGTGTTGTGGTCCCGTCCATTACCGGACGGTTCCTACCGTCTCGATCATGACCAGAAGTGTTCTTCTCGTCTCGCTCGCGGCGGGGTCGCTCACGGTGCCCGCACCTGCTGCCTCCGCCGCGATCGAGCCCGCCATCCGTGCCATCACCGTACGTCCAGCGGCTCCCGTGGTCGGGGCGCAGGGGTCCGTCCGTCTGGTGATCGATGTGATCGCCAAGGGGGTGGTACGCGGCAAGGACGGTGTCACCGTCAAGGTCGAGCCCGGCGCTCCGCCCGCCCACGCTCCCGAGCCCCGCCCCATCGCGGTGGCCCCACCGGCGGGCTCACCCGCCTACCCGCCTGCTCGCCCACCCGGCCAGCAGCCCGGCCAGCAATCCGGCCAGCAATCCGGCCACGCCCCCGCCCAGCCGCCGGCTCAGGCGCCCGCCCGGCCGCCCGCGCACGCGCCCGCCAAACCGCCCGCCCTGGCGCCCGCCCAGCAGCCGGGCAAGGCGCCCGCCCTGCCACCCGCGCAAGGACCGGCCGTACAGCCCGGCCAGGCCCCGGCCCAATCCGGGGGCTCGTCCACGGCGCTCACCCCGGCACAGGCGTCGGCACAGGCGTCGGCGGCGTCACCCGCCGTCGTCGCGGCCCCCGCGTCCAGCCCCGCCGCCGGCACGGCGCATCAGGGCGACGCGGAGCAGGCCCTGCCGCCCGGCACGGAACCCCTGAAGAATCGTTACCCGGCCCTGCCCGGCCCGCAGCCCGCTCCGGCGGCCGGGCCCGCCGCTCCCAAGGACGGCGTCACCGGGGCGAACGGCCCGGTGACGCCTCCTCGCCTGGTGTGGCGCCTGGCGCAGGGAGCCCCCCTGGGTGACGTCGCCGGGGGAGCGGCGCGGATGACGGACGACTGGGAGACCTGGCGCTTCCTGCCGGACAAGAAGCTGAACCGCTTCTACCCGGCGGGCACCTGGACGATCACCGCCACCGCCAGGGGCGCGAACGGGCGGACGATCACCCAGTACGCGTCGTTCGAGCTCAAGCGCGAGACCAGGCTGACCGCCGTGCGGGCGGAGAAGCCGGCCCGCGCGGACGGCGTACGGCTGCGCGGCTCGCTGACCCGCGTGGACCCGCGCGGCCTCACCGACTACGGCCCGTTCGCCCAGCAGCGCCTGGAGGTCCTCTGGCGTCCTGACCCGTCCTCGGCCTGGCAGGCGGTGGGGCAGGTGATGACGGACGCGGCCGGCGCGTTCGTCGGCACGGTCCCTGGGCGTACGGACGGCTACTGGCGCGTCCGCTTCTCCGGAACCGGACATTACGCGCCAGATCTCTCAAAAGTCCGACAAATAATGCAATAAGCCCCATAAGGCCATCGCGCCGAACTCTTCGGTCGTCCGCCGTTGCCGAAATGTGATCAACTTTGTCGCAACTTTTCCTTACCCTTACGCGTCATTGGCATTTGACGCGCCCGGTTGGGTGCGTTCTTTCGGACGGGGAAGGATTTCTGTTTTGAAGATGCGACGTCTAGCCGCCGGCCTGGCGGCTGCGGCCCTGGGCGCGACCGTGGTGGCCACCGCCGCCTCGCCCGCGCTCGCGGACGACCCGGGCCTCGACCCGGATGTCGCCGGCGGCTACACCAGCCTCAAGCTCGACGTGAACCCCGAGCCCGCCTGGCGGGGCAAGCCCCTCGACATCGAGGGCAAGCTCTCCGTGCAGTGCGACGAGGACTACATCAGCGGCTTCGTCTCGGTGCACCACGCCGACCACTGCAAGAAGCAGGAGCGCTGGCACCGCCTGGCGCACAAGCGGGTCGTGATCCTCTTCCAGGCGGACGGCAGCGGCCGCTGGGAGCACGTGGACACCGTCCGCACCAGCGGCAGGGGCTACTTCGGCCTGCGGGTTCCCGCCCGCGAGTCGGGCACGTGGCGCGCCGTCTTCGAGGGCAGCAGGCACCTGGCCCCCTCGGAGGGCAAGGACTGGGTGAAGGTCGTCGGCCGTCACTGACGCGTTGACACCTCGAACGCCCGGCCGCACCGGCCGGGCGTTCGCCATGTCGGAGCGCGACCGCCGGGATCAGTAGGAGACGGCGACCTGGGCCCGCCGATGCCGGGGGGCCTCGGCCTCGTCCACGAGCGCCACCGCCAGATCCGCGTACGAGAACACCGGATCCCCCTCCCTCGCCTCCGGCACCCGCCCGTCCCCGAACCGGTAGCGCCCCGTCCTTTCCGCCTCCGCGTCCAGGAAGACGGGCGGCGGCGCGATCACCACCCAGTCGAGCGCCGACGCCTCCAGCAGTTCCAGCTCGGCCGCGTGCCCCAGCGAGAACGCCCGCGCGTCGGCCGGGAAACCGGGCGTGTCGATGAGCCGCACGCCGGGCGAGACCTCCAACAGGCTCCCGATGCCCAGCGCCACCAGCCGCGACACCCCGGCCCGCCCCAGCCCGTCCACCAGCGCCCGCGTGGCGGCGGTGTAGAACTCCTCCGACGCCATGTCCAGCCGCGCCGCCACCTGCAGCGCCACGTCGTGCCCCGCGGCCACCGCGGCCACGCTGCCGCCGTCGGTGACGTCTCCCGCGACCACCTTCACCCGCGCACCGCCCAGCTCCCGGTGCCGTGCTGGATCCCGCACCACGGCCGTCACCTCGTGCCCGCGCCCGGCCGCCTCCGCGACCACCCGCACCCCGGCCCGCCCGCCGGCCCCGAACACCACGATCCTGCTCACCGCTGCCTCCATCACGCCGCTCACAGGCGGCCGGTCCTTCCGGCCGCCCCTGCGCAGACGGTAGAGGGCGAGATGTCGCTTTCCGCAACGATAGTTACCTACGATGACGGGATGGCCGAGCCACTCGATCCGGACATGTTCACCGGTTGCCCGCCGGTCGCCGCGCCGATCCGCATCGGCGACAAATGGACCGCGAAGATCATCCGCTGCCTGGAGCGGGGGCCGCGCCGCTTCACCGAGATCCAGACCCCGCTGCGCGGCATCACCCCGAAGGTGCTCACCGAGTCGCTGCGCGCCATGGAGCGCGACGGCCTGCTCACCCGCACCCCGTACGACGAGATCCCGCCGCGCGTCGAGTACGAGCTCACGGACCTCGGCCGCAGCCTCATCGAGCCGATGAACGCCGGCTGCGAGTGGTCCCGCAAGCACCTGTCCGAGCTCATGCGCGCCCGCGACGCCTGGTACGCCACCTCGTGACCCCGGCGGCACGCCCACCGCGAAGCCCCTGCTCCACCCCCCTCCTGACATGGGCCCGGAATCGATCTAGGGGACAATGTGTTGTCGTGCGGTGAAGGCGCGATTTTTTGGGGGTGGGCCGACACCCGTCGTAGTCTGGCCCCCTGGTGAGCGAACAGGAGGTGACGCCCCATGTTGCGAGACTCGTTCGGACGGGTGGCGACGGATCTGCGGGTGTCCCTCACGGACAAGTGCAACCTGCGCTGCACGTACTGCATGCCGCCCGAGGGTCTCGACTGGCTGCCGAGCGCCAAGCTCCTGACGGCCGACGAGATCGTCCGCCTGGTGACGATAGGCGTCGAGCGGCTCGGCATCACCGAGGTGCGCTACACCGGCGGCGAGCCGCTGCTCCGGCGCGAGCTGGTGGACATCGTCGGCCGCACCACCACGCTCAACCCCAGGCCCCAGGTCTCCCTGACCACGAACGGCATCGGCCTGGCCCGCCTCGCCGAGCCGCTCGCCGCCGCCGGGCTGGACCGGGTGAACGTCTCCCTCGACACCCTCGACGCCGCCACGTTCAAGCGGCTCGCGCACCGCGACAGGCACGCCGACGTGATCGCCGGGCTGGCCGCCGCCGACGCCGCGGGCCTGCGCCCCGTCAAGGTGAACGCCGTGCTGATGCGCGGCGTCAACGACCACGAGGCAGTCCCGCTGCTGCGCTGGTGCCTCGACCAGGGGTACGAGCTGCGCTTCATCGAGCAGATGCCGCTCGACGCCCAGCACGGCTGGAGCCGCGAGGACATGGTCACCGCCGACGAGATCCTGAAGCTCCTGTCGGTCTCCTTCGACCTGACCCCCGATGACGTGGAGGAGCGCGGCAGCGCCCCCGCCGAGCGGTTCCTCGTGGACGGCGGCCCCGACAGGGTAGGGGTGATCGGCTCGGTGACGCGGCCGTTCTGCGGAGCGTGCGACCGGGTCAGGCTGACCGCCGACGGCCAGATCCGCAACTGCCTGTTCGCCACCGAGGAGTCCGACCTGAAGACCCCGATGCGGGACGGCGCCTCCGACGAGGAGCTGGCCGAGCGGTGGATGGTGGCGGTGTCCCGCAAGCGGGCGGGCCACGGCATCGACGACCCGGCGTTCCTGCAGCCGTCCCGCCCCATGTCCGCCATCGGCGGCTGACGAACACACGGGCAGCGTCCCGCCCGTCCCGGGAGGCCGGGCCGGGACGACGCGCCCGAGCCCGCGCCCTGACGTCCGTGATCCGGCTGCGACACAATGGACGACCAGGAGGAGGCTCGCATGCACGTGCTCAACGAATGGACCGCGCTGGCCTGCAAGGAGCTGGGGATCGACCCGGCCACCGTGGACCGCGACCAGATACTCGACCTGACCAAGGAGGTCGCCCACGGCGTCGCCAGGCCGGCGGCGCCGCTGACGGCGTACCTGCTCGGCCTGGCCCAGGGGGCAGGCACCGCACCCGAGGACGCCGTGGCGCGCCTGACCACATTGGCGAAGAACTGGGGGGAAGCGACCACTGAGACGCTGACAGACGGCTGACACTCGAACGAACTCTTGAAGTCAAGCTCGCCCCTACCTGAAGATTTCCTGTGAATAACGAGGCGGGGGCGAGTGTAAACGATTTCGGGAAAGCCGCCCTATCCAACTGAGGGACCGGCGCGCACTGATCGAAACCCGGCCGGGAAAAGGGCGACGCCGGGTGGTTACGGGGGCAAACCACCCGGCGTCGCTTCATCGGCGTTCCGACGGGGGCCCGGAACGCCGGCACCAGCACTCCGACGGGGGACCGGAGCGCTTGGCTAAAGCGTACACCTACAACCCATGGGATGCGTCAAGACTTAGTCACGACCCGATCTCGCGTCGATGCAGCGGTATCTCGCTTTGGTTAGCCTCAGGGGACTGAAAGGTAGGCGGAGGGGCACCGTTGGACCTCTCATTGGCCCCGATTACCGCTATGTATGGCAAAAAGACCGCAGCGGCGATGAACAGCAGCCGGTACGGCCACGGCACCGGCACCACGACCGCCAGGATCAGGCAGATCGTGCGGATCCCCATCTTGATGAGGTAGCTGATCTCACGCTTACGGATGTCCGCGGTCAGCGACGGCTGGGCGTCGGTGACCTGGTGGACGGCTGGTTTTCTGCGCCACCCCTTCATACCTTCCACGGTAGTCCCAGGGGGACGCGGTGGCGACGGCAGCCCGGCGCGGGCGCGGGGGTCATGCGATCATGGCCTTCGAGTAAGGAGGATGTGGAGATGACGGATCGTACGTACCGGGTCACCGAGATCGTCGGCACCTCAGGCGAGAGCGTCGACCATGCCATCCGCAACGGCATCAGGAGGGCCTCGCAGACGCTGCGTCACCTCGACTGGTTCGAGGTGACGGAGATCCGCGGGCACATCGACGCGGGGGAGATCGCGCACTACCAGGTCGGCATGAAGGTGGGCTTCCGCCTCGAGGACTCCTGAAGCCGCCGGGCGCGGCGGTGGCGGCCCCGCCGGGCGCCGCGCCCGCCGCACGCCCCGCGCCTCCCAGCACGCCGTGAGGGCCGCCGTACGAACCGCCGCACCCGGCGGGCCCGAGCGGCTAGATTGGCCCTGACCCACGGGGAGCGCAGACGATGGCCATTCCTCCCGCCGCGAGCCAGGCGGCATCCGGACGAGGCGAGTTCCGCATCCTGCTGGTCTGCACGGCCAACATCTGCCGCTCAGCCATGGCCGAGGTGATCGCCCAGGCGATGCTCGACTCCGCGCCCCTGCCCGTGGTCACGGGAAGCGCGGGCGTGCGGGCGCTGGTCGGCCACCCCATGGCCCCGCACGCGATCACCGCCCTCGACCGGCTGGGCCTGAACGGCAGGGCCCACCGGGCCAGGCTGCTGGACCACGACCTGATCGGCTCGTCCGACCTGCTGCTCACCATGGAGGACGCGCACCGCGCCGTCGCCGTCCGCCTCGACCCGAGGGCGGCGGCCAAGACGTTCACGCTGCCCGAGTTCGCCCAGCTGGCGGCGGGGGCGGGCCAGCGCCGCTACCGCTCCGACACGGTCGATCGGGCCAGGGCGATCGTGCGGTCGGCGGCCGAGCGCCGCGCCGAGCGGCGGCCGCTGGAGGTGTACGACCCGTACGGCGGCCCGCCGGAAGGCTACGCGGCCTGCGCCAAGACGCTCGGAGAGTCCCTCAGCCACGCCCTGGCCGCCCTCCTGGGCCCCCGCTGACCCGCGCCAGGCCGGAGCCGGCACGCGGCCGCCTGCCCCGCGCCAGGCCCGAGCCGGCACGCGGCCCACCACGTGACCGGGAGGGCCGCCGTCACATGACCGGCGGGCCGCAGGACCGGGCGGCGAACCCCCGCACAGCCGACGGGCCCGGCCGCGCGGCGGCCGGGCCCGTCGAAGGCCAGGAACCCGGCGGGTCAGCTCGCCTGGCTCACCGTGGACATGTTGAAGTCCGGCACCCGGACCGCCGGCATGATCGTCCGCTGGAAGTAGTCGTTCCACTCGCGCGGCAGCGTCTGCCCGCTCCCGCCCACCTCCGCCAGCCGCCCCAGCAGGTCGACCGGGCTCTCGTTGAACCGGAAGTTGTTCACCTCACCCACGACCTCACCGTGCTCGACCAGGTAGACCCCGTCGCGGGTCAGCCCGGTCAGCAGCAGCGTCTGCGGGTCCACCTCGCGGATGTACCACAGGCAGGTCACCAGCAGCCCCCGCCGCGTGGAGGCGATCATCTCCTCCAGCGAGGGCTCCGGCCCGCCCGCCGGCCCGGACATGATGAGGTTGTCGATGCCGGGCGTCACCGGCAGCCCGCTCAGCTCGGCCGAGTAGCGGGTCTGCATCAGCGCCTCCAGCCGCCCGTCCTTGATCCAGTCGGTCCGCTCCAGCGGCAGCCCGTTGTCGAACACGGAGCTCTCCCGGCTGGAGGAGTGCGCCGTCACGAACGGCGCGCAGGCGATGCCCGCCGCCCCCGGATCGCTCGACAGCGAGACGGGCAGCGTGGCGAGCTGCTCGCCCACGCGGGTGCCCCCGCCGGGCTTGGCGAACACCGAGCGCCCGTCCAGCGCGTCCCGCGCACCCGACGACCAGAACATGTAGATCATCAGGTCGGCCACCGCGCTCGGCGGCAGCAGCGTCTCGTACCGGCCCGCCGGCAGGTCGACCCGCGTCTTGGCCCACTCCAGCCGCTGCGCCAGCGAGGAGCCGAGCGCCGCCACGTCCACGTCCGTGAAGTCCTGCGTGGACACGCCCGTCCACGCGGAACGCTTCAGGTCGCCCGACTTGGCGTTCAGCTCCAGCCGCCCGGTCGGCTGGTCGTGCCGCAGCCGCACGCCCGTGGACGTGCCGAGGAACGTCGAGGTCAGCGAGTGCTCCGCGAACCCGTACAGCCTCCTGCCGCCCGCCTCCGCCGCCGCGAACGCCTCGCCCAGCGCCGGCGCGAACCCCTCGAACACCCCGATGTCGGTCGGCCGCACCTCCTCGCCCCAGTGCGGCGAGGCGGGGCCCGCCTCGACGAGCGCGCGGGCGTCCTCGGCGGGCCGCGCGTCGCGGGCCGCCGCGTCGGCCGCGGCCACCACGTCGGCGAGCTGGTCGTCGCGTACGGCCGCCCGCGACACCACCCCCACGCCCTGCCCCGCGACCGAGATCACGGTCAGCCGGGCGGAGCGGGCGACGCCGTTCGTGGTCAGCGTGTTGCCCGCGAACCGCAGGTTCGCCGTGGAGCCCTCGTCCACGAGCACCACGCAGCCGTCGTTGCGGGAGAGCTCCAGAGCCCTCTCCACCATCTCCTGGGGAGTAGTCACTTCCCGCCCTCCTGCACGGTGTTGAGGATCCGCACGCCCCTGAACAGCGCCGACGGGCATCCGTGGCTGACCGGCGCGACCTGCCCCGGCTGCCCCTTGCCGCAGTTGAACGCGCCGCCCAGCACGTACGTCTGCGGCCCCCCGACCGCCTCCATCGACTGCCAGAAGTCCGTCGTCGTCGCCTGGTAGGCGAAGTCCCTGACCTGCCCGTCCAGCTTCCCGTGCGAGATGCGGTACGCCCGCTGCCCGGTGAACTGGAAGTTGTAGCGCTGCATGTCGATCGACCAGCTCTTGTCGCCGACGATGTAGATGCCGCGCTCCACGCCCGCGATCAGCTCCTCCGTCGAGGGCCCGCCGGGCGCCGCCGCCAGCGACACGTTCGCCATGCGCTGGATCGGCATGTGGCCCGGCGAGTCGGCGAACGCGCACCCGTTGGACCGCCCGAGCCCCTTCATCAGCGCCATCCGCCGGTCGAGCTGGTAGCCCACCAGGACGCCGTCCCTGACGATGTCGAAGCTCTGCCCCTGCACGCCCTCGTCG
The DNA here is from genome assembly GCF_040656115.1 of Nonomuraea sp. NPDC050202. Classification (NCBI taxonomy): domain Bacteria; kingdom Bacillati; phylum Actinomycetota; class Actinomycetes; order Streptosporangiales; family Streptosporangiaceae; genus Nonomuraea; species Nonomuraea sp. NPDC050202. Next base: position 67,841 of record NZ_JBFALF010000012.1, on the reverse strand, counting down.
TCGTACCCGATCGTGGCCAGGCCGTGGGTGACGGTGCGGTCGCCCGTCACGTTCATCACCGGCGAGCCGTAGACCAGCTCGCCGAGCTGGTCGAACGTGGCGAAGCTGGTGCCCGCGTACGCCGCCTCGTAGCCCAGCGCCCGGTCCAGCTCGGTGGCGTGGCCGATCGACTCGTGGATCGTCAGCCACAGGTTGGACGGATCGATCACCAGGTCGTAGTCGCCCGCCTCGACCGACGGCGCGGCCAGCTTCTCCGCCAGCAGCTCCGGCAGCCTGGCCAGCTCGCCCTGCCAGTCCCAGCCCGTGCCGGTCAGGTACTCGTACCCGCGCCCGACCGGCGGCGCGATCGTCGACATGTCGTCGAAGCCGCTCCCGGCCGCCTTCATCGCGTTGAGCTGCGGATGCACCCGCACCCGCTGCTGCGTGGTCACCGTGCCGGCCGTGTCGGCGTAGAACTTCTGCTCCTTGACCTGCAGCAGCCGCGCCGACACGTGGTCGGCGCCCTTCAGCAGCCCGGCCGACCACTCCGCCAGCAGGCTCACCTTGTCGGCCGCGGGCACCTCGAACGGGTCCACGTCGTAATCCGACACCCACACGGCGTCGGCGTGCACCGGCTCGGCCGCCAGCTCGATGGGCTCCCGGTTGATCGGGGCGCTCACCTCCGCCACCCGCACCGCCTGCTCGGCCACCACGGCGGCGGCCTCGGGCGTCAGGTGGATGCCGGCGGCGAACCCCCAGGTGCCGTCCTTGACGACCCGGACGGCGTAGCCCAGATCGTCGGCGTCCATGGCGCCTTCGAGCCGGGTGTCGTAGAGGCTCAGCGTCTCCGCTCTGACGCGTTCGAGCCGGAAGTCGGCGTGCTGCGCGCCGAGCTCGCGAGCGCGTTGCAGGGCGGCGTCCGCCAGCTGCCGCATCGGCAGCTCCAGGAAATCGGGGTCGATCTGGCGCATGTCCACGATCCTAACCCTGTGATCTTGTACCACCCGGACAAGCCGAAACTCGCCGGTACGAGATAGCGTCAGGTCTCATGGCACGCTCTGTACTCGTCACCGGGGGCAATCGCGGCATAGGCCTCGCGATCGCCCGTGAACTCGCCGCGGCAGGCGACGCCGTCGCGGTCACCTACCGATCGGGGGAGCCGCCCGAGGGCCTGTTCGGCGTGCGCTGCGACGTCACCAGCACCGCCGACGTCGAGGCCGCCTTCGACAAGGTCGAGGCCGAGCACGGCCCGGTCGAGGTCCTGGTCTCCAACGCCGGCATCACCAAGGACACCCTGCTGGCGATGATGAAGGAGGAGACCTTCACCGACGTCATCGACGCCAACCTCACCGGCGCCTACCGCGTCGCCAAGCGGGCCATCAGGCCCATGATGCGGCTCAAGCGCGGCCGGATCATCCTCATCTCCTCCGTCGTCGGCCTGTCCGGCCAGGCAGGCCAGGCCAACTACGCCGCCTCCAAGGCCGGCCTGGTGGGCTTCGCCCGCTCCCTGGCCCGCGAGTACGGCTCGCGCAACATCACGGTCAACGTCGTCTCACCCGGCTTCGTCGCCACCGACATGACCGCCGAGCTCGACCACGAGGCCATCGTGACCAACATCCCCCTCGGGCGGCAGGCGGCCCCCGAGGAGATCGCGCGCGTCGTGCGCTTCCTGTCGAGCGACGACGCCTCCTACATCACCGGGGCCGTGATCCCCGTCGACGGCGGACTCGGAATGGGGCACTGACATGGGCATTCTCGAAGGCAAGCGGATCCTCGTGACGGGTGTCCTGACGGACGCCTCCATCGCGTTCGCGGTGGCCAAGCTCGCCCAGGAGGAGGGCGCCACGGTCGTGCTGACCGGGTTCGGCCGGCTCAGCCTGGTGGAGCGCATCGCCAAGCGCCTGCCCACGCCGGCGCCGGTCCTGGAGCTCGACGTCCAGAACAACGAGCACCTCGACAGCCTCGCCGCGCGCGTGGGCGAGCACGTGGACGGTCTCGACGGCGTCGTCCACTCGATCGGCTTCGCCCCGCAGAGCGCCTTGGGCGGCAACTTCCTCAACACCTCCTGGGAGGACGTCGCCACGGCGCTGCAGGTGTCGACGTTCTCGTACAAGTCCCTGGCCGTGGCCTGCCTGCCGCTCATGAAGGAGGGCGGCGCGGTGGTCGGCCTCGACTTCGACGCCTCCAAGGCGTGGCCGGTCTACGACTGGATGGGCGTCGCCAAGGCCGGCCTGGAGTCCTGCAACCGCTACCTGGCCCGCGACCTGGGCAAGCACAACATCCGCGTCAACCTGGTGGCGGCGGGGCCGCTGCGCACGATGGCGGCCAAGTCGATCCCGGGCTTCAAGGAGTTCGAGGACAGCTGGCCGGAGAGGGCCCCGCTGGGCTGGGACCTGGCCGACACGCTGCCCACGGCTCGGGCATGCGTGGCCCTGCTGTCGGACTGGTTCCCGGCCACCACCGGCGACATCGTCCACGTGGACGGCGGCGCCCACGCGATCGGCGGCTGATTCTTTTACGCCCCATCCTGGAGCAGGGCCGGCGGGCGGTGCGCCGCGAGCACGGCAGGGACAGGCCCGGGCACCCGTTCTGACAAGCCGGGGCAGCCGTCCTGAGCGGATCAGCCGGAGGTCTCGTCCTCCAGGCCGCGCATCGCCTCGGCCACGGTGCCGAACAGCGGCAGCAGGCCCTCCAGCCCGGCCTCTCCCAGCACCCGGCCGACATGACCGCGGCCGTCGGCCAGCGCCATCAGCCCGTCCCGCTGGTGCATGTGGTGGGCGAGCAGCACCAGCATGTCCACCCCGAAGTCGTCGAGGAAGTGCAGCTCGCTCACGTCGATGATCAGCCGCGCGCCCCGGCCGCCCAGTTGCTGGATCTCCTGCTCGACCTGATCCACGGTGGCATCGTCAAGGCTTCCGCTCAGGGCGATGACCGCCCAGGTGCGTCGGAAGTCCGGAACTTCCCTACGTTCCGCCACGACCCCTGATCGTTCCACTGTCTCGGCATGGATGGGGCGACTTTCCCCGGCCCTCCGGCGCGGCTTCCACCCAGCGGGACAGGAGATCAGGACGAAGGCTCGGCAGGCCCGGCCACGCGGTACGAGGCTGCCCAGGCGGCTCTGGCCTTGCGGGCCCGCTCGGCGGCGCCGCTGTGCCAGGCGGCACGTTCGCGGTGGTGGGCGACGTCCCCGGAGCCGCGCTCCGCGCACGACTCGAAATGGCGGGCGGCCCGTTCGTGGACGGTGGCCAGGACCTGGTAGGCCACGGACTGATCGAGCGCCGCCCGCAACGGCACGGGAACGGGGCCGAGGGAGTCGTGGTCGGCCCGTGGCAGGCCCGCTCGCAGGCGCTGCAGCCGGATGCCCGCCCGCCGGGCCCGCTCCCCGGCTCGCGCGGCCCGCTCGGCCGCCGCCTTCGCCAGCCGCAGGAAGCCGTCGCTTCCTCCTGGCTCCATGTCACGCCGTCCGTGGTGCTGCGACGAAGGGCGGTCCAGGGCGGACATGGCGGCTCCTCACCCGAGTGCGCCACCCCGCCACAGCGGTGGTCTCATCACTCCACCACCGGGTCCATCGGCGCGCTCCATCACCACGATAGACCTCATCGTGTTCGCCGCAATACGTCGTGTCACGCCAGGCGGTGCCGGCCGTTGCCGGCCCGCGCCGGCTCGAACGGGATCGACTCCGTGGGCTCGGTACGCTGCCGCCGCTGCTGCACGATCCGGGTGGCCAGCACCGCCGACCCCAGCAGCGCGATCGTCAGCATCGTCCCCAGCACGTCGGAGGCGGGCGGGGTGGGCCGCACCACCCGCTGGTCCTGCATGGGCACGGCGAGCTCGTGCGCGAACGGGTTCGGCCACAGCAGGTCCACCCGCGGCTCCTCCGCGTGGGCGGTCTTCTTCTCCTCGACCGGCGCGCCCGTGCCGACCGTCTGCGGCCGCCTGTCCGGGGGAGTGGCGCGGGGCCGGGCAGGGGCGGCCGAGGCGGTGCTCTCCCAGCCGCGCCCCGTACGGACCTCCGTCGGCGTGGCCGAGGGCGTGGCCCGGGGGGCCGGCTGGTCGGCGACGGCCTGGTCCTCGCAGGCGAGCACCGGCAGGCACACGTCGCCGAGCGTCTCCGGCACCAGCCCGGTCCTGCTCGGCCTCGGCGTGGTGGGCGAGGTGGTGGACGGTTTGACGGAGGAGGTCGTGGAGGGGGTGGCCTTGGTGGTGGGCACCGCCTCACCGACCCGGCCGAGCACCTCGTCGGTGGCCTTGTCCACGCCGTCGGTCACCGGGTCGGTGGCGCCGCCGGTCAGCGTGTCGACGGTGCCGGTGACGGCCTCCACCACGTCGCACAGCGTGTTGGTCACCCCCGAGAGCAGGCCCCCGTCGCGCGTGCAGTCCTGGACGGCGGCCGAGGCGGCAGGTGCCCCCATCGGGACGGCCACCAGCGCCACCGCGAGAACTCCAGCCGAGATCGCGGTCCTGCTCCCCATCCGTCCCCTCCTGCGTCGCTTCCGGGGGAAATCTTTATGGACATCGGACGTCAGACGCAGGCGTTTGCCGGGTAAAGTTGCGATTCGGTATCGAGTAGTGATACGCGAGAAGGTCTCTCGTTCCAGGTCGCGGCGGTCGCGCGGCCGGTCAGTCGAGCGATGACACGTCATCGAGGGCCTCGCGGATCTCTATCGGCAGCACGACGTCCTCCGCGGGGAGGACACCCTTCAACTGCGCGTGCGTACGTGCCCCGACGATGGCGGAGGCCACGCAGGGCTGATCCCGCACCCACGACAGGGCCACGGCCAGGGGCGACACGCCGAGCCCGTCGGCGGCCGTCATGACGGACTCCACGACCCGCCTGCTGCGCTCGTCCAGGTAGGGCCGGACGAAGTCGGCGAAGTGCGGCGTGGCGGCGCGCGAATCGGCCGGGATGCCGGTGCGGTACTTGCCCGTGAGCACCCCCCGCCCCAGCGGCGACCAGGCCAGCACGCCCACCCCCAGGTGCGCGGCGGCGGGCAGCAGCTCGCGCTCCGGCTCGCGCGCCAGCAGGGAGTACTCGGCCTGGGCCGAGGTGATCGGGATGCGGCCGGGGACCGTCTTCTGGGTGACGGCGGCGGCGGCGAGCTGCCAGCCGGTGTAGTCGCAGACGCCCGCGTAGACGGCGCGCCCGGAGGAGACGATGGCGTCGAGCGCGGCCAGGGTCTCCTCCAGGGGCACCTCGGCGTCGTAGGTGTGCAGCTGCCACAGGTCGACGTAGTCGAGCCCGAGCCGGTTGAGCGAGTCGTCCACCGCGGCGATCAGGTGGCGCCTGGAGGCGTCGCGCGGGCGGCGGCCGGTCGGCGTCACCACGGCCTTGGTGGAGATCACCAGCTCCGCGCGCGGCACCGAGTCGCGCAGCATCCGCCCCAGCAGCCGCTCGGCGTCGCCGCCGGTGTAGACGTCGGCCGTGTCGACCAGGGTGCCACCCGCGTCCATGAACGTGCGGAGCTGGGCGGCGGCCTCGTCCGCGTCGGTGTCACGACCCCAGGTCATCGTGCCGAGCCCCAAACGGGACACCGACAGGCCGCTGTGGCCGACATAGCGCTGCTCCATGATCCCGCCAGGTTACCGTCCAGGCCGATGAAACGTTGTGATCGACGCCTGCGACACTTGCTGGATGACCACGCTGCTTCTGGCCCGGCACGGGCTGACGGACCTCACCGGGCCGGTGCTGGCCGGCCGCACCCCGGGGGTGCATCTGAGCGAGGCGGGAAGGGCGCAGGCCGCCGCGCTCGCCGGGCGCGTCGCGGGCGTCAGGCTCGACGCCATTGTCTCCAGTCCGCTGGAGCGCTGCCGGGAAACGGCGGAAGCGGTCGCGCAGGGCCGGGAGATGGACGTGCGCATCGACGACCGGTTCATCGAGTGCGGCTACGGGGAGTGGACCGGGCGGCCACTGGCCGAGCTCGCCAAGGAGCCGTTGTGGCAGGTCGTGCAGGCGCACCCGAGCGCGGTGACCTTTCCGGAAGGGGAGTCGCTGGCCGGGATGCAGCACAGGGCCCTCGCGGCGGTCCGGGAGTGGAATCGAACCCTCGGGAGTAAGGCTGTCTACCTGGTTTGCAGCCACGGCGACGTGATCAAGGCGATCGTCGCGGACGCTCTGGGCCTTCATCTCGATCAGTTTCAGCGGATAACAGCCGATCCGGCGGCCCTCACCGTCATTCGCTATGCCCCCTTGCGTCCCTTTGTTCTCAGGGTCAACGATATGGGGGAATTGCGGCTTCCTGAGGATTCGGAGGAGAAAGACGGGGGAGAAAACATCACCGGGAGCGATGCCGCCGTCGGCGGCGGACCAGGAACCACGTAAGGTCAGGCTATGCCGGTCTTCGACTACGACCCACCAGAGAGGTTCGTCGCCGGTGCCTTGGGGCAGCCGGGCGCGCGGGTCTTTTTTCTGCAGGCCAGGGCCGAGGGCAGACTGACCACGGTGGCGCTGGAGAAGTTGCAGGTGGCCGCGCTCGCGGGCAGGCTCGACGAGCTGCTCGACGAGGTGCTGCGGCTCAGCGGGGGCACCGCCCAGGTGCCCGCACTGGCCCCGGCCGACCTGGCCGACGACGCTCCTCTCGACACGCCGGTCGCGGAGGACTTCCGCGTCGGCACCATGGCGCTGACCTGGGATGCCGAGAAGGCGCAGGTGGTGATAGAGGCGCAGGAGGTCATCGACGAGGACGATCTCGACACGACCGACCCCGCGGTGCTGCGCGTGCGCATCAGCGCCGGCGCCGCGCGCGCCTTCACCCAGCGGGCCCTCCAGATCGTCGCGGCGGGCCGACCGCCGTGCCCCCTGTGCGGGCAGCCGCTCGACGCCGCCGGTCACGTCTGCGTCCGTCTCAACGGCTATCGCGGGGGTGAGGCGGCTTCATGACCGCTCCCGAGAGCGAACCGGCCATCAAGCCTCCCTCCCCACCGCCGTCCCTGCATGACGAGGACGCGCTCGCGCTGCTGCGCGACGGCACGCTGGAGGTCGCCGGCCGCCTCGTCGAGGCGACCAACATGACGCTCTACTGCTCGGTCAAGCTCGGCGACAGGTCGGCGGCGTGCGTCTACAAGCCCGTACGCGGCGAGCGCCCCCTGTGGGACTTCCCCGACGGCACCCTCGCAGCCCGCGAGGTGGCGGCGTTCGAGGTCTCCCAGGCCACCGGCTGGCGCATCGTCCCGCCCACCGTCTACCGCGACGGGCCCTTCGGCCCCGGCATGTGCCAGCTCTGGATCGACACCGAGCGCGAGATCGACCTCATGCGGCTGGTCAAGAGCCGCAACCCGGTCGTGCGGCGGATGGCGGTGTTCGACGCGGTGGTCAACAACGCCGACCGCAAGGGCGGCCACCTGCTGCCGCTGCCCACGGGCCACGTGTACGGCGTCGACCACGGTGTCTGCTTCTCCGTGGAGGACAAACTCCGCACGGTCCTGTGGCAGTGGCGCGGCAAGCCGCTGGCCCGCGAGGCGGTGGCGGTGCTGGCCAAGCTCGAGCGCGACATCGAGTCGGGCTCGCTCGGGCGCAGGCTGCGCGAGCTGCTGACGCTGGCGGAGGTCGAGGCCACCTGGCAGCGGGTCAGGAGGCTGCTCGACACCGGCGTGCATCCGTACCCGTCAGAGGGCTGGCCGGCCATACCGTGGCCCCCCATATGAAAGACCGGGGGCCCGTTTAATACCCTTTGCCCATGTGCACGCTGATCGTGAGAACCGGGCGGCGGCTGAGCCTCATGGGCGTCCGGGACGAGCTCGCCGACCGGCCCTGGGAGGGGCCGGGAGAGCACTGGCCCGAGTACCCGGGCGTGATCGGAGGGCGTGACCTCAAGGCCGGCGGCACCTGGCTGGCCGTCAACCCGGCGGACCGCCGCGCGGCGGCGCTGCTCAACGGCCGCGGCCGGGCCGCCGACGAGAGGACCAAGGTCTCTCGGGGCGACCTGGCGCTGCGGGCGGCCTACACGGGGGAGCTCCCCGCCGAGGCCGGGCTGCGCGACTACGACCCCTTCCACCTCGTGCTGGCCGACCTGTCGCGGGTGCGGCTGCTGAGCTGGGACGGCGAGCGCGCGGCCGTGTCGGAGCTGCCCCAGGGCACCAGCATGGTCGTCAACACGGGCCTGGACCCCGGCAGCGAGCGGGTCGTGGCGTACCTGCCCCGCTTCAGGGACTCCGAGCGATGGGGTGAACTGATCAAGGCCGAGCCGTCCGCCGACCCCGGGGCGCTCATCGTCAGGCACGAGCTGCCGGACGGCCGGATCTTCGCCTCCCTGTCGGTGATGGAGGTCGAGATCGCGCGGGAAGGCGTGACCTACGACTTCACCGACCTGACCGCCGATCGGGACGGATAGGCTCAAAGACATGAGATCGTGGTCTGCCCAGAACGTCCCCAAACTCCCAGGTGAGAGCATTCCGCTCAGTCTCTACGACACCTCGGCCAAGCAGGTGCGGCAGACCGACCCCGGCCCCACCGCCAGGATGTACGTCTGCGGCATCACCCCCTACGACGCCACCCACCTCGGCCACGCCAACACCTACCACGCCTTCGACCTCGTCGGCAGGGTGTGGCGCGACGCCGGCCACGAGGTGCACTACACGCAGAACGCCACCGACGTGGACGACCCGCTGCTGGAGCGGGCCGACCAGACCGGCATCGACTGGCAGGAGCTGGCCGAGCGGGAGATCGAGCTGTTCCGCGGCGACATGGAGGCGCTGCGGATCATGCCGCCCCGCGAGTACGTCGGCGTCACCGAGGTCGTCGGCCAGGTGGCGGACCTGATCGCCAAGCTGGCCGCCAAGGGCGTCACCTACGTCCTCGACGGCGACGTCTACTTCAGCGTGGCCGACGCGCCCAAGTTCGGCCAGGTGTCGGGTTACACCGAGCAGGAGATGCTCGCCCTGTTCGCCGAGCGCGGCGGCGACCCCGGCCGGGAGGGCAAGCGCCACCCGCTCGACTGGCTGCTGTGGCGGGCCGAGCGGCCCGGCGAGCCGGCCTGGGACTCGCCGCTGGGCCGGGGCCGTCCCGGCTGGCACATCGAGTGCACCGCGATCGCCCTCGACAACCTGGGCGCCGGCTACGACGTGGCCGGCGGCGGTTCCGACCTGATCTTCCCGCACCACGAGTGCGGCGCCTCCGAGGGGCACGCCGCGACCGGCGAGTGGCCGTTCGCGAAGTTCTACACGCACGCCGGCATGGTGGCGCTCGACGGCGAGAAGATGTCGAAGTCCAAGGGCAACCTGGTCTTCGTCTCCAGGCTGCGCCAGGAGCACGACCCCATGGCGATCAGGCTCGTGCTGCTGGCCCACCACTACCGGGCCGACTGGGAGTACGTGCCCGACATGATGGCGCAGGCGGAACGGCGGCTGGCGCTGTGGCGCTCGGCCGCCGCTCTCACGGCGGGGCCGCCCGCCGGCGAGCTGCTGGCGAAGGTGCGCGAGCGGCTGGCCGACGACCTCGACTCGCCCGGCGCGCTGGCCGCGGTGGACGCCTGGGCCGAGCAGGCCCTCGCGGGCGGCGGCCGGGACGAGTCGGCCCCCGGCCTCGTCCGCGACCTGGCCGACGCCCTCCTGGGAGTCGCCCTCCGCTGACCCGGACCTTCACAAGCGGCCGCCCGAGCAGGGCGGCCGCTTTTTCGTTGCGCCCAGGCAGGGATCCGCAACCGTACTACCGCTTCGGAGGGGGAGTGGGATACCCTGATAATCAGTAGTACTGATTATCAGGGAGGGTGTTATATATGATTCTGATCACCGGCGGGCTGGGCTTCATCGGCACGCACACCACCCGAGCCCTGCTGGACCTGGGGGAGTCCTGCGTGCTCGTCCAGCGCCGCCCCGCCGAGGTGCCCGCCGCCTTCGCGGCCGAGGCCGGTGAGCGGCTCTTCGTCGAGCGGGCCGACGTCGCCGACGAGCGGGCCCTGCTCGAGATCGGCGACCGGCACAAGATCACCGGCATCCTGCACCTCGCCGGCTCCATGCCCTGGCCGCCCGGCGCGTACGAGCCGATCGAGCACACCGAGCGGGCGGTGCGGAGCCTGCTCGCCATGTTCCGCGCCGCCCGCGCCTGGCAGGTACGCCGGCTCGGCCTGGCCAGCACGATCGGCGTGTACGCCGGGATCACCGCCGACGGGCCGCTGAGCGAGGACCTGCCGCTGACGATGAGCGCCCCGCACGCGATCCCCCGCTTCAAGAAGATCGGCGAGTTGCTGGCCGACCACCTGAACGAGGCCCTCGACGACGTCGAGGCGGTCAACTACCGCATCGGAGGCATCTGGGGGCCGCTCGGGCACAACCCGGACCCGTTCTTCCCGGTGCCGCAGCTCGTGCACGCCGCCGCCCGCGGCACCGAGCCCGACCTGTCCGCGGTGATGGGGGAGACCCGCATGGGCAACGGTCTCGACGCGTGCTACGTCAAGGACTGCGCGCGGGCGCTGGCGCTGCTGCAGACGGCCGGGCGGCTGCGGCACCGCACGTACAACGTGGCCTCGGGGCGGATCACCACCAACGGCGACCTGATCGCGGCGATCAGGAAGCTCGTCCCCGGCGCGCGCGTGGACATCCCGGAAGGGCGCGCTCCCGGCCCGGTCGACAACCCCCTCGACATCACGCGGCTGCGCGAGGACACCGGGTTCGAGCCCGCCTACGACACCGAGCGGGCGGTCGCCGAATACCTGGAGTGGCTGCGCGCGGGCCACGAGCGCTAGGCAGCAGGAACCCCCGCCGGTGCGCCGGCGGGGGCGAGGTTGGGCCGCGACGGCCTCCCGCCCGTGCTGGGCGGGGGCCGGGGCTGTCAGACCTGCAGGCGTTCGAGCTGCTCGATCGCGGCGAGCTCGGCCGAGAACCACTCGATCGTGCGGCGCAGCCCCTCCTCGGCGGGCACCGTCGCCCGCCAGCCCAGCCGCTCGGCGGCCAGCGAGGTGTCGGGACGCCGGACCTTCGGGTCGTCGGCGGGCCGGTCGATGAACCGGATCTCCGACGACGTCCCCGTCAGGTCCTTGATGAGCGTGGCCAGCTCCAGCATGGTCAGCTCGTCGGGGTTGCCGATGTTCACGGGCCCGGCGAAGTCGCTGCGGGCCATGGCCAGGATGCCCGAGACGGTGTCGTCGACGTAGCAGATGGAGCGCGTCTGCGAGCCGTCACCGGTGATCGTGATCGGCTCGCCGGTCAGGGCCTGCCGGATGAACGTCGGGATCGCCCGCCCGTCGAACGGGCGCATGCGCGGGCCGTAGGTGTTGAAGATGCGCACGATAGCCGTGTCGGTGCCGCGCGACTGCCGGTACGCGGTGGTCAGCGACTCGGCGAAGCGCTTGGCCTCGTCGTACACGCTGCGCGGCCCGACCGGGTTGACGTTGCCCCAGTACGTCTCCTTCTGCGGGTGCTCCAGCGGATCCCCGTACACCTCGCTGGTCGAGGCCAGCACGAACCTGGCCCCCTTCTCCCTGGCCAGCCCCAGCGCGTGCAGCGTGCCGACACTGCCCACGCGCAGCGTCTCGATCGGATAGCGCAGGTAGTCGGCCGGCGAGGCGGCCGAGGCGAAGTGCAGCACGAGATCCAGCCGGTCGGGCACGTGCACGTACCCGGTCAGATCGCACTCGATGAGCCGGAACTCGGGCCGTTCGAGCAGATGCTCCACGTTGCGCGGCCCCCCGGTGAGGAAGCTGTCCATGCAGACCACCTCCGCACCCTCGTCCAGCAGTCGCTCGCACAGGTAGGAGCCGAGGAACCCGGCACCTCCGGTGACCAGAGCCCTCATGAGATGACCTCCATGGCAGCGTCGACGACTTCGGAAACCTCGATCTTCAGCAGCCCCGGATCGGGCCGCTGACCATGCGGATCACCGTTCTGCCCGGCCCACAGCGCCACGTGGCGCCAGCCGGGCGGCGGGCCCCACAGCCTGGGCGAGACCGGACCGAACAGCACCACCGACGGCACGCAGAACGCCGTCGCCAGATGAGCCACGCCGGTGTCGCCGCAGACCACCAGCTTCGCCCTGCTGACCAGGTCGACCAGGTCGGCCAGACAGGTGCGCCCGGCCAGCATCCGCTCCGGAGGCAGCCCCGCCAGCTCGGCGACCCGGGCGGCGATCGGCACCTCCTCCGCGTTGCCCGTGACGATCACGTCGTCCAGCGCCGCCGCCACCTCGGCGAACCGCTCCGGCGGCCAGCGCCGCGCGGGATAGGCGGCGCCCGGATGCACGATCGCCGGCCCCGTGCGGTCGGAGATGCCCAGCGTCAGGTCACCGGGGTCGGCGGGGATGCCGTGCCACTCCAGCAGGTCGCACCACCGCCGCACCTCGTGTACCCCCTCCTGCCACGGAGGCCCGGTGCCGAAGCTGATCAGCCGCCCGGGCTCCGTGCGCCGCAGCGCCTCGATGCTCTGCGGTCCCCGCCCGTGCAGGTTGACCGCGACGTCCGGGCGCTCGAACGGCACCGCGTCCATCGGAACGGGGCCCGGCCCCGACACGTCCACCTGGTCGTCCACCGCGCCGATCAGCGGCAGCAGGGCGTCCAGGTACCGCGGCGCGGCCAGCGTGATGCGGTGCGCGGGAAAGGCCTGGCGCAGCGACCGCAGGGCGGGCACGGCCGTGAGCAGGTCGCCCAGGCCGAGCCCGCGCAGCGCGAGGAGTTCTAGGGCCATGACGTCTCCGTGGACGGGCACACGACGAGCTCTCTCACCTCGCATCCGGCCGGCTGCCGCAGCGCGAACACCACGGCCTGGGCCACGTCGGCCGGATCGTTCAGCCCCGCCTCGGGGCCCGGCTTGTACTGCTCGGGACGGCCGTCGAAGAAGCTCGTCCGCATGCCTCCGGGGATCAGCAGCGTCACCCCGATCTCCCCGCGCGTCTCGATCGCCAGGCCCCGGGTGAAGCCGACGACGCCGAACTTCGAGGCCGAGTACGCCGACGCGTCGCTCAGCGGACGCAGCCCCAGCGTCGAGGCGCAGGTGACGACCTTGCCCCGGGTGTGCTTCAGGTACGGCAGCGCCGCCCGCACGACCGAGGCCGTGCCCAGCAGGTTCACCTTGATGACCCGCTCCCAGTCGTCGGCGGGCACGTCCTCCAGCCGCCCGCACGCGTCGATGCCCGCGGCCGTCACGACGGCGTCCAGGCCGCCGGCCCGCTCGGCCAGCTCGCGCACCGCGCGCTCGGCCTGCGCCCGATCGGCCAGGTCCGCCGTCACGTGCTCGAAGCGCTGGTCGGGCGCGCGCACGTCCACGACGAGGGCCTTCCAGCCCTCCTTCTCCACGGCCTCGGCGGTGGCCAGGCCGAGCCCGGACGCGCCCCCGGTGATCAATACTTTCACTGGATCTCCCTGATCAGATTGGTTGTCGAACGCCCCGGCAGGGTGCTCAGCACGACGATCTCCGCGCCGAGTCTGCCGAGGACCTCGGACTCGGGCAGCACTTCCCCCTCGTAGTCGCCGCCCTTCACCCACACGTCCGGGCGCAGCTGCTCGATGGCGGCGGCCGGGGTGTCCTCGTCGAACACCAGCACCGCGTCCACGCAGCCCAGCGCCCGCAGCACCTCGACCCGGTCGCGGACGTCCACGATGGGCCTGGACGGGCCCTTCAGCCGGCGTACGGAGTCGTCGGAGTTGACGCAGACGACCAGTGCGTCGCCCAGCGCCCTGGCCCGCCGCAGCAGGCTCACGTGGCCCGCGTGCAGCAGGTCGAAGCAGCCGCCCGTGGCGATCAGCCGGCCGCCGTGCGCCCGGGTGAGCCTGGCCACCTCCAGCGCCGTGCGCGGCCGGTCGCCGAGCCGCTGCTCCTGCACCTTCACGGTGGCGGCACCGCCGCGCTCGACGAAGCGGGAGGCCTCGCCCACGCCGACCGTGACCGCCTCCTCCGCGCCCGCGCCGTCGCGCAGCGCCAGCGCGGCGGCCCCGGCGAGCCGGTCGCCCGCGCCGCACGCGTCCTGGCCGCCCGCCCGCACCGGCGGCGGCACCGTGGTCAGCGGGCCGCCCGCGATGGCGAGCGCGGCCCCGCGCTCGCCGGTCGTGACGGCCACCGCCCTGGCCCGCAGCGCCCGCACCAGCCGGCGGGCCGCCTGGTCGGGGCCGTGGTAGCCGGACGGGCAGAGCATCCGCGCCTCCGCCTCGCTGGGCGTCAGCAGCGCGCAGCCGGGCATCGGCTGCTCGCCGCGGGGATGGGGGTCCCACACCACCGGCACGTCCACCTCGCGCAGCAGCTCGCGGGCCATCCTGGCCACGCCCCTGCCGTAGTCGGAGACCAGCACCGCGCCGGCCCGGCCGATCGTCTCGATCGCCTCCGCGGTGGGGGAGTACCTGGCCGTGCCGTCGCCGGTGTCCAGCCTGACCAGCGTCTGGCCGCGCGCCCTGACCCTGGTCTTGCGCACGGTGCCGCCGCGCAGCGGGAGCCGTACCAGGTCGAGCTCCGGCGACAGCAGCCCGCACAGGCGGTGCCCGTCGGGGTCGTCGCCGACCGCCGTGATCAGCACGACGTCCGCGCCGTCGCGGGCGGCCAGCAGCGCCGCCAGCCCGGCCCCGCCGGGGCGGGCCTGCTCGGTGGAGACATCCACCACCGGCACGGGCGCGTCCGGGCAGAGCCGCTCGGTCTCGCCCTCGACGTCCACGTCGAGCAGCGTGTCCCCGATGACGACCAGCGGCCTCTCCGTCACAGCGCCTCCTCTACGGCGTCGCACAGCAGGTGGATCAGCGCCAGGTGCACCTCTTGCACGGTGGCGGTCTCGCCGGGGATGGTGACCGCCTCGTCGCACAAACCGGCGAGCGGGTTCGGGGCGGGGCCGGTCATGGCCCACGCCACGAGCCCGGCCTCCTGCGCCGCCCTGGCCGCGGCCAGCACGTTCGGGCTGCCGCCGCTGGTGGACAGGCACAGCAGCACGTCCCCGGTACGGCCGTGCGCGCGCACCTGGCGGGCGTAGACCTGCTCGGCGCCGAAGTCGTTGGCGATCGCCGTCAGCGACGAGCCGTCGGCGTGCAGCGGGATCGCCGCGTACGGCTGCCTGTCGTCCCTGAACCGGCCGACCAGCTCCGCCGTCAGATGCTGCGCCTCGGCCGCCGATCCGCCGTTGCCGCAGGCCAGCAGCCTGCCCCCGGCGGCCAGCACGCCGGCCAGCTTGCCTCCCCAGGCCCGGACGGTGACCGCGTGGTCATCGACCTTCTCCAGGGTGTTCCAGAGCTTCTCCAGATGAGCGTCCACGATCAACCCCCCAGGGCCGCCAGCCGGCAGACCTTTCCGTCGATGACCTGTGCGTACACGGCCTCGGTCAGCTCGGCCACGCGGGGCCAGCCGTACCGCTCCCTGGCCCGGCGGGCGCCGGCCGCGCCGAGCGTGGCGCGACGCTCGGGGTCGCCGAGCACGTCCTTGAGCGCCCTGGCCAGGGCGCGCGGGCGGCGCGGCGGCACGAGCACGCCGCAGCCCGCCACCGTGTCCAGGTGGCCGCCGACCGCCGAGGCGACGACCGGCACGCCGCACGCCATGGCCTCCACGGGCACCATGCCGAACGGCTCGTACCAGGGCACCGTCACCACGACGTCGGCCGAGCGCATCAGCGCCGGCACGTGCTGCCGCGGCACGGAGCCGATGACGTGCACGCGCTCCTCCAGCCCGTACCCCTCGGCCAGCTCGCGCAGCCTGAGCACCTCCTCGTCGTCCTCGCTGCCGCCGGCGATCACCAGGTTCGCCCCGGGGACCTGGCGCAGCGCCGCGATCACGGTGTCCACGCCCTTGCGCGGCACCATCCGGCCGATGCTGAGCACGAGCGGGCCGTCCGTGCGCGGGGCCACCGGCCCCTCCGGGCAGAACGCCGACAGGTCCACCCCGCACGGCACGACCGCGATGCGGTGCTCGGGGACCCCCATCGCGCACAGCTCGTTCACCTCGTCGCTGCAGGTGGCCAGCACCATGTCGGCCCGCAGGCCGATCTCGCGCTCGGTCTCGAGGCGGTGCGCGGGGCTGGTGTCGGCCGCGCCCTGCCAGCGCCGCTTGACCGTGCCCAGGGCGTGGAACGTCTGCACCACCGGCACGCCGGCGGACGCCGCCGCCCGCAAGGCCGCCTGCCCGCTCATCCAGAAGTGGGCGTGGGCGACGTCCGGCGGGCGGGCGGCCCAGCGCGCGGCCAGCCGCTCGGTGAACTCCGGCATGAACGGCGGCAGCTCGTCCTTGGGAACGGGAGCCGCGGGGCCCGCGGGCACGTACTCGACCGTGACGCCGGGCGCCAGGCTCACCGACTCCGGTTGCGACTCGCAGGAGCGACGGGTGTGGACGACGACCGTGTGCCCCCGCTCTGCCAGGGCCACTGCCAGCGCGGCGACGTGGACGTTCTGGCCGCCGGAGTCGACGCCGCCGACTACCGCCAGCGGGTCCGCGTGCTCCGAGATGAGATCGACCTTCACTGCGTCAGCTCCCTCACTGCCTTGACCACCTGCTCACTTGTCACCTGGGACAGGCACGGGTGCCCGGGCACCGGGCAGACGCGCGCCCTGCTGCCACGGCAGGGCGCCTGCTGATCGCCCAGCAGCACCGCGGGCACGCCGTACGGGGCCCACCGCACCGCAGGGACAACAGGGGCGAACAGGCTCACGACCGGCGTTCCGACAGCCGCGGCGAGGTGCGCGGGGCCGGTGTTGCCCGCCACGAGCACACCGGCCCGCTCGATCACGGCAGCCAGTTCTGCGAATGTGGTCACGCCGCCCAGGTCGACCGCGACATCGCTGGCCACGTAGGCGGTGAGGTCCCGTTCTGTGCCGGTCACGACGACCTGGTGCCCGTCGTCGGCCAGCTCCCGCACTGTCTGCCGGTGCCTTTCGGCAGGCCACGTACGGGCGGGGGCCGATGTCCCTGGGTGCACCACGACATACGCGCCTTTGTCGGCAACGCCGCCGACGCCTACACAGTGCCCCGTAAATTTCCCAATATCCGGCAACGGTCGCTGAACAGCGAGTTTCCCCTCATCGCCCTCCGGCAGCCCGAACCCGGCCGCCTCCGCCACGGCCAGCATGCGCTCCGCCTCCGGCACGTCGACGCTCTCGTCCACCACGTGCCGCACGTCGAGCAGGGAGCCCGGGTAGTCGTTGCTGATCGCGGTGATCCGCTTCACCCCGGCCAGCCGCAGCAGCAACGCCAGCGGCAGCGCCGACTGGTGGAACGACGTCAGCAGCACCGCCTCGTCGATCCCGGCGGCCCGCTCGACCAGCTCCTCGACCCCCGCCCCGGTGACCGGCGGCGGGGTGTGGTCGATCCACGGGGCACGCCACACGATCACGCGGTCCACGCCGGGCAGCAGCTCGGCCGCCGCCCTGCCGTTCGGGCCGGCCAGGAAGACCACCTCGCGGGCCCTCGTACGGACCGCGCGCACGGCAGGCCCGGCCAGCAGCACGTCACCGGCGTCGTCCACCCGCGCCACGAGCACGCGCCCTCTGTCTCCTGCGGTCCGGTCCTTGCTGGAACGTTCCTGCCGGCCCCTGCTCATCGCCGCACCCTCCATTCCCCCCGAAGCCGGTGCGCGCAGGCGACCGGCGGGATCAGCACGCTCGTGACGGCCATCCGCAGCACCTCCCGCGGGGTACGCGGGCCCGGCGCGATCCGCCGCCACGCGAAGTCCGCGGTCAGCGCCGCCCACGCCGCCCCCGCCCCCCACGCCGCCACCCGGGTGCCCGGGCGGGTGCGGGTCGCGGCTGCCGCGGCGCCGAGGAGCACCGCCGCGAGGCCCGTGGCGGTCGTCAGCGCGTGCAGGCGCAGCCGTCCCGGACCGCCGCCGATGTCGGCGCGCCACGAGGGCCCGTGCAGGCGGCGCATGAGCGCGTCGTCCGCGTTGCCCCGCTGGAAGCGCACGCTCGCCCAGAACCCGTCGGCCCGGACCGGATGCTCCGTCACGCGCTCGCCCCTGACCAGCCGGTGCCCGGCCCGCGTCACCCGCAGCGCCAGATCGGCGTCCTCCCGGTACGCCCGCGGGAACCGCTCCTCGAACCCGCCCACGGCCTCCAGGACCGCCCTCCGGTAGGCCATGTCGGCCGTCACCCACAGCGCGTCGGTGAGCCCGGCGGTGTGCCGCTCGCCGTCGGTGGGCCGGCGCCCCGCGGGCAGCGGCACCACGATGCGCCCCTGGCTGCCGGCCACGTCGTCGGGCAGGTCCACCAGGTCCTTCCAGACCACCTCGGCCCATCCCGGCGCGGGGATCACGTCGTCGTCGAGGAAGACGACCCACGGCGTGTCCGCGGCCCGCCACCCGGCGTTGCGCGCCGCCGCGGGCCCGCGGCCGCCCGACCGGACGACCCGCACGTTCCCCGGCAGCGGCCCGGGAAGCAGCGGCTCAGGCGGCAGCGGCGCAGGCAGCAGCGGCTCAGACACGGCGGGCGGCTCCTTGCCCCGGGCGCCGCCCTTCCGCGCGGCGCCGGCCCTGTCGTCCACCACGATCACCGGCACGCCCGGCCCCACGGCCGCGAGCGTGTCGCGCAGGGTGGGCCGCCCGATGGTGGGGATCACCACGGTGATCACGAGGCGAACACCTCCCCCCGCCGCACCACGTACGGCCCCAGCACCAGCACGTCCACCGGCGAGGACCCGAAGCACTCCAGCGCGTCACGCGGATCGTCCACCATGGGCCGCCCGGCGGTGTTGAGGCTCGTGTTGACCACCACCGGCAGCCCCGTACGCGCCTCGAACTCGCTCAGCACCCGCGCCATCAGCGGCTGCTCCCGCGGCGAGATCGTCTGGATCCTGGCCGTCCCGTCCACGTGCACGACCGCGGGGATCCGCCCCGTCCAGTCCGGGTGCACGTCGTGGACGAACAGCATGTACGGCGACGGCACCGGCCCCCGCCCGAAGATCTCCCGGGCCCGCGACTCCAGCACCATCGGCGCGATGGGCCGGAACTGCTCGCGGCCCTTGACGTCGTTCAGCCGCTCGGTGTTGCGGGCGTGCCCCGGATGCGCCAGCAGCGACCGCTGCCCCAGCGCCCGCGGCCCGTACTCGGCCCGCCCCTGGAACCAGGCCACGATCCGGTCGGCCGCCAGCTCGGCGGCCACCGCGGCGGCCAGGTCGGCGGGGCGGGTGTACGGCACGCGGGCCACGTCCAGCCACGCCCCGAGCTCCTCGTCGGTGAAGCCGCGCCCGAGCGCCGCGTCCGGCATGGGCGCGGCCGGCTCGCCGTACGACTGCGCCAGGTGCAGCGCCCCGCCGAGCGCGGTGCCCGAGTCGCCCGCCGCGGGCTGGACCCAGATCTCGTCGAACGGGCCCTCGTCCAGCAGCTTCGTGTTGGCGACGCAGTTCAGCGCGACCCCGCCGGCCAGCGCCAGCCGCCGCTCGCCGGTCCGCTCGTGCAGCCAGCGCACCAGCTCCAGCAGCACCTCCTCCAGCCGGGCCTGCACGCTGGCGGCCAGGTCGGCGTGGTCGGAGGTCCACGGGGCGCCCTTCTTCAGCGCCTTGGCGTAGACGCTCCAGTCGACCGGCTCGACGCGGAACCCGCCGTCGCCGGTCGTGTAGATCACCTCGCGCAGCGCCTCCAGGTGGCGGGGCCGGCCGTAGGAGGCCATCGCCATCACCTTGTACTCGTCGCTGGAGCGCAGGAAACCCAGGTGCTCGGTGACGTCCTCGTACATGAGGCCGAGGGAGTGCGGCAGCTCCTGGGCCGCCAGCACCTCCAGCTCGCCGCCCCGGTAGCGGCCCGCCAGGTGGGAGACGTTCTCGCCGCGCCCGTCGGCCACCAGCACCGCGCAGTCGCGCCACGGCGCGGCCAGGCCCGCCGAGGCGGCGTGCGCCACGTGGTGCGGCACGTAGCTCACCTGACCGGGGTCCAGGCCGGGCAGGGCCGTGGCGAGGAAGGCCGGGGCGCGCACCGCGTACCTGGTCCGCAGGTCCTCCCAGTCGCCCTCCGGCTTCTGCACCACCAGCGACGGGTCGTAGGAGTAGGCCACCGCGTCGATGTCCTCGGGGGACAGCCCCGCCTCGTGCAGGCACCACGCGGCGGCCTGCTCGGGCAGCTCCCACGCGGAGAACGCCAGCGGCCTCTTGCCGTGCTTGCGGCGGCTGAAGCGCTCTTCCTCCGCCGCTGCCACGATCTTCCCGTCGACCACCAGCGCGGCGGCCGGGTCGTGGAAGATCGCGTTGATGCCGAGAAACTTCATGCTTCCTCCCCCTAAGGATGTCGAGAACCGCTACCGAGAGAAGCGGTTCTCAAACATCGAGCGACGCCGCGAGATGCGAAAACAGGCGCTAGCTCCTGGGCTTGGTCACTTTAAGTAGTTGTTTGCCAGGACAGGCGCCGGGTAGCTGCCGGACACGCGACGGAGGTGAAAGGTGTTCGAAAAGCGACGTCCCGGCGCCGTGCTCTTCGACCGGGACGGGACCTTGATCAGGGACGTGCCGTACAACGGCGATCCGGACCTCGTGGAGCCCATGCCGGGCGCGATCGAGGCGCTGGGCAGGCTCAGACGCGCCGACGTCCCGGTGGCCGTGGTCACCAACCAGTCGGGCGTCGCCAAGGGCCTGCTGTCCCCTGACGAGATGGACCAGGTGAACGCCAAGGTGGAGGAGCTGCTCGGCCCGTTCGACGCGTGGGCGATCTGCGTGCACGACGACGCCGACGGCTGCACCTGCCGCAAACCCGCGCCCGGGCTCGTGATCAGAGCCGCCGCCGTGCTCGACGTCAGCCCCCGCGACTGCGTGGTCGTGGGCGACATCGGCCGCGACATGGAGGCCGCCAGGGCCGCCGGCGCCAGGGGCATCCTCGTCCCGACCCAGGAGACGCTGCGGGAGGAGATCCGGCAGGCCGCCGAGGTCGCCGACGACCTGATCGACGTCGTGGACCGCGTGCTGAGCGACGCCGAGAGCCCCGTGCCGGCCGCGGCGGCGCCCTGGGCCCGCGCCATGGGCTGGAGCCGCTGGTGAGGATCCTCATCTGGCACGTACACGGCTCGTGGACCAGCGCGTTCATCCGGGGGTCCCACGAGTACCTGCTGCCGCTCGTTCCCGGCCGTGGTCCCGATGGCCGGGGGCGGGCGGCCACCTACGACTGGCCGGAACGCGCCCGCGAGGTGCCCTGGGACCGGCTGCGCGACGAGCCCGTGGACGTCGTCGTCTACCAGCGCCCGCACGAGCTCGACCTGGCCCGCGAGTGGCTCGGCCGCGACGTGCCCGGCCTGTACGTCGAGCACAACACGCCCGCGGGCGACGTGCCCCGCACCCGCCACCCGCTCGCCGGCCAGAGCGACATCACGCTCGTGCACGTCACCCACTTCAACGAGCTGTACTGGGACAACGGCCGCGCCCCCACCCGCGTCGTCGAGCACGGCATCCCCGACCCCGGCCACCTCTACACGGGCGAGCTGCCCAGGGCCGGCGTCGTGGTCAACGAGCCTGTGCGCCGCACCAGGGTCGCCGGGACCGACCTGCTGCCCCGCTTCGCCGAGCGGGTGCCGCTCGACGTGTTCGGGATGAAGGTGCGCGAGCTGCCGTACGGCACCCACGAGGACCTGCCGCAGCACGTCATGCACGCCGAGCTGGCCCGCAGGCGCGTCTACCTGCACCCCTACCGGTGGACCTCGCTGGGCCTGGCCCTCATCGAGGCCATGACGATCGGCATGCCCGTGGTCGCGCTCGCGGCCACCGAGGCGATCGAGGCGGTGCCGCCGGAGGCGGGCGTGCTGTCCACGAAGGTGAACGTGCTGGCCGACGCGCTGCACGCCTTCGCCCAGGATCCGGAGAGCGCGAGCCAGGCCGGCAAGGCCGCCAGAGCCGCCGCGCTGGCGCGATACGGGCTCGACAGGTTCCTCGCCGACTGGGATGCGCTGCTCAGCGAGGTATGAGGCCCGGGGCGATGGGTAGGCGCGAAGAGCATGATGATGATGCTCGACTGGACCCGCAGGGCCGCCTGCCTCGACCTGGACCCGGAATTGTTCTTCCCGATCTCCATGGAAGGTCCGAGCCAGTCGCAGGTCGAGCGGGCCAAACACGTTTGTGACGGCTGCCCCGTGCGCGAGCCGTGCCTGGAGTACGCGCTGAGCACCAGGCAGGCGTACGGCGTCTGGGGCGGCACCGATCCCGGCCAGCGGCGCGAGCTCGGCCTGCGAGCCGAGGCCGCCGCGCGACACTAGGGGCCCGGACGCCCGTCGCCCGGATGTCCCTCGCCCGGACGCCCGCCGGCTGGACGCCCGCCGGATGGACGGCCGCCGGCAGGGCGGCCGATCGCCGCCAGGACGGCGGCGAGGCAGTCCTGGGCCTGGGCGAGGCCGGCGCGGTGCCGCTCGGGTGAGGCCGCGGCGAGCTCGCGGCGGATGGTGACCGCCTCCACCGCCAGCGGCAGCGCCTCGACAGCAAGGCCGCGCCCGGTCAGGGGCGTGCCGAGGTCGACGAGCACCTCGGCGAGGTCGGCCAGGTAGCGGCCGGGGGAGGCCGCGGCCGGCCGCCGGTAGACGGAGACCGCCTCCCGCTCGGCGCCCGAGGCCGCTGCCGCGTGCTCCCGCTCCCCGAGATGCGCCCGCTCCATGAGCCTTCGTGCCCGCCTGCCCTCCTCGCCCTCGTCTCCCGTCACGGTCAGGACGCGAAGGCGGTCTGCGGGGCGTTCGGTCCCCGAACTGGCCTATCGCAAGACCTGCCGCTGACACCGAGCAGCCCGGCCGGCTGCTCACCCACCCGGCTGCTCACCCACCCGGCTGCTCGCCCACCCGGCTGCTCGCCCGGCGTGCCCCCGCCGGCTCGGCGGTCCGCTCTCCCGCCCGGCTCAGCGGCCGGTGGGCAGGGCCTCGGCGAGGAACCGTTCGCGCTCGGCCGCTTCGAGGTGGTCGCTGAACAGCACCCCGTCGAGGTGGTCGACCTCGTGCTGCAGCACCCTGGCCAGCACCCCGAGCGCGCGCACCGTGACCGGCTTGCCGAACATGTCGCGGCCACGCGCCGTGACCATGTAGGAGCGTTCCAGTGGCCACCACACGCCGGGCGCCGACAGGCACGCCTCGTCCGCGGTGACCTTGCGCTCCGACAGCTCCAGCCGGGGG
This sequence comes from Nonomuraea sp. NPDC050202, assembly GCF_040656115.1. NCBI lineage: Bacteria > Bacillati > Actinomycetota > Actinomycetes > Streptosporangiales > Streptosporangiaceae > Nonomuraea > Nonomuraea sp. NPDC050202. Next base: position 44,922 of record NZ_JBFALF010000012.1, on the reverse strand, counting down.
TTGACCAGGTGGCCCGACTTGCCGTCGTAGGAGTAGACCACCACCCGCACCGGCTCCCCGATCTGCGGAGCCGCCAGCCCGGCCCGCCCGGACGCCGCCCGCATGGTCGCGGTCAGCGACTTGACCAGCCGTCTCAGCTCCCGATCGAAATCCTGGATCGGCGCCGAGACCGAGCGGAGCACCGGATCATCGAACATGCGAATAGGCCGGACCGTCACCCGCAACTCCCCGATAGGCCGCGATCGTCACGATGAACGCTTCCCTGGAGTGCGCCCCGCCAATCGCGAAGGTCGTGCCTTGTAGCACAGCGGTAACAGAAGAGACCCAGCGGCGAAACCACCCGGAACCAGTATCGGAGGGTGATCTCACTTGCGTCACACGCGCCTGTGATGCCTGGCCGGGTGCTCGGGGCCCGGCCAGGCATCGTCGACTACCTGGAGGTGCAGGCATGAGCGCGCTTCCCCAAGAGGGCGGCTCTTCCCCGGAGACGGCGCCGGACGCCCTGGCAGGCTTCACCGTCGGCGTCACCGCGACGAGACGGCGCGAGGAGTTCGGAGCGCTCCTGGAGCGCCGCGGCGCGCGCGTGGTCAGCGCCCCCGCCATCCGGCTCGTCCCGCTGGCCGAGGACACCGACCTGCTCGCCGCCACCCGGCAGAGCCTGGAAGGGCCGCTCGACGACGTCGTGGTCACCACCGGCGTCGGCTTCCGCGGCTGGATGGCCGCGGCCGAGGGCTGGGGCCTGTCCGCCGACCTGGGCGAGCACCTGTCCAAGGCCCGCCTGCTCACCCGCGGCCCCAAGGCCAGGGGAGCGGTGCGCGCCGCCGGTCTCAACGACCACTGGACCCCCTCGACCGAGTCGTGCAACGAGGTCAAGGATTACCTCCTGGCCCAGGACCTGCACGGGCGGCGCATCGCGGTGCAGCAGCACGGCGAGCCGCTCACCGACTTCGTGGCCGCGCTGCGCGAGGCCGGGGCCGAGGTGATCGAGATCCCGGTCTACCGGTGGCTGCCGTACCGCGACATCTCGCCGCTGCGCCGCCTGATCAGCCAGACCATCACCGGCTCCGTGGACGCGGTCGCCTTCACCAGCGCGCCCGCCGTGCACGCCATGCTCGGCGCCGCCAGGTCGGAAGGGCTGGAGGAGGCGCTGCTGGCCGCGTTCAGCGGACCGGTCGTGGCGGCCTGCGTCGGGCCCGTCACCGCCGAGCCGCTCACCTCGCGCGGCGTCCCCACCCTCCAGCCGGACCGCTCCCGCCTCGGCGCGCTGGCCCGTGCCCTGGCCCGTCACCTGCCGGAGCACGGCGTCACCCGCCTCACGGCCGGCGACCACCGGCTCGAGATCCGCGGCCACGCCGTGGTCGTGGACGGCGAGCTGCGCCCGCTGCCGCCCGCCCCGATGGCGGTGCTCAAGCGCCTGGCCGACAAGCCGGGGCACGTGGTGTCGCGGGCCGAGCTGCGTACGGTGCTGCCGGGCAGCGTGGCGCGCGACTCGGCCGAGCACGCCGTCGAGATGGCCATCACCCGGCTGCGCCGCGCCCTCGGGCCCAGCGGCATCGTCGAGACGGTGGTCAAGCGCGGCTACCGGCTCGCCTGCCTGTACGAGGCGGGCCTTTGACCTCCACGGCCGCGCGGTTCCTCCAGCACCGTCGTCATCACCACCACCACGAGGAGAACACCATGCCCTGCGCCACCCCGTTCTCCGGCCGCGGCAGGCGCGCCGGAGGAAGCCGGTGACGCCCGCACTCGTCCTGGCCGCACACGGAACGCGCAGCGCCGAGGGGGAGCGGACCCTCTCGGAGCTGGCGGAAGCGGTCCGCAGGGCCCGCCCGGGGCAACGCGTGGAGCTGAGCTACCTGGAGATCAGCTCGCCCCTCCTTGCGGAGGTCCTGCCCGAGGTCCGCGGCCCGGTGGTCGTGGTGCCGCTGCTGCTGGCGGGCGGCTACCACGTGCACATCGACCTGCCCGAGGTCATCGCCGAGCACCGCCCGGACGCGGTGGTGGCCGGCTGGCTCGGCCCGCACCGGCTCCTGACCTCGGCGCTGGCACGCAAGCTGGCGCGGGCGGGCCTGCGCTCCACGGACGCCGTCCTGCTCGGCGCGGCCGGCTCCTCCGACCCCTCGGCGCTGGCCGACGTGCGCGCCGCCGCCCACCGGCTCGCCGTACGCCTGGCGCGCCCGGTCACGGCCGCCTTCGCCTCGGCGGGCACGCCGTCGCTGGAGGAGGCCATGGAACGGCTCGCCTCGACCCCGGCCGCCCGCGTGGCCATCGCCTCGTACGTGCTGGCGCCCGGCTTCTTCCACGACCGCCTCGCCTCGGCCGGCGCCGGCCTGGTCAGCGAGCCCCTGGGCGCGGACCCGGACGTGGCGGCCCTCATCTGGCACCGCTACGACCAGGCCCTGCACCGCCGCCACCGCACCACCGCGGAGCCGCAGCCCTTGCGCCGCGCCTGACCCCGGCCCGGCCACCCGCCGGGCCTCCCGGCCTGCGGCGGGACCACCGGCCGACGCGCCGCCCCACGGCGCGGGTCACCGGCCGGGCTCCCCGGCCCCACGGCACGCGCCGTCGTCAGGGCTTCCCGGCCTCTGGACGGGCGCGGTGGGCCGCTCGTCGGGCGGCGATCCGCTCCGGCCGTCACGCGGGCTGGGGGACGGGCTCCAGCCGCAGTTCCCGTACGATCTCGCGGGCGCTGACCTCGCGCGCGGGCCCGGCGTCCGCGCCGACGAACATCTCGATGTAGGCACGATGGAAGCAGCCCGCGACCAGCAGCCGCGCGCTCGCCTCCGGGTCCACGTCGGGCCGCACCCGCCCCAGCCGCTGCTCGGCCGCCAGGTACGCGGCCAGCGGCGCCGTCTCCGTGCGCGGCCCGAGCCCGTTGTCGCGGATGGCCTGGCGGAAGCGGACGGTCACGTTCGGGGAGGTGAAGGCGGGCAACGCCGCACTTTGTACATCTATGTAGTAGTCAATCCCCGCACGAGCAATCGGTAGAAGATTATCCGATACGGACCCTTTTCCGATGCGGTGAGAGAGATCGTGAAGGATGCTCAGCCAGAGGGGGAGCCGATCCTGCAGCAGGGCGAGGAAGTAGTCCACCGAGCCGCCGGTGCGGTCCTCCCTGAGCGAGACGGCCATCTGGAGGACCCGCTGCCTGGTGTCCTGGCTCCTGTGGTGCGGGTCTACGTGAGGTGTCGCCATGGCATGCCTAACGTGCGCGGTCAGTTGAGCAGGCATCACGTGCGAAGCCGAGGTCCCGGACGGTCCCGGGATTTAGGGGGCGCTTAAATCTAGGGTCCCAACTTGGTGCAAACTTATACGGGTCCCGATTATTACCCGAAAGCGGGAAAAGATGTGGAACTTAATACCTGAAGGTTAGCTGTCAGTGTCGCGATCTCTACGTCGCAGGTAGCGCTCGAACTCGGCCGCGATCGCATCGCCGCTGGCCTCGGGCAGCTCGGCCGCGTCCTTGCGCTCCTCCAGCTCCTTGACGTACTCGGCCACCTCGCTGTCCTGCGCGGCCAGCTCGTCCACGCCGCGCTCCCAGGCCCGGGCCTCCTCGTCGAGGTCGCCCAGCGGCATCGGGATCTCCAGCACGTCCTCCAGCCGGCGCAGCAGCGCGAGCGTGGCCTTCGGGTTGGGCGGCTGGGCCACGTAGTGCGGCACCGACGCCCACAGCGAGATCGCGTCCAGCCCGGCCTTGCCGAACGAGTGCTGCAGCACCCCCACGATGCCCGTCGGGCCCTCGTAGCGGCTCAGCTCCAGGTTCGTCGAGCGGGCCAGGCCCGCGTTGGTCGCCCCGCCCAGGATCGGCACGGGCCGGGTGTGGGGCGAGTCGTTGAGCAGCGCGCCGAGCATCACGGCCAGCTCGACGCCCAGCTCGCGGCAGATGTAGATGATGTCGTCGCAGAACGAGCGCCAGCGCATGTTGGGCTCGATGCCGCGCAGCAGCACGACGTCGCGCTCCACGCCCGCAGGACGGGCGCGCAGCAGCCGCGTGGTCGGCCACACGATCGACTGGGTCAGGCCGTCGCTCATCTCGACCACGGGCCGGGTGACCTGGAAGTCGTAGTAGTCGTCGGGGTCGAGCGCGATGAGCGGCTCGGCCTTCCACGCCGACTCGAGGTGGGCGATCACACCGCTGGAAGCCTCGCCCGCGTCGTTCCACCCTTCGAACGCGGCAATGAGCACCGGGTCGACGAGCTCGGGGAGCCCTTCGAGCTCTATCACGTGTCGCCTCCTCTCTCCATCGTCCCGCTTAGCCTATGCGGTAAGGAGGCATCGCCGTCACCGATCTCCCCCCGAACGCGGCCCTGCGCCCGCCCCTGGGGCGTGCGGGCTGGTGGGGGAGGCGGGCGGCTCAGCGGTGCGCGACGGCGGGGCCGGCGGCGGCGTACGGGCTCGAACGCCGCGTAACGGCTGGTGGACGGCTCGCCCGGCACGGGCTCACCCGGCCCACGCGTCCCCGCGCGGGCCGGGTGACGACCGCCGCACCGGCCCCGCCCGCTGCGCCGCCGGGCTCCGGGGCCGGCGGGCGTTCGCGAGCCGCGAACTCGGCGGCGCGCTGCGCGGCCGGCCCGCGGCGTCGCCCACCGCGTGTGCGCCGCGACGGCTGCCCCGCGCGGCCGTCCGGAGCGCCGCCGTCCTGGGGTGCGGGTGCGCTCAGCGGCCCCCGGCCGTCGTGTGGACGACGAGGACGTCGCACGAGGCCCGGTGCGTCACCCCCGACGGCACCGACCCGAGCAGCCGCCCCGCCAGGCTGTTGAGCCCCCGGTTGCCCACCACGAGCAGATCGGCCCCGTGCCGGGACGCCAGCGACACGAGCACGTCCACCGCCTCCCCCTGCTCGGCCGCCAGCAGCACGTCCGAGGCGCCCGCCGCCACGGCGTGCTCGCGGGCCGCCCGCAGCGCGTCGTCGGCGGGGGTGGAGCCGCTCACCTTGTACGCCAGCTCCCCGAGCCGGTCGGCGGCGGCGGCCCGCGTGCTCTCCCGCATGGGCAGGTAAGCGCACGCCAGCACGAGCGTGGCGCCGGTGGCCGCGGCCAGGGAGGCGGCGGCCGAGACGGCGCGGAAGGAGGAGGCGGAGCCGTCGGTGCCGACGAGGACGGTGCGGTAGGCCATACGAGCCCCCAATTGGACGCCGCGTACAATTGACGTCTCGTACGATAGCGTTTATCCGAGGATGCGGGAAAAGGTCCGCCTATACCCGCGCGCGAGCAGCGCTCAAGACGCACCCGATAAGCTCTACCCCATGAGCATCTCCCCGACCTTCAGAGAAGTGTTGGCCCAGCGTGTGATCGTCGCCGACGGGGCGATGGGCACGATGCTCCAGGCCCAGGACCCGACGATCGACGACTTCCACGGGCACGAGGGCTGCAACGAGGTGCTCAACGTCACCCGCCCCGACATCGTGCGCGGTGTGCACGACGCCTACTTCGCCGTCGGCGTCGACTGCGTGGAGACCAACACCTTCGGCGCCAACCTCGCCGCGCTGGGCGAGTACGACATCTCCGACCGCGTCTTCGAATACTCCGAGGCCGGCGCGAGGATCGCGCGCGAGGCGGCCGACCACTGGTCCACGCCCGACCAGCCGCGCTTCGTGCTCGGCTCCATGGGCCCCGGCACCAAGCTGCCCACCCTCGGCCACCTGCCGTACGCGAGCCTGCGCGACGCCTACCGCGACAACGCGGCCGGCCTGATCGCGGGCGGCGCCGACGCGCTGATCATCGAGACGTGCCAGGACCTGCTGCAGGTCAAGGCCGCCGTCGTCGGCGCCAGGCTGGCCATCGAAGCCGCCGGCCGCGACATCGTGATCATCGCGCAGGTGACCATCGAGACCAACGGCGCGATGCTGCTCGGCTCCGAGATCGGCGCCGCGCTGACCGCGATCGAGCCGCTCGGCGTCGACATCGTCGGCCTCAACTGCGCGACGGGCCCGGCCGAGATGAGCGAGCACCTGCGCTACCTCGCCCGCCACTCCCGGCTCAAGCTGAGCTGCATGCCCAACGCCGGCCTGCCCGTGCTGACCGCCGACGGCGCCTACTACCCGCTGTCGGCAGGGGAGCTGGCCGACGCCCACCAGACCTTCACCCGCGACTACGGCCTGTCCCTGGTCGGCGGCTGCTGCGGCACCACGCCCGAGCACCTGCGCCAGGTCGTCGAGCGGGTCAGGGGCCGGGAGATCGCCACACGCCGCCCGCATCCCGAGCCTGGCGCGTCCTCGCTCTACCAGACCGTCCCGTTCCGGCAGGACACCTCGTACCTGGCCATCGGCGAGCGCTGCAACACCAACGGCTCCAAGGCCTTCCGCGAGGCCATGCTGGAGGGCCGCTGGGACGACTGCGTCGAGATGGCCCGCGACCAGGCCCGCGACGGCGCCCACATGCTCGACCTGTGCGTCGACTACGTCGGCCGCGACGGCGTGGCCGACATGAAGGAGCTGGCCTTCCGCTTCGCCACCGCCTCCACGCTGCCGATCATGCTCGACTCGACCGAGCCCGCGGTGCTGCAGGCCGGCCTCGAGATGCTGGGCGGGCGCGCCGCGGTCAACTCCGTCAACTACGAGGACGGCGACGGCCCCGACTCCCGCTTCCAGAAGATCATGCGCCTGGTGCGCGAGCACGGCTCGGCCGTGGTCGCGCTGACCATCGACGAGGAGGGCCAGGCCCGCACCGCCGACTGGAAGGTCCGCGTGGCCAGCCGCCTCATCGAGGACCTGACCACCAACTGGGGCATGCGGGTCGAGGACATCATCGTCGACTGCCTGACCTTCCCCATCGCCACCGGCCAGGAGGAGACCAGGCGCGACGGCCTGGAGACCATCGAGGCCATCCGCGAGCTCAAGCGCCGTTACCCGGGCGTGCAGACCACGCTGGGCCTGTCCAACATCAGCTTCGGCCTCAACCCGGCCGCCCGCATGGTGCTCAACTCGGTGTTCCTCAACGAGTGCGTCAACGCCGGGCTCGACTCCGCGATCGTGCACGCCTCCAAGATCCTGCCGATGGCGCGCATCCCCGACGAGCAGCGCCAGGTCGCGCTCGACATGGTCTACGACCGCCGCCGCGAGGGCTACGACCCGCTGCAGAAGTTCATGGACCTGTTCGAGGGCGTGGACGCCGCCGTCATGCGCGCCGGCAAGGCCGAGGAACTGGCCGCGCTGCCGCTGTGGGAGCGGCTCAAGCGGCGCATCATCGACGGCGAGCGCAAGGGCCTGGAGGCCGACCTCGACGTCGCCCTGGAGCAGCGCCCCGCCCTGGAGATCATCAACGACGTGCTGCTCGACGGCATGAAGACGGTCGGCGAGCTGTTCGGCTCCGGCCAGATGCAGCTGCCGTTCGTGCTGCAGTCGGCCGAGGTGATGAAGACGGCCGTGGCCTACCTCGAGCCCCACATGGAGCGCGTCGAGGGCGAGACGAAGGGCCGCATCGTGCTGGCCACCGTCAAGGGCGACGTGCACGACATCGGCAAGAACCTCGTCGACATCATCCTGTCCAACAACGGCTACCAGGTCGTCAACCTCGGCATCAAGCAGCCCGTCTCGGCCATCCTGGAGGCCGCCGACGAGCAGAAGGCCGACGTCATCGGCATGTCCGGGCTGCTGGTGAAGTCGACGGTCATCATGAAGGAGAACCTGGAGGAGATGAACTCCAGGGGCCTGTCGGAGAAGTACCCGGTGCTGCTCGGCGGCGCCGCGCTGACCCGCGCCTACGTCGAGCAGGACCTGGCCGAGCTGTTCGAGGGCGAGGTGCGCTACGCCCGCGACGCGTTCGAGGGGCTGCGGCTGATGGACGCGTTCATGGCCGTCAAGCGCGGCGTGCAGGGCGCGACGCTGCCGCCGCTGCGCGAGCGGCGCGTCAAGACCGGCGCCACGCTCGTCCGCACGCCCGTCGAGGAGCTGCCCGCCCGCTCCGACGTGGCCGCCGACAACCCGGTCCCGCGCGCGCCGTTCCACGGCGACCGCGTGGTCAAGGGCATCTCGCTGAACGAGTACGCCGCCTTCCTCGACGAGCGGGCCCTGTTCCTCGGCCAGTGGGGCCTCAAGCCCACCAGGGGCGGCGACGGGCCCGGTTACGAGGAGCTGGTCGAGACCGAGGGCCGGCCGCGGCTGCGCATGTGGCTCGAGCGCATGCAGACCGAGGGCCTGCTGGAGGCGGCCGTCGTCTACGGCTACTTCCCGTGCGTCGCCGACGGCGACTCGCTGATCATCCTCGACGACGACGGCAGCGAGCGCACCCGCTTCACCTTCCCGCGCCAGCGCCGCGACCGGCACCTGTGCCTGTCCGACTTCTTCCGGGGCAAGGACTCCGGCGAGGTGGACGTGGTCGGCTTCCAGGTGGCCACCATGGGCGCGAAGATCTCCGAGGCCACGGCCGAGCTGTTCGCCAAGGACGCCTACCGCGACTACCTCGAGCTGCACGGCCTGTCGGTGCAGCTCACCGAGGCGCTGGCCGAGTACTGGCACGCCCGGGTCCGCTCGGAGTGGGGGATCGGCGGCGAGGAGTCGCTCGACGACATGCTGAAGGTCAACATCCAGGGCTGCCGCTACTCCTTCGGCTACCCGGCCTGCCCGAACCTGGAGGACCAGAAGCAGCTGTTCGAGCTGCTCGCGCCGGAGCGCATCGGGGTGACGCTGTCGGAGGAGTTCCAGCTCCATCCGGAGCAGGCCACCTCGGCGCTGGTCGCCCACCACCCGGAGGCCAAGTACTTCAACGTCTGACAGCAGACGTCCGCCCGCCCGCCGTTCACGCGCGGGCGGGCACGATTCCGCCCGCCGTTCAGCCCGGACACGCACCATGCACGTGGTCCGCGGCGGCGGGTGGCAGCACCGATCGGGGACAGGAATGCAAGCGGCTTTCTTCGACATGGACGGCCTGCTGGTCGACAGCGAGCGCGTCTGGCTGCAGATCGAGACCGAGGTGATGACCAGGCTCGGCGCCGAGTGGACCCCCGAGCACCAGGCCCACCTCGTCGGCGGCTCGATGGAGCGCACCGTCGAGTACATGCTGGCCGTCTCCGGCGCGAGCGTGCCGCCGGAGAGCGTGCGCGAGTGGATGGTCACCGGCATGGTGAGCCGGCTGTCGGCCGGGGTGCGCGTCATGCCCGGCGCCTCCGAGCTGCTCGACGCCCTGCGCGCCGAAGGGGTGCCGGTGGGGCTGGTCACCTCCTCGCTCAAGGACATCGCCGACGCGGTGCTCAAGAGCGTCGGCAGGGAGCGTTTCGACGTCGTGGTGACCGCCGACGACGTCACCCGTACCAAGCCGGACCCGGAGCCGTACCTGACGGCCGCCCGGCTGCTCGGCGTGCAGCCCGTCCGGTGCGTGGTCCTGGAGGACTCCCCGAACGGCGTGGCCGCCGCGACCGCGGCCGGCTGCGCCGTCGTGGCCGTGCCGAGCCTGCTGCCCGTCGAGCCGGCGCCCGGCCGGCTGGTGGTCCCGTCCCTGACGGAGATCGGGGTCGCCGATCTCAGGGATCTTCTGCCGTCCTGACGCGTTACCCCTAAGGGAAATGTGGTTCTCGCGGAGGAGGCGGACAAGCCTCCGCGTGCCAGGATGGAGGGCACGAGCGAGCGATGACGAGGGGGCGGCGAGATGGGTAACTTCGAGGCGATCGCCTGGCTGCCGCTGTGCGCGGGCGTGAGCCTTGCCGGGCTGGCGCTGGCGTTCCTGGCCTTCAGGCGCAGGGGAGCGGCAGCGGGGCTACGGGTGACGGCGTGGGCGCTGCTGCCGGTCGCGGCTTATCTGACGGGCGCGCTGCAGGCCCTGTGGAGGATCGGCGCCACGGTGGCCGGCTTCGTGACCGGCCTGGTGTTCAACCCGGCCGTGTGGGCCGGTGTGGCCGTGGCGGGGCTGTCGGTGGTGCTGTTCGTGGTGTCCGGTGTGATGCGCGGCAGGAAGCTGTCGCCCGGCCGCAAGAAGAAGAGTGACGCCGCCGACGCGCCGGCGCAGGGCGGCCCGGCCAAGCAGGCTCCCGCCGCGGGTAAGGCACAGCAGGCCCCGGGCAAGCCGCAGCGGCCGGCCGTCTCCCAGAAGCCCGCGAGCAAGGGCGACGACGACTTCTCCGACATCGAGGAACTCCTCAAGCGGCGCGGCATCAGCTGATCCACTTGCCGGAGGCGTTTGTGTCACGGTTCCGAGACGCAACCGGAACCTGTTCACGACATTCCTTCAAGATCGATACGAATGAGTTTCGCAACAATCACAGATTAGCCACATAGCGGCCTGAGGGACTAGTCATAGCAGCTCAGGCCATAGATTCTGCCTCCTGAGGTCCGCGAGTCGGGTCTACTGTAACCACGCGTTAAGACAGCGTTGTCTTGTACCAGGGGGCATCTCGGCATGACCGCACCGCTAGACGTTTCCGGTTCCGCGGCGGAGGCACATCCGGAGTCGGTGCTCAAGGGAGCGGGCCAGGCCATCCAGGGCCGATCGCTGACAAGGATCGCGTGGATGCGCCTGCGCCGCGACAAGGTGGCACTCGGCGGTGGCGTCGTCGTGCTCCTGCTGATCCTCGTGGCGATCTTCTCCACGCCGATCATCTCCTTGCTCGGGCACCCGCCGCTGGAGTTCCACCAGGACCAGATCGACCCGAACACGCTCCTGCCCGCGGGCAACTTCGGCGGCATGAGCGGCGAGTACCTGCTCGGCGTCGAGCCGGTCAACGGCCGCGACATCTTCAGCCGGATCGTCGCCGGCGCCTGGATCTCGCTGCTGATCGGCTTCCTGGCCACCATGGTCTCGGTGGTCATCGGCACCGTCATGGGCGTCGTCGCCGGCTACTTCGGCGGCTGGGTCGACCAGGTCATCGGCCGCATCATGGACGTCTTCCTGGCCTTCCCCCTGCTGGTCTTCGCCATCGCGCTGGTCGGCGTCATGCCCAACGAGGGGTTCGGGCTCCAGGGCGACGGCCTGCGCATCGCCATGCTGATCTTCATCATCGGCTTCTTCAGCTGGCCCAGCATCGGCCGCATCGTCCGCGGCCAGACGCTCTCGCTGCGTGAGCGCGAGTTCGTCGACGCCGCCAGGAGCCTCGGCGCGCGCCACGGCTACATCCTGTTCCGCGAGGTGCTGCCGAACCTGCTGGCGCCGATCCTGGTGTACGCGACGCTGCTCATCCCGACCAACATCCTGTTCGAGGCCGCGCTGTCCTTCCTCGGCGTCGGCATCAACCCGCCCACCCCGACCTGGGGTGGCATGCTCTCCGAAGCGGTCCGCTTCTACACGCTGCCCCACTTCGTGCTCTTCCCGGGTCTGGCGATCTTCATCACCGTCCTGGCGTTCAACCTGTTCGGCGACGGGTTGAGGGACGCCTTCGACCCGCGGGCGCACTGAGCCCGCCAACGCTTCATCCCCCGCATCCCACTCATCAAGGGGTTAGTCAATGAGAAGGAAACACGCACTGGCAGGAGCCGCGACAGCGGCGCTCGCCTTGGTGCTCTCCGCCTGTGGCGGCGGAGGTGGCGGCACTCCCAGCCAGCCCGCCCAGTCGGCGGCAGGCGGCGCCGCGCAACCCGCGGCCAACGTCGCTCTGACGCAGGTGTACAACCCGTCCACGAAGAAGGGCGGGACGCTCAAGGCGGCCCACTCCTCCGACTGGGACAGCCTCGACCCGGCCGACACCTACTACGGCTACTCGTTCAACTTCGGCCGGTTCTACTGGCGGACGCTGACGATGTACAAGCCGGGTCCCGGCCCCGAGGGCAACACGGTCGTCCCCGACCTGGCGGAAGGGCTCGGCCAGCCCAGCCCTGACGGCAAGACCTGGACGTACAAGCTCAAGAGCGGCCTGAAGTTCGAGGACGGCACGCCGATCACCGCCAAGGACGTGGCGTACGCGGTTGCCCGCTCCTTCGACAAGAAGACCTTCACGCACGGCCCCTCCTACCTCAACGAGCTGCTCGACTGGCCGAAGGACTTCAAGGGCGTCTACGAGACCCCCGACGTGGACTACAAGTCGGCGGTCGAGGCCACCGACGACACCACGGTCGTCTTCCACCTGAAGAAGCCGTTCGCGTCGATGGACTACGTCGTCCAGATGCCGATGACGGCCCCGGTGCCGAAGGACAAGGACACGGGCGCCAAGTACAAGGAGAAGGTCGTCTCCTCCGGCCCGTACAAGTTCGAGACGAACGAGATCGGCAAGCGCTTCACGCTGGTCCGCAACGACCAGTGGGACCCGGCGACGGACCCGAACCGTCCCGCGCTGCCGGACCGCATCGAGGTCCAGCTCAACGTCAACGCCGACGACCTGGACAACCAGCTCATCTCGGGCAGCGTCCAGCTCGACATCCCCGGCACCGGCATGCAGCCCGCCGCGCTCGGCAAGGTGCTGCCGGACCCGGCGCTGAAGGCCCGTACGGACAACCCGACGATCCCGAGGCTCTGGTACGTGTCGGTCATCCCCGACACCAAGCCGCTGGACAACGTCAACTGCCGCAAGGCCGTCATGTGGGCCGCCGACCGCGTCGCCAACCAGACCGCCTACGGCGGCCCGGTGGCCGGTGGCGAGATCGCCACGAACGTGATGCCGCCGCCCATCGTCGGCCAGGAGAAGTTCGACCTGTACGCCAGCCCCGAGAACAAGGGTGACGTCGCCAAGGCCAAGGAGGCGCTCGCCGCCTGCGGCCAGCCGAACGGCTTCACCACCAACATGTCGTTCCGCTCCGACCGCCCGCGCGAGAAGGCGCTGGCCGAGGCGATGCAGCAGGCGCTGGCCCGCGTCGGCATCAAGCTGGAGCTGAAGGGCTTCCCGGCCTCCAGCTACTTCTCCGACTACGCGGGTAACGTCAACTACGTCAAGGAGAACGGCATCGGCCTGGCCACCCACGGCTGGGGCTCCGACTGGCCCGACGGTTACGGCTTCATGCAGGCCATCGTCGACAGCCGCACCATCCGCGACGCCGGCAACTACAACCTCAGCGTCAAGAACCCCGAGGTCGACAAGCTGATCGACCAGGCCTCCGCCGAGCTCGACGCCGCGGCCCGCGCCAAGCTGTGGGTCGAGGTCGACAAGAAGGTCATGGAGGACGCCTCCATCCTTCCCGTGGTGTGGGCCAAGTCGCTGCTGATGCGCGGTCAGGGCGTGACGAACCTCGCCTACAACGAAGGCCAGAGCATGTACGACTACGTCCTGCTCGGCGTTCAGTGACGGCTGAACCAGGTTCGGGGATCTAGCGAAGGCAGGTGAAGGCAGGAGTGGCCCGCCCGCGGCGGGCGGGCCACTCGGCCGACAGCGGTGGTCACATACATCATCAGGCGTCTGATCGGCGCCTTCGCCATGCTGATCGTGATCAGCATGGTCACTTTCGGCATCTTCTTCGTGGTGCCGCAATGGGCGGGGGCGACACCCGAGGCCCTCGCCTCGCGTTACGTCGGGCGCGCGGCCACGCCGGAGACCGTGGCACTGGTCGCGGAGCGGCTCGGCTTCAACGACCCGGTGGTCGTGCAGTACGGCAGGTTCGTCAAGGGCCTGTTCGCGGGAGCCGAGTACGACTACGGCGCCGGCGTCGAGCAGTGCCCCGCGCCCTGCTTCGGCTACTCCTTCATCAGCGGCCAGCCCGTCTGGCCCGACCTGGTGGACCGCATGCCGGTGACCTTCTCCCTGGCCATCGGCGCCGCGATCCTCTGGGTGGTGGCGGGCGTCAGCGTGGGCGTGCTGTCCGCGCTGCGCAGAGGCAGCATCTTCGACCGGATCTCGATGGGCACCGCCCTCGCCGGCGTGTCCCTGCCGATCTTCTTCACCGGCATGATCTCCCTGGTCGTCTTCAGCTACGGCCTGGGCTGGACCCCGCCGGGCGGCGCGTGGACGGACTTCACCGTCAACCCCGCCCAGTGGGCCTACAACCTGCTGCTGCCGTGGATCACGCTGGCGTTCCTGTTCGCCGCGACCTACGCGCGGCTGACCCGCGCGGGCATGCTGGAGACGATGGGCGAGGACTACATCCGCACCGCCAGGGCCAAGGGCCTGCGCGAGAACCAGGTCGTGACCAAGCACGGCCTGCGCGCCGCGCTCACGCCGATCCTGACCCTGTTCGGCATCGACTTCGGCCTGCTCATCGGCGGCGCCATCCTCACCGAGACCACCTATACTCTGCCCGGGCTCGGCCAGTTCGCCATCCTGGCCATCAGGAATCAGGACCTGCCCCAGGTCATGGGTGTCGTGCTCGTCGCCGCCGGCTTCGTGGTGGTCGCGAGCCTGGTCGTCGACCTCCTGTACGCCGTGGTCGACCCGAGGGTGAGGTTGTCATGAGCTTCCTTGACGTCAAGGATCTGAAGATCCATTTCCCGACCGACGACGGTCTGGTCAAGTCCGTGGACGGCCTGTCGTTCAGCCTCGAACGCGGCAAGACCCTGGGCATCGTGGGCGAGTCGGGCTCCGGCAAGAGCGTCACCAGCCTCGGCGTGCTCGGCCTGCACAAGGGCGGCCGCGCCAGGCTCTCCGGTGAGATCTGGCTCGACGGCGAGGAGCTCATCGGCGCCTCCGCCGAGCACGTGCGCAGGCTGCGCGGCAAGAAGATGGCGATGATCTTCCAGGATCCGCTGTCGTCGATGCACCCGTTCTACACGGTCGGCCACCAGATCATCGAGGCGTACCGGATCCACAACAACGTCTCCAAGCAGGTCGCCCGCAAGCACGCCGTCGACATGCTCGGCCGGGTCGGCATCCCCGAGCCGGAGCGCCGGGTCGACGCCTACCCGCACGAGTTCTCCGGCGGCATGCGCCAGCGCGCCATGATCGCCATGGCGCTGTCGTGCGACCCCGAGCTGCTCATCGCCGACGAGCCCACCACCGCGCTCGACGTGACAGTGCAGGCCCAGATCCTCGATCTCATGCGCGACCTGCAGCGCGAGTTCAACTCCGCGCTCATCATCATCACCCACGACCTGGGCGTCGTCGCCGAGCTGTCCGACGACATCCTCGTCATGTACGGCGGCAAGTGCGTCGAGTACGGCACCACCGACGACATCTTCTACCGCCCCGAGCACCCCTACACGTGGGGCCTGCTGGGCTCGATGCCCCGCCTCGACCGCGAGCCCACCGAACGCCTCATGCCGATCAAGGGCTCCCCGCCGTCGCTGATCAACGTGCCGTCCGGCTGCGCCTTCCACCCGCGCTGCCCGTACGCGGAGAAGACCGGCGGCAAGGACAGGACCGAGGTGCCGGCCCTGACCGAGACCGAGGGCGGCCACCTGGTGCGCTGCCACCTCGACCGGGCCGAACGGCGGGACCTGTGGGAGAACGAGATCAAGCCAGCGCTGGAGACTCCGTGAGCGACAACGAGCCGCTTCTTTCCGTGCACAACATGGAGAAGCACTTCCCCGTCACCAAGGGCCTGCTCAAAAGGCAGGTCGGCGCCGTCAAGGCGGTCGACGGGATCGACTTCGAGGTGTTCAAGGGCGAGACGCTCGGCCTGGTGGGGGAGTCCGGCTGCGGCAAGTCCACCACGGGACGGCTGGTGACCAGGCTCCTCGAGCCGACCGCCGGCAAGATCGTCTTCGAGGGCCAGGACATCACGCACATGTCGCAGGGCCGGCTCAGGCCGCTGCGCCGCGACATGCAGATGATCTTCCAGGACCCCTACTCGTCGCTCAACCCCCGGCACACGGTCGGCGCGATCGTCGGCGCGCCCTTCCGCATCCAGGGCGTCAAGACCGACAACGGCATCAAGAAGGCCGTCCAGGACATCCTGGAGCTGGTCGGGCTCAACCCCGAGCACTACAACCGCTACCCGCACGAGTTCTCCGGCGGGCAGCGCCAGCGCATCGGCATCGCCCGCACGCTCGCGCTCAAACCCAAGCTGATCATCGCCGACGAGCCCGTCTCCGCGCTCGACGTGTCCATCCAGGCCCAGGTCGTCAACCTGCTCGAAGACCTGCAGAACGAGCTGGACCTGACCTACGTCGTCATCGCCCACGACCTGTCGGTGGTGCGGCACATCAGCGACCGCGTCGCCGTCATGTACCTCGGCAAGATCGTCGAGATCGCCGACCGCAAGCGGCTGTACGAGTCGCCCATGCACCCGTACACCAACGCGCTGCTGTCCGCCGTGCCCGTGCCCGACCCGAAGTCGCGCAAGGAACGCGAGCGCATCCGGCTCGTCGGCGACGTGCCCAGCCCGCTCAACCCGCCGCCCGCCTGCCGCTTCCACACCCGCTGCTGGAAGGCACAGGACATCTGCAAGCAGGTCGAGCCGCCGCTGGCGCAGCTGGCCGACGGCCACCGGGTGGCCTGCCACTTCCCGGAGAACGCCCCCGAGCAGGCGCCGAGCACCCCCGCCGTCACGACCGGCTGAGTTACGACAGGCCGAGTCACGGCCGGTTGGGTCACGGCCGGCTGAACCGCCGCGCCGGGCGTCCTCAGGAGATGGCGCCCGGCGTGATCAGCCCCGTCTCGTAGGCCAGCACCACCGCCTGCACGCGATCGCGCAGCCCCAGCTTGGTCAGCACGTTGCCGACGTGCGTCTTCACCGTCGTCTCGCTCACCACGAGCTTGGCCGCGATCTCCGCGTTCGACATGCCCTTGGCGATGAGCCGCAGTACCTCCAGCTCCCGCTCGGTCAGCCGGTCCAGCCGCGCCGGAGCCGCCTGCTCGTAGGCCGACGGCAGCCGCGTGGCGAACCGGTCCAGCAGCCGCCGCGTCACGCTCGGCGCCACGATCGCGTCGCCCGCCGCCACCACCCGGATCGCCTGCACCAGCTCGTCCGGCGGCACGTCCTTCAGCAGGAACCCCGACGCCCCGGAACGCAGCGCCTCCACGATGTACTCGTCGAGGTCGAACGTCGTCAGCACCAGCACCTTCGGCACGTGCGCCGACGGCGCCGCCTCCCGCACGATCCTGCGGGTCGCCTCGATGCCGTCGACCCCGGGCATCCGGATGTCCATCAGCACCACGTCGGGCAGCAGCGCCCTGGTCTGCTCCTGCGCGTCCTTGCCGTCGCCCGCCTGCCCCACCACCGTGATGTCGGGCTCGGCCTCGAGTATCAGGCGGAAACCGGTACGCAGCAGCGGCTGGTCGTCCACCAGCAGCACTCTGATCGTCATTGGCCGTCCTTCAACGGGAGCCTCGCCCGCACTTCGAAACCGCCCCCCGGTAGCGGACCGATGTTCAGGATTCCACCATAGAGGGCCACACGCTCGCGGATGCCCACCAAACCATGCCCTGACGGCGACGACAGCTCCATCTCCTGCGCCGGCCCCTTCCCGTCGTCCTCCACCCGCACGTCCAGCTCGTACGGCTCGTACCGGACCGTGACCACCGCCTCCGCCCCCGCGCCCGCGTGCCGCAGGCTGTTGGTCAGCCCCTCCTGGACCAGCCGGTACGCCGCCAGGTCCACCCCCGCGGGCAGCGGCACCGGCTCGCCCGTCACCAGCAGCCGCGTCGGCAGCCCCGCCTCCCGCATCTGCTCCACCAGCGACGGCAGATCCCGCACCCCCGGCTGCGGCCCCAGCTCCGCCCGCGCGTCGGCCCTGGTGTCGGTACGCAGCACGCCCACGATGTTACGCATCTCCGTCATCGCCAGCCGCCCCGTGTGCTCGATCGCCGACAGCGCCTCCCGCGCCAGGTCGGGATCGGAGGCCAGCACCCGCCGCGCGGCCGCCGCCTGCACCGTCATCACGCTCACATGGTGGGCCACCACGTCGTGCAGCTCGCGCGCGATCCGCGACCGCTCCTCCGCCCGCGCCGCCCGCGTGTCGGCCGCGTGCGCCCGCTCCAGCCTCGCCGCCCGGTCCTTCAGCTCCTCCAGGTACGCCCGGCGCAACCGCAGGCTGCGTCCCGCCCCCCACACCGCCACCAGCACCACGGCGGTCACGACGTACTCGCTGGCGCCGCCCACCCTGACCGGGGCCGACACGGCGCCCGCCAGGTACGTCACCAGCGACAGCACCAGCCCCGCCAGCGCGATCGCCAGCCCCCGGTAGGACGCCACCGAATACAGCAGCACGATCCCGGCCAGGCTCGACATGCCCGTGCCGTAGCCGAGCCCGTTGAGCAGCGTCTCCGGCACCAGCCCCGCGCACAGCGCCGACAGCGGCCAGCGGCGGCGCACCGCCACCGGAGCCGACGCCGCCACCAGCAGCAGCGCCCCGAACACGTCCGGCTGCCGCATGCCCTCGACCGGGATCCCCTCGGCCTGCAGCCGATCGGGCCCGTACAGCGCGAACAGGGCCACGGAGGCCGCTGCCACCACCCCGGCGAGCACCGTGTCGTGGAGCCTGCTCCGATCTATGCGCACCGCTTCACTGTAAGACCAGGTGAGAGCCGGGAACCTCCTACTCCGGGAGGATAAGCGCCGCCCTACAGCTCGTCCGTGGCCGAGCGGCGGCTGCTGCGCACCGTGTCACCCGGCTGCCGGTCGGGCACCGGCGGCGGCGTGCCCCCGAACTCCGGGCACAGCGCCTGATGGTCGCACCAGTCGCACAGGCGGCTGCGCCGCGCCCGCCACTCGCCCGTCTCCAGCGACCGCTCGATCGCCGCCCACAGCGCCATCACCTTGCGCTCGGTGGCCAGCAGATCCGCCTCGTCCGGCGCGTAGCGCAGCACCTCGCCCTGCCCGCCCAGGTAGACGAGCTGCAGCAGCCGCGGCACGCTGCCGCGCAGCCGCCACAGCACCAGCGCGTAGAACTTCATCTGGAACAGCGCCTTGGCCTCGAAGTCGGGCCCCGGCGCGCTGCCCGTCTTGTAGTCGACCACCCGGATCTCGCCCGTCGGCGCCACGTCGAGCCGGTCGACGTAACCCCGCAGCATCAGCCCCCCGTCGAGCACCGCCTCGACGTACAGCTCCCGCTCGGCCGGCTCCAGCCGCGTCGGATCCTCCAGCGTGAAGTAGCGCCGCAGCATCTCCCGCGCCTGTCCCAGCCACTGCGCCTGCTCCGCCTCGTCGGCGAACATCCCCGCGTACTGCGGGTCGTCGGCCAGCAGCCGCTCCCACTGCGGCTCCAGCAGCTCCAGCGCCGCCTCCACCGAGCGGCCCGGCGCCGGCAGGTCGTACAGGCGCTCCAGCACCGCGTGGACCACCGTGCCCCGCACCGCCGCCTGCGACGGCTTCTCCGGGAGCTGGTCGATCACCCGGAAGCGATAGAGCAGCGGACACGTCATGAAATCGCCCGCCCGGGACGGGGAGAGAGCTCCGATGATCACCGGCTCGGTCAACGTCATGCACCGCACTCTAGGTCAAGACCCCGACAGAATAACCGCCGCGGAACGAGGATCACGTGATCGGGCGCGTAGCATCAAGGCAGCAACAGCACGTAATGGACGTTCAAGGAGTGCGGTGAGCGAGCAGAGCCCGCGGCAGGAGTCCTCCGGCATCCGGATGGGGAAGCCGTTCGGCATTCCGGTGTACGTCTCGTGGACCTGGTTCCTCGTGGCGGCCTTCATCACCGTCATGTTCGGGCCCCAGATGCGCCAGATGCTGCCCCAGCTCGACGACTTCGCCGCCTACGGCGTGGCGTTCCTGTTCGCGGTGCTGCTGTACGTCTCGGTGCTGCTGCACGAGCTGGCCCACAGCGTGCTGGCCAAGGCGTACGGCCTGCCGGTCCGCAGGATCACCCTCTACCTCCTCGGCGGCGTGTCGGAGATCGAGAAGGAGCCCCCCACGCCGGGCAAGGAGTTCATGGTCGCCGCCGCGGGCCCCGCGCTCTCGCTCGGCCTGGCCGGGCTCGGCCTCGTCGCCGACGTCTACCTGATCAACGACCGCGGCATCCTCGAGGTGCTCACCTGGCAGCTGTGGTTCGCCAACCTCATCGTCGGCGTGTTCAACCTGCTGCCCGGGCTGCCGCTCGACGGCGGCAGGATGCTGCGCGCCGGAGTGTGGAAGCTCACCCGCAACCCCGGCTCCGGCACCGTCGTGGCGGCCTGGGGCGGGCGGGTCCTGGCCGTGCTGCTGGTGGTGTTCCCGATCGCGAGCATGCTGTCGGGCGGGCGGGAGCTGGACTTCACCAACGTGATCTGGCCGCTGGTGCTGGCCTCCTTCATCTGGATGGGCGCCAGCCAGTCGCTCCGCGTCGCCAAGATCAGGGCCAGGATCCCGCAGGTCAACGCGCGAGCCCTGGCGCGCAGGGCGATCCCGGTGACGGCCGAGACGCCGCTGTCGGAGGCGCTGCGGCAGGCCGCCGAGCAGCGGGCGGGCGCGCTCGTCGTCGTCGACCACGACGGCAGGCCGCTGGCCATCGTCAACGAGGCCGCCGTCCAGGCCACCCCCGAGCACCGCCGCCCCTGGGTGAACGTCGGCTCCCTGGCCAAGACCCTCGAGCCCCAGATGGTGCTCGCCGCCGGCCTGACCGGAGAGCCGCTCATCGACGCCATGCGCGAGGCCCCCGGCAGCGAGTACCTGCTGGTCGAGGACGGCGGGGAGATCTACGGTGTGCTCTCGACGGCCGACGTGAACAGGGTTTTCACTGGCGTCTGATTTGTCCCACTCGTTTAACCGGCGACCCCTCGATAGGGTCGTGTCCAGCAGTTTCGGGTGGCCCGGAGCCAACCCCCGCGATTTCTGCGATACCACGACTGGCCGATAGTGTTCGGTTTGGCCAAACTTGCACAGTTGAGGGGTTTGTTGCGGTCCACCGGTTCACCGAATCGAGACGAGGGGGCCGCGACACGGCCTCGTCGTCTGGGTATGCGTATGGCTGGTGGCCAGCACGGCAGTGCGGGTGCCGTAACAACGCCGGCTTCCGGGGAGGAGAGTTGAGTGACCGAGCGCAGCGAGGGCACCAATGAGCGCAGCACGGTCGTCATGAGGGAGGACGCATGACCGACCAAGGCTTCGGAGTGGTGCGTCCGCTTCCTGGAAATGGGCTTGTCGCCTACGAAGGCGGGCTGCTGCTGGTGTGCGACTCGGCCGAGGCGGCCGCCGACGCCCTGATCGATGCGCTGCGCGAGACCGCCGCCTCCGGCGGCGACGGCCGGGCCATGGCCCGCCGCGCCGCGCAGGTGCTCGCCGCCAACATGGCCTCCGACCCCGCCACCTGCGCGGTCGCCGGCCCCGTCGGCGACGGCGTCGCCGTCCTGGTCAGCGGCTCCGCCTCGGCCACCATCGTCACCTCCGGCGGCGAGACCCGGCTGGCCGGCAGCGACTCCCTCACCTGGGCCGACCGCCTCGTCAGCGGCCCCGTCGAGCGCGTCGAGCTCAGCCTGCCCGGCGCCGGCAGCCCCCACCCCGCCGTCCGCTTCGCCGGCGGCATCGTGCACGGCGGCGGCCTCGTCGGCGACCTCACCGGCGAGTCCTCCGGCCGCCCCGCGGCCCCCGCCCAGCCCAGGCTCCTGACCAGCGAGCTGCCCGCCACCGGCTTCCACCTCGAGCCCGACCTCGTCCAGCCCCAGCAGCAGCAGCCCGTCGAGCGCCCGCCGTACCCGATGGCCGACCAGCCGCCCATCACGCCCGGCCCGCCCTCAGGGCCCCAGCCCGCGCCGATGGAGCCGCCCGCCTACCACACGCCGCAGGAGCCGCCGCCTCCCTACCTGCCGCCGCAGGACCAGCCCTACCAGCCCGCGCAGGACCAGGCCTATCCGCCCGCGCAGGACCAGCCCTACCAGCCCGCGCAGGACCAGGCCTATCCGCCCGCGCAGGACCAGCCCTACCAGCCCCCCCAGGAGCCGCCGCTGCACGAGCAGCAGCAGTTCCCCTCCTACGACGAGCCCCCCGCCTCCGGCAACGGCGTCGGCGAGCCGGTCCCGCAGCACCTGGGCACGCCCGACCACTACGACCAGCCCGCGCCGCCCGTGCTCGGCCCGCCCGACCAGTACGACCTCCCGGGCCCGCCGCAGCAGGAGCAGCAGGGCGACCACGGCGACCGCCCGCTCGTCTACGGCGTCGACTGCAAGAACGACCACTTCAACGACCCCCGCGTGC
Organism: Nonomuraea sp. NPDC050202; assembly: GCF_040656115.1. Classification (NCBI taxonomy): domain Bacteria; kingdom Bacillati; phylum Actinomycetota; class Actinomycetes; order Streptosporangiales; family Streptosporangiaceae; genus Nonomuraea; species Nonomuraea sp. NPDC050202. Next base: position 23,084 of record NZ_JBFALF010000012.1, on the reverse strand, counting down.
CCTACTGCGCCGTCTGCGGCATCGCCCTGGTGCAGCGCACGCTCGTCCCCTACAAGGGGCCGCGGCCCTCGCTCGGCGTCCTCGTCCTCGACGACGGCACCGCGCTGCCCCTGGACAGCGACTACCTCCTCGGCCGCGACCCCGAGCGCGCGCCGGAGGTGGCCGGCGGCACCGCCAGGCCCGCCAAGGTCACCAGCCCCGACGGCTCGGTCTCGCGCCGCCACCTGCGGGTGGCGCTCGACGGGTGGGACGTCAACCTGGTGGACCTGGGCTCCGTCAACGGCACCCAGATCCAGCCGCCCGGTGACCCCAACTTCTACGACATCCCGCCGAACGAGCCCGTCACGATCGCCCCGGGGACCACGGTCCGCGTCGGGGTCTCCCGGACGCTCCGCTTCGAGGCGCACCGGGGGTAGCGGGGGTTTCGGCTCTGGTCGCCCGCGCCCGAAGGGTGGGCGCGGGCGGTCGCATGAGAGGCGGTCGCCTGAGGGCGGTTGCGCGGGCGGCCGCATGAGCGCGTGCGGGCGGTCGCATGAGGACGGCTGTACGGGCGGTCGCATGAGGGGCGGTCGCGCAGGGGAGAGACGCACACGCCGCTCGGGCGCGCCCCGCCATGCGCGGGAGCTCGGGTGCCGCACCGGTGCCACCACCGCTCGGGAAGCGCTGTGCCGGCCTCATGGCGCGGGCATACGCTGTGCCGGCCTCATGGCGCGGGCATGCGGTGCCGGTTGTCGTGGCGCCGCGCGGTGCGGTCGTCCCGGCGCGGTGGTCTTCATGGGGCCTTTACGGGGGCCTTCAGGAGGCGTCGGACGTCGCGAGGAACTCGCGGGCGCCCCGGAGCCGGGTTCTCAGCCGCTGCCGCGTCGCCGAGCAGTCCAGCCGCACCTCCAGCGGCCCCGGTACCCCGGAGCCGGCCCGGCGGCCCGTGCGGAGGCGCGCCGCGTCGAGGCCGTCCCGGCGGGCGATGAGCACGCCCAGCTCGTACCTGCTCACCGCGTCGGCCCCCGCCACGTGCAGCACGCCGGACAGGCCCCGCACCCCCGCCTCCTCCAGCGCCGCAGCCAGGTCGCGGACGTGGACGGGACACCGCACGTCGTCGGTGAACAGCACCCCCTCACCCGCCCCCGTCGCCAGCGAGCGCACCAGCGTCTCGTGCCCCGACCGGCCGTGCCCGAGGATCAGGGACGTCCTGGCGATCGCGGCGCCGGGCAGCACGGCCCGCACGGCCGTCTCCGCCGCCGCCTTGGCCGCCCCGTACGGGGTGATCGGGTCGGGCGGGCACGTCTCGTCGTACCGCTTCCCGGCACCGGAGAAGACCACGTCGCTGGAGACCTGCACCAGCCGCCCGCCTGTGCGCGCCACCCCCGCCGCCACGTGCGCGGCGCCCTCCGCCGTGACCGCCCAGTCGCCCTGACGGTAGGCGGCGTTGATCGTCACCTCCGGCCCGAACGCGTCGAGCGCGGCGGCCACGTCCCGCCTCTCCCGGACGTCCACGCGCAGCCACGTCGCCTGCGCGGGCTCTCCCGGCCGGGTCAGGTAGGTCGCGCCCACCTCGTGGCCCGCGGCGGCGCAACGCCGTACGAGCTCGCCGCCGAGGAACCCGCTCCCGCCCACGATGAGCACCCTCACGACCGGTCACGCTACCGGAGCGCCCTGACGAACATGGAGATGATCGCTAACTTCCGTGCTCGCAGTACATCGCAGCACATTAAGGCGAAAACGCGACAAAAGTCATCAAGGGCGCTGGTGTCGGAGGGGGCGACCGTCACGCGTGATGTCCGAGGCGGCCGAGAAACGTCGCGACGGGAGTGCCCGGCAGGCTTGCCCGGCAGCCCGGCCCGGCGGCCACGACGGCGACGTGTCCGGGCGTGAGGCGGGCCGTGGCGTACCCGGGCGGGGCGGGGGAGGAGGCGAGGGAAGTTGCATCCCGGCCTAATCAGGAAATGCCGGGCAATTTCTCGCCTAATCCGTTAAATCGTGAAGATCCTTCGGAAAGCCCCGGAGGTGGAAACGCACCTGTGAACCGGAGACTCGCCGCGAATGCGCCCTCGTACCGGCTGTCCCATTCCCGGGATCCGGCCCGCCTCGAAGCCCCGGGATCACGGTGGGACCGGTCGGAAAGTCCGTACGCCCCGCAACAGACGCACCGCCGCCTCACACCCGCTGGCCGCCTCCAGCGCCCGCCCCGCCGCGGTCGCGAACCGCCCCAGCAGATGCTCGTCACCATCGCAGAACTTCCGCCCCGCGACCCACAGGAACGTGTGGTCCCGCGCCGCCACCGGCACGGGCGTGGCCAGGAACCCCGGCTCGCCCATCGAGGCGTCCGGCGGCAGCCGCACCGCGTGCGAGGACGCGGCCAGTTCCTTCAGCACCCCCGACTCGGCCAGCCAGCGCCGCAGGCGCAGCGGGTCTCCGGGCGGTGCGTGCACGTGCACCGGGCACGCCTCCTGCCGCAGCGCGTCCACCCGGACGAACCCGGCATAGGCAGTGCCCGCGACGGCGGCGGCGGTGCGCGCCAGCCGGTCGGTCAGCTCCGCGGCCTGCAAGCAGGAGAACGCGGAGAGGAGTTCGCGCATGGCGACGTCGACACGGTTGTATGGCATCGCGAGATCCCCTCTGAGGCGGAGGGGGCGAGATCGCGCAGCCCGATCGCGCGAAACTCGCCAGCGGGTGACCTGACTATCGCCCTCGACGCGGCCCTTGACTACCCCTCAACAGGAAATCAGGATTTTTGCCAATTCCTGACCGACCGTACGGTCCCGCCGCAACACCGCCGTGATCCATGGCGGGTCACCACACCCCCGGCGTGCTCCGGCACAGGAGCGGGCCCGCGCTACGCCGGGCGCAGCCGCGCCCACTGGACGTCGTCGGCCCGCGTGCCGTCCGGCCGCGGCAGCAGCTCCCGGTGCACGCCCTCCCGCCGGAACCCCGACCTCTCCAGCACCGCGTGCGAGGCCGTGTTGTCCGCGTCGGTGCCCGCCACGATCCGGTGCAGGGCCGTGTGCGCGAACGCCCAGTCCACCACCAGCCCCACCGCCCGCGTCATGAAGCCGCGCCCGCGGAAGCCGGGCAGCAGCGAGTAGCCGATCATGGCCTGGCCCAGCACCGGGACCACCTGCATGAGCTGGATGTGCCCGGCGAACGCGCCCGAGCGCGCGTCCCTGATCGCCATCTCCGCCCGCTGCCCCGACAGCCACCAGTAGCCGGTGTACCGGCAGCGCCGGTCGATGTCCGCCATCGAGGCGGGCGGCGTCACGGAGTACGCCGCCACGCTCGGCTCGGCCATCATCCGGTGGTATTCGGCGGCGTCGCCCGGCGCCATCGGCGCCAGCCGCACCACCCCGTCGTCCAGCGCCCCGCCCTCCAGGAACGGCAGGTACGGCTCCACCGCCGGCGCCGCCTCCCCCTGGAGCCTGGCGAACACCACGTAATCGGCGAAGCGCCCGTCGCGCAGCCGCCTGGCCTCCCGCCGCAGCCCCTCCTCGCGGAAGCCCGCCCGGTACGCGGCCCGCAGGCTCGCCACGTTCTCCACCTCGGCCTGCAGCTCCACCCTGCGCACGCCGTGATCGAGCGCCCAGTCGGTCACCGCCCGCGCCGCCGTTGCCGCCACGCCCCTGCCCCTGGCCCACGGCGCCACCACGAAGCCCGCGCCCGACACGCCCCAGCGGTCCGGCGGCGCCAGCCAGACCAGCCCGGCGAACCGCCCGCCCTCCGTGATCGCGTACTGCGCCCCGCCGTCCTCCCAGGCGCCCGCCCCGCGGCGTACGCAGCCGAGGGCGTCACCCAGCTCGTACGGTTGCGGCAGCGACGGCATGAACCTGGCCGTCACCGGGTCGTCGCACATCTTCACGATCGCCTCGGCGTCGCCCTCCGCCGGAGGCCGGAGGATCAGAGCGCCGGACGAGATCACGTCACGCGGGAGCATCCCCCATAGATATCGCGCGTCCTGACGCGCTCAAAAGCCCTATAACCTTGCCGCCATGGGTTTCCGCAGGCATGGGCCATTCCAGGCAGGGGATCAGGTGCAGCTCACCGACCCCAAGAACAAGCGCCACACGATCACGCTCAAGGAGGACGGCGTCTTCCACACCCACAAGGGCGCCATCCCGCACAGCGACCTGATCGGGCAGCCTGAAGGCTCCGTCGTGCGCTCCTCCGGCGGCACCCAGTACCTCGCCTTCCGCCACCTCCTGCAGGACTACACGCTCGCCATGCCGCGCGGCGCGGCCGTCATCTACCCCAAGGACGCCTCGATGATCGTCGGCATGGCCGACATCTTCCCCGGCGCCCGCGTCATCGAGGCCGGCGTCGGCTCCGGCGCGCTGACCTGCTTCCTGCTGCGCGCCGTCGGCCCCGAGGGGCACGTCACCTCCTACGAGCGGCGCGAGGAGTTCGCCGACGTGGCGCGCAAGAACGTGGAGAAGTTCTACGGCGGCCCCATGGACGACAACTGGCGCCTGGTCGTCGGCGACCTGGTCGCCTCCATCGACGAGGTGGACGTCGACCGCGTCATCCTCGACATGCTCGCCCCCTGGGAGTGCGTCGACGCCGCCGCGAAGGCGCTCACGCCCGGCGGCGTGATCTGCTGCTACGTGGCCACGACCACCCAGATGTCCAAGACGGTCGAGGCGATTCGCGATCACGGGTGTTTCACCGAGCCGCATGCGTGGGAGACCCTGGTTCGCGACTGGCATGTCGAAGGACTCGCCGTTCGGCCCGATCACCGGATGATCGGCCACACCGGGTTCCTCGTCATCGCCCGGCGCATGGCCGACGGCGTGACCCCGCCGCCGCGCCGTCGACGACCGAAGGGGACCACTGAAGAACTATGACAATTTGGCCACGAGGGTGCGTTGGTGCGTGACACGGGAACAGACCGCCGTGTTCATATGCTGGGAGTATTAAACGCACTATTGGGGATTATTCAACGAATACTGAATGTCACTCTACGAACACTGCCCGGCCAGGTTACGGAGGGGCCCGAGATAGGTAAGGTCCTTAGTAGTCGCCCTCGACTGGGAAGGAGGTGACGGGGCGTGGCAGCTCGCGATGATGCTGAGGCTCGAGCCGCGCAGCGCGAACGGGAGGTCGCTGATCTTTCAACACAGGTCTCCTTCCTCCAGGAGGAGATCACCGCGCTGAGGCGGAAGCTGGCCGAGTCACCCCGTCAGGCCAGGGTCCTCGAAGAGCGTCTCCATGAGGCACAGGCGAATCTGGCGGCCGTGACCGGCCAGAACGAGCGCCTGGTGGCAACCCTCAAGGAGGCCAGGGACCAAATCGTCGCTCTCAAGGAGGAGGTCGACCGGCTGGCGCAGCCGCCATCCGGCTTCGGCACCTTCCTCGAGGCCAGAGAAGACGGCACGATCGAGGTGTTCACCGGAGGGCGCAAGCTCCGCGTGAACGTCAGCCCGGCCGTCGACGTCGACTCGCTGAGGCGTGGCCAGGAGGTCATGCTCAACGAGGCGCTCAACGTGGTCGAAGCACTCGGCTACGAAGAGGTCGGCGAGATCGTGATGCTCAAGGAACTGCTCGACGAGGGCAAGCGGGCCCTGGTCATCTCGCACGCCGACGAAGAGCGCGTCGTGCGACTGGCCGAGTCGCTGGTCGGCCAGCCCATCAGGGCGGGCGACTCGCTCCTGCTCGAACCTCGCTCCGGCTACGTCTACGAGCGCATACCCAAGTCCGAAGTCGAAGAGCTCGTGCTGGAGGAGGTCCCCGACATCTCCTACGAGGAGATCGGCGGCCTCATGCGGCAGATCGAGCAGATCAGGGACGCCATCGAGCTGCCCTACCTGCACGCCGACCTGTTCCGCGAGCACAAGCTCCGTCCCCCCAAGGGCGTGCTGCTGTACGGGCCGCCCGGATGCGGCAAGACGCTCATCGCCAAGGCCGTCGCCAACTCCCTGGCCAAGCAGGTCGCGGAGAAGACCGGCCAGTCCGGCAAGAGCTTCTTCCTCAACATCAAGGGCCCGGAGCTGCTCAACAAGTACGTCGGCGAGACCGAGCGGCACATCCGCCTGGTCTTCCAGCGGGCCCGCGAGAAGGCCTCAGAGGGCACCCCGGTGATCGTGTTCTTCGACGAGATGGACTCGATCTTCCGCACCCGAGGCTCCGGCGTGTCCTCCGACGTGGAGAACACCATCGTCCCTCAGCTGCTGTCGGAGATCGACGGCGTCGAGGGCCTGGAGAACGTCATCGTCATCGGCGCCTCCAACCGCGAGGACATGATCGACCCGGCGATCCTGCGGCCCGGCCGCCTGGACGTCAAGATCAAGATCGAGCGGCCGGACGCCGAGGCGGCCAAGGACATCTTCTCCAAGTACCTCGTCTCCGACCTGCCCCTGCACCCCGATGACCTGGCGGAGCACTCCGACTCCCGCGAGGCCACCATCCAGGGCATGATCCAGAGCGTCGTCGAGCGCATGTACCAGGAGAGCGAAGAGAACCGCTTCCTGGAAGTGACCTACGCCAACGGCGACAAGGAAGTCCTGTACTTCAAGGACTTCAACTCCGGCGCGATGATCCAGAACATCGTCGACCGGGGCAAGAAGATGGCCATCAAGCAGTTCCTCGAAAGCGGCCAGAAGGGCCTGCGGGTGCAGCACCTGCTCACGGCCTGCGTGGACGAGTTCTCCGAGAACGAGGACCTGCCCAACACCACCAACCCCGACGACTGGGCCCGCATCTCCGGCAAGAAGGGCGAGCGGATCGTCTACATCCGCACGCTCGTCTCCGGCAAGCAGGGCACCGAAGCCGGCCGGTCCATCGACACCGTCGCCAACACCGGTCAGTACCTGTAAAACCCCTGGACGGCAGGGCCGAGCGGGATTCCCCGCCCGGCCCTGCCGTCTTTCCTGCCGTCTTTCCCGGCCGGACGCCACCGCGCCCCGGCAGGTGATCTCCCGGGCGGAGGACACGCGGAACGCGCGGCGACACGGCCGATACGCATGCACACCACCCCGATGAGGCGCACACTGGCCCTGTGACCACGTTCAAACGAGTAGACGTGCACGTCGAAGGCATCGTCCAGGGGGTCGGCTTCCGGCCCTTCGTCTACTCGCTCGCCAACCGGCTCGGCCTCGCCGGACGCGTGCACAACGACGTCAACGGCGTCCACATCGAGGTCGAAGGGGCACTCGCCGGCGTCGAGGAGTTCCTCACCGCGCTCGAACGCGACGCCCCCGCCCTGTCCGCCATCGAACGCGTCACCGTCGTCAGCGGCGAACCCGCAGGCCATCGCGGCTTCACCATCGCCACCAGCGACCCCGCCGGGACCCGCCGCGCCCTCGTCCCCGCCGACACCGCCACCTGCGACGACTGCCTGCGCGAGCTCGCCGACCCCGCCGACCGCCGCCACCGCTACCCGTTCATCAACTGCACCAACTGCGGCCCCCGCTTCACCATCGTGCGCGGCCTGCCCTACGACCGGCCCATGACCACCATGGCCGCCTTCGGCATGTGCGACGACTGTGCCCGCGAGTACCACGACCCCGGCGACCGCCGCTACCACGCCCAGCCCACCTGCTGCCCCGCCTGCGGGCCCCGGCTCCGCCTGCGCGACCCGCGCGGCACCGAGCTGTGCGGCGACCCCATCGCCTGCGCCGCCGCCCTCCTGCGCGCCGGGCGCGTCGTCGCCGTCAAGGGCCTCGGCGGCTACCACCTCGCCGTCACCGCCTCCGACGAACGCGCCGCCGCCGCGCTGCGCGGCCGCAAGCACCGAGAGGAAAAGCCGTTCGCCGTCATGGCCGCCGACCTCGCCCAGGCCCGCCTGCTCGCCGAGATCGACGACACCGCCGCCGCGCTCCTCACCGGCCGCGCCCGCCCCATCGTGCTGCTGCCCCGCCGCCGCGACGGCGCCCCCGCCGCCGGCTCAGCCGCCCCGGCCGTCATCCCGGCCGTCATCCCGGCCGCCGTCCCCGCCGTCGCCCCCTCTGTCGCGCCCGGCAACCGCAGCCTCGGCCTCATGCTCCCCTACACGGCCCTGCACCACCTCCTGCTCGCCGAACTCGCCGAGCCGATCGTCCTGACCAGCGGCAACGTCTCCGACGAGCCCATCGCGTACGAGGACGACGACGCGCTCACCCGCCTCGGCGGCATCGCCGACGCCTTCCTCACCCACGACCGCGCCATCCACCAGCGCACCGACGACTCCGTCATCCGCCCCCTGCCCGGCGCCATCACCATGCTGCGCCGGGCCCGCGGCTACGCCCCCGAGCCGCTCGCCCTGCGCCGGCCCGTCCCCAGACCGGTCCTCGCCTGCGGCGCCGAGCTCAAGAGCACCTTCTGCCTGGCCCAGGGGCGGCGCGCGTTCGTCTCCCAGCACATCGGCGACCTCGAGAACCACGACACCCTGCGCTCCTTCGCCGAAGGCATCGACCACTACTGCCGCCTGTTCGGCATCCGCCCCGAGATCGTCGCCCACGACCTGCACCCCGGCTACCTCTCCACCCGGCACGCCCTCGAGATCACCGGCGTCGAACACGTCGGCGTCCAGCACCACCACGCCCACATCGCGGCCTGCCTGGCCGACAACGGCGACCCGGGGCCCGTGATCGGCGTCGCCTTCGACGGGCTCGGCCACGGCACCGACGGCACCCTGTGGGGCGGCGAGTTCCTCCGCGCCGACCTGACCGGCTACGAACGCCTCGGCCACCTCGCCCAGGTCCCCATGCCCGGCGGCGCCGCCGCCATCAGGCAGCCCTGGCGCATGACCGCGGCCTACCTCCGCGACGACCACCCCGGGCTCGACGTCGCTCGGCGCAACGCCGAACGCTGGGCCGACGCCCTCCACCTCGCCGCCACCGGGCTTGACTCGCCGCTCACCTCCAGCGCCGGCCGCCTGTTCGACGCCGTCTCGGCGCTGCTCGGCATCCGCGACAAGATCACCTACGACGGGCAGGCCGCCATCGAGCTCGAACAGCGCGCCGACCCCGCCGAGACCGGCGCCTACCCCGCCGCCGTCACCACCACCTCCGGCCCGCTGGTCGTCGAGGGCGGCGACCTCGTCCGCGCCGCCGCCGACGACCTCACCGCGGGCACCGACCCAGGCGTCATCGCCGGCCGCTTCCACAACGGCGTCGCCGCCGCCATCACCCGCGCCTGCGTCGCCCTCAGGAAGAGCACCGGCCTGACCGCCGTCGCCCTGTCGGGCGGCGTCTTCCAGAACGCCCTCCTCCTCGACCGCACCGTCCAGCGGCTGCGCGCGGCCGGCTTCCGGGTGCTCAAGCACGTCCGGGTGCCGCCCAACGACGGCGGACTCAGCCTCGGCCAGGCCGCCGTCGCCGCCGCCCGCGACGCCACGTAGCGACCCACCCGCGCGGACGGGGCGCGCAGGCCCGCCCGCCCGCGCGGACGGTCCGGAGGGCGGCCCGCCCGCGTGGAGGGGGTGCGGAGGGCGGCCCGGCGTGGCGTGGCGGTCGCCGTCCCCGGTGTCCGGCCGGCACACGCCTAGCATGGCGATCATGGAATACCTCAACCCGGCCCGCACCCCGTACACCGAGCACGACCGCGCGCTCATCGGCGTCGAGCACGCCCGCCAGGCCCGCGCCCGCTTCGCCCGCCACCCCGACTACCGGCCCACCCCGGTCCACGTGATCCCCGGCCTCGGCGGAGCCGGCACCGCCTACGTCAAGGACGAGAGCGGCCGCATGGGGCTGGGCAGCTTCAAGGCGCTCGGCGGCGCGTACGCCGTGCACCTGCTCGCCGAGCGCGACGGCGGCGGAGCGCCGTTCGTCTGCGCCAGCGCCGGCAACCACGGCATCTCCGTCGCCGCCGGCGCGGCGGAAGTGGGCGTGCCGTGCGTCGTCTACCTCAGCGAAGGCGTCCCCGAGCCGTTCGCGCAGCGGCTGCGCGCGCTCGGCGCCGAGGTGCGGCGCGCCGGGCACGACTACGAGGCCAGCATGACCGCCGCGATGGCCGCCGCCCAGGAGCACGGCTGGCGGCTCGTGGCCGACAGCTCCTGGGACGGCTACACCGGCGTCCCCCTGGACGTCATGCGCGGCTACAGCGTCCTGTTCGACGAACTGTCCGACCCCGGCGCGTTCCCGCCCTCAGGAGAGCCCACAGGGGCTCATGGCGGGCCCGGGGAGGCGGGGCCCACCCACGTGTTCGTCCAGGCGGGTGTCGGCGGGCTCGCGGCCGCGGCGGCGGGATACGTACGCGACCGGTGGGGCGAGCACCCCAGGATCGTCGTCGTCGAGCCGGACGGCGCGCCCTGCCTCATCGGCAGCGCCCGCGCCGGGGAGCCCATCCGCGTCAGCGGCCACCCCACCACCCTCGGCAGGCTCGACTGCCGCGAGCCCTCGCTGCTGGCCCACCGGCTCCTGTCCCACCTCGCCGACCTCTACCTCACCATCACCGACGAGCAGGCCGCCACGGCCACCCGCCTGCTCGCCGGCCACGGCGTCGCGCTGTCCGACTGCGGCGCCGCCGGAGCCGCCGGGCTGCTCGCCCTCACCCCCGGCGTCCGCGACCGGCTCGGCCTCGACCACACCGCACGTGTGCTGCTCGTGGGAACGGAGGGACCCGTGGAACCAAAGTGATCAGAGTGACGTCAAAAGGGCGTGCAACCTCCCAACCGGTCCCGATCCAGACACGCCCGCGGAGACGGCCGGTTGGCCGAGCTCGACCTGCTGCGCTTCCTCGCCGCCCTCGCCGTCGTCGCCTTCCACTACCTGGTCGCCTACGCCTCCGTCTGGGGAGACCGGCCGGCCGAGTTGTTCCCCGCCCTGGCCCCCGTCGCCGGGCTCGGCATCCTCGGCGTCGAGCTGTTCTTCATCATCAGCGGCTTCGTCATCCTCATGAGCGTGTGGGGGCGCGGCCTCGGCGCGTTCGCCCGCTCCCGGCTCGTCCGCCTCTACCCCGCCTACTGGCTCAGCCTGGCCGCCATCGCCGCCCTCTACGGCCTCACCGGCGCCAAGGCGCTCGACCCAAAACTTTCCCCAGGTGAATATCTGCTGAACGCCACCATGTTCCAGCGGCTGTTCAAGGTCACCGACGCCAGCGGCGTCTACTGGTCGCTCTGGGCCGAGCTCCGCTTCTACCTGCTGATCGCCATCCTCGTGATCATCGGCGTCACGCGCGGGCGCGTCCTGACCTTCTGCGGCATCTGGCTCGCCGCCGCCCTCGGCGTCAAACTGCTCGAAGAGAACGAGATCTTCGACAACGACGTCATCCGCGAGATCGTCATGCCCGACTACGCCGGTTACTTCGTCGCCGGCATGGCCCTCTATCTCGTGCACAAGCACCGCGGCGGCTGGCTGCCCTGGCTCTACATCGCCGCCTCCTACGGCCTTTCCCTCCATTCGGCACTCGGCCGCGTGGACCGCCGCATCGAGGCCGCGGGGTTCAAGAACATGCCCGTCACCGACCTCAGCGTGATCATCACCCTGACGCTGATCTTCGCCGTGATGGCTCTCATGGCGCTCGGAATGCTGCGCATGCGATCCTCCCGAACGCTCACCGCGCTCGGCGGCACCACATACCCGCTTTACCTCTTCCATAGCGTCATCGCCGTGGCCCTCATCCCACTGCTCACCGGCAACCTGCCCCCCTGGGCCGTCGCCACGATCACGACATTGGTGTCGATTCTCGTGTCGTATCTCGTCTACTCCTTTGCCGAACGCCCCATCCAGCGGCTACTCAAGCCCCGCAGACCCACACAAAGCCCATCAGCTCCCGCCGTACAGATGGAAAAGACGTCGGTGCCATAACTCTGTGGCCCTGGGGCACTGTGAAGGGCATAGGCTCGGGCATATAAACGGCGGATAGACAGACCCGGACGAACAGAGGGTGTTGCATGACGGTGCGTCGGGTGATGGGCATCGAGACCGAGTACGGCATCTCCGTACCCGGCCAGCCAGGCGCCAACGCGATGGTGACCTCCTCACAGGTCGTGAACGCCTACCTGGCCGCCTCGGCGGCCCGCGCGCGCAGAGCACGATGGGACTTCGAGGAGGAGAACCCGCTCCGCGACGCGCGCGGCTTCGACCTGGCCAGGGAAGTGGCCGACTCCAGCCAGCTCACCGACGAGGATCTCGGCCTGGCCAACGTCATCCTCACCAACGGAGCCAGGCTCTACGTCGACCACGCCCATCCCGAATACAGCGCGCCCGAATGCACCAACCCCCGGGCAGCCGTGATCTGGGACAAAGCCGGCGAACGAGTGATGTACGACGCCGCCACCCGCGCGTCCGCCATCCCCTCCAACGCCCCCATCCAGCTCTACAAGAACAACACCGACGCCAAGGGCGCCTCCTACGGCTGCCACGAGAACTACCTGATGCGGCGCGCCACCCCCTTCGCCGACATCGTCAGGCACCTCACCCCCTTCTTCGTCTCCCGGCAGGTCATCGTCGGCGCCGGCAAGGTCGGCATCGGCCAGGACTCCCGCGGCGAAGGCTTCCAGATCAGCCAGCGCGCCGACTTCTTCGAGGTCGAGGTCGGCCTGGAGACCACGCTGAAGCGGCCCATCATCAACACCCGCGACGAACCGCACGCGGACCCCGAGAAGTACCGCCGCCTCCACGTGATCATCGGCGACGCCAACATGTCCGAGATCTCCACGTACCTGAAACTCGGCACCACGGCACTCGTCCTCGCGATGATCGAGGAAGGCTTCCTGACCCGCGACCTCGCCGTCGAGAACCCGGTACAGGCCCTGCGGGCCGTCTCGCACGACCCCAGCTGCCGCTACGAGATCACCATGCGCGACGGCCGCAAACTCACCGCCGTGCAGCTGCAGATGGAATACCTCGAACAGGCCCGCAAGTACGTCGAAGAGCGCGGCACCGCCCAGGACGAGATGAACAAGGACATCCTCGACCGCTGGGAGTCCGTCCTCACCCGCCTCGCCGAAGACCCCATGCAGCTCTCCCGCGAGCTCGACTGGGTCGCCAAGCTCGAACTCCTCGAGGGCTACCGCAGCCGCGACGGCCTCGCCTGGTCCCACCCCCGCCTGCAGCTCGTCGACCTGCAGTACTCCGACATCCGGCCCGACCGGGGCCTCTACAACCGCCTCGTCGCCCGCGGGCGCATGCAACGACTGGTCACCGAGGAAGAGGTCCAGCGCGCCGTCGAGAACCCGCCCACCGACACCCGCGCCTACTTCCGCGGACGCTGCCTGCGCCAGTACAGCGAATCCGTCGCCGCCGCCTCCTGGGACTCCGTCATCTTCGACATCCCCGGCCGCGAATCACTCCAGCGCGTCCCCACCCTCGAACCGCTGCGCGGCACCAAGGCGCACGTCGGCGAGCTCTTCGACCGCTGCGAGACCGCCGCCGACCTCGTCTCCGCGCTCACCGGCGGCGAATGAGCACCTGACGCCACGGGACCGGCCCCTCCTCAGAGGAGGCCGATCCCCAGCATGAGCGTGCCCGCCGCCAGGCACACGCCACCCGCCACCGTCAGGTGGATCAGCTTGCTCGGTTTCGTGTCGCTCGGGCGCACCACCGACAGGAAGAAGCCCAGGGGCATCAGGATCGGGGCCGCCACGATCAGCGTCCGCGTGACCGCCTTCAGCGCGTCCGGCAGGCCCGACTGGTCCACGTACACCATCGCCACCAGCGCGAACAGCACCAGCACGCCCGCATGCGCGTGACCCGCCCGCCACAGGCCGCGGCGGACCGGGTTGTCCAGGTAGCCCGGGACGTTCTTCATCAGGAACGACAGCAGCGTCACGCCGCCGTAGGCCACTCCGGGGACTGTGATGAGGAGCACACCCGCGGTGCTCAGGGACGAAGGGGACATCTGAACCTCCTGTAGGTACGGGGGTTCATTGTTAGATAGGAATGCTATCTAGTCAAGCGGGCAAGATCGCTGGGCGATCGGCGCGAAATGTCGGCTCGTTCGGGGAAGATATGCCTAGAGGCAGTCCCCCAAGCGGAGGTAGGACATGGCAACCAAGGACACCGGTGGTCAGAAGCAGACCGGGCGGCGCGAGTCCGAAGTCGAGGAGACCGAGGCGTCGGCAGCGCCGGACGTCCAGGAGCGGCAGGAGAAGCTCACGGACGACGTCGATGCGATTCTGGATGAGATCGACGAAGTTCTTGAAGAGAACGCAGAGGAATTTGTCAGGTCGTACGTGCAGAAGGGCGGACAGTAGAGGATAAATCCGGCATCGAGGAAGCGGGTGGAGGTGCCGGACGGGTTCAGGAGGTGCCCGGACTGCGGGGAGGGAAAGCGGTCCCGGAGTTCGGGTGCGGCGAGCGGATGGGGCGCGCATGCTCGCCCGTCAGGGCGGGCTCTGCGCCATCTGCCGGATGCCGCGGTTCGCTATGAGAGGCCGGAGGAGCTGCGGCCGGAGTTCTGCCGGGTGGTGACCCCGGTGGGGTGAGGATCAGCCCTCGGGCATGGTGTATTCGACTGCCACGCCGATGAGGCGGACGGGGTGGGCGAGGTCGTGGCGGTCGAGGATGTCGAGGGCCGTCCGGGTGATGAGGGCCGCGTCGGTGGTGGGGGCGGGCAGTTTCGACTGGCGGGTGCGGGTCAGGAACGGCGTGGTGCGGAGCTTGACGGAGACGCGGATGATCTCGCGGCCGGCGTCGACGGCGTCCCGGGTGACGTGTTCGGCGAGGGCGGTGAGGTGGCGGGCGAGCTCGGCCCTGTCGGTGAGGTCGCGGGGGAAGGTGGTCTCGCGGCTGTGGCCGCGGGCGACCCAGGGCGTGGTGACGACCTCGGCCTCGCCCTTGCCGAGCGCGAGATAGCGGTACCAGGGGCCGTTGGTGGGGCCGAAGTGGCGGGCCAGGTCGGCGGGGTCGGCGGCGGCGAGGTCGGCGACGGTGTGCAGCCCGAGGGCGGCCAGTTTTTTGGAGATCCTGGCGCCGATGCCCCACAGCGCGTCGGTGGGGCGGTGGTTCATGGTCTCGGCCCAGGTCTCGGTCGTGAGGCGGTGGACGCCTGCGGGTTTGGCGAAGGCGGAGGCGAGTTTGGCCTGGTGCTTGTTGTCGCCGATGCCGATGGAGCAGTCGAGGCGGGTGCGGGTGCGTACGGCGCGCTGGAGGTCGGCGGCGAGGGCCTCCGGGTCGTCGGTGGTGGCGCCGAGGAAGGCTTCGTCCCAGCCCCACACTTCGACCAGGACGGGGAATTCACGCAGGACGGCCATGACGCGCTCTGAGGCGGCTTCGTAGGCGGGCGGGTCGCTGGGCAGGAAGACGGCGTCGGGGCAGCGCCTGAGGGCGGTGCGGAGCGGCATGCCGGAGTGGATGCCGTGCTCGCGGGCCTCGTAGGTGGCGGTGGCGGCCACGGTGCGGGGCTGGGTGGGGTCACCCGTGCCGCCGACGACGACGGGCCTGCCGCGGAGCTCGGGGTGCCGGAGGAGCTCGACGGCGGCGATGAACTGGTCGAGGTCGAGGTGCAGGATCCAGTTCCTGGTGGCCATGTGTCCAGTATGGCGGGGGTCTCACCCGGTGGTGAGGAGGGTGTCGTCGCGGTAGAGGAGGGCGCGGCGGGGGGTGGCCCAGGCGGGGGTGCCGAGAGACGGCTCTTCGCCTTCGGGGACGACGGTCTGGACGAGGGCGCCGGGGGTCTCGAGGGTGACGAGGGTGTGGGTGCCCAGGTTCTCCAGGACGGTGATGACGCCGGGGAAGGCGTCGGGGCGCTCGGCGGGGGAGAGGGTCATGTACTCGGGGCGTACGCCGTAGGTGAGGTGGTCGCCGGGGGTGACGCCGTCGGGGAGGGGGAGGGTGGCGCCGGCGACGTGGAGTGCGGTGGCGGTGGCGCGGGCGGGCAGGAGGTTCATGGGGGTGGAGCCGATGAAGGAGGCGACGAAGGTCGTGGCGGGGCGGTGGAAGATCTCGGCGGGGGTGGCGACCTGGACCATGCGGCCGTGGGACATGACGGCGATGCGGTCGGCGAGTGCGAGGGCTTCCGCTTGGTCGTGGGTGACGAAGACGGTGGTGACGGCGAGTTCGCGCTGGAGCCGCTTGAGGAAGGTGCGGGCTTCGAGGCGCAGCCGGGCGTCGAGGTTCGACAGGGGCTCGTCGAAGAGGAAGGCGGTGGGGTGGCAGGCGATGGCGCGGGCGAGCGCGACGCGTTGTTGCTGGCCGCCGGAGAGTTCGGCGGGGCGGCGGTGGAGGAGCTCGGTGAGGCTGAGGCGGGCGGCGACGTCGGCGGCCTTGGTGGCGCGTTCGGCGCGGGGGACCTTCTTGATGCGCAGGGGGTAGGCGATGTTGGCGGTGACGTCCATGTGGGGGAAGATCGCGTAGTCCTGGAAGACCATGGCGACGTCGCGGTCTCCCGGGGGGAGACCGGTGACGTCCCTGCCGTCGATGTGGACGGTGCCGCCGCTGGGGGTCTCCAGTCCGGCGATGGTGCGCAGGAGGGTGGTCTTGCCGCAGCCGGAGGGGCCGAGGAGGGCGAAGAATTCGCCGTCGGCGATGGTGAGGTGGATGTCGTCGAGAGCGTGGACCCCGCCAGGGAAGATCTTGGTGAGGGCGTGCAGGGTGATCACCGTTTGATTCCTCCGTGGAAGCGGAAGCCGTAGCGCTGGGAGACGAACAGGTACATGGCGACGACGGGGAGGGAGTAGAGCAGGGAGAAGGTGGAGATGAGGTCGAGCCTGGGCGCGCCGCCTTCGGTGTAGAGGGTGTAGAGGATGACGGAGCCGGGAGCCTTCTCGGGGTCTCTGAGCAGGATGAACTGGAACAGGAAGCCGCCCCAGACGCTGGCGAGCGCCCAGACGGCGATGGTGGCCAGGCCCGGCCTGACGAGGGGGACCACGATGTGGCGGAGGATCTGCAGGGGCGTGGCGCCGAAGACGCGGGCGGACTCCTCGTAGGAGGTGGGGGTGTCGTCCATGAAGTCCTTGAGGATGAAGATGGCGGCGGGCAGGAGGCCGCCGGAGACGACGAGGACGACGCCGAGGTGGGTGTCGATCAGGTCGAGACGGGTGGCGAGCTCGAAGATGGGCACCATGGCGGCGGTGCCGGTGACCACGGACGACAGCAGGAGGAGCAGGTAGAGCAGGGCGTCACGGCCGGGCACGCGGACGCGGGAGAGCGCGTAGGCGGCGAGCGCGGCGAGGACGACGACGAGGGCCGCGGCGCCTGCGCCCTGGATGAGGGAGTTGCGGATGGAGCCGAGGGCGTAGGGGTTGTCGAGGATGGCGGAGAAGTTGCGGAGGGTGAATTCGGGGATGGAGGTGGTGATGGCAGGGGTGTCGTCGAAGGGGGCGCTGGCCAGCCAGAGCATGGGCAGGGTGAAGAAGGCCAGGACGACGGCGATGAAGACGGTGGCGGCGAGCCTGCCGACGGTGTGGCGGATCATGCGGGTGGGCCTCCGGCGGCGACGACTTCCTCGTGGCGGCGCCGGCCGCGCAGGAGCCGCAGGTAGGCCAGGGCGAAGACGAGGTTGATGAGCAGGATGAGGAAGGAGATGGCGGCTCCGACACCGAGCTGGCCGTCCCTGAGGGCGACGCGGTAGACGTACACGGGCAGGATCTCCGAGCGGCCTTCCGGGCCGCCGCCGGTGAGGACGAACGGCGTGAAGTCGTTGAACGTCCACAGGCTGATGAGCAGGAGGTTCGTCAGGATGTGGCGGCGGATGAGGGGCAGGACGACGTCGCGGAGCTGCTGCAGGACGCCCGCGCCCGCGAGGCGGGCGGTCTCGAGGTGGGAGGGCGGCACGTTCTCCAGCGCGGCGGAGTAGAGCATCATGCTGAACGCGGTGCCGCGCCACACGTTGAAGACGATGATCGACAGCAGCGGGTGGTCGAGGAGCCAGGCGAAGCCGGGGGTGTGCAGGAGGGCGTTGAGGGTGCCGTCGTCGCGGTCGAGCAGGGCGAACCAGAGGAAGCCGACGACGGTGCTGGGCAGGATCCACGACAGCAGGACGACGCCTTCGACGGCGCGGCGAAGGGTGCCGGCGCGGGTGCGCAGGATCCAGGCGAGGGTGAAGCCGAGCCCGGCCTGGCCGAGGATGGCGGAGCCGCCGACGTACAGGACGGTGAGCCACAGCGAGGACAGGAAGCGGGGGTCGGTGAGGGCGCCGGTGTAGTTGTCGGTGCCGACGAGCTGGGGGTCGGCGGCGGCCAGGCCGGTGAGGCGGTAGTCGGTGAGGCCGAGGTAGATGGTCCACAGGGCGGGGAAGACGAGGAAGACGGCGATGAGGGCGAGGGCGGGCAGGACGAACGCGATCGCCCTGCCCTTGCCGAGCCCGGCGGCGTCAGCCGCTGATGTTGGCCGCGCCACCGACGATTTCCTCGAGCGTGCTCTGGTAGGCAGTGGCGGCCTCGTCGGCGGTCTTGCCGCTGACGACGGCGGCGGTGGCCTCCTGCAGGGCGGTGGACACCTGCGGGTAGACGGCGACGCCTGGCCGGTAGGCGGTCAGGGGGAGCACCTCGTCGGCGATGTACTTGAGCATGGGGTCGGCGGTGAGCACCTCGTCGTTGACGTCGGTGCGGGCGCTGATGCGGACCTGCCCGGCGAGCTGTGACTTGGTGGCGGCGGCGGAGTGCATGAAGGCCAGCAGGTCCCAGGCGAGCCTGGGGTTCTTGGAGAACGGGTTGAGCACGCGTACGGCGCCGCCTGACATGCTGACGAAGTCCTGCCCGCGGATGCCGGCGCCGGGCTGCCTGGCGGGGATCTTGGCGTAGCCGACGGCCTGGTCGCGGTCCTTCATGGGGGCGACGCCGGCCTGGGGTTCGATGACGGAGCGCCAGAAGTAGTCGCTCTCGGCGAGGATGCCGATCCTGCCTTCGGCGAACTGGGCGAAGGACTTGTCGCGGCCCTTGGCCTCCTGCTGCAGTCTGGGGTCGCCGAGGCCGCTGCCGCCGTAGATCTGCTGGTAGAGGCCGAGCGCGTGCTTCATGGGCTGCGAGGCGCCGGTCCACTTGCCGGTGGTGTAGATCTCGGCTCCCGCGCCGGCGAGGAGGGGGAGGAGGCCCTGCATGGTGGTGGCCTCGCCCATGGCGGTGCCGGCGTTGAGCTGGATGGGGACGGGGACGCCCGCGGCCTTGAGCTTCGTGCCGGCGTCGATGATGTCCTGCCAGCTCGCGGGCTGCCAGCGGCCGGGCAGCCCGGCCTTGGCGAACAGGGTCTTGTTGTAGAACAGGACGCGGCCGTCGGTGCCCTGGGGCAGGCCGTACTTCCTGCCGTCGAAGATGCCGAGGCCCTGCACGGCCTGGGGGATCTGGGCCCAGCCCTCCCACTGCTCGACGGTGGCGCCGCCGACCTCGGTGAGGGGCTTGATGTAGCCGGCCTGGGCGAACTCGCCGACCCAGATGCCGTCGAGGTCGATCACGTCGGCGCCGGTCCTGGACTTGAGGTCGAGTGCGATCTTGGTCTTGTACTGTTCGTCGTCGACGCCGCTGGGCTGGAACAGGACCTTGACGTTGGGGTGGGTCTTCTCGAACTCGGGGATCACCCACTGCTTGATCCACTGGGCGGTCTCGGAGTTCTTGCCGCCTTCGATGGAGTTGGCGGCGATGGTGAGGGTGGTGCTGCCCTCGTCGGAGCCGCCGCCGGTGCCGCAGGAGGTGAGGGCGAGTGCGGCGATGATCCCGATCAGCGCGGGTCGGCTGGGGAGTCGCATTGTCGGCCTCCTGTTCAGGACGTGCAGACATACCGACAGTCGCATGGGCGCCGACGGCCGTAAAGAAACGATCTGAACACGGACCTTTGGCGCGCGAAGGGGCTAATAGGGCCTTTCAGGCGAGCTGTGGCGGGTGGTTCGCCGTGAGCTGATCGTGGGAAGTGCAGACAGCAACCCAACATGAGTAGGGTCGCCCTAGGAACACTGAACGTTTGGAGGGAGTCGCGTGGCATCGCACAGGGATCTGCCCGTCGGCTTGGTGAACCAGCTCTTCCAGAACACCGGAAGTTCCTCGTTCACAGAGTTTGTCGGCTCGTACGCGCCTGAGTTGCTACCGCGGCGGGGTGAGGTGCTGGCCACGCCGATCGGTGACCAGGTTCCGCACGCGACCACGATCGTGGCCGCCACCTTCGCCGGCGGGATCGTCATGGCGGGTGACAGGCGGGCGACCTCGGGCAACATCATCTCGCAGCGTGACGTGCAGAAGGTGTTCCGCGCCGACGACTACTCGTGCATGGGCATCGCGGGCACGGCCAGCACGGGCATCGAGTTCGCCCGGCTCTACCGGGTGGAGCTGGAGCACTACGAGAAGGTCGAGGGCCGCTCCATGTCGGTCCAGGGCAAGGCCAACCGGCTCGCGACCATGATCAGGGGCAACCTCGCCATGGCGATGCAGGGGCTGGTGGTGGTGCCGCTGTTCGCCGCCTACGACCCGGACAAGGACGAGGGGCGCATCTTCAGCTACGACGTGGCGGGCGGGCCGTACGAGCGGGAGAGGTTCGACGCGATCGGGTCCGGCTCGATCTTCGCGCGCGGGTCGCTGAAGAAGCTCTACCGCGACGGGTCGTCGGCCGACGACATGGTGATGACGCTGATCCAGGCGCTGTACGACGCAGCCGACGACGACTCGGCGACCGGCGGGCCCGACGTGACGAGGAAGATCTGGCCCATCGTGTCGGTGATCGACGCCGACGGGTTCCGCCGCCTGTCGGACGAGGAGGTCTCGGGCTACGTCCAGCAGATGCTCGACGCCCGCCTGATCTCGCCCGACGGCCCCATCGCCCCGCTGCGCTAGAAAGGACCTCCACACGTGTCCATGCCTTTCGGATATGCGTCCCCCGAGCAGATCATGCGGGACAAGGCCGACTACGCGCGCAAGGGCATCGCGCGGGGCCGTTCCGTCGTCGTGCTGCAGTACGTGGACGGCATCCTGTTCGTCGCGCCTAACCCGTCCCGGGCGCTGCACAAGATCAGCGAGATCTACGACCGCATCGGGTTCGCGGCCGTGGGCCGTTACAACGAGTTCGAGGAGCTGCGGCTCGGCGGCATCCGCTACGCCGACATCAACGGCTACACCTACGACCGCTCCGACGTGACCGGCCGCGGCCTGGCCAACCTGTACGCCTCCAACCTGGGCCGCATCTTCACCGAGTCGATCAAGTCGCTGGAGGTGGAGGTCGTCGTCGCCGAGGTGGGCGACACCAAGGAGGGCGACGCCATCTACCGGCTGACCTTCGACGGGTCGGTCTTCGACGAGCACGGCTTCGCCGCCATGGGCGGCCAGGCCGAGGCGGTCTCGACCCGGCTGAAGGAGCGCTACCGCGAGTCGATGTCGCTGGCCGACGCGCTGGAGGTGGCGCTGATGGCGCTGACCGAGCCGGGCGGGGAGCGGCCGCCGGTGGGGCAGCTGGAGGTGGCGGTGCTCGACCGCAACCGGGAGCACCGCAAGTTCCTCCGGCTGACGGGGGCGCGGCTGGAGCGGCTGCTGGCCCAGACCAGCAACCCGCCCTCTGCGCCTGCCACGCCCCCCGCCACGCCGCCCGCCACGCCGCCTCAGGGCTCCGGTGACACGCCGCCGCCCACGGGGCCCGAGGGGGACGTGGACGACGGCTCCTCGCCGCTGTAGGGCGGGCACGAGACGTCACGACGGGGACCGCCACGGCGGTCCCCGTCGCCGTATGGAGCCGAGCCCGAGAGTGAGGGCCGGTGTGAGCTGTTTCACTCGCGCCTGCCCGAACCACTCCCGTTGATCGCGGATCTCATGATCCGTGAACACTCCCTTGCGTGGCCTTCTCGCGGCGGGCGCCGCGACGGCCGTGATGCTCACCTCCGGCGTGGCCGCCGAGGCCGCCACCGCGTTCCCCAGGTACAAGGTGCCGAAGATCTTCGGCACCACGTTCCAGGCGGACCCGAAGCACGACTTCACCAAGCGCATCCACTCCCGCCACGACGGCATCCTGCGCGGCTGGTTCACCTACGTGCGGGGCGGCGTGGCCGAGTACGAGCCGATCAGGTGGAAGAAGGGCACCCACACCGAGGGGCACTTCGAGGGCCCGCCCGAGGGTGACGTCATGGCGTACGCCTCGCCCGTCGCCACGGACGTGATCTTCCTGTCGGCGTACGGCTGCAAGCCGTCCGGCGGGAACCTGACCGTCAGCCGCAAGACGGGCCTGGGCGCCAAGCGCTGCTCCAGGGCGACGCTGATCAAGCGGCACGGCAAGGCGGGCCACCCGGCCCTCATCACCGTCCACAAGGGCAAGATCGTCCAGGTTCAGGAGATCTACACCCCCTGACGAGGCGCGCCGCGGCACCCGCGCCCCGTGGGGGCGGGCACGGGGGCCGAAGCGCGGCGAAAGCGGTCATCGGCGACTCCGGAGGGAAAACACCTGCGAAGATCTCTCCCGCTTGCCGATCCGTGGGCATAGTGTGAGGTGATGGATCGTCGCATCTTCGGGCTGGAGAACGAGTACGGCGTGACCTGCACGTTCAGGGGCCAGCGCAGGTTGTCCCCGGACGAGGTCGCGCGCTACCTGTTCCGGCGAGTCGTGTCCTGGGGCCGATCGAGCAACGTCTTCCTCCGCAACGGCGCACGTCTGTATCTGGACGTGGGCAGCCATCCTGAATACGCAACACCCGAGTGTGACAACGTCATCGAGCTCGTCACCCACGACAAGGCGGGCGAGCGCATCCTTGAGGGCCTGCTCGTGGACGCCGAGAAGCGGCTGCGCGAGGAGGGCATCGCGGGTGACATCTACCTGTTCAAGAACAACACCGACTCGGCCGGCAACTCCTACGGCTGCCACGAGAACTACCTGGTCGGCCGGCACGGGGAGTTCGGCCGGCTGGCGGACGTGCTGATCCCGTTCCTGGTGACGCGGCAGATCGTGTGCGGGGCGGGCAAGGTGCTGCAGACGCCGCGCGGCGCGGTCTACTGCGTCTCGCAGCGGGCCGAGCACATCTGGGAGGGCGTCTCCAGCGCCACCACCCGGTCCCGGCCGATCATCAACACCCGCGACGAGCCGCACGCCGACGCCGAGCGGTTCCGCCGCCTGCACGTCATCGTCGGCGACTCGAACATGAGCGAGACCACGATGCTGCTCAAGGTCGGCGCCACCGACCTGGTGCTGCGCATGATCGAGTCGGGCACGGTGATGCGGGACCTGTCGCTGGAGAACCCGATCCGGGCGATCCGCGAGGTCTCCCACGACATGACCGGGCGGCGGCGGGTGCGGCTGGCCAACGGCCGCGAGGCCTCCAGCCTGGAGATCCAGCAGGAG